>JAERMQ010000060.1:52458-71359 GCA_016844745.1 Ignavibacteria bacterium | reverse complement strand
ATAGAAAACACATCCAACAAACATTTTTAATCCCGTAGGGATGGCATATTCATATTTCATCCCTACGGGATTTCGCTCAAAATTGGAATGTTTTTGCTATATATATGCCATCCCTACGGGATTTTGTTATATTTGATTTATCTTTTTAATAAATGGATGGGAAAATTGATGCAGTTGGCTCCTCATAATGGAGTTCTATGGCTTCCTGTAAATTAAATAAAGCATCTTCTACAGTAGTACCTTGACTTGCAATTTCTATTTCGTTGCAGTGAGCTACGTACCACTGCCCTTCTTGCCATACCATAGATGAGAATTACTTTTTATCATTTATATCATATAATATAGACTTACTTGAAATAAATAAATTTTAAATATTTATTGTATTAATTAACATGAATTTATCATTTTTATTATTTTCACTATTCAATGTAAGTTTTTAAGAACCATGTTGTCATCATTCCTTTCCCTTTAATTTCAATTTCTCCCCTTTTTTCAAAATAATAATCTATTATCTTACTACTTTCATCACTTTTTGACTGTATCGTGAATAAATCTTTAAATTCTTGTGTGCATTGAATTTTCCCGATTTCTCCGTATTCTTCCATTCTTGAAGCAGTATTAACCGTATCACCCCAAAGGTCATAAATGAATTTTTGTTCCCCTATTATTCCGGCAACAATTTGCCCGCTATCAATTCCAATCCTAAATTTTATTTCAGTTCCGTCTGCTGTTTTATAGCCATTCATCGTCTCTAAAATTTCAAAAGCCATCAAAGCTATTGCCTCGGCATGGTTTTCTTTTGGCAATGGAATACCGGCGGCAGCCATGTAACAATCGCCTATGGTTTTGATTTTTTCAACACCGTGTTTAGTTGAGATACCATCAAAAATTGTATATATTCTATTCAGTTCTTTGACTAATTCTTCTGGGTTTGTCCTGCTTGAATATTTAGTAAAGTTGGCTATATCAATAAAGATTACCGAAGCTTCATTGAACAGGTCAGCTATTGTTGTTTCTCCTGATTTTAATCGTGATGCAATTGATTCAGGAAGAACATTAAGTAATAGTTTTTCAGTAAGTTCTTTTTCTTTTAGTTCAAATTCTTTTTCAAATTCAAGTCTTTGGTTCTCGATTTTCTTCTTCTCAAGTTCTTTTTTATTTAGTCTGGACTGATATGAAATTCCGAAAAAGAAGACGTACA
Source organism: Ignavibacteria bacterium (assembly GCA_016844745.1). Taxonomy (GTDB): domain Bacteria; phylum Bacteroidota; class Ignavibacteria; order Kapaibacteriales; family UBA2268; genus JAERMQ01. The sequence goes on along the minus strand of JAERMQ010000060.1, from coordinate 70,158 downwards.
TCTCAAATAAAAAAATTGTAACAATTCCATACCTAAAGAATACAGCTAAAGTTTCGTTAAATCCAACCATAAAAAATTTTTCATAAAAAGTAATAATAATAGGTACTAAAATAGTTATAAAAAATATTGGCAACCAACCAATTAAAACAAAAACTGCCGATTTTTGGAGTCTATTTTTTAATAATTTATAGGCTATAATAATCATTGATGTTATGCTTAATGCGAATAAAGGATAAAGTATAGAAAATGATATACCCCATATATAAGAAAAATTTGAATCGCGTTGAATATTAAAAGGTATGAAAATAAATAAAAACAATCCATAATAAATTGAATAATTATAATATTTATTCCATTTTTTAAAATATAATCCTGCATTTAAGAAGTTTTTCAGGAATAAGATACTGAAAACAAAAATTAAATCGAAAAATATTAATTGAAATTGACTATAACTTAAAAAAGAATTATTAAACAATGGTTTCTCAAAAAAATAAAAATCAATACCCAGGAAATGAAAAAGAAAGGTAAACAAAGAAAGTATATATAATAAATAATATAAATATATTTTCTGCTGCTAACATCACTATAATACCAAAAATTAACTGAATAGTTTTTTAAATAATAAATCACTGTATCCTTAGGCAATAAATATATTTTATAATTATCCCCGGGTCTGTAAATATCTAAATTATTTTTTGTTTCCGAGACTCTGAATTTTGTATTTATTAATTTATTTCTCCTTACTTCAAAAAAATAGGTTGTATCCGAATTGGAAAAATACAAGATTAATTCCTGGCTTTCATTTAATTCATTAACTAATTTAATTCTACCCCACATTTTTTTTCTTGAAAATTCATTTGTTTTCAATTTCTTGAAAATTTGGTATGGTTGAAATCTACTATTGAAAGAAGAATCAAATATCAAATTATCATTAAAATTCTCTTGTTCATTTAAAAGATATAAATCAAAGAAATCTGATAATTTGATAGTTGTATCAACCTGCTTTTTTAAAATTACCTCATGGGAAATTGAATCATAAACGAAATACTGGTTGGAGGCTAATAAATTGGTATTTATTAATAGAAATACGAATAGTAAAAACAAATATTTCATAAAACTCCCTTTAATGTTTTTTAATTTGATATTGTTTTTTTAATAAAATTATTTCAAATTTATTTCTACAAAATATCTTCCTTCTTCTATAATTTATCTTCATTTCTCCAGCACCAAAGCTATGTTCGACACCATCCATAAATATCAAAACACATTAGAATAAAATACACCTGCCAAATTAAGAAATATTTTACTCAAACAAAAACCTTTTTCATTTAACATTTAATATTTAACATTTAACATTTTAAATTGTCTGAACTGTGATTTACCTGATTTATGTGATGAAGATGATTACTTTTTTCCTAAATCAAAATAATCATATAAATCAGCTAAATCCCAGTTCAGACATTCTTCATTCCCCATCTATCGTAAGCCAAGTTTTCATCATACCTTTGTCTTTAATCTCAATTTCAATTCTCTTTACAAAATTAAACCGGAATTCCTAATTCGTAATTTCAAATTGTTAGTTTGTTTGCATCTGCAATAGCCTCATATACTGAGTAATTTATTAGAGAAACTCCAAAATCACTGATAATTTCTGAAAATGATAATTTTGATAAGCCTGCAACCTCAGCTGCTTGTCCAAGTGTAACTTTACCGGACTCATACAATTTAGCTGCCAAAAATCTAATTGTTTGGTTAAAATCCAAATCAATATTATCTGGAATATTTAATTGTAAAGTTTGCATAATTTTTACAAAAATAATTTAAAAATTGTAAAACGTAAAATTTGCTTTTTTAGTTTAATTTTAATCCTACCATTAATATCCGCAAATAACAGAAAATACGCTTGCCAAATTAAGAAATCTTTTACTCAAACAAAAATAAAATTGTCTGAACTATGATTTTGATGATTTCTGTGATTAATATGATTACCTTTTTCCTTAATCAAGTTAATCATATAAATCAGATGAATCACAGTTCAGACATTCTTCATTCCTCCGGTATTCATGCCATATCCGAATCATCAATAAATATATCGTAAAAAACAAATTACTAATAGAGACCTCTGAAAAATAACATAAAATGCAGGATTGTCATTCTGAACTTGTTTCAGAATCCACTCCCAGATATGGATTCTGAAACAAGTTCAGAATGACATTTTTCAGAGGTCTCTAATACTTACCAAATTAATAAATATTTTACAGAAATAAAAATGAAATTGTCTGAACTTTGATTTTTATGATTTATGTGATTAAGATGACTAAGAGACTGTTGAAAAAGTCAGGAAGAATGTCATTCTGAACGAAGTGAAGAATCCAGAAGCAGCATTGGGACTGGATTCTTCACTTCGCTTACGAATGACATTCTTCCATTTTATAGGCTTTTGAGACACCTTCATCTCTTTTCTGAAAAAAAATTAAAATAATTTGTGACCTTTTCCAAAAATTCGTGTTAGAATAGATATAAATGTTCAACCAAACAAGGAAACAGGTTATGAAAAAGCAAATTTTATTTTTCGGATTTCTTCTCGCTTTCGCCTTTAATATAATCGCAGCCGGATTACGCTTCATCGGCTTTTCTTATTTAAAAAATTTCCCAAAAGAGTTCTTCTTTCTCTTCATCTTCCTGATTGCTTTGTCGGGTAGGTTATCAGCGGACGGATTGAGAGTTATCGACCCAAACAGTCAATGGCGTACCGGCAAAGCAAGAATAGACAGCGCATATTTAGAGGTTAATCCCGTCGGTATCTATGTCGAAATGAATCTTTACATGGAGATTTCAGCTAAAAATGCAGGTCTGAACAGCAACGATGTAACGGAAATCGAAATGCTCTTTTCCCTGCCGGATAACGCTCATATTGTCGATTCATGGCTATGGGTGGAGGACACAATCGTAAAGGCAATGCTCTTAGATAAATGGAGCGCTAATCTTATTTATGAAGGAATAGTCAAGCGCCGTCGCGACCCTTCGGTTTTATATAAGAATTCCCAAACTGCTTATGAATACAGGATTTATCCGGTCAATGGTTACAAAGCAAGGCGCTGCCGGCTTTCATGGCTTGTTCCGGTTAAATGGTACGCTCAATATACATCCGTTACCCTGCCAAATAATATTATGCAACTATCGAATTCCGTCCCGAAGCTAAAAATATTTATTAAGAATAATCCGGAATGGAATAATCCTAATATTACCGGTAAACCGAATATCAAATTCACTGACGATAGCAGTAATGGTATGGCAGGTAAATCAGCAGTAGTCCAACCGAATGATATGGCAGGAGCCGTCAGCCTGACATTCGATTCACCAATGAGGAACGGGCTGTATTTCAAAACTTACGCTACGAGCGGGGATAACGGATATTATCAATTGGCTCTGCTGCCGTCGTCTGCTTTCGAAATAACAGAACGTCGAAAGGTATTAATCCTGATTGACAACAATATCGAAAACAGTAAATATTCGAATGATGCACTGAGAGCGCATGTCGCCACAATAATGAATAATTGCATAAGCCCGAAAGATTCGTTCAATATAATCTATGCCGATTTTTCAATACACCTAATGAATAACACCTGGATTTCCGGCGACCAAACCACAGCCGAATATCAAAGCACTCTGCAAAAGATTTCAAAAGCTAATTTAGGATATCAGAATCAATTATCTTCATTAGTCCTTAAAGGAATAGATTTTATTAAGGAAAGTGATGGTAAGGGAACAATCGTTATTCTATCGAATTCCGACCGTGAAGGCAATACGCTTATTGCAAATCCGCTATATTCTGAAATACAGGGGAGAATAGGAAGCAATGATATAAATTTCCTATCGGTTGATTATAATGGTTATCCTAGGACATATAATATTTCGGGTCGGGTATATACCGGAAATGAGTATTTATACAGCAACCTGACTTTTATCAACAGTGGCTATTATACCAGGGTAAATTTCAATACCGAGAACATATCCGATGCGGTATCGCGAAGTTTGGATGCAATGAAGGGTTCAATCAGCGCTTTTGACCTTATGACTACGATGAACGATGGTTTCTGTTTTGGCAGGTATAACATGACAACATATAATTCCAATATTTCCAGAAATGATAACCTGATAAGCGTTGGAAGATTTGTCGGGAAGTATCCTTTGACCGTTCAGGCAGCGGGAATTGCCGGAGGTAAAGCTTTCTCTACGAAAATCGTTCTTGATTCTGATGGTAATATCGAAAAGAAAACCAAGCAAATATGGTACACTCAGTATATCCGTTCTTTGGAGTTGTTGGATAAGCAAAATATGACGATTGAAAGTATTATTAAAGAAAGCAAGGCAAACCGGATTCTTTCGCTTTATACATCATTCCTTGCTTTAGAGCCATGGATGATGCCGGAACAAGGAACAGAAGAAGAAGAAGAAATACCAAATTTTGTTACGGATGATAATTTATTCGGCAGGAACTGCACTATTTCCGTTTATCCGAATCCATTTTCGACTTCGACTTCGATTGAAATTAAATTGGACGGAATGTCGGATTTCAGTAATATGAAGATTGCCGTTTATAATTTGTATGGAGAGAAAGTCAAAGATTTATCCGGATTTGAGGTGGGAAATACTGGAACATCGTTATTGAGACACCTTATGGTAAAAAGGCAATGAAATTGGTAATAATTAGATAGTTGATAAGTATATAAGGTATGTCTAAAATATGGAAAGATGTCATTCTGAACTTGTTTCAGAATCCATAAATCCCTTGGGAACTGGATTCTGAAACAAGTTCAGAATGACAAACTTGCACATTTTATTATTTTTCAGAGGTCTCCATTAACAATTAACAATTGACCATTTACCATTAACCATTGGTATCATTCAGCCTACATTCCCATGTAACCTCGCAGCCGGACTTCTTTACCATAGCCGATACGCTGCAATATTTCTCCTGAGAAAGCTCGACGGCTCGCTCCAAATCATGCAATTCGGCATCGGGGCTGATTAATTTGTAAATAATATGCACTTTGGTAAATACCATAGGGTGCTCGGTTTGGCGCTCGGAATCCAAATCTATGAACAAAGCATCGACAGTCTTTCGCTTCTTGCGTAGTATGCTGACGACATCAAAATAAGAGCAGGCGCCGATACATTGAAGCAGCACTTCCATTGGAGTAGGAGCTGAATCATCTCCGCCGCTTTTGACGTGTGTATCGTAAGCAGTCTCCAAGCCTAATTCATTAGTACCGATTATTCTTAAATTACCATCAGGACGTAATTTTGCTTTCATATTTTCCTCTAATATTAAAAATGATTAAGACAGAAAAAATGAGGATTTATTTTTTTTATAGGTTTAAAATTTAAGGATTGGAGAGGTATTAAAATAATATATTCATCGAATATTCGTTAATTTATTATGAGTAAAAAAGTGGCTAATCTTATAGACATAAGAATTGACAAATTGACCCGGTCAATTGAAAATTCTTTAACCGGTGAAATTTTTGAAACGGATATTTCTATTATAAACCTTTCAAATATTAAACTAATAAAAAAAACTCAATGGATTTTCGATTGGCATAAGGAATTATTTGATAATACAAAAGAAGTGTATAAGCTCACTACAATAAATAATCCAACAATAATTCATGGGCTTATCAGTTTAACCGATAAAGGCGACCATATTTTTATGAATTTGATTGAAAATGCAAAATTCAATAAAGGCAGGGAAAAGTTATATAAAGGTGTAGCGGGTAATTTGGTTGCTTTTGCTTGTAAGCTATCTTTTGAAAAAAATTATGAAGGTATCGTTTCTTTTATTGCCAAAACTCAACTAATTGAACATTATAAAGAAACATTGGGAGCAAAGGTTTTTGGAAATAATCTAATGTATATAGATACAAAAGAATCAATGATATTAGTCAACAATTATTTTAAAGGATATAATTATGATAAACTTTAAAAAGATGGATGAAGTTGATTTTGTTTTTATTAATCAGCAAATCAATCCAGATGATGAAAAAGCGTTCAGTGATTTTTTGAAAAAACGTTCAGAGAACAATATCAATCCAAAGTTAATTCAAACTCGAAAAAAAAGTTTAAGGAAAAATATTGCACAATTTCATTAATGTTCGAAGAGGTATTATTTGTAAGAGTTAAACTCATCCAATTCAATTTGAATATTAATTTCTGTCTTCTAAAAGCATTTTGATAACTTCCATGAGATTTTGCCTTAATACTTCAATTGTATCACCTTGGGAATGAGCGCCGGTGAAATCTGGAATATAACCAACGTAATAACCGGTATCCTTACATTTTTCTACAACAGCAGTATATGTTTGCATAACAATTCCTTTCTGATATAAAGACGTAAAGAAAATGAAATATTTTTCTGAATAAACCTAAATGTTAACGAATTTTTTCAAATCAGTTATAAATTTTATAAAAAGCATTAAGCAATTACAAATTAAGTAGTATAGCTCAAAATCTAAATATACACTGCCAAAGCCAACTCGCGGGCTAAATCACCTGTGAGCTTGAACCTGTCGAAAGATGCAATGTATTCTTCTTCAGGAACAGGCAGGCAGCGGTTTTTCCATTGATAATAGTAATCTTTTATCGACTTCTCGATTGCTTTCACATCCTTAGGATTCGTTGCAACTGTAGCGCCGCAATCGAGAGCGGTACGGCGAATAATACCGTCAGGAGCACAGACAAGCAAAGGCTTCCGGGCGCCGAAATATTCATATAATTTTCCGGGACTTCGGACGTTATCATCAAGCATAAGCCACAACACATGCGATTCAGCTAAATGTCGCACGGATTCCTGATGCGATACATAACCTGTAAGAACGACATTATCCTCCAGTCCGTATTTCTTAATCAGCTTAATATGCCCCGGACGCATGATTCCAACAAACCGGGCTTCGATTTTCCCTTTTGCTTCCGGATTCTTCTTAATAAATGACGCCAATGCCTGAAAGAAATATCCCGGAGTTCGGTTATCCTGGAATACGCCTGAATGAGTAATAACGAACTTATCCGAAGGAGGACGTGTGCCACCCAAATCAGCAAAATCCGAACTATCATAGCCATGTGGGATGATTGCTATATCTTCGTGGGAAAGGAATCGGTATCGTTTTAAAAGCAATTCTTTGGCATAGCGCGTCGTAACGATAGCTTTCTCGCTATGCTTGAGCATCTCTGCTTCAAGCTTAATATTTTTATTCTTGTGAAAAATCGTAGGATAAAAATGAAAGGGATTGTCCACCCAAATATCGCGATAGTCCATAATGAAGGGCTTCCCAAATTTTACTGCGAGCTCCTTTGCTATCAGGAAATCGGTAAAAGGAGGAGCAGTTGCAAAAATTGCATTAATATCATAAGATTTCAGAATTTTCTCACCCAATGCAACAGCCTGGGCTTTCCATTTTATCTTACTATCCGGGACATAAAAAGTTTGAAGAACCGCCCTACCCAATTTCTGCTTGAAATAAGACGGGAACTTAATTATTTGGCGTTTACCGGCATTTTTATTGGATGGTGCGGTAGCGAAAATTTTTATTTCCGGACGGTTGATTTCCTCTAATAACGATTCGTCGAAAGCATAGTAAGAATGGGGCGTTGCGGTTAATACAACAACATTCCATCCATGCTCCGGCAGGTATTTAACGAACTTCAGGGTTCTCTGAACTCCGCTAAGACCCATCGGAGGAAAGTAATAAGCAATAATTAATGCAGTTTTGTCCGGCATTTAATTTTATCAACATCCAATTCTTTGCCGTACATCCGGCTTAATTAATAAAAGATTTAAACGGAAATCAATTCATCGGGCGATTTAGTCAGATACTTACCGCCATTACGAGTTACATGTATGTTGTCTTCTACTCTTATACCATATTTATCAGGAAAATAGCATCCCGGTTCAATTGCAATTACTGCATCTTCAGGTACTATTTGGTCATCCATACGGAATGTTATCGTTGGCATTTCATGAACTTCGATACCTAAGCCATGCCCTAATGAATGTTGGAAATACGGACCGAAACCGGCTTTCTCTATAATACTGCGGGCAGATTTATCGAGTGTTTTGCCATTGATTCCAGGTCGGACAGTATTTACTGCCGCAGTCTGGGCTGATAATAATAATTTGTATAATTCTTTCTGTTCTTTAGTTGGCTTCCCAACGCAAACCGTACGTGTTATATCACTGACGAACCCTTTATAACGAGCGCCAAAGTCCATTATAACAATATCGTTTTTCTTGATTAATCTGTCGCTTGGTGCGCCATGAACCAAGCCGCATCGAGGTCCGCTTACGACTAATATATCAAACGGGTCGTTTTCCGAACCAAGCTGCCGTGTTTTATATGCAATCTCATTAGCAATTTCTTTTTCAGTGAAACCTGGGCTGATAAATCCGAGAACGAAATCGAATGTATCGAGAGCTATATTGCACGCTTGCTGAATGCAGGCAAGTTCTTCGGGAGCCTTCGGAATAGTAAACGGTTCGATTCCGCTTGCAGCAGGTTTGAACTTAATTGGCCTGATTTTATTTCTAATATCAACAGCTACCGAATACGGCAATCTATCTGCCTCGAATCCGAGCGACGGTACATGCTTTAATAACTTCTTATCATTGACTAATTTCCACACATCCCTCGATATGTACGTTTTCATATTCGGAAGCTGGTATAATTCAGTTTTAATCTGCTCTTCGTAACGGTCATCTGTCACGAAAATAAGATCATTAGGTAAAATGAATAATGTAGCTGCCGAACCCGAAAAATTAGTAAGATATCTTATATTGGGCAAATAGGTCACTACTACTGCGTCAACCTTGAAATCCTCCATTGTGAAGCGAAGTTGTTCGAGTCTCTTATCCGCCATTTTAGGATAATTAGGAATAATTTCTTTTGGCGCCGGGGGTATTTTTTTTGTCATATTCTTAAACTATTTATTGAACAAAGTAATTTGGAGATTCTTTAGTAATACGCACGTCATGCGGGTGTGATTCACGCAATCCGGCTTGTGTTATTCTGACAAATTGGGCATTGGCTTTCATCTCATAGATTGTCTTGCAGCCACAGTAACCCATAGCAGAGCGCAATCCGCCAACAATCTGGAATATCGTATCGGAGACACTTCCTTTGAATGGAACCCTTCCTTCAATACCTTCGGGTACATATTTGGATATTTCTTCTTCGACATCCTGATAGTAGCGGTCGGCTGAACCTTGCTTCATAGCATCGAGCGAACCCATGCCACGATATATCTTATATGCACGTCCTTCGTAAATAATTTTTTGTCCGGGGCTTTCCTCATGTCCGGCAAAGAGATTGCCTAACATAACAGTATCAGCGCCGAATGCAATAGCTTTGGCAACATCGCCGGTTTGTTTGACCCCGCCATCGGCTATAATCGGTATTCCTGCAGGACCGGCAACTGAAGCCACTTCCGATATAGCTGTAATCTGAGGTACGCCAACTCCGGCAACTACACGTGTTGTGCAGATTGAACCGGGTCCGATACCTACTTTCAGTCCGTCTGCGCCTGCGTCAATTAATGCTTTTGCCGCTTCGGCAGTTGCAATATTACCAGCAATAATTGGAAGGTTTGGATATTTACTTTTAATTTTTCTTATAGTTTCAATTACGCCTTTTGTGTGCCCATGTGCGGTATCAACAAAAACGGCATCGACTTCGGCAGTCGCAAGTGCATCCACTCTCTCCATAGTATCCCCTGAAACTCCAACGGCAGCAGCTACACGAAGTCTGCCTTGATTATCCTTGCAGGCATTAGGGTGCATCTTTTTCTTTTGTATATCTTTGAAAGTAATTAAACCTTGCAATATACCGTTGGCATCGACAACGGGGAGTTTTTCGATTCGATGATTTTGCAATAAAAGTTCGGCATCGGTAAAGTCTGTGCCAACAGGAGCAGTAATGAGATTATCTTTGGTCATTACATTTGATAGTAATTCCTCAGGATTAGGATTGAATCGCAAGTCACGGTTTGTTATTATACCTATTAATTTTCGCTCTGCATTAATTACCGGAATGCCGGAAATATGAAATTTATTCATTAAATCCAAAGCATTTCGAACGCGTGCATCACTTGTAAGCGTAATAGGATTGCGAATCATCCCGCTTTCCGAACGCTTTACCCTATCGACTTGCTCTGCCTGTCCTTCAATAGATATATTTTTATGGACAACTCCAATCCCTCCCTCACGGGCAATCGCACGTGCCATTTCTGCTTCTGTAACAGTATCCATAGCAGCGCTGATTAGCGGAATATAAAGTTTTATTGTGCTTGTCAGTTTAGTTTCGGTATTTGTATCCCGTGGTAGCACCTCGGAATAGCGTGGCAACAGCAACACATCATCGTATGTAAATCCTTCAGTAATTATTTTTGCGCTTTTCATAATCTATAACAAATATCAACTTTGGCTAATAAAATTCTACAAAATTATCCTTTATTTTTCAAAAAACATTAAAAAAAAATCAAATCATGTATAATATTTATTAAATTTGTTATTTTTGAGGTTACCATATTGCAGCAAAATTGAATTCTGAGGATGAAATATCACTTTCTGTCAATAAAATTTTAGATATATCGAGACCTTATTTGGAGCAGGATGGCGGAGGTATTGAATTCGTCGGGTATGAAGAAGAAAACCAGGTTGCGGTTCTGAGATTTACCGGAAATTGTGCAATTTGTCCATTAAAATTAATGACTCTTCGAGGCGGAATTGAGAGGTTTATTTTAGCTTCCGAGAAACGAATACGCAGAATTGAAATTGAACCATAAAATTGAATTCAAGAAAAACCCCCTAACCCCCTTTGAAAAAGTGGGAAAAAGAAATTCCCCCTTTTTCAAAGGGGGTTAGGGGGTTTTTCTTGAATTTGTAATTAACAATTTTTTTTAGTCCAGTATTTTAGGTTTCAAAATGACAAGGATATATCTTTTTTTGAACTAAGGATTATTAATGAATCAAATCTCAATCATTCGGAGATATTGTGCCGGTTAGTATAGATTTATCGGGGAAAATTGCAATTGTAACAGGCTCAGCCCGTGGAATCGGATTAGCAATCGCGCGAAAGTTTGCCTCTGCCGGAGCTGCCATTGTAATGAATGATATTGCCGAACAAAATATCATAGATGAAATTTGCTCCAATATCTCTTCAGAATTCGGAACAGAATGCACCGGTTTCAGTCTCGATATTTCGAATTATGATGATGTTAAAGAATTTTATAATGCTATTTTCAAAAAGTATAAGAGGCTCGATATACTGGTTAATAATGCCGGCATATTAGAAGGCAGCCTGATAGCGATGATGACGAAGGATTCTATCGACCGTACAATTGATATCAATATCAAAGGTACAATTTACAATATCCAGCTTGCAAGCCGGCTGATGACTCGCTCCGGTGGCGGTTCAATTATTAATCTGGCTTCGATTATGGGACGTTACGGTAAAGAGGGAATGGCTCTGTATTCCGCAAGCAAAGCCGCTGTGATTGGTATGACCTATGCTTCAGCAAAGGAACTTGCCGCACAGAAAATTCGTGTTAATGCCATTGCTCCGGGTTTTATCGAAACCGAAATGGCGACATCAATACCCGAAGCAATCTATAAAGAGCGCCTTGCAAGCGTTAAGATGAATCGAATCGGTAAACCTGATGAAGTTGCAAATACAGCTCTTTTCCTCGCCTCTGATATGTCCGAATACGTCACAGGGCAGGTAATTGGGGTCGATGGGGCGATGGTTGTTTAATCAATTACGAATTACGAATTATGAATTAAGTCAAAGTTTATTAGTTAGGTATTTTAATCATCATTTCAGCTCTTATTTGATAATAAAATCGATGATAACTAAAATATTAGAAGAATGTCATTCGTAAGCGAAGTGAAGAATCTTCTTCAAAATAAGATGAATTTAGTTTTGGTGTAAAGAAAAAATGATTATCATTCGAGAACATCATCATTACTTTATTCTTCCAAATAGGATAAAGTCTATTAAGATGAATAAAAAAATGAGTTTATCAGATTTTGCAAGGCGATTCTTCGCTTCGCTCAGAATGATAATCAAAAAAGAATTTTAACACAGTTTCATTCGCAGAAATAATAGTCTTATACGAAGTTATGATTTCTTTCGTTTATACTTGTTTTAAAAAGTAATATAAAATGTTCTATAATTTTGATATAATACAACCGGAAAAAATCGCAGTAATAGAGAGTGAATCTGACATTCATTATCCTTATTCCGAATTAGATGATTACTCAAATTTTATGGTTGAACTTCTTTCCGGAAATAAAAAAAGACTTTCTTTCTTGTTTTGCAATAATACCTTCGGAACAATAGCCTCATATATTGGAATCCTGCGTTCGGGGAACGCTGTTCTGCTTCTCGATAAGAATATTACTCCGGAATTAAGGGAAAATCTTATAAATATTTATAAGCCGGAATTATTAATTAATTTCCCTTATGAAGAACAAAACGGATACCGATGGGTTTGTGGTGATAAATTTACTAATTTGGTTGAGAGGTTAAATGTAGAAGATTTGCCACATATTAATCCTGAACTTGCAGTCTTGCTATCTACATCCGGCACGACAGGCAGTCCGAAGCTTGTCCGGCTTACTTATAAAAATCTGCAATCGAATGCATTGTCCATAATGCAATATCTTTCCATTACTGAGTATGATAAACCGATTACAAGCCTCCCCATGAGTTACTCTTATGGCTTATCCGTTATAAACAGCCATCTCCTTGCAGGAGCTACAATCATTGCAACCAACAAATCACTTGTCAACAGGGAATTCTGGACAATTTTCAATAAGTATGAATGTTCGTCTTTTGCCGGAGTGCCTTATCATTATCAGATGCTGATGAGACTGCGATTCGAAAAGATGGAGCTTCCATCCTTAAGGAAAATGACACAAGCAGGCGGCAGGCTAAGCGAAGAGTTCATACGATATTTTTATGATGCATCATTGAAAAAACAAATTAAATTCTTCGTAATGTACGGTCAGACCGAAGCAACGGCACGAATTTCATACTTACCGTGGGAACGCTTATGCGAGAAAATCGGTTCTATAGGTATTCCAATTCCCGGCGGGAAAATTGTGCTGATGGGCGATGGAGCGCCTATTCGCACTGTCGGCATTGAAGGCGAGTTGGTTTATTACGGCGATAATGTTATGCTCGGGTATGCAACATCCCGCGAAGATTTAGCGAAGGGCGATGAGTTAGGCGGAATGTTGCAAACCGGAGATATTGCACGTCGCGATGCAGATGGTTATTATTATATTACCGGCAGGATGAAGCGCTTTATAAAATTATTCGGGCTTAGGTTGAATCTCGATGAAATAGAGAAGATGCTTGAGAATCGCTTTTCATTGCCTGTGGCGGCTATCGGGACAGATGACAGGCTGATATTAGTAGCTGGAGAAGTAAGCCGCCAGCATCAAAAGGAAATTCTCCATAGTATAACGGAAACCTATAAAATACATCATTCGGTAGTTGAAATAGTATTCATCTCGAAAATACCTGTCACACAATCCGGCAAGAAGGATTATGCAGAGTTGAATGAATTGGTAAAGTAATTTTTATTTCTTTTAAAATTAATTCCCTATTATTCCATTTTATGTTGTATATTTGAAAATAATTATCGAATATTGAGGTTAAAACGTAAAATAATATGATTTTACAATTCAAAATAAAAAATTTTCGCTCAATTAAAGAGCAACTTACAATATCATTTGTCCCATCTACAAAATCTAAAAATGACAAAGCTCAAACAAATATAATTGAAAAAGGTGGATATAAAGCATTAAGTAGCATGGTTCTTTATGGCAGGAATGCTTCAGGGAAAAGTAATATTTTATATGCCTTAAACTCATTTATGCAGCTAATATTTCAATCACAGAATTTTAGATTTAAAGAGACTTTAGAAGCCTATGAACCCTATATTTTTGATTTTGAAAGTAGAAATCAACCAATTGAAATGGAAATAGATTTTGTTGCTTTAGACAATATTTTATATAAATATTCCATCAAATATAATTCTACAAAAATTATATATGAATCCCTTCACTTTTACCCTAATAAAAAACTATCTGAATTATACATAAGAGATAATGATAATTTTTCTTTTGGTGATTATTATAAAGGGGAAAAGAAAAATATAATAGATAATTTACTTGAAAATCAATTATTTTTATCAAAAGCTGTAACCAATAAAATAAAATATTTAATAGATGTATTCTCATATTTTGCCTTTCAATTAAGGAGTACTTTAATAGCAGATAAAGCAAAAGATTTATATAAGGACTTAGTAGCAAAAGAAATACTTGATAAAAGTTTATTATCCAAAAATATCCGTATGTTTATTAAAGCAGCCGATACGAATATTTCAGATATTATGATAAATTTAAATTCATTAGAAGCCACCACTTATAAGAACGATGATTGGTATATGATAAATAAAGATATTATGCAATTTAGATATAAAATTGAATCCCAACATAATTTATTTGATAAGAATCAGCTAATAGGTAAAGAAAATTTAGATTTTAATAATGAATCTGCCGGTACTCAAAAGTTACTTCATATATCAAATTTTGTCTTATCTATTTTATTTAATGGCGGTACTTTAATTATCGATGAACTTGATTCAAGCCTTCATCCTTTACTATCTAAAATGCTGATAAAACTATTCCAAAGCAAGAAAAATAATCCTAATAATGCTCAAATAATCTTCACTACACATGATTCTTCCTTGTTGGATAACGAACTATTCAGACGGGACCAAATCTGCTTTGTCGAAAAGAATTACGAAGGTGGAACTGAAATATATAAACTAAGCGATTTAAAAGGAGTCGGCAAAAATGTCCCTTACGAAAAATGGTATCTGAGCGGTAGATTTGCTGCCATTCCTGTATTGAGTGATTTCGAATTGGACTTCGGAAGTGAAAATAAATAACGTACAAAAACGAGTATTGATTCTGTGTGAGGATAGCAAATCCTCATTGATATATTTTGAAGAGTTTAAAAAAGATGAACAATTAAAAAGATTACTTACCGCTGTTTACATTGAACACCCTGAAGATTACAGCCCAAGCGGCTTGGTTGCTGAAGCTATTAGAAGAAAAGACATAGCTAACAGGGATAGGAACAAATTTGATGAGATTTGGATTGTACTTGATAGAAACGGACATGCTAATATTAAGGAAGCTGTTAATCTTGCTTATCAAAAGAAAATCAAAGTTGCAATTTCGATTATTTGCTTCGAAGTCTGGATACTTTTACACTTTGAACGAACAAGTAAGCCTTATGAAAAGTGTGATGAGGTAATCAGCTATATCAAAAAGAAATACTTTTCAAATTATGATAAATGCTCGAGTTGTTTTGATGAATTGAAACCTAAACTACCAACTGCTATTAAATTCGCAAAATGGTTGGAAGAACAAAATCAAAATGCTCTTGATAGAGGCGACCATATATGTGAATTATCTTCCTATACTAATGTTCATCATTTAGTAGAGAAATTACTAAATCCCAACTTGTTTGGTAAAGACCAGTAACCCAAATTATTTCTTTATCTACCAATAATAAACTTTCTTACCACAACCCTTCCTCCATCAGATACATTCAAAAAGTAGAGCCCTTGCGCCAATTGCGAAGCATCGAATCTGTAAATTGCACCTTCTGATGAATTTGCATTTGTAAAATCAATTTCCTGAATTCGCCTCCCGAAAATATCAGAAATATAGATTCCATGCGGTAATCCATCTGTTCTTAATTTAATTATTCCTTCATCTATTACAGGATTCGGATATATCGAAATTGTATAATTATCTTTTGTAATATTTTCTTTAACATCGCTAATAACGGCTTCAGCACAAAGCGTTGCAACGCTGTCAATATTAGTAGCATCCGAAGAAAAAATAATTGAATCACGAAATTTACCTTCGGATTCTGATTGAAATTCAACATCCATTTGAATTGAATTTCCTGGTTCTATCCTAATAGGAAAATTAGAAATATTTATTGCTCTGAAATTCTGACTAAATGGTCCTTTTATTCTGCTTAGTTCCATTGAGGAACTGCCTAAATTCAGGATTTGAATTGATTTTCGATTAATTTCATTTGTAAATATTTTATTGAAATCCATATCGCATTTTTCATTAGGATTTTCACCTACTATTATAATCGGAAAACCAACTTTAGCCTTCACCAGCGCTGCAGGAAATAATCTACAGCTATCCCCAATCCTGATTGAGTCCCTGAAATCATCACCTTCCTTCAGAGATTTAAATTTAAGGGAAAATGTTCTTGATTCTAACTGACCAAGTGAGAATGGCACAGGATTATTTACTATTTCAAAATTCTGTTTACCATTAGAAGCCATGCTAATTTGAGTAACTCTAACCTTATCATCAGATTCATTTTTAATTTGAAATGTTTGAGTTTGTTCACTTCCAAATTTTACCCTGCCAAAATCAAAATTATTCGGAGTTATAGATAACTTCAAACTCTTATACTCAATAATGATAGTTGTATCGTTGCCTCGTCGGTCTGTGAATGTGATAACCGCTCTGGCATCTTTGCTCATATCATATGGTTCAATACTCCAGGATGTAGTTCTACTCTCACCAGGGACGAAATCTTTGAATGTAAAAGAATAATTATAGCTTTCATCTTTAAGATATGTAACCACGGATAAATTGGAACGAATGGAGTCGTTGTCAGGCATATCTGTTACAGTCCCAAGACCACCTTCGAGGCTGCCATTGCACAATAGCTTAAATTTGGGTACTGGTGGGAACAAATCATCTCTTGACAAATCCATAAGACCTGTAGCAGACGGGAAACCATAAGACTTCACAGTATCATTGCCGAAGGAATACGCAATAAATGCCTTTGGTGATTTTATTTTAAAGACTCCTGATTTTAAAAGCGGCAATATCTGTACTCCGAATTTCTTGCCATAAATATCATAAGCAAAAGTATCTATTTGTCCGGGGAACTTTCGATTATACTGCGACCATAAAATTTTGCCGCTATCAGGCTCGCCGAATTGCATATCATCGGGTATATTTCCGGTTGAATCTAATTGGCATATCAGTTTCAGATAATGGTTCATTTTGCCCGAAGATTCAATAACAGGTGGTGGGAAAAATGTTATTTCCTTTTGATATTGCTCGATAGGGACTTGAGCCATCCAGAAGGGTCTGCTGTTGTTTAGCGGATTAACGTCATCCTTATATCCCGTGTTATAGAGCATTATATTAATTGGTTTATCACCGGAAATAACAACGGGTTTCATCGGACTTTCAGGAGGTGTAATTTGTAATTCCTGGTAGCCTTCTCCAATTATACCACCATAAGTTTTAACAAAAGAAACCTGTTTGCCATCACGAAAAATCGTTGTATTTGATTCTTTTGCAAAAACTCTAATTGAAGACGATTTGCTCAGTCCTGGTGTAATGGTGACATGATAATACTTCCCCCAAGTAAAGACAGGCATTTCCATTTCGCAGCTATAATTGCCGGCTTGATTACCAACAGGAATGTTATTGAAAGAACTGCCCGAAATAACCGCAACAGGCTTAGTAGCAAATATTCTGCTACCTGCCAAATCGCCATAATCACCTTTAGAGGAAAC
>JAERMQ010000060.1:0-52406 GCA_016844745.1 Ignavibacteria bacterium | reverse complement strand
CATCGCCTTTATTTAATGTAAATGATTTGGCTTGACCGGGTCTGAGACCGCCTGCAGTTGATGTATTTGGATTACCACCCATTGTGAATTTAAGCTTAGTATCATTATAAGCTGCTACAATGCCGCATATAGCAGGGAAATGAAAACCAAAGTCCGAAGAAAACATAGGGTCAGTGTTGTAGGTTGAGGTAATATAATCATATCCGAGACTGAATGTCGGAATAGCTAAAAAACCTTCGCCATAGCCTCCGTAAAACGGCATACAATAAACAACGATTGGATAATCGGCATAAACATGAATTCCAGCACCAACGTAAACCTGTTCAACTACTTCGGCTGTTTTACCAGTAACAATGTAAGGTTGGGCAATTTCAGGTGAAAGAGTGAATTCTATAATGCCATACGGGATGGAATTTTTCTGTTGGATTATACCCTGGCTTGGTAATGCCATTGTTATCAATGTTTTTACCGAACAAGTGACATAAATTTTAATGAAGTTATTTTGGGCTGAAGAATTTTTTTGGTAACCCGGTGGAATCGTAAACCAGAAATCCTTACCGGAGTTATTTGCTGAAAGCAACTTTGGCAAGTTTTGTTCTTTTTTGGCAAAGAGGGATGATGACAATATTATTAAAAAAAGAAATAAGTGTATAGCCTTCATATTAAAACCCCATGACTTTGTAAGTAATCCTTTTGTTAAGTTTTTTTGATTGACATAATATCACTTACAAAAAACAGTCCAAAATTTATCAAAAACTTTTATAGTAGAAAAAATTAAAATATTCCATTTTATTTGTAGTTCAAAAATGACCTCTTTTATACAATAGGAATCTAAACAACCACTCTGGGAGGGGATTCCTGCATTCGCAGGAATGACATTTTTTTGATGGGCAAAAAAAATAAAAGAATTCTATGAGTAAATTATGTATGGTTCTCGGTAGCTAATACTGTAACATGAATGTTACACTGTGGAAAATATTAATCAAACGTGATAATATTTTTTCACAATTTTCATCAACCTATCACAAACTTTCTTACCACAACCCTTCCTCCATAAGATACATTCAAAAAGTAGAGTCCTTGCGCCAATTGCGAAGCATCGAATCTATATATCATATCATTTTGTGAAGTTGAATTTGTAAAATCAATTTCCTGAATTCTCCTGCCGAAAATATCCGAAATATAGATTTCAAGCGGCAACTCATTGATATTTAATTTAATTATTCCCACGTCGATTACCGGATTCGGATATATCGAAATTGTATAATTATCTTTTGTAATATTTTCTTCAACATCGCTAATAACGGCTTCACCACAAATCGTAGCAACATAATCTTCAGAATAAGCATCTGACGTAAACACTATCGAATCCCGGAATTTTCCTGCCGATTTCGGATTGAATATTACATCGAAAGTATAAATTCCATTTGCCGGTATTTGTACTGGAAATTTTGATTTGTATTTTACGGCAAAACAAGGTTTGTTAAGTGAAGAAACTGACATTATATTTAAAGTAGCACTTCCTTTATTGTATAATCTTACTGATTTTATGTTTGGTTTATTGACAAAATTTTTACCGAAATCGGCGTCACAATCATTATTAGGTATATTTCCTACTTGGATAACCGGAATACCTGTTTTTGCACGTATGAAGGCTATTGGCATCCAACTACTCGTATCCCCGACCCTAATGGAGTCATGAAAATTCCCTTCATTATAAGCTGTGAATTTTACCATGAAGGATTTTGTTTCCAAAGGAGCAAGAGTGAAAGGAAGATGTTCGGAAATAATTTCAAAATAATGATTGTATGACGATGGTACTTCTAACCTTGAAATATTGACATTGCAATCCTCATTTTCATTTTTCAATAAAAAGGTTTGAACTTTTTCTTCCCCGAATTTGACCATTCCAAAATCATATTCATTTGGAGTTATAGATAATTTTATTGCGCAATATTTAATCTCAATCGTTGTATCATTACCGCACCTGTCAACAAACGAAATAACAGCCCTGGCATTATTTTCCTTATCAATACGCTTTAAATCCCATGTTGTAGTCCTTGCTTCGCCGGGAACAAAATCATTATATGTAAATTCATAATTATAACTCCCATCTTCATGGAAAATAATCTGAGCTAAATTTGAACGAATTAAATCATTATCTGGCATATCTTTCACAATAGCCGGTCCGCAGCAAAGGTCACCATCGCAACAAAGCCTCCAAAGGGGAACTGGTGGAAGCGTATCCGTTTTGGTTAAATCCCTGAGCCCTGCAAAAGAAGGAAAACCATAAGATTTTGAAAAATAATTCCCAAAAGAATAGGCTATAAATGGTCTCGAAGATTTTATTTTATATGCTCCCCGCTTTTGTAATGGGATTAATATTATCCCAAATTTTTTCCCATTTACATTATAAGAAAATGAATCGAACTGTCCGGTAAACTTGTGATTTAATTGTGTCCAACTGATTTTTCCATTATTGAGTTCACCGAATTGCATATCATCGGGAATATCCCCAGATTTATCCGTTTCGAAGAACAGTTTCAGATAATGTAAATTATTTTCAGGAGGGTCAATGGTACTTGGCGGGAAAAATGTTGCGTCTTTTTGATATTGCTCGATAGGGACTTGAGCCATCCAAAAAGGCGCTCCTTCAGTAGCTGTTTCACCATCTTCCTGAAAACCGCAGTTATATTGCATAACAAAAATAGGCTTATCTCCGGAAATAACAACCGGCTTTATTGGCTGGTCCAATGGCGTTAAACGGATTTCCTGATACCCTTCACCAATTATACCTCCCGGACTCTTAATATAGGAAATTTGTTTACCATCCCGGAATATCGTTGTGTGTGGCTCTTTTGCAAAAATCCGTATTAAAGACGGATGCTTCCGCCAGGGAGTTGTCGAAACATGATAATACTTTCCCCAGGTCTGAACAGGCAGTTCCATTTCGCAGCTATAATTACCCGGACCATTGCCTGCCGGTATGTTATTAAGCGAATTTCCCGAAATAACGGCAACCGGTTTTGTAGCTGTTATTTTACTACCTGCTAAATCACCATAATCACCTTTCGAAGATACCATAAATACATCGCCTTTATTCAAAACTATTGTTACATATTGTCCTGAATGGAGTCCCCCGGCTGTAATAGATGAAGGATTACCTCCCAAAGTAAATTTTACTTTAGTATCATTATAGGGCGCTACAATTCCGCATAATGCAGGAAAATGATTACCTGATACTGCTGAAAACATAGGGTCTGTGTTGTAGGATGTACAAATATATTCTTTGCCAAGACTACTTACCGGAAGAACTAAAAACCCTTCGCCGTATTTACCGTAATTCGGCATACAATAGACAATGATTGGGGAATTGGCATAAATCATTATTGCAGCACCTTCGTAATTTTGTTCCTCTACTTCCGCTGATTTGCCGGTAGCAATATATGGCTGGGCAATTTCAGGAGGAAGGGTGAATTCAATAACATCGTTCGGAATTGTATATTGCTCCCGTTTGAAGCCCTGGCTCCTTACTTCAACAGCCACTAATGTTTTTACTGTTGAAGTTATATAGATTTTTATGAAGTTGTCAGGAATTGTGGTATCCAGTTCATGACCGGGAGGAACAGTAAACATGAAATATTCCCCTGCGTTATTTACCGTAAGCAACTTTGGTAAATCTGCCGGTTTCCGGGCTGCGAGGGATGAAGACAATATTATCAGAACAAGAAATAAGTATTTGATTTTCATTTCATTACTCCATGACTTTGTAATTAATCATGTTATTTAAGAATTATTGATTGACAACAAAACTATTACAAATAACAGTTGAAAAGTCAAAAAAGCACAAAAATAATTGTCAATTGTTAATGGTCAATTGTCAATGAAAATAATTAGGATTTATAATGTTTATGATAATTTATAAAATTGGCTATTACTTTTATCCTTGATTCGATAATGTTCGATGAGGATTGTAGTATCTAAACAGATGTTTTCCATTGATTAAAATGTTCCCTTTTTTCTAAGAAATCTTTGTAATCCTTATCAGACATAATTGGGGCATCCAAAAGAAATTTCTTTAAAATATTTTTTTTTGAATTAGTAGATTCATAATCTGTTTTGTTCACTGGCAAAACAATTACTTCAACATAGTCTTCATCAAAACTCACGGGAAGAGTAATTGAAATTTTATGATTTTTAGGTTTAACCAATTTTCTTATTGCATCCAAAGTATCATCTTTCATTTATTGGTACACAAATTTAAAGATTAATTCTAAATAAAACAAGCTATACAAATTAGTTTTATATTAAACATAAACTGCCCAAAATCATTCCATCAAATTCAAGTCCCCCAGAGCAGTTCAGGAAACTACAACAATCATCTGAATGACTTTCTTTATTTTACTTTGAAGCTTTTTTGAACTTCCCTTAATAAAAACACCAATCCTCCCTTATCGTAAAGCCTGACCAATTGCGGATATTTGTCGTATTTGCCTATTTCTTTTACAGTCGTTATAAAATATACAGGACGGTCGATTCTGCCCTCTAACAGCCACTGGCGCTCATCTCCACCGGGAAAAATTTTGTTATTAATCGTGGATAAATGAGCAGGTTTTTGAGTATAAAAGTACTGACCATATTTCAGGTTTCCTCCATCTAAAACATATAAATAACATTCCTTTCCAATAAGCGAACGATAGAACTCGACAGCGCTACCCTGGGTATATTGCTCTATTTTCGGCGCTATGCTAACAAGAAAAAGAAACATGGATATTGCTGTTGTACCGAATAAGACAAGGATTCCATTTAAAAGGTTACGTTTTGAAAAATATAGCAAAGATATAATAATTGCAACAAAATACAGCACTCCTATAAGCCATTCCGAGCCTCTCCAGACTACGTTGGACGAAATAATCGCATGAGTGAATTTATCAGTGATTTTCGGCAACAGCATTTCTTTATTTATGAGCGCAAGAGGAAACAGAGCCATTCCGGCAGCCCATAATAAACCGATTATTCCGACAAGCCATTCAGGGAATTTTTTCCTTGGAAGTCCACTCTCCAACATTGCATAAATAGCACGTGCTGAGAGGAATGTAATAGAAAAATAAGCAAGAGATGAATAATGAACTATCTTTGTGCTGACAACTGAAAAAACAATTAATACAATGAAAAGCAAGAGCAGCAACCATTGTTTGAAAATTGTCTGCTCTGCGGTGTCGCCGGTATGGACTGGGATACCGCGAAACATAAATGCCGATGCCGGGAAACAGCCGAATAATAAAACAATGAAGTGATAATAGAATGGTCCGCCATGCCCTGCATCTTCAGTTGAAAATAAACGTGCCTGATAAGATAGAAATTGTATAAAAATTTCTCCGCCATTTCTTGCCCAGACTGCTATATACCAGATAAGTGAAGGAAGCATAGCTAAAATGCTAAATACGATTATTTGGTGAAATGGGAATTTAATTTTTTTTCTGTTTACAATGAAGAATAAAAATAAAGTTAAAATGATTAACAGCCACGCTACCGGTCCTTTCGTCAATACTGCAAACCCGCAGAATATTCCGGCAATAAGAATATTAGAATTTTTCTTAATAAACTTACCCTGGCAGTTTGGCTCAGTTAATATTAATTTTGAAAAATATTCATTAAGGAATAATATACTTAAGAAAATCAATAAATTGAACATCGGGTCAATTAATCCGGTGCGGAAATAAAAATTCGGGAAGAAAGAGCCAATGTGGCATAGCACCCAAATAATTCCAAACTTACGGGAGTATAATTTCTTCCCGATTGAGAATATAACCAATAGGGAAATAATACCAATTACCGCATTCGGCAGACGTGCGGAAAATTCATTTACTCCGAAAGCAGCCATAGAAGCAGCCTGCACCCAGAAAAATAATGGCGGCTTTTCGTGAAACGGCTTATAGTCAATTCGAACGGTAAGCCAATCTCCTGTAACAAGCATTTCTCGTGATGCTTCGGCAAAGTTCAGTTCGTCCCAGTCGAAGAGATGCACACTCCCCAAATAAGGCAGAAAGAATAGCAGCCCGAGCAGTACTATTAAAGCATAATCATTTAATTTCTTTTGCATATCAATTATTTTAAGAAATATGTTTTATTCATTTTTATCAAATGGAAATTAAGGTTTTGAATCGAATTATCCAATTGCTTATTATTAATTTTTTTTAATTGTAACTATTTCGTAAATTTGTAAAAAATAATTGAGTTTGATGATAATATAAATCAAATTTATTCTGATATATTTTTAATTAATTTGGTACTAAATATGAAATTATTATTTGCAATTTTTATGATAATTATATCGACCAGTGCTTTGGCTCAGGGTTCATTGAAGGAAGGAAATACACAATTGGATTTGGGTTTGGGATTTTCAAGCTGGGGAATTCCCATTTATATCGGATTTGATTACGGTGTGCATAAGGATATAACAATTGGAGGAGAATTTGCATATCGCTCATTTAAAGAAGATAATAATAAAAAAACTTATAGTAAAAGTGTTTTTGGATTATCAGGAAATCTTAATTATCATTTTAATAATATTCTACGCTTGCCAAAAATTTGGGATTTGTATGCCGGATTGAATATTGGTATTTTATTCTGGACTTCAGAAAGTGAGAATAGTTCAGGTTTAGGCTTAGGTGCACAATTTGGTACAAGGTATTTTTTATCCGATAAATTTGGACTTAACATGGAATTTGGCGGCGGGAACAGATTTTCAGGTGGTAAGTTCGGAATTACTTACAAAATGTAAAAAAAACTTCAATAATTTCAATAAATTCTTAGTCCAAAAAAAAAGAATCCGGTAACATCATTAGTACCGGATTCTTCATTTTATCACTCCTAATTCTTATTTGTCTGAATTAGGATTAATAGGATTTCATGATTGATGGATTAATTATTCCATTGACCATTAACCATTAACCATTAACCATTAACCATTAACCATTGACCATTAACCATTGACCATTAACCATTGACCATTAACCATTGACCATTAACCATTGACCATTAACCATTGACCATTGACCATTAACCATTGACCATTGACCATTGACCATTATCCCGTGATTTCCCACGAATCTTCGCCTTTAAGCAACAGGTCATAATCATAAGCACCGGGCTGCTCAGCATAAAATGCAAGCTGCTCGGTTACTTTCGTATCATAAGAAGATTTCTCGATTGCCTGGAAAACTCCCATCGGACGAGGTACATCGGAATTGTAAGTCATATTTGCCAATATGAATGCCAGGGTAGAATCATTCTCATTATGAACCAATACGTCATTTATTGAATAATGTCCGTTAGAAATATCGATGACAGTAGGTGTGAATCCGTCCAATTTTATTCCCTTGTCATGATTTTCTCCGAAAATCAGCGGTTTGCCATGCTCTAACATTACAGTATTTTCCCTTGCAAGCGCTTTATTCCGCCAGGGTTCGAAAGCGCCTGCATTGTAAATCACGCAGTCGGTATAGATTTCCACGTAAGAAAATCCTTTGTGAGCTGCAGCCCGTTCAAATAAATGCTGCAAGAATTTTGCGTCGCTATCGACACCACGGGCAACAAAAGTAGCGCCGGAGCCGAGAGCCAATCCAACAGGATTGAATGGGTCATCCAGAACCCCCAGTGGAGAAGATTTGGTAACCTGCCCAACTTTGGATGTTGGAGAATACTGCCCTTTAGTTAAGCTGTAAACTTCATTATTGAACATCACCACATTTAGGTCGACATTTCTTCTGCATGCATGAATAAAGTGGTTCCCTCCGATTGAAATGCAATCCCCGTCCCCTGTTGCAATCCATACTGATAAATCGGGTCGGGCTATTTTCAAGCCGGAAGCAATTGCAATAGCTCTTCCATGGAGCGAGTGTAAACCGAAAACATTCATATAATACGGAAAGCGGCTCGAACAGCCGATTCCGGAAATAAATGCAAATTTTTCCTTTGGTATGCCGAGCGAAGGTAGTATTCTTTGAACCTGGGCTAAAATCGAATATCCGCCGCAGCCCGAACACCAACGCACATCGATGCCGGCTTTAAAATCTTTTGCGGTATATTCTAATGTGCCTTCGTGAGGCTTTAAGAGCATATCATTTAAAATATTTTCCATGTTAGATTACTCCTTTTCTTTCAATAGTTCATTTACTTTTTCTTCGACTTCGAAAGCATATAAAGGTAAACCCTTTACTTTGTTGTAACGCAATACCGGTATCAGGAATGTTGATTGAATCACGGTAGCAAGCTGACCCATATTAAGCTCCGGCACTAAAATCCGATTGAAGCGTTTTAATACATCTCCGAAATTCTTCGGGAACGGATTCAAATGCCTCAAATGACAGAAAGAAATTTTCTTCCCCTGGCTTCGTAACTTATCATAAGCATCCTTGATTGCTCCGTAAGTACCGCCCCAGCCAACGATGAGCAAATCTCCCGACTGCTCGCCTTCGACCGTGATTTGAGGAATATCGTTTGCTATATTGGCAATTTTTTTTGCACGAATTTCGGTCATTTTCTGATGATTTTCCGGATGTTGGCTAACTAAACCTGTAATATCTTCCTTTTCCAGACCGCCGATTCTATGCTCCAATCCTTGTGTTCCGGGAACAGCCCACAAGCGTGCCAATGTTTCAGGATTGCGTTTATATGGTTCAAAACCTTCGGGTTCGGTGACGAATTGAGGAGTCAGGTCGGGAAGTTCTTCAATATCCGGAATCTTCCATGGATTAGTACCCTGGGCAATATAGCCATCGCTTAGCATAATGACAGGCGTCATATACTTTAAAGCCAATCGTGCAGCTTCAATTGTCGTATCGAAGCAATCCGAAGCACTGGTTGCAGCTACAACAGGCAATGGAGCTTCTCCATGACGACCGTACAAAGCCATGAATAAATCGGATTGCTCCGGTTTTGTCGGTAAACCGGTGGATGGACCTCCTCTTTGAACGTCGATAATAACCAAAGGCAATTCCAGGATTATTCCTAATCCTATTGCTTCTATTTTAAGTGATAAACCGGGCCCGCTCGTTGTAGTAGCTGCCAAATATCCGCCATAAGAGGCGCCGATTGCTGAACAAATCCCACCGATTTCATCTTCTGCCTGAAGGTGTTTTACTCCATAGGGTTTATAGGATGAAATAAAATGCAAAATTTCCGTTGCAGGCGTAATCGGATACGAACCAAGGAAAAGAGAAAGGTTGGCGCGTTTTGCAGCAATAACAAGTCCTAAAGCTGCAGCCTCATTTCCCGTAATATTGCGATAGAAGCCGGATTCCATTTGAGCAGGTTTAATTTCATATTGAATAGCATACTCATCCTTAGAAGCACAGTAATCATATCCTGCTTTAAGAATTAAAACATTTGATTCCATAACATCGGGTTTCTTGGCAAACTTGGTTTGAAGCCATTTTATTGATGGTTCCAAAGGTCGGTTAAAAAGCCAATAAGCCATACCGAGTGCGAACATATTTTTTGTTCTGTCGATATTCTTCGGAGACATTTTCGTACCGGATAAAGACTCTTGAACAACCGCTGTTATATCCACTTTGAAAACCTGATATTTTTTCAGAATGCCGTCTTCAAGCGGATTAGTATCATACTTTGCAAGCTTAAGATTCTTTTCGCCGAAACCGTTCGTATTAACAATAATTATTCCACCTACCCTGACATTGGATAAATTTACTTTAAGTGAGGAAGCATTCATAGCTACCAATACATCGATTTTATTACCCGGTGTATGAATATGTTTTCTGCCAAATTGGATTTGATAAGCGCTAACACCATAAAGAGTGCCTTCGGGAGCCCTGATTTCGGAGGGGTAATCCGGAAAAGTGTTTACGTCGTTGCCAACTGCGCCGGACGTATTCGAAAACTGAGTGCCGGTTAATTGCATCCCGTCACCGGAATCACCGGCAAATCGGATGGTTACTTCGTCTAAGAACTTAATTTTTTTCATTTTTTTGATTTATGATAATAAAAATAAGTTAATTATTAATTTCAAATTTGAAATCCTACTGAATAAAATCATATTAAATAAAATAAAGAATCCAGCGCCAATGCGGCTTCCGGATTCTTCATTTAATTTGCTTACGAATGACAATCTTGAATATTCCTTCATCTATTTGAAGTATATCTATACTTTTCTCTTTTTTTATTCTAAATCCATCCGGATAAAGAAAATCATAAAAAACAACATCTATATATAAAGTACAAAATTAACTTTTTTTTAAAAACGGCGGTTAAGAATTTCAATTTTTTGTAATTCGGACGTTTCTATTTGAGCTATGTTTAAGAAAAATTAAAAATTATTAACAATTTCCCAACAAATAAAAAATAATAATTTAAAACTTTCGTCTATTAATTTCTTTGTAATTAATGAATTGATATTTTATTATTTTAATGAAATAATTGTTCTTTTATATATAATAAATGGTGCTTTATGTTAAATTTTTTCTCGAATTTTCAAAATAATTCTAACAAATTACTTAGAATAACCGTTATTTTGGTTTTTCTTTTTTCTTTAGTAATCACAATTAAGGCAAACGAAACCGGAAAAACAGGACGTACATCAGTCTCATCAGAAGGATGTGGCGGTGATGGTTGCCACGCAGCGACCTCAAATGCAGCAACACAATTATCTGTTGTTTGCAATACCGGTATGTTTGCGGTTACTCCAGGTGGTGTTTTAAATTTTACTTTAACAATATCTAACCCAGGTAAGGTTAAAGCCGGTACTGGAATTGCAGTGAAAACTACCGAAACGGGTACTACAAACGCCGGTACGTTAGCGGTATTGAGTTCCGGGGTGAAAGCGGTTAACGGAGAGATAATTCACACCTCACCGATAACAATGACCGGTGGCGCGGTTTCAATCCAATTTTCATGGACTGCTCCCACTACTCCCGGCACTTATTATTTAAGAGCTGTAGGAAATGCCGTTAATGGTAACGGAAAAGAAGATATTAACGATATTTGGAATTGGATGCCGGTGAAACAAATAACCGTATCCACAACAGGTGTCGATGACAATTCTGCTATTTTACCATCAATCGAAACTACTCCGAATCCATCAAATGGAATTTTCAGATTCAACATTTCCGGATTACGTAATCCCTCAACATTCGCTACAATTAGTGATATGACAGGAAGAATTCTCAGGAACTTTTCTAATTACAATATCCATGATGGAAAGCTTGAATTAGTATGGGATGGTTGTGACGATATTGGTTTACAAGCTTCGAACGGAACATATTTGCTTGCCATTCATAACGGAAATAATGTTAAGATTCAAAAAGTAGTTCTATCCCGCTAATGCAGGAGTAGATTGCCGCAATTAAGGCGCTTTAAATAAGAAAATATTAATCAGGAATTGAGTAGATGTCCAACATCCGGGAGATGTTGGACATCTTTCTTTTTTACTGACAATAAATCATTTTTCAGGTCGTCGATTTAGTATTAAAGTTATAGTTGATACTTGACTAATACAATGTTTTATACAGAAATTAATAACACACCCCTTAATCCCCTCTCAAGAGGGGAATAAAATTATTCCCCTCTTGAGAGGGGATTAAGGGGTGTGTTATTACCTTCTTTGCGAGTAAATTTGTATAGTATTGAAAGGAATGAAAATGGAAACCAAATTATCATCAACAATTTTCTGGATTGTTTCTTTATATGATTGCACATTGATAGTAATTACCTATTTATAAATTCAAAAGCAAAGGTGCTTTATGAAAACAAAATTTTCTCATTTGTTAAAGATTACAAAATTAATGACTTTATTAGTATTGTCAATTATTTTAATTTTTTCGATTATAAGCAAACTCAAAGCCGAACCGGATGGAAGAACCGGTCGTACATCATCGACATCCCAGGGATGTGCATCGGCGTGCCATGCATCGGCAACAATTTCAGCAACTCAAGTCAGTGTAGTAAGCGCTAACAGCTTATTTTCCTGTGCCCCGGGTGCTTCTCTAACTTTCACCATTACAATAACTAATTCAACTAAAACTACAGCAGGAGTAGGGATAGGAGTTAAAATGACTCAAACAAGTGAAACCAATGTTGGTACACTATCCTTTCAAACAGGTTCCGGATTGAGACTTTTAAACAACGAATTAGTTCATTCATCACCTAAATTGATTTCCGGTGGCTCTGCTTCTTATGTATTTGTATGGACTGCTCCCTCGACTGAAGGCACTTATTATTTACGTTCTATTGGAATAGCCACTAACAATAACGGAGTTGCCGATGGAAATGACCTTTGGAATTGGATGCCCGTCCAGGCTTTAACAGTATCATCGGCATCGACAATAACAATTACCTCCCCTGTTGGAGGAGAACAGTGGTGTGTCGGTTCACAACATTATATAGCCTGGACTTCGCAAAGTGTGCAGAATGTCAACATTGACCAATCATCGGATGGCGGAAATACTTATCCGATTAACCTGGCTTCTTCTGTTCCGGCATCATTCGGTCAATGGACATGGAATATTTCATCATTATTACCTTCCGGAACTCAATATAAGATTCGAATTTCCGATGCTTCTAACTCTAATCTAACAAGCATAAGCAATAATTTTACTATAACCCAATCGGCATCTATTACCGGACATCCGCAGTCACAAGAATTATGCATTGGTTTGCCTTTCTCATTTATGGTTGCCGCAACCGGAGATGCTTTGCAATACCAATGGCGCAAAAACGGGTCCAATATCATAGGGGCTAATACCTCGACTTATGCTAAACCGAGCGCTGCAGTGGGCGATGCAGGTATATACGATTGCGTTGTTTCAAGCTTATGTGCGCCTGTATCATCAAATTCTGCTACATTAATTGTCAATATTTTAACTGCTATAACTCAACAACCAACGCCACAGGAAATATGTACTAATGGAAATACCTCATTCTATGTTGTTGCCACAGGGAGCGATTTAACATACCAATGGCAAAAAAACGGAACGAATATTAGTGGGGCTAACTCTGCTACCTACTCCATAATAAATGTTACTAATTCTGATGCCGGAGATTATAGAGTTATTGTAACAGGGAAATGCCTGCCATCTCAAACAAGTCAGCTCGTTGCCTTGACAGTTGCAACACGCCCTTCCATTTCAACACAACCAACATCACAGAATATTTGCGAAGGAACAAAAGCAGTATTAACTGTAAACGCAACCGGTAGCACAGGTATGCAGTACCAATGGAGGAAAAACGGGACAAATATTCCAAATGCTACTTCTGCTACTTTTTCAATTAATAGCGTAGCAATTACTGATGCAGGGCTGTACGCTGTAGTAGTAACCGGTTTATGCCCCCCAACCACAACCTCTCAATCAGCAACCATAACAATTATTCAAAATCCGAAAATAACTGCTCATCCCGTTACTCAAAATGTTAGGGAGGGTGATGATGTTTCTTTATCAGTAATAGCTACCGGACCAAACCTCAATTATCAATGGAGAAAAAATTCCGTTTATATCGCCCTTGCAACAAATTCATCTTTGGATTTAAAGAGCGTTAAATTAACGGATGCCGGTAGTTATGACTGCGTTGTATCAAATAACTGCTCCGGTACTACTTCCAATCCGGCAATCCTTACAGTAACTCCTTTAGGTTCGGGACCAATTCTCACTTTAAGCCAAACAGAAGTTGACTTTGGAATAGTGTTAATTGGAAGTTCTAAAGATTCACTTTTAGCTCAATGTATGAAAAATACCGGAAATTCAGCATTAACGATTTCAAATATTCAAATCACCGGAGCGAATGCATCTGAATTTTCAATCTTAAATATGACATTACCATATAATTTAAATGTTAATGAAAGCAGAAGTCTTCAGGTCAAATTCACTCCGACTTCAATCGGGACAAAAACAGCAAAAATTGAATTTACAAGTAATGCACAAATCAATCCATCGATTACATTAAGCGCCGAAAGTCCTACTATAAGCGTTGATGTATCTTCGATGAAACTTGATTTTAATCCCTTTATCGGAACCACTCAGGATAAAGTTTTCGATATTACCAATAATAGTTCAATAACCCTGAATTTGGGATTAACAATTATTGGTCCTAATGCCAATTTATTTTCATTAATCGGTACTACTAGTCCGGTATTAATTCCCGTGGGAAGTAAAGCAACGCTTACAATCCGGTATTCACCTGTTAATACACAAAAGGCTACTGCATATTTGCATTTAACATCCTCTTATTTAATGAAAGCTGTTGATATCGAGTTGAATGGTCAGGCAACAAATTCCGTTGATGATAAGATAGATTTCATTTCAAGCATTATATCTTCTCCAAATCCTTCCGATGGAGCGATTCGATTTATGATTACCGGATTAACACCAAGCCCGGTGGATATTCTCATTACCGATTTGAATGGTACTGTTGTTCATTCATTTGGGGAAATATTTTTATTGGAAGGGGAGAATGAAATTTTATGGGATGGCTCGGATAATAACAGAAAGCAATGCTCTTCCGGCGTTTATAATCTTTTGTTAAAATCAGGGAATAAGTTCCAAATTCAAAAGGTGATATTAATCAGGTAATTACTAATTACTAATTACTAATTACTAATTACTAATTACTAATTATGAATTATAAGTTATAAAATTTAGTATATTTGTTGACATATTTGGTTATTGAAGGTTTAAAAGTTTTTTTGCTATAAATTAATAATATATGTTAAGAAGAAATGAATAATAATCATAAATTCAAAAAGTTAGCATGAAAGTAAAGGGACCTCGATTTGATCCAATTATCGAAGTTGAATCTGATAACCTTTGTATTCCAGAAGTTAGACAATGGTCTATGGATAAATTAAAATATTTTGGACATTATGCTTCAATCTTTACTAATTCAATGAAAGAAAGATGGGATAAGTTAGTTTATATTGATTTGTTTTCAGGGAGCGGTATCTGTAAAATAAAAGAAACTGGTAAAACAATTCTTGGATCCCCTCTTATTGCCATGGAATTACCAATTAAGTTCGATAAATATATTTTTTGTGAAAAGGATGAAGAAAGGTTGGAAGCATTAAAAAATCGAAGTAGAAGTAGATATAATAATTTAGATATCTCATATATACTAGGTGATTGTAATGAAAATATTGAAAAGATAATGGATGCATTGCCACGATTTTCAAAAAAAAATAAGATACTCAGTTTTTGCTTTATTGATCCATTTTCTTTAAATATTAAATTTAATACTATACAAAAAATGAGTAAATACCTTGTTGATATATTATTAAATCTTTCTGAGATATCTTCTATTAGAAATGAGCATAACTATATAAAAGATAACTCAAGTGTTATAGCAGACTTAATTGGAGAAAATAATTGGTATCAAAATTATTCAAAATCAAATGAATCATTATCATTATTTATTTTTAATTCATTAAATAACAAATTTAATTCAATACAATATTTAGAACCTGAAAATTTTCCACAAATTAGGTCAAATGTGAAAAATTTACCTCTTTATCATTTAATTTTTTATTCAAGACATCCCCTTGGAAAAAAGTTTTGGAATGATATTCAAAAATATTCAAATTCTCAACCATCATTAGGATTTTAATCATGGCAACAACTCGTATTGAATGGACCGACGTAACCTGGAATCCTACTACCGGATGCGATAAAATTACTTCGGGATGCAAGTTCTGCTATGCCGAGGTAATGGCAAAACGTTTGCAGGGAATGGGCGTCAAAAAATATGAAAATGCCTTTAAGCTCACTTTACACGAAGATTCGCTGCGCGACCCCTACTCCTGGAAGAAGCCGAGAATGGTCTTCGTAAATTCGATGAGCGATTTATTCCATAAAGATATCCCCTTATCATTTCTTAAGAAAGTGTTCGATGTAATGAATGATAATCCTCATCATGTGTTCCAAATACTGACCAAAAGAGCTGATAGATTAATGGAACTAAATAACCAACTTGAATGGGGACATAATATCTGGATGGGTGTCACTGTCGAAGATTCAAAGGTAGTTCAGCGAATTGATTTGCTCCGGCAAACCAAAGCAAGAGTCAAATTCCTTTCCTGCGAACCATTAATTTCTGCTATACCCGGAATGAATTTATCTGGTATAGATTGGGTTATAGTTGGTGGTGAAAGCGGCAGGAAACCAAGACCAATTAAACCGGACTGGGTGTTGGATATTAAAGAACAATGTTTAAAGGCAAATGTAAAATTCTTCTTTAAGCAATGGGGCGGAACCAATAAAAAGAAAAACGGCAGAATATTAGAAGGTAAAACTTACGACGAAATGCCTCTTCCCAGCGATGCCCTTCAATTAGTTTTCATTAAAAAGAATTGATGTCATTAAAAGGTGGTTAAATTCTACCGGATTTGCATTCCTGCGGATGAGGTTGTGTGAAAAGTCAAAAAAAATGTCATTCGTAAGCGAAGTGAAGAATACATAAGCAGCATTGGGACTGGATTCTTCGCTTCGCTTACGAATGACGCTTCTTATTGACATATAAGACAACATCTATATATGTAACAAATTATCAACAATATTAGATATTAGCTATGAAATTCGAAATACCTAAATCCATAGAGATACTCGAAAGAACTCCGTTTGTTTTGGAAACCATGTTAAGTGGCTTATCAGAAGAATGGGTTATGAATAACGAAGGTCCTGATACCTGGAGCCCTTATGATGTAATCGGACATTTAATCCATGGAGAAAGAACCGATTGGCTCGTAAGGATGGAAGTTATTCTTTCCTGTTTGCAGGATAAACGATTTGCTCCTTATGACAGGTTTGCGCAATTCATTGAAAGCAAAGGCAAGACTCTTGAACAGCTTTTAATGGAATTTAAAGATTGTAGATTAAGAAATTTACAAATACTAAAAGATAAAAATCTAAATGAAGTTGATTTGGATAAAACAGGTATTCATCCACGTTTTGGCTCTGTTACTTTGCGCCAACTGTTTTCAACTTGGGTCACTCACGATATGACGCACATTGCTCAAATTGTAAGGGTAATGGCAAAACAGTATAAAATTGAAGTTGGTCCTTGGGTAGAGTATGTTGGAGTTTTGAATAGATAATTAATTTGAAAATTAAATTTTTTTGTAATAATAATTTGATTTAAAATAAGATATGTAAAATTCCGTTTTAGTTGGAAATTATTAAAGGTAAATTATGAACGAAGACCCTAAAATAATCGAACTGCTGACCGATATGCTCTTAGAGCAGAGGAATATGCTTAATGAGCAGCGTATTACTAATTCCAGACTTGAAAAGCTCGAGGAACAGCAAGCTAAAACTAATGTAGCTATTGGAGAATTACGGCTATCAGTAATGAGATTAGCAGATAAATTCGAAATTGTAAGCGAACATGAGAAAAGAATTAATAAGCTGGAAGATGCAGTGTTCCATGTTTGAGAAAATTAATTTATAGGATGATAATGAATGAAGACCCTAAAATAATAGAATTGCTTACCGATATGCTAATCGAACATCGCGAAACAAATAAAAGACTTGAAAAGCTCGAGGAACAGCAAGCTAAAACAAATGTAGCTATCGGAGAATTACGATTATCTGTAATGAGATTGGCAGATAAATTCGAAACGGTTGCTGAACATGATAAAAGAATTTATCGATTGGAAGAAGCAGTTTTTCATGCGGGGGCTTCTAAAAATTGTCATTCTGAGCGAAGCGAAGAATCCAGTCTTCTTTAAAATCAACAAGATAGATTCTTCGCTTCGCTCAGAATGACAGTCTACATTGAATTTTTAGAACCCATCTTAAATCCATTTAAAACAAAACCCGATATTAATTCAATACCGGGTTTTTTATTATTGAAAATGTTCCATATTCAACTATAAGGTTAACCCTATGGTTGATAAATTTATGTTTTTAAACTTTATCTGCTCAATACAATCTTACTTGCTTTAATGCTATTTCCACTTCGAACAATTAAATTGTAAATACCCGATGAGCATTGTTTGCCTTCATTATCCCTGCCATCCCAGACGATTTCATTTTTACCTGAATTTAAATAAAAATCGTTGAAATTCTTTATAACGTTTCCATTCATATCTGTTATAAATAAATCAGATAAATTCTGATGAGTTGTTGAGATATTGAATACTAAATTACCATCCGAAGGATTAGGAGATGTTTCAATACCGGATATGATTTCTAAATTATCTCCAACGGATGATATTGCTTTTCCTTCAAGGGCAATTGCTAATGGTGTTGATAGATACATTGAAGAAATTTGCAAAACAGCTTTTGCCTCTACCGAACCAATCTTTGGAGTATATCTGATTGTAACATCTTTTTTGCTTCCTGCTGAAATAATTACAGGATTAGTGGCACCCGTGATTGAGAATTGGTCTGCATCAGTACCTACTATTGCAAAGTTAAGGCTTAAATCAATCGAACCGGTATTATTTAATTCGAAATTTTTGTCGGAAGAACTACCAACATTTACATTTGAAAATTCTAATTTAGTAGTAGATTGATTGATCCCAACTTTACCGCTAAACCCATTTAACATAATTGAAGGATTGGTTGCAGAATTGCTGGCAAATTCAATTTTAGCAGTTTTCATTCCTTGAGTGGTCGGCATAAATTTAATAGTCAAAGATTTGCTTTCACCTGCATTTAAAGTTAAGGGTAAAGATACTCCGGATAGTGAAAATTCTGAAGCATTTGCTCCGGTGATTGATATTGCTGTAATATTCAATGCAGCATCTCCTGAATTCCTGAAACACTGCGTAATTAAAGAATCCTTTGAATTTCCTATCAGCACTAAACCAAAATCAACTGTTGAAATGTTTGAACTAAGTACTGGACCGGTCCCAGCACTGTTAACTGTTAAAGTCGCTACTGAACTATTTACATTTCCACAATTATTTGTTATAACACAATCATAATTGCCTGCATCAACTATCTTCACAGAAATTATTTTCAATGAAGAAGTATTTGCTCCGGTTATATTGGTATTGTTTTTCCTCCACTGATATGTTAATCCAGTACCTAATGAAGTAATTTTAAACTCAACATCCGTACCTGCCGTAACAGTCTGATTAGCCGGCTGCTGCGTTATAGAAGGCTTTGGTAAAACAGTCAGCATGGCTGTGGAAGTAGGTGTTTCCGAAATGCACTTTCCGGAAATTATTACATCATATTGTCCCTGGTCGGCAGGAGTAGAATTATTAATAGCAAAAGTGGAAGAATTTGCACCTGTAATATTAGACCCGTCTTTTCTCCACTGGTATAGCAAATTAGAGCCGTTAGCTTTTACCGAAAAGGTCGCTTTCGAGCCTTCGCAAACGCTGACCGGTGCTGGTTGTTCGGTTATGAGAAATTGTGTAGCTAATGTTAATACAGCAGCCTGGCTTGTCCTCGATGGATTGCATTTACCGCTAACTATTGACGTATAACTACCAACATTATCCGAACTAAAATTATTTAATATCAAAGAACTCGAAGCTGCACCGGGAATGTCTGTTCCGTTTTTCTGCCATTTATAAGTTAACTCAGTTCCTACAGCCGTCACTGATAGGGTTATTGTCTCTCCGAGACAAGCTAATACTGATTCCGGTTGTTGAGTTATATTAGGTGAAATATCAATTGATAAACTTGCAGCATTAGATGTAACAGGATTCCCACATGCACCCGAAACAACACAATCATAATTTCCTGCATCACCGGCAACTATACTTGAAATTGTGTAGGTCGCATTGATAGCCCCACTGATATTGGTTCCATTTTTTCGCCATGCATAAGATAAGCCTGTCCCTGATGCGGATACGGAAAATGAAACCGGATTACCCGTACACCCGGTTTGTGATTGAGGTTGTGTCGTTATTGCTACTTCTTGCGGTAAAGTAAAATTATTGCTTTTGCTGTTCAATGAACCATTGGAAGCATCGGATACTCTAACCTGATATTGATTTCCGAAGGATAAAGAATTTGAAATTGTCCATTGCCAACTTCCGGAAGCTGCCGGAAGGGATGTAGCCAGACTTGTCGGAAAACTGCTTCCTCCGTCCGAGGATAAATCGATGTTAACATTTGTAACATTTTGGGCTGTCCAGGTAATGTTATGCTGAGACCCTTTGCACCAGTTTTCACCACCGGAAGGAGAAGTTAAGGTTATTGTTGGGGGTTGAGTAACGGTTATTTGCTGAACCGCCATCCAGTTCCAAATATCACCGGCATCATTTGAATTATTATCATTCACTGCATTTCCTACAGCACGTAAATAATATGTTCCCGGTGATGATGGCGCTGTCCATGTGAACTGGAATGAAGCAGAACCACCGGACATTGCCTTTGGTTCTGTATGAGTTAACTCACCATTTGTTGTTTGAAGCCCTGAACCTGATACAGGTTCCAACGTACCGGCATCAGTACTTCCGGTTTGTGTTGTCTTTACGGCAATATCAACTCCTGCAGCTTGTTTTGATGAATTTGTTACAGTAACAGTTAAAGTTAATACACCGTTAGTTGCTACGGAAAATGAACCGCTTTGACTAACAACTGTTACTTGAGTAGCGGTATTGGCTGAAGATGCATGGCAGTTGCAACCCTGAGAGGTTGATGATGTTTTTCCCCATTCCGAGCCGTTGGAACGGGCGCGGATATTCAAAGTAAGAGCAATAAGAAAAACAAGGACTGCTGCAGTACCGATAATCCGAAGGTAATTTTTCCGAAAAAGGGTTTGTAAAGTAAACATAATAACTCCTTAATAACATAATAATAATAATAATAATTGTTAATATAACCTAAACAAACATTTTGTTACACCAAATATTTAATTTATTTAAAAATTTATTTTTTTGAGAATTATTTTGTAGAAAATTACCGGAATTGTAACATTGAATTTAAACCATTTTCTACAAAGAGTTATACCTTATATAAATTATAAGGGAAGTATATTTTATAGATTTGGATGGTATTGAAGCGCTGGATGAGATGATTAGCATTTTAAATTCAAAAGGTATTAAAGTTAATTTATCAAGTATATCGGAATCCTTAAAAACAAAACTTCGCCGAACTTCGAAGGAGTATATTTATTTGGAGAATCATTGATTTGTATTTGATAAGACAAGATTTGCGCTAAAATCGATTGGTATAAGCTCCGATAAAACCAATTAGCCAATTGTCAATTGTCAATGTAACACGAAATTCCATTTCGTATTCTTTAATACAAATAATTATCTTAAATTATAAAACTCTTATCCTTAAGTTAGGTTCTAAAAAAATTACAGAATGTCATTCCTGCGGATACAGGAATCTCCTGAATCGCAATAGGAGGGGATTCCTGCATCCGCAGGAATTACATTTTTTAGAACCATCAATAAATTATTCACTATTCATTATTCACTAAAAAAAAAGCCCGGTAACGACCTACTCACCCGAACAGTTACCAATGCAGTAGCATCGGTCACTGCGGCGCTTAACTTCTCTGTTCAGAATGGGAAGAGGTGTAGCCTTCCGAAGGTTGGCAACCTTCGGAAGGTTTGTTTCTTTACTTCACCACCACAAAACTCTTCGTTATTTTATTTGTTCTAGAAGATAATGTGCAATAATAAACGCCGATAGG
Organism: Ignavibacteria bacterium; assembly: GCA_016844745.1. Classification (GTDB taxonomy): domain Bacteria; phylum Bacteroidota; class Ignavibacteria; order Kapaibacteriales; family UBA2268; genus JAERMQ01. Next base: position 30,797 of record JAERMQ010000060.1, on the reverse strand, counting down.
AAATTCTTCGGTGGAAAAACTAATGGAACTTTTCCCGGATAATTCCTTTTCATCAAATCGTTTTATTTCTATGCCAAGAGAATTATTGAATGCAATATAGTATTAATTGTACCGTTTGATAATACAAATTTACCTCTTTATATGATTCAATTCCAATTTTTGTTAACCCAAAAGGAGAAATAAGACTATAAACAGTTCCGGAATCAACGAGGAAGTCAATATCAATCTGCTCGGTATGATTGCGATAAGGTTTTACTATAAGATTTACTCTTGTTAAGCACATAATTTATTTCAATCATTCAAATAAATAAATGTAAACGAAAATTGAGGAAGGATATTTTTTAGAAAAATAGCATTTATAAGGATTATTACCTTAAAATTAAACATCCGTAATCATCTTGAAGATAAAAGCTATTTATTTCTTCAAAACAATCACGAATAAGTTTCTCAATTTCATTTGTGGAGCAATTACCTAATCGTATCCAGATAAATTTTGGCGGAAAACCGGATAAACCTATTTTATCATAAAAATCAGAATCCTTACTAACAACTATAAAGGGGGGTTATAAAATGAGCGAAGCGAAGAATCCAGTTTTCTTTAAAATCAACAAGATAGATTCTTCGCTTCGCTCAGAATGACAGCCTAAATTGAATTTTTAGAACCCACCTAAAGTCATTTTTTTTAGCATATTGCCAAATTAAATCATCATCAACTTTTTCTAATCCCAATTAATGTACATGAATAATATCCGTGAAAATATCATTAAGTCTCACGGCAAGACTTGGTGATAAATTAGCATCAAGCAGTAACTTCATTAGTATTATGCTGTAAAGGTTCTGATATTAGTGTAATTCTTTCTCTGTCGGCAGCAAATCTCAAACAAGCTTTAATATCCTCGGCTTCCAAATCCGGAAAATCCAATAAAATTTCTTCTTGTGACATTCCTGAGGCAAGATATTCCAAAACATCATAAACAGTAATTCTCATACCTCTGATGCAAGGCTTACCCGAACGTTTTCCGCTTTCAATTGTTATTCTGGATATATCTGACATTTTTTATTTTTCTTTTGTTAATAATAAGAGAATAAACGAAGATATGATGAGATTATTATAAAAAAAGTACGGTAAAAACCTACTCTCCCACACAGTTACCCATGCAGTAGCATCGGTCCCTGCGGTGCTTAACTTTTCTGTTTGGAATAATTTATGATTAAATTTTAAATAGATTTTGGATAATCTTTGCAACGATAGGATTCATGAGGGTTAAAGCTATGATTAAAAGGATAATCATAAAATTGAATTTTTGATTTAACTTAGCATTATCAGATTTTAATTCAGTTCGCAACAATTCCATTTCTGTTCTAACTTGCAATAGCTCTTGTTTTGTAGCAAGTTCTTTCAACAAGTCATCACGGACTTCATACTTCAATTCAATATTAGATTTTTTTGATCTTTCCTCAATCTCATTTGTAACTTCACCAACAAAGTCGTTAAGCAACTTTGCTTTTGAATCGCCAAATTCTTTCACTAATGAATTAAAGATTTCATATTTTAATGCTACTGCCATATTGAAAATTACGAAAAATATTTGAATTTATTGCTATTCAGTGTTAAAATAAAAAAGCATTCAACTACCTACTCTACATAGATACTTATGCAGTACCATCGGTCCATGCGGTAGTAAACTTTACTTATTGAAAGTAATTATGCTAATTCCAGCAACTTCTCTTCAAGAATTTCAGGAATTTCAACTTCAATAAAATAATTTGAAGGGTAAAGGTAATCTTCACCGGATTCATCAATAATCCTTAAATAACCTTTAGGGTCTAACTCTTCTTTTTCAATGGTTTGATAAAGCTTTCTTATTTCTAAAGAAGCTTCATAATTATCGTTTTTTATACATATAAAATAATTTTTCATTTGTATTTAATTAATTTATTCAATTACTCTTTTAAATTTAATTTCCTTTCGACCTATACCATGAGCTTCGTACCAATGCAACTCTGCTAATCATGTTTCTTTTGTATCAAGAAAGATTCTGGCTTTTCCCTTTAATTTTCTCCATCTACCATCTCCGTAGGTCTTACGTAATCTCTTTAAATCCCAATTGATTTTTCAACTGCAATAGTTTCAATATCATAGATTTCTGAAATTAATTCCATATTGTATTATACGAATAATTAAAGGCCTTATTTTAAAAACAAGGAAAGTAGAATTTACTCTTCCACGAATAACTGCAACAATCACCCCATAAAAACTCTTTGTTATTCTATTTATTCCCGCTGAATATTCCAGATGTCCTACATCTGCCAGATGTAGGACATCTTTAGTTTGTTCTACCTTACCACAACAAAACTTTTTGTTATTTTATTTGTTCCGGCAGACAAAGTGCAATAATAAACGCCGGAAGGAAATGCTTCGGTTGAAAAATCAATGCAATTTTGCAAGGATAATTCCTTTTCTTCAAATCGCTTTATTGCTATGCCAGAAGAATTATGGATTGAAATACTTGCATTTGATAATTTTGAAATTTTCTTACTGATTTTTAAAAAGTTTTAGAGTTAATATTTCAAAATTATTTGACTTTATATTTTGTTAATTTAAGAATATTCCAAACTGTATCAGGAATTGGATAGCTTATATCAATACCCCCAATAATTTCACATTTAATCATTCCAACTCCAGGTGCAATAAAAAAACCATTATTTGGATATTTACTTAACCCTTTTGTTCGATAATGAATACATTTAAATGTTCCTGCCGGAACTGTAACTTCTTCATACAAACTTATGGTTTGAATGGTATCATTTTCAAATTTGCTGTACCATTTATCTCCGGGTTCAGTTGGGTATTTGAAAAATAAGAATGCTGAATCAAAATTAATATCCTGAATACTATCATAGAAAATCCTATAAAATCCTTCTTTCTTGTTTATACCCACATTACTGAAGCCAAAACCAAATACTCCCCATTGAACCCATTCTTCATTCTTAATTATAATCTTTTTCCCAAATACCAATTGAATGGTACCTGCTTCACAAATTGAGTCCTTCCTGGGACTTCGGTAATAATAATTATCATATGTCCAATTATTACCTTCAGCTATTGGAATAATTTCTTTTTTGCTTAATTTTTTATTTTTTGAATCACATACTGTATTGAATAGAGAAATAAATCCCAGAATCGATAAAATAACAAAAATTAAGGTTTTCATTCTATTTTCTCCAATTAAGATAAAAAATATTTTACGGTGCAGGCGGTGGAGGAGTAGAATTATTCACCACAACTTCATTGCTCGGAGGTCCGAGGATTTCACCATGTTGTCCAAGCATTCTGATTTTTCCAAAATTGAACTTCACCTCGTTGCAGTAAAACCGCAAATCAAAGTTTGTATTGGAATTAGCTTCTTTTGTGTTGGGTCAACTTCAACAGCAAAATTTTCCAAAGTTGTTGCTCCAAGTAATAATGGAGTATTCTTAGCGCCAATAACAACCGGACACGGTATTGATTCTTCGAATCCTTCTATTTCAAAATTTAAAGTACCAAATAAACATTTGCTCGTTTTTCCATCTGCAAAAAAAACATCTCTTGTTGAAATCGGTTCAAAATGAATCATATTCGCAAGGTTTTCAGGAATATATGAATACAAAGCGCCAGTATCTACCCAAAATTCACCCTCGAACCAAAGAGAACTTTCTTTAGAATTTGTTACTTTAACTTTCTTTTTAAACATCCCCATTTTTTTTCTCCTTTAATAAATAATTTTATTAATAATTAATTAAAATTGTCCGAACCTTGTTATAGATTTCTCTAAAGGAGCCGCTGCAGAACTTATTTTAAACATTTTTCAAACCTTTCCTTTTATCTGTCAAATATTCACTTTACAAACATAATCATTTCAAATCAAAGAATTAAAAAACAAGTTCAATTAAGTGCTTACCAACTTTTTTATTGCAAAATTTAGGCAAATTCAAACTCTTTTGTTGTTCCTTTGTTGGAATTATTAAATATAAACTTAAAGTCTTTAATTTGTGAATTTGCGTTTAATAACTCAATACCAAAGATATTTCCATTCGGAAGCAAATCAACTACTACATCATCACTTACCGGAACAGAATTTAGTTCTATCTTTGAACCATTATTCATTTCATTATTTAAGTATAAATATGCTATGTTATATTTTTCATCATAAGTTAATTTCATTTTTAAACTCCTTTGTCAAATTTTACAATTACTGTTATAACTAACCAATTATCATTTTCAAAAACACAATATGCCTCAATAATCTTATTTTGATATTATTTATCATTCCAAAAATCATCATATTTAAATATTTTTTTAAATCCTGACCTTACATATTTTCCGTCTATTTCATCGCCATAAAGAACCGTATCAATCACTTCTTTTTGTGTAGCGCCTCTTTTTTCAATTCTTTGTAATGCATGTGGATGTATTAATACCATAAATATTGCTTCCAAAATACGTAAAAAATTTTAATAAATAAGCAAATTATCAAAATCCAAAAAAATTTCTTTTCGTGTACTGAATAATATTTGAACCTTTGGAAAATATTTTCTTTTTAGTTACCGCCGCGCAACTTATTTTAAACATTTATCAAACCCTTCCTTTTATCCGTCAAATATTCATATTACAAATAAACAATTAAAACCCGAATAATAGTTTTACATTATTAAACTTCACCTTGAAGCCATAAAACCACCAATTATAGCCATAATAGGATTAAGTCTTTTATTTACAGGGTCAGCCTCAACACCAAAATTTTCAAGCGCAGTTGCACCAAGCAAGAACATCGATCCCTTTGTGCCTGCTACGACAGGACAAATATTAATAGAATCAAACCCTTCAATTTCGAGATTAATGTAGCCAAATGGACATCGTCCGACTCTACCGTCAGCAAAAACTAATGAACGAGTTTCAATCGCTTCAAATCCTATTGTTTCCAAATAATCTTCCGGAACAAATGAATATAAAGCTCCGGTATCAATCCAGAATTCAGCTTCAAAACATTTGGAACTATCAGTAGTATTTGAAACTCTTACTCTTTTCTTGAACATTCCCATTTGATTATTTTCTCCTTTAATAAAAATATAAATTAATAATATAATCTCCAACTCTTGTGAAAGACTTCCTCTTGCGCTTCCGCCGCAGAACTTATTTTAAACATTTTTCAAACTTTTCCTATTGTCCTTCAAATATTCACATTACAAATGTAATCAATTCAAATCATCAAAGCAATTATTAATTAACAAAAAAACCTTCCCGCAAAATCATCACGGAAAGGTTAATATAAATAAAAAAAAGTCCGGCAACGACCTACTCTCCCACACAGTTACCCATACAGTACCATCGGCTCTGCGGTGCTTACTTCTTTAAAGCCCTAATTTTAGCCAATTACTGATTAACTTTGTTACAACAGGATTTAGGAATCCAATAAAAATAATCATAAGAATTATTAAAAATTTCAAATATAATTTTAATTCATTTCTCACTTGTTCTATTTTCAAATCCAATTTACTTTCAACGTTAGCAATTTCAGCTTTTACTAAGGTTATCTCAGCTTTTACCAAACCAATCTCTGCTTTTACTAAAGAAATATCATTTTTATTAGCCAATTCTTTTGTTAGTTCATCTTTTAATTCTAACTTCTTTTGAACTGCAAGTTCTACGGCTTTTTCTTCAAAATTTTCAGAAATTTTATCAAAGAATTTCACAAACTCCTTGGTTTCTTCTTTACCAAATTTTTGTTCCAAATATTGAGTTATTTCGTATGGAAGAGTTGTAACCATATTCTTCATAAATTTAATTTTAATAATTAATTCCGACGCAATTTAACTATATTTATTATATAAAAAAAAAACCTTCCCGCAAAAATCATCACGGAAAGGTTAGAATAAATAAAAAAAAGCCCGGCAAACCTTTTAATGAATAATGAATAGTGAAGAGTGAATAATTTTTATTTGGATTTTAGAGAATTCTTTGAAGTTTTTACAGTAGAAATAAGTAATTTAAGAAGTTCTTCAGCATCTGCCTTAATACTTTTGAAGTGTTCATCATTCAAATATCCCGTGTCTTTCAGAAGTGAGAGCCAATAATCCGTTTCATTTGCTTCTTTAAGAGCAATACTCATTTTCGCAATAAAATCAGCCTTGCTTTGTCCGTATTCGGCTTCTCTAATTAAAGCGCCTATTGCAGTGCCACATCTTAATAGTTGCTTACTGATAACATATTCGTTTTTATCACGATTCAAGTATTTATACATATTAATAATTCTAATAGCAAACTGATAACTCTTATTTTTGAGCACATCCTTCATATTTAGTGAATAATGAAAAGTGAATAGTGAATAATTATTTTTAGGGTTTAATAAATTTTTAGTTTCAAAAGAAATCAAATGTTCATAATTCTCTTAGCAAATATTAATCTGGATATTTATTGGTATTTTTTTATATTGTTCACTATTCATTATTCACTATTAAATAAAAAAAGCCCGGCAACGACCTACTCTCCCACACAGTTACCCATGCAGTACCATCGGCCCAACGGTGCTTAACTTCTCTGTTCGGAATGGGAAGAGGTGTGGCCACCGCGGCAAAATCACCGAGCATTTAAATAGTATATAAGTAAGAAAGTTCCTGAAGTCAATCAGAATATTACTGAGTAAAGAAAAAGCCACGAAGTCTGGAATAATCGATTCCAAAAATTTTAATCGGTAAGCCCTCGGATTATTAGTACTTCTTCGCTAAACATATTACTACGCTTACACGTAAAGCCTATCGACGTGGTAATCTCCCACGATCCTTACTGGCTTAAAGCCATGGGATACCTAATCTTGGAGCAGGTTTCGCGCTTGAGATGCTTTCAGCGCTTATCCTTTCCGGACTTGGCTACTCTGCTATGCTACTGGCGTAACAACAGATACACCGTAGGTCCGGGCGTCACGGTCCTCTCGTACTAATGGATAGGGACCGAACTGTCTCACGACGTTCTGAACCCAGCTCACGTACCGCTTTAATTGGCGAACAGCCAAACCCTTGGGACCTTCTCCAGCCCCAGGATGCGATGAGCCGACATCGAGGTGCCAAACCTTGCCGTCGATATGAACTCTTGGGCAAGATCAGCCTGTTATCCCCGGCGTACCTTTTATCCTTTGAGCGACGACCCTTCCACACAGAGTCGCCGGATCACTAAAACCTGCTTTCGCATCTGCTCGACCCGTCAGTCTCGCAGTTAAGCCACCTTATGCTTTTGCACTCTACGCATGATTACCGACCATGCTGAGGTGACCTTTGTAAGCCTCCGTTACCATTTGGGAGGCGACCGCCCCAGTCAAACTGCCCACCTATCACTGTCCCCGAGGTTACACGCCTCCGGGTTAGGATCCAACTGCAACAAAGGTGGTATTTCACCGATGGCTCCATCCTGACCACAATCAGGACTTCAAAGCCTCCCACCTATCCTACGTATGCTGCAACCGAACTCAATAATAAGCTACAGTAAAGGTGCACGGGGTCTTTCCGTCCAAGTGCGGGTAACCGGCGTCTTCACCGGTCCCACAAGTTCACCGAGCCCGTGGTTGAGACAGTGCCCAGATCGTTACACCATTCGTGCAGGTCGGAACTTACCCGACAAGGAATTTCGCTACCTTAGGCATTATGTTACGATCGGTTAATTTAATCGGCTGAGTCATTTCTGCTCAGCTCTCAATATCGCTATTGAGTTCGGACTATATCTTCATCTGCTTTGCCTGCAGATGTTTGGCGTGTAGTCTCTGAGGATAATCTTAACACATCTTTCAGTTTATAAGCTCTTTGCTTACCATTTGCATTCATTTTGAAGGCTAATTTCACTATCGAGTGAAAACCTTCTATTGTTGAATGTTCATGGTTTTGCATTTTAAGAATGATTTCTTTAAATATTAAGAAATCCTTATATTTATTTGAAAGAGGAGGATGCTTTTCCAAAAAAGGTAATATTTTTTCAAATATTGTTTTTCTTGAATAAACAGTATAAGTCAGGACATTTGATTTTCCGGGACTTTTACTGTAAATTTTTCCGCATCCTAAGAATTTCTGAATACTCTTCAGAAATTCGTGGCTTTGTTTATGTTGATTGATTGTAAAATCAGGGTCGATTATCCATCCGAATTTTGCATTTGGATTTGGATGAACCGAAACTGAAAAACAACCTTCACCATCAATAAAGCCGGCAAGGTATTCTGCTGTTAAAATTCTTTCCTGCTGATTTTCTCCATTCATATATTGTCACTTTCTAAGTAATATGAAATACTGAGTTGTTCCAGCAAATAGCCAAATTTTACAACGGCCCTTCTCTAAGACTTTTAGTTATAAAAGCGTAGCAAGAACTACCGTTATAGTTACGGCCGCCGTTTACTGGGGCTTCAGTTCGTAGCTTTGGCTTGCGCCTGACCACTCCCTTTAACCTTCCAGCACCGGGCAGGTGTCACACCCTATACATCCTCTTTACGAGTTAGCAGAGTGCTGTGTTTTTGTTAAACAGTCGCCTGGGCCCTTTCACTGCGGCCCCGATTGCTCGGGGCACCCCTTCTTCCGAAGTTACGGGGTTAATTTGCCGAGTTCCTTAACCACGGCTCACTCGCGCGCCTGAGTATATTCAACCCGTCTACCTGTGTCGGTTTACGGTACGGTCACCTAAGCAATACCCACAGCTTTTCTTGGCAGAGTGCTTTTCTGGCACGGGATAGCCATTAACCCGCACCAAATACGCTCCTGCGTCCCTGTGGTTAACACTTTCGGTGGTTCAGGAATATTTAAATAGCCTGATTTCCATCGGTTACGCCGTTTGGCCTCACCTTAGGGGCCGACTAACCCTGAGTTGACGAACAGAGCTCAAGGAATCCTTAGACTTTCGGCGCGAAGGATTCTCACCTTCGTTATCGTTACTTATGCCAACATTTGCTCTTCCGTACGCTCCAGCTCGCCTCACGGCGCACCTTCACTGCCTACGGAATGCTCCTCTACCGAACGCATTGCTGCGTTCCCATGACTTCGGTGAAATGCTTAGTCCCGATTATTGTCGGCGCTGCGTCGCTCGACCAGTGAGCTATTACGCACTCTTTTAATGAATGGCTGCTTCTAAGCCAACATCCTGGCTGTCTCAGCAACACAACATCCTTTATCTGTTAGCATTTACTTTGGGACCTTAGTCGTTGGTCTGGGTTCTTTCCCTCTCGGCGATGAAGCTTATCCCCCACCGCCTCACTCCTGCAAAACATGTTTCCGGAATTTGTAATTTATCTGGGGTCGGTACCACTGTAATGGCCCTAGCCCAATCAGAGTCCTACCTCCGGAACACTATTGCAAGGCTGTTCCTAAAAACATTTCGAGGAGTACGAGCTATTACCGAGTTTGATTGGCCTTTCACCCCTATCCACAGCTCATCCAAGCGGTTTTCAACCCACACTAGTTCGGACCTCCACGTAGTGTTACCTACGCTTCATCCTGGCCATGGATAGATCACACGGTTTCGCGTCTGCCGCTGCATACTAAGGTCGCCCTATTCGGACTTGCTTTCGCTACGGGTACGTGTCTTGAGGCACTTACCCTTGCATGCAACGAGCAACTCGTTGGCTCATTAAACAAAAGGCACGCGGTCACTCCCTCCGAATCCGAAGATTCGAAGATTGCTCCCACCGTTTGTAAGCATACGGTTTCAGGTTCTATTTCACTCCCTTCTGAAGGGTTCTTTTCACCTTTCCCTCACGGTACTGGTTCGCTATCGGTCACAGAGGAGTATTTAGCCTTACGCCGTGGTCGGCGCAGTTTCCCACAGAATTCCACTTGTTCCGCGGTACTCAGGAGTACTCTCGCCCGCTTCAGGATTTCACTTACAGGACTGTCACCTTCTTTGGTTGGTTTTTCCAATACCATTCTGCTATCCATTCACGTAGCTTTGTTGAATATCCTACAACCCCCAAAAGCGTTGCTTTCAGGTTTGGGCTCTTCCCGTTTCGCTCGCCACTACTCAGGGAATCACATTCGTTTTCTTTTCCTCCGGGTACTGAGATGTTTCAATTCCCCGGGTTTGCCTTCCTTGCGGAATATACAGACATTACTCTGTATGGGTTGCCCCATTCGGAAATCTTCGGATCAAAGCATATTTCCTGCTCCCCGAAGCATATCGCTGGTAGTCGCGTCCTTCATCGCCTCTCTGTGCCAAGGCATCCACCGTATGCCCTTAGTATCTTACCGAAAATCTCTGGAATTTGTTATACCAGACTTCTCGCGTGAACTTTTTCTTTACTTGATAATACTCTTATTGATTCTTCAGAAACCATTTTTCAGATTTCTCACTTATAACGTCAAAGAACTTTTTTTCCTGCGCAATTGCAGGGACTTCAAACTTACGAACTTCTTTTCAATTTTCCAAATCTTTTTTTGCCAGCAATTATTTTTTTTCAAATTTTCTTAATGCTCACAAAAAGAGAAAACAAAGTTAAGGAAGTTTTCCGAATCGGCAAAATTATTTTCGTTCTTTTTTTTGAGTATTCCTTATATCTGGCTGCAGGACTATGATTTGAAGGGTAGGGGAATTTGGGTTCTATTTTTGGGGACTAAAAGGACATTGAGGACAGTACCTAATTAATAGAATTTTATTTGAGAATTTACTATATTTTCCTCAAGTCCTTCATGTCCTTAGTGTCCTCGAATTGTGAGAATATTTCCAATTATTTTAATCAAAACCTTATTTTTTATAATAAACCTTAGTAGAAATGAGAATCACAGCCTCATCCAACCTTATTTTTCCCAAAATTACAGCAGTAAATAAAGTAATAAGGTTGATTGTAGAGCGGTGATTCACTTCTACTAAGGTTAATTGTAATAAAATAAGGTTTTTAATTATTAAGAAATGTTTCCTTTGCGGCTTTGCTTCTTTGCGGGCTTTGCGTGATAATTTTTCTCGCAAAGCTCGCAGGGGACGCAATCTATAAATATTTTCAAAATCTTCAATTAAAAATTAATTTGTAGGTTATTGAAAGCTTAATAACAATTGTTAAAAGAAATGGATAATTTAGGAACACAAGCGATACAGAAACAAGAAAATATTATAAATAATTCATAAAATATTATTCTATAATTCATTATATTTTTTATATTGCAAAAGTTAATTAATAATTATTCATAAGGAAGATAAATAGTTTTTTTTTACTCTAATATCTCATTAAGTTGAAAACAGCTAAAAAGTTCAGCCTGCTCTTAAGAATTAGTGCAGGCAATAATAAATTATTTTGTGATAAATAAAAGAGGACAGTTTTATGCTGAAAAGAAAATACCCTATGCAACTCCCATGCTATTTCGCAAGAAAGTTGAAAACATATTACCGGTATGGGTTCGAGAGCTTAGGTAATAACACAGAGCCGACAGGCTAAGCCAACCGGCTCCGCATTCATTAAATGAGTAGCGCTGCCATGCATTGACTTCTGAACACCTTTGCATGTGCAGGCACTCATTCGGTTTCAAATATAATTATTATTTTATTATTATTCAATCATTAATGGTGAATAAAATGAAAAAACTTTTTGTAGCCGTTATCTTCGCAATAATGGCATACTCTGCGGGCTTCGAAGCTAGAGCCTGCGATTCATGCAATGCGCCCTGGTCTAATGTTTCAAGAACTTTCACAATACAGGGATGCGTAACAGTAGTGGATATCTGCTTTTATTGTTATGTTACAGAGGGAAAAATATTAGTACAGATATGCTCGTTTACTCGCGATACGACTTGTGGGTTATCACCGATAGAATTAGAATCCGCAATAGCAGAGTATATCGCAACAACCTATTGGGTCACCCTCTGTGGAGTGACTCCTTGCCCGGCTACGGTTGATTTGTATATCTATCTTCCACTTTGTATGGGATATTCAGGAGGAAATCCTCAAACATGGAGTCCTTGTAATGATGGAATGTGTGAAAGGGTTTATCGAATATGTAAAGACTTAGACCACGTTCCACCTATAACAAAATGGGATATAATAAGCCAATCACCTAGCGTTGAACCAAGTTGTACAACTGACCCACCACAAAATAATGATTTTCTACCAGGAGAATGTTATAATTTCGAAAGTCAGATTTGTACAGAAATTCCATAATATTAGGGGGTATGAATTTCATACCCCCTTTCTTTTTTCTTGTTAATAATATTAATCAATTTTTTAAAAAACGAAACTTTTTGATTTTTCAACTGTTATTTGAATATAATAATAAAGGTGCATTATGAAAACTTATTTAATAATATTAACATTGCTTGTTATTTTGTCTTCAACACTTACTGCCGGTTTTTATGTCTTGCCAATGACAAAGAATTTCTACGGCTCGATAGCTTCAGGCAAAAACGTACTTGCTTTCGGTGATTGCGGTATGTATATGATGACCACAGACAAGGGTAATTCATGGAAAAAATATTCCATAGACGAAAAGGGAGCAATTATCAAGATGTTAACCTTTAATGATACGCTCTGGGGATTGGTGGATAGCGGCTTGATTATATGGTCGGTAAATAATGGCATAAGCTGGAATAAACATAAATTTCCTTTAGATGAATCAGACCTATTTATGTATTTTGATATAAATGAAAGTTGTATTTATATACGTACTACGAGTAAAATTTACCGTTATGATAAAGGATTTTCATTAATAAATTCCTGCTCTTTATCTGATGATAACACCGGTGACAAATTTATTTGTTTTATTAATAATCGAGTTATTGCCTCTTATAGAGTTGGCTGGGATATTTATTATATCTTCTTAACTGAAAACTTGTCAATCAGAGATTCCATCCCAACATTTAATTTAGTTAAAAAGAAATATATTTTAAATTCCGACAAACTTTATGATAAAAATAAAGTTATTATTCGTTCCTATTTAGGTCTTTATGAGCCAGATTCAGAATTAAAAAATTGGACACAATATATTCCAGACACCTTATTTACAAATCCTCCTTTCATGCCTAAATTATATAATATTATAAATGGAAGGTTTTACACACTTTATTGTGATAAAAACAAAACAAAAAAAGCTATCAATGACATAACTCTTATATTTTATAATTTCGGATTGAAAACTTATGATTTTGAAAAAGATAGTTTGGTAAATATTGGAAATATTTTTCAAAATAATTTTTATACTATTGGTGAAATTGGAAAGGTATCAAGTGATGGAATAACATTAAGCATTAACAGTAAGGTCACAATTCTCGATGATTCTCTAATCGTAATAACGGGTGGAAACGGAATGTTGCTTCAATCGAATGATAGAGCAAAATCTTGGAATTTAATAACATATTTATCAGGTACGCCGAAATTTATTTTCAATGATTCTTCTTTTATTTTTTTCAACAATGCAAAGAATAATAATGAAATTAACAGAACATCAGATGGTGGGCTTACTTTCCATCCAATGGATTTGGTTGATTCTGCCGTTTACTACCAGCAATATTTAATAGCACCTCTTATATATATCGAAGAAAATGGTAAAGGATTTTTTGGTGGTAGTAACCATTGGAAATCTGAACGTTGTTTTGGTGTAACAACCGATGGTGGAAGGTCTTTTAAATTTTCTGAAAGAAAGGATTTATACTTTTATGATGAAAATATGTCCTGTACTAATATTACGAAAATAAAGGATAAATATCTTTTTGCGATGAATTATAAAGAAGTCAAAAATTATTTTTATATATGGAACATGGACACGAATTATAATAAGATACCTCTTGTAAAATCCGATACATATTATACATTCCATCACCTCCTCGCCGAGGATTTGCAGCATTTTCTTGGCTTTGCTACTGCATACCCAAAAAACGAGAATGAAAGTCAAAGATTCGAAATACGTGAAACCAACGACAGCGGCAAAACATGGACTGCCCTGCACACAATCAATGATTTTTTGATTATCAATCAGGTTTACGAGCTTAATAAGGATTCTGTCTTCTTCTCAGCTTTGAATAAAAACAGGGTTTACCTTTACGACAAGAAACGAAATGTTATTGACACTTTATTTTCTGACAACAACATGGCACACAGCAATCCAATGCTAATGATTTTAAGTGGAAAATTTTACATTGTCGGAGGTAATTTATTTCTTGAAAATACCGACCGCTCAAACCTCAAGAAATGGAAGCCTGCCGCATGGGATAACGGCACTCCATCATTCGATTCTGTCTTATTTAAAGACAACGTAGCATTAGCAAAGTTGCAAGATAGTAAAAGAGCTTTAAATTGGTATAAGATTACTCCAAATAATTCAACTGGTGTTATCGATAATGTTGAAATCAAATACTACACACATTTATACGCATATCCCCCTTATCCTAATCCTGCCCGGAGTTTTGTCCGCTCGCTTGTATATTGGGATTTATCATTCAATTTGGAAGATGCCGTTAAAGGCGTTTATAATATTTACGGAAATCTTGTTTGCAATGGAAAAAACCTGAAAATCGATAAGAAAACCTTTAATTCGGCAACAATCGAGTGGGATTGCACCGGCGTTGAATCCGGTGTTTACTTCATTATAATAGACAATAATAATAGATTAGACCCGATACCGGTGGTAGTTGAGAAATAAGATAAAAGCAAAAATAAAAATTGAAAACTGTTTTTGTGATATTCTACAAAGACAGTAGGAATGTCAATTGCAAGCGATTTAAATATCCTAAAAGCCTCAAAGGAATAGGATTCATCAATTAGTAAAGAATTCAATCCTTAAGGTTACTTCTTTAATCAAACTTTTAAAATTTTCACCAAAAAACAATAAACTTGCCTTAATTTTGTTATTTCTTATTCAGAAAAAGTAACATTTAACAAAAGAGATTTCTCTTTTGCTAATTAACTAAGGAAAAATGGAAGAAGTACAACTACAAGAAGAATTTATCGTAACGGCTCGTAAATGGCGACCACTGCGATTTGGCGACATAGTGGGTCAGGAGCATATCGTTACAACACTTAAAAATGCAATTTCCGAAAACCGCATTCATCATGCCTATTTATTCAGCGGTCCGCGTGGAGTAGGCAAAACAACCGCAGCACGCATCCTTGCCCGTGCCGTCAATTGCCTCGCGCCGGTTGACTCCGAGCCATGCAATAAATGCGGACCTTGCATGACAGCTATGGAAGGGCGCAGCTTAGACGTAATCGAAATAGACGGCGCCTCGAACAACAGCGTTGACGATGTGCGCAAGCTTCGTGAAAATGCAAAATATCCTCCAGTCGTAGGGAATTATAAATTATACGTAATCGATGAAGTGCACATGCTCTCTACTTCGGCATTCAACGCACTGCTGAAAACCTTGGAAGAGCCGCCGCCTCACCTGATGTTCGTATTCGCAACAACTGAATCGCATAAAGTTCCGGCTACGATAATTAGCCGCTGCCAACGCTTCGATTTCCGCCGGATGGAGCTTTCAGGAATCACCGATAGATTGAAATTTATTGCCAAAAGTGAAAATATTGAAATTGACGAGGAATCTCTTTTTGCAATTGCACGCAAGGCTGACGGCTCTATGCGGGACGCTCAAAGTATCTTCGACCAGGTGATTGCATTCTGCGGACGTAATGTTACTTTTTCGGTAATGGCAGATGCGCTTCATCTTATTGACCAGGAATTTTTCTTCAAGGTCAGCACTTCAATAGCAAATAAAAATCTCCAGGAAATATACCGCATAGCAAGCGAAATAGTATCAAAGGGATATGATTTATCTGAGGTTTTGCATGGATTGATGGAGCATTTCAGGAATATTCTTACGGTAGTCGTAACAGGTTCTGCCCAATTAATAGAGACCTCTTCTGCTATTGCAGAGCGATACACAGCAGAGGCAAAACACTTCGGGAAGCATGATATTCTGCGCCTAATAACACTACTACAAAATACCGAGCAGGCGATGAAATATGCCGCGCAGCCGCGTATCCGCTTTGAAATAGCGTTGACTCAAATGGCTATGCTCGATTCTACTATTGAAATATCTCAGCTTATTGATGAAGTAAAATCATTGAAGCAGATGCTGGTATCGGGTGGGAAACTACCACCCATAAGCACTCAAAAGCAACAACCTTCTACCGATAGAGTAAGTCAAAACGCACCAACTTATACGAGCACCCCACAACCGACACCAATTCATACTTCTACACCTAATTTAACCGAAGTACCAAAAAAAATTGAGGAACCATCAACAACTCAATTTCAAGAAAAAACCTTAAAAAAAATACATGATTCAAAATGGTTCGATTATCTTGAACATTTATCGAGAACCGGCGCTCCGTTGAATATGTTAGACCAGGTTGAAGCCAATATTTTCGATGGCGAAATTCTCCTTAAGACCGATGACAGCTTTGTCCTTGGTTACATTACTAATAAGAAGCAACTTATTTCAGCTTCGATTTCGGAGTTTTTCGGCAAGCCATTCAACCTTAAAATCGCATTAACAGACAAAATCGAAGAGCCTGTCCGAAAAAATTATTCTACTAATATACAAGAATCATCCGATAATTTTAATACATCTTCGTCTAATATCCAAAGTATTGATTATAATTTTATTTCTGAGAATCAAATTAGTAACGATAACAACATGGAATTAGCTGATAAATTTAAAGATAAGCATCCGGTTGAGGTAGAAATAATAAAGCTTTTCGGGAAAAATATAATACCGTAAGATTTAAATTTTAAATTGTAATGAAATATGGAAGTAATCAATTTTATAACAAAAAGAAATCCCCCCTACCCCCCTTTTTCAAAGGGGGATAAGAAAAATATTGTTTAATCCCCCTTTGAAAAAGGGGGGTAGGGGGGATTTCTTTTGAATTTGTAAATGACATTCTTCCAATTTTTAGTTTTATTCAATTACATTTTCGGAGTAACATTCAAATATTACATACGAAATTAATTTGATTTTAAGATATTTTGATTAATATTATTAAGAAATTATAAATGGCATTACAACTAAACACTAAAGCACCGGATTTCTCATTTGAAATTGATAATAAAAAAATAGCATTAAGCGATTTTGCCGGAAAATGGATTGTCCTGTATTTCTATCCTAAGGATAATACAAGCGGCTGCACCAAGCAGGCATGCAGTTTTCGAGACTATAACGAACAAATCTCGAAGCTGAATGCTAAAATTATCGGGGTTAGCCCGGATAATCAGAAATCGCATGATAATTTTACCTCTAAATTCAACCTGAATTTTCTTTTAGCGCCGGACCACGATAAAACAATCTGCAATTTATATAATGTTATTGGTGAAAAATCGCTATATGGTAAGAAATATATGGGAGTTATCAGGACAACATATATCATATCACCAAAAGGAGAAATCGTACATATCTTTCCAAAGGTCACAGTAGAAGGACATTCCGAAGAAGTAATTGAAGTTTTAGAACGGCTTTCAAAATGATAGATACTCACGCTCATATAGATACGGAGAAATTCGACGACGACAGGCAGGATATGCTTCAGCGCGCAATTGATGCCGGTGTTGAAAAAATAATCATGCCGGCTATTGAAATGAAAGGATTCGAAAATCTTCAACAATTAGCAGCTTCTAATGAATTGCTATATTGCGGTATTGGTGTTCATCCTCATCATGCAAATGAAGTAGATGGCAAAGTACTTGCAGAAATTGAGGAAAGAAGCCACAGGACTAGAACCGTAGCTATTGGAGAAATCGGACTGGATTATTTTTATGACTTTACAACTCCCGAAGTCCAGAAAAAAGTATTTAGTCAACAAATTGACATTGCTGTAGCAAGAAATCTTCCGATGATAATCCACAATCGGAAAGCCGACGAGGATGTTATGGATATTTTGACCGGCTTTAAATCAGCTTCATTATCTGGAGTTCTGCATTGTTTTTCCGGCTCTCCCGATATGGCACAAAAAGCATTGGATTTGGGATTCCACATCTCATTCACAGGTAATATTACATTCAAAAAAAGTACTTTATCAGAGGTTGTCAGTATTGTGCCGATGGATAGATTGTTATTGGAAACCGACAGCCCCTATATGGCTCCTCCTCCCTACAGAGGGAAAAGAAACGAACCTGCAAATCTAAAGATGATAGCAGAAAAAATTGCTGAAATAAAAAAAATCAATATTGAAGAGGTAATTTCAATGACTACCCAAAATGCAAAAAAACTCTTTAAGCTTATTTTAATAATAATCTTATTTCTTTCTTTAGGTACTGAAATATCTGCCCAGAACATAAAAACAAAAAATCGCGAAGCGATATCCCTTGATGAAGGAGACTCATTGTTTAATCCATATAAAAAATTTTTAGGATTTGGCGGAGTAATAGCATTCAATACGATTGTAGATAATATTTATAAGCCTGACAATACTGAAGTATCACAATCCTGGGATGGTATTCTGGCTTACGGCGGTGATGTCCTATATTCACCTTATGATTACCTTATCCTTGAATTCACATATCTTTACTCAGTTAATAAAAAAATAGTCGAAGAGCATAGAAAAAATAATTGGGGTGAAAGACCTCCAATATATTTTACATTCTATGAGCTAAGTTCAATTTGGATTGCAAATCCTTACGGTAGAATAAACCTGTTTTTTAGCGGTGGTTTGTCTATTATAACAATTGACGATGCAGGGAAGAAAAACCTTATGGGATTTAATACCGGGCTTGGTTTTATTTCGAATATAAACACTTCCTTCGGGCTTATTTGTCCATCAATGGAATGGCGATTGGATTTTCATTTCAATAGAACGGAAATATTTTTTCAGGATAATAAAACAAAACTGGAAGCATGGTCATGGTATTCACTTCCAAGATTCAGTATCAAATATTTCCCCAATTTATAGGATAAATCCTTTTAAATAATATTTAAAATTGAGTCCTCTCAAAAAAGTATTTTTTATGATAATTACATTCCAAAATCGCAATTTTGAAATGTGATATATCAATGATTTACTAATTCCAAAGTTGTACTTTGGAATTCAATTTTTGGTTTTTAGATAGGACTCAAAATCTTATTCAATTCAACTTTTCAAAATTTCCCATTGAAATTGAGAGTCTTATATCAGTGATTAAATTTACTTATTTTTTCTGAAAAAAGTAGTATTACGATTCAAAAAAAAGAATTAATTTGTAACGCTTTAAATTGTTAAAAAAGCGGAGGTCATATGAATTCAAGACGCATGCTATTTGGCATGAAGAGTATTATTATTTTGTTTCTTATTTCAGGAACGCTTTCAGCTCAATGGAAGAAGTTTGATTTTAATTTCGGCGCCGATGTAGCTTCTATGGAAATTAGAAACAACGAAATGTATGTAGGAACTTATGGGAAAGGAGTTTTCTACTCTCCCGATAAGGGACTTTCCTGGACAAATATATCAGGGGATATGTCGAACCTTAATGTTCAAGCCATTAAATTAGCAGGTGATTATATTTTCGTCGGAACGGAATCAAATATTTTTTACACTTCAGACAACGGCTCCTCATGGTCTAAAATAAAAAATGGATTAATCAAAAATATCAGGGCTTTCCTTGTTCTTGATTCAATGATTTTGAGTGGTGCAGAACTTGGAGTGTATTATACTACAAATTGGGGAATTAATTGGGATGCGGCTAACCAAGGATTGCAGAAAGGTTCAGCTATCAATGCCTTTGCTAAAAATGGTAAATATATTTATACCGGCGCTAATACAGGCTTATATTATTCTTGGGATAATGGCGCCAGGTGGGTAGGGGTTAATGGCAGCATAATTAACAGAAATATAACAGCTTTAGCGCCTATCGATTCCAACGTTATTGTCGGCACGGCAGACGGAATATTCTATCATAATAACGAAACAACAGGAAATCAAAGGATTGTTTATGGTTTGAAGTCCACAGCTATCTTCGATTTGTATTCGCACAGCAAATTTATTTTAGCGGCAACCTATCATGGCGGTGTGTTCATTTCAACCAATAAAGGTCAGGTTTGGAAGGATGTGAATTATAACATTCCTTCGGAAAATTCATACTGTTTTGCCGGTACCGGTTCAACAATATACGTTGGGATTGACAGTTCTATTTACTTTCGTGATATCACTGATTTATTGTCTAATCTTCCTCCTTCGATTTATCAAATTCCCGACCAGGATGTTCCGGCAACAAAACCAATAAAAATCAATATTGTAGTCGATGATGAAAAGCCTGATAATCTTCAGTTTTCTTTTTCCTCATCAAAGCCTGAGATTATTGCGGATACAGGAATATCGGTCACAAGCAAAGGAACAAACAGGATTCTCACGATTAATCCTACACCCGGAAAATATGGCTCATTAGTCATTAAAGCTACAATTTCTGATGGTTTGTTTAGCTCATCAACAACATTTTCAGTCCTGGTGCAAAATCCAAATTCAATGGACGAATCAATTGAACCGGCAACAATCAATTTATTCGAGACATCATTCGACCCTATCCAATCAATTATATCAGTAAAATTCAATCTTATTATAAGTGAGCAGGTTATTGTAAAAATATTTGATTTAATGGGAAGGAAAATTTCTGCTATCGCCGATGAATTAATGACTCCAGGTCTTCATGAATTGAATTTTGAGACATCTTTAATGAACGATGGAATATTTTTTATCAATATACACGCAGGTTTATTCGAAAGAACGAAAAAGGTAATGATTTACAGATAATTTTGATTAGATTGAAATGACATTCTTCTTGACTTTCACACAACCTCATTCGCAGGAATGACATTTATTATTTAAAGACTAGCTTTTTTTTTCTTCTTAGCTTTTACAACTACTGATGCAGCAGCTTCTGCCGCAATAAGAATAAATTCCAGCCACATCGATTTATGTGCTACCGGAATTACAATCCATTCCTTCATTGGTCTTCCGTCCATAGGGTCAAAGAGTTTAGCACCATTAAGTTTTATAGCTTTATCGTGTGCATCTCCGGATAATTTGACAACCAATTCATCTTTGTAAATCATTGCAGGAGATTTCCCATTCGGCATTTTCACGCACAAAGCCCCAAACATTTTGCTTTGCTTTGCTTCCGGTATATGGGCTAATAAATCTATAAAATATTGTTCCTGTTCAGTCAACAATTCATCCTTTCTTTTTTATTATTTTATTGGCTATAACTGAGAATAAACCGAGAATTAATCCTGTAATAATTCCAATCAAAGCACCCGTAATCAACATTAATGTTTTATGGGAAACCGGCATTGGATTCGATTGCATCATTGCAGCCTGTTCAGGATGATGAGCTATATATGTTCCGAAAAAAATAATATGAGCGGATGTTACCCAAACACTATTCAAAATACAAACGAAAAATCCATGTAAAAACGGCTTCGATTCGGAGAATTTGGCAATCAAATAGGCACATATTAATAGTATTGCAAGCCAAAAATAAGGCTCAATAGACGATGATATCCAGTACAAAGTAGCAATCGCTATTGCCAATCCGAACATAGACAGTTTTAAAATAAGATTCCACTTTAGATTTTTCATACTCAATCCAAGATATATTTTATTATTTTTACATACTATGCAAATTTAATCAATTATTTTTGTAGAATATTTATTAATGGGATTAAAAAATGATGAAATTGCTTCTAATAATCTTAATAATTCTTTCATTAGGTTTATCCTTTTCTTTTAGCAAAGAGAACGAAAACAATAGTATCATCAAGCCATCGGAGCAAACAAAAATAGTATTCTTAGGCACAGGCACTCCAAATCCCGACCCGAAACATTCCGGTATTTCTGTCGCCATTTTTGTAAATGGAGAACCGTATATTTTCGATTGCGGTCCCGGCGTAGTGCGCAATGCCTCCCGGCTGAATCCTAAGTATGGCGGCTCATTTCAGGGATTCGATGTAAAGAAAATCCATCATCTATTTATAACCCATTTACATTCCGACCATACTCTTGGGCTGCCTGATTTGATATTCACTCCCTGGGTGATGGGACGCTCTGTTCCGCTCGAGTTATATGGTCCAAAAGGGATTTACAATATGGTTGAGCATATTATTAAAGCATATGATGAAGATATTGATATGCGTCTTCATGGCTTGGAACATGCAACTGTTCACGGATGGAAAGCTACAACTCATGAATACTCTGAGGGTGTGATTTATAAGGATTCGAATATAACAGTCGAGGCATTCCGTAATGAGCATGGTTCATGGAAAGAATCCTATGGCTTTATCATAACTACAATTGATAGAAGAATTGCGATTTCGGGAGATACCAAGCCGTCTGAGAATCTTATTGCTAAATGCAAAGGTGTCGATATTTTGATTCACGAAGTGTATTCAGCCGAGACTTTTAAAACCCGCGTACCGAAATGGCAGAATTATCATAGTCATTATCATACTTCAACTTACGAATTGGGAGAAATTGCGTCGAAAATAAATCCTAAACTGCTGTTACTTTATCATCAGTTGTACTGGGGCGATTCGGATGAAGAATTGGTGAGGCAGGTAAAGACCAAGTGGGATGGCGATGTTCGCTCTGCCCAGGATATGGATGTTTATTGAAGCACAATAGCACAATCCTTGCTGCAGAATGGTGCCTGTCACTTTGTTTTCTGCATTTCAAGAGGCAGGGAAGAAAAAGCGCTTAATTTTAATATTTAAATAATAGGGATTTCCAAGTCTTTACAAATCTTTTTAGCTAAATAATTGAAAATTTCATTGTGACGAGGTATGGAAGAAACTTTGTTATTCGAACGGTTTACATAAATTGTATGATTCCCTCCTTCCCTTAGCAGTTCACAACCATTTGTTTTGAGATGTTTTAATAATACAATTCTTTTCACTGAATTAGACTAATGCAAGATGATAAGATTCTTTAAAAGAGTTCTCTGTTGGTTGTTCTTCGGATAACATTCTGTTGCCTTCCAGAACCATTTGAATGGCTTCTTCAAGATTAGTTCTAGCTTCGTCAAGTGTATAGCCTTGTGTATTTGCACCAGGTAGTTCTTCTACAAAAGCTACATAACCTTCGGGGACTTTTTTAAATACCGCTGTCAATGATATATTCATAGTTTTCATCATTAATTCCTTACATAATCTTAGAAGATTGACGCTATATTTCAATTTATATTATTGAAAAGTTTGATTTGAATATATCCAACATCTTAATCTAATTTTCTTTCCTACCACCTTAAAGCTCTTTGTAATTTTATTCATACCTGCATATAAAGCACAATAGCAGAATCCTTACGGCAGGATGGTTCCGGGCACTTTGTTCTTTGCATTTCAAGAGGCTGGGAAGAAAAAAACCTTTGGGAGAAAAAATTTGGGAAATATCTAACTGAATAATATTAATTTATTCCGGCATTGGAATTTCAAGCTGCTTACAGATTATTTTGCAAGTTACTTTTACAATCTCATTATGCCGGGGAACGCTTGACTGCTTATAATTTACTGGATTTTGCCAAATAGAATGACTACTACCTTCACGTAACTTACCACAACCATTATCGGTTAAATGCCGCTCAAAGTCTCTTCTTTTCATCAGGCAAATTGTAATTTTCTTTTCGAGATTTTTTGCCCGTTGTAATCGTTTGAAAGTTGATACTTTTGAGTTTCAAGCAGCAGTTTTAATGCATCAATTAAGTTCTCTTTTAATTCAACTATAGTTCTTCCTTGGGATATGACTGCGGGAAACTCTTCAATTTGACCGACATACCAACCGCTTTCAGTATCCTTCTGAAT
Source organism: Ignavibacteria bacterium (assembly GCA_016844745.1). Lineage (GTDB taxonomy): Bacteria > Bacteroidota > Ignavibacteria > Kapaibacteriales > UBA2268 > JAERMQ01. Next base: position 7,061 of record JAERMQ010000060.1, on the reverse strand, counting down.
AATTATTGTCAACTCAGCATTTTTCATTCTTTTTACTCACTTTTTTTGAACGTTAAAAGGAATTAACGATTAGTAATCAATAATATTATTATTTTCATGCAGGTATTCAAAGCTCAATAGCAGAATCCTTACGGCAGGATGGTTCCGGACACTTTGTTCTCTGCATTTCATGAGGGAGGGGAGAAAAAGCCCTTCGGTGTGAAGAAGATGTCCTACATCTGCCAGATGTAGGACATCTGAAGTTAACAAAGCACAATAGCAGAATCCTTACGGCAGGATGGTTCCGGACACTTTGTTCTCTGCATTTCAAGAGGGAGGGGAGAAAAAACTTTAGATGTTGGTTGAGAAATGTATATATAAATGTTTATTTAAAATATTTTCATTTTACACGTTCTAACCAATAATTCGGTTTTCTCTTTGAGTGCATAATTGCAACAATAATAATAGTAGAATTCTGTTGAGAGTAAATAATATTATATGGAAAACGATTGCACCGGCATTTTCTTATTCTTTCAGATAATTTAGTCCAGGAATCAGGGAATTTGACAATTCTTTCTATAGCTTTTTGAACTTCTAAAGCAAATTCAAAACCTAAACCAATCAATTGCTCGTTATAATATTCAAATGCTTCAAAAAGTTCCTGTTCAGCAGGTTCTAAAAATTCAACTGACAATTTCATTTGATATTATTAATTTTTTGAAAAACTTCATTTGATGGAATTGCCTTTATTGAACCGTTTAAATAGCCATCGAGCCTTCGTTCTGATTCTTCAGCCCATAGATATTCAAAATCATCCTCATTATTTGAATTGAAGCCTTCCAGAACTTTGTCAACAATATCAATTCTATCCATTGGTGGCATTGACAGAATTGTACGAATCAAATCATTTTTTTGCAATGTTTCCATTTTTCAAATCCTATTACTCAATAGTATATGAAGTATTTATTATTAAAATATTTTAGAAAATTTTCCTATCGCACAATACAATTCTCTTTTGTTTTTTTCAATCCGGAATACAAAGCGCAAAAGCAGAATCCTTACGGCAGGATGGTTCCGGACACTTTGTTCTTTGCATTTCAAGAGGATGGGAAGAAAAAGCCTTCTTAAAGGTAGAAGATGTCCTACATCTGGCAGATGTAGGACATCTAAAGCTTACCATTCCTTCGGTTTGAAATTTTTAGGAACTTTAAGCCTGGCAACATCATCGGAAATAGTTATAAAATAAATACCTTCATTCAATACTTTTTTTTGTTCTTCGTCTTTGTAATGAGTCGCCGCCAGGAAACAAAATATTTTTTTATCTCTTGAATACTTTGAAAATTTCCTGAACCGAGCGGCTTCCGATTTGATTTGTTCTATTGCTTCGTCGCGGAAATGACTTTTTATTTCGATTATATATGACGCATCTTCAGAAATACCCAACATATCAATTTCCAGAATATCGCCGTTGTTTTTATATGTATAATTTTCGAAAGCTTCCCTGCAATTAAATTTTTTCAATAAAATTTTATGGAGTGAGGGCATAACAAGACCTTCATTAAAGCTACCAAATTTATTTGCAAGACCACCGATTTGTTTGCCAAGTTCTTTTATTTGCTTATCTGTTTCTTTTATTTGTTTATCGGTTTCTTTTATTTGCTTATCGGTTTGGTTCATACTTTGTCTCGTTTCCTGAAACTTGAGGTCAGTCTCTTTTGACTGAAGAGCTAATTCTTGAATCGTAGCCCAAACTTTCTCAAAAGTAACTGACTCTGATGTTCGCTGATATTCCTGCATCATCTTTTCCCTAAGAATTAAAAAATTAGTGACGTTAAAATTTTTCAATTATTTTAGTGGTAAAACATCTAAAGTTTTGTCAAACTTCGAACATCTCATTATATCAAACTCACCACAAAGCTCTTGGGGAAGATGTCCTACATCTGGCAGATGTAGGACATCTGAAATCAAATTTTATCTCCACACCACAAAGCTATTCGTAATTTTATTCGTACCGGAAAACAAAGCACAATAGCAAAATCCTTGGCTCGCAGGATGGTTCCGGACAATTTGTTCTCTGCATTTCAAGAGGAAGGGAAGAAAAAGCACAATAAGGAATGTGGGTGCTTATGATACCAAAAATGTTTTCTTATCAAAACCAAACCAACTTTGAATAGAATGATCTAATTTTATTTTATCAACATGTTGTAATTTACCTATCTTTTGAATTACTAATTTTTCATCAATTGTATAAAAACCTCTTTTGACTGTAGATTGAGTGTTTAAGCCTGATTCACTCCACATTGATAATGTAAATTCACCGGGAAGTAGATTGCTTATTCGGCTTGTTAATGGAACAATTATTATATCATTTGATGGATACTCACTATTAACAACTATAGCTGGTCTGACTTTGAAAATAGAAAGGTCAGAAAATGGATATTTTACAAGAACTATATCATTTTTCAAGAAGCTGCTCATAAATATCATCCTCACTATTATTCCAAATATTATCAAGGGAAGACTCTGAAGCTTTTAAGAAAAAATCATCAGTAGTATTGTCCTTAAAACTTACAAATATTGTAGCATCTTCTGGTATATTAACTTCATTGTTTAATATAATTTGCCCATGCTTGTATTGAGTTTGAAAAGTTTTTAACATCTTCACACCTAATAATTTAAAAATTAAATATTTAACGAAAAAAAGAAAAAACTATTGTAAATTCAGTTATCTTTAGATATCCTTCATCTGGCAAATGTAGGACTTCTAAAGCTTCACCTCACTACCACAAAGCTATTCGTAATTTTATTCGTACCGGAAAACAAAGTACAATAGCAGAATCCTTGGCTCGCAGGATGGTTCCGGACATTTTGTTCTTTGCATTTCAAGAGGATGGGAAGAAAAAGCCCTTAATGGGCGTTATTGCTTTAGAAATCTCAAAAACTATTATCATAAAGGCAATCCGGGCAAATATCCTGACCTGTTGACCACTCTATTGTATTGCCAGCTATTCTGACTGTATTGAATTTATTAAAATCGAGTAATTCCGAAAACCATTCACCATTTAGGTAGGGCAAACAGTTAAATTTTCGCTTTTCTCCATTAGAAAACTCAATTTCTAAGTGATAATTTTCCAATGGGATTACTTTAAATGGTTTTATTCTTTTCATTATTATCTCAATGGGTCTATCTTAAAAAATTCCTTACCTTGATGAACAACTTTATTACCACTTTGTTTTAACATTATATTTGTGAATATTTTCATCTCTTGTTATTATTGTCATGCTATTTACCAAAGCTTGAGCTACGAGTATCCTGTCAAAAGGGTCCCTATGTATCAATTCTAATGATTCATAAGCTATGGTATGTTCTATTAAAACCGGTAATATATGAAAACCATTTTGTTCTATTAATTCAGCAACTTCCATGGTATTACCATCAAAAATTAACTTTTTCAGATAAATTTTATTACTACCTCCCAAACAGAAGCGATACTAACATACTTCATATTTTTTGAATCTTCAATTAATTTCAGCGCCTTTGATGACAATTGTTCATCACCATTAAAGAACCAAATAAATGTATGTGTATCAAGCAATATATCCATTACAACATATACTCCTTTAAATCTTCGAGGGGAGCATCAAAATCATTAGTCATAAAAAACCTTCCTTTTGCACAACCGAACTGAGGTTTCTTTACTTTAATTTCCTTTTTCTGTTTGGCAAAAAGAAAATCTATAAAATCAAAGACCTCAGATTTTAAAGAAGGTTTCAGATTAAATAATTTTGAAATATTTTGTTCTTCTGTCATATCCTTACACCTAAATTATTTTAGTAATTTTATTAACAAAAACTATTCAAGAACACGCTTAATGACTATGAAAGGATAAGAATATTTTATTACTAATCAATTTATTTTGAATGTTATTTTACCTCACAACCACAAAGCTCTTTGTAATTTTATTCGTGCCGGAATACAATGTGCAACAGCAGAATACTTGATGCAGGGACGATAGGGACTCTTTGTTCTCTGCATTTCAAGAGGTAGGAAAGGAAAAACTCTTCTATATTTAAACTCTTTAACTTTTATTGAAACCTAATAGACTTAATAAACTTCGTCATGATTTCCGATATCCTCGAAGATGACTTGATTATCAGTAAAGAAACTGAAAATCACCCTAATGTCATAGTCAATAGAGAAGCTATACAGTTCGTTTAATGCACCGGTAAGTTTATGAGTTTTCAATCTTGAATCGAAGGGGTCAATTTTAAAAATCTCAAACTTTTCTATAAATTTGTCTTCAAGAATAGAATTGTTCTTGATTTTTTTCTTATATGCTTTTATGAATGAGGTATAAAAGGTAACTTCTACCATCATTGCTCCAGAATGCTAAGCAATTCATATGTATTACCTGAAAACACAAGTTCGCCATTTTTAGCCATCTTTATTGCTTCCTGATGCTGGAGCAATATTTCTTTTCTCCGGTCTTCAATCAAATACTTTTCAATAAGCGTTTTCAATTCGAGTTTATTTTCATAATCAAGAGAATAAATCTCTTCGGCAATCTCGGTATAGCTCATTTCTTACCTTCACATATCTATTTTAGAAAATTAAAGAAAAACACGAATAATCAGATTAATTATTTTATTTCACCACTACAAAGCTCTTAATAATTTTATTCGTGCCGGAATACAAGCTGCAATAGCTGAATCCTTGGCTCGCAGGATGGTTCGGGACACTTTGTTCTCTGAATTTCAAGAGGCAGGGAAGAATTTTTTGCGGAAATGGAGTTAAATTACAATTTTTTATTCTTGATTTAAATATCTTCAGGCTTTAATCCGGTATGCTTGGCTATTCTTGAAAGCATCTTCGGACCAATTTCTTCATTATCATGGAATGCGAATACAAAATCATCCAATTCCTCTTTACTTAAAATTTTATGAGAACCGCTTGTTCTTTTCAATTCCCACCCTGTTTTTAGTAAGGCTGCTAATACTTTTTTTGATTTTGAGGATGCCCAATTACTCATGTTGTAAGATATGATACTTCTAAATAGGTTGGGAAATTATCTATTTCAATTTTTTCGGACATAACATTTAAAGCAAGTGAAATAACTTTTGAGGCTGCATCTTCTTGTGAGTTACCATAGACAAGAACTCCTGGAATTGATGGAATCTCTGCAATCCATCTTCCATCGTCTTCTTTCTCATATTCTATATTATATTTCATAACTCATCCTTAATTATTTCTTAAATTTAATTGTCAAACGTAGATTGATGTTAAATATTTTATTTCATTCTGATATTTTCTTTGGTAGTTGATTTTTTATAGAATACAAAGCGCAATAGCAGAATCATTGCGGCAGGAACGATAGGGTCACTTTGTTCCCTGCATTTCAAGAGGAAGGGAAGAAAAAGCCCTTTCTATGGGAGAAGATGTCCTACATCTGGCAGATGTAGGACATCTGAAGTTTACCATTCCTTCGGTTTGAAGTTTTTAGGAACTTTAAGCTTGGCAACATCATCGGAAATAGATATAAAATAAATGCCTTCATTCAATACTTTTTTTTGTTCTTCATCTTTGTAATGAGTTGCAGCCAGGAAACAAAATATTTTTTTATCTTTCGAGTACTTTGAAAATTTTCTGAATTGAGCGGCTTCTCTTATAATTTGTTCGATTGCTTCGTCGCGGAAATGACTTTTTATTTCAATTATATAAGTCGCATCCTCAGCAATTCCAAGCATATCAATTTCTAATATATCACCGTTGTTTTTATATGTATAATTTTCGAAAGCTTCGTTGCAATTAAATTTTTCTAATAAAATCTTATGAAGCGATGGCATTACAAGTCCTTCATTAAAGCTGCCAAATTTATTTGCAAGACCACCTATTTGTTTGCCAAGTTCTTTTATTTGCTTATCGGTTTCTTTTATTTGCTTATCGGTTTGGTTCATACTTTGTCTCGTTTCCTGAAACATAGCCCACACCTTTTCAAAAGTTAAAGGTTCTGTTGATTGGTGATATTCTTGCATCCTCTTTTCCTAAGAATTAAAAAAATAAATGACGTTAAAATTTTTCAATTATTTTAGTGGTATGCTTTCAGAAGTTATCCCAAACTTCGGAAGTCTCATTTTATCAATCTCTCACAACCACAAAGCTCCTTGTAATTTTATTCGTACCGGAATACAAACTGCAATAGCAGAGTCCTTTCGGCAGGAACGTTCGGGATGCTTTGTTCTCTGCATTTCATTAGTCTTTGTACAGTACTTTTTAAAAAAAAATTTATAATATTTACAATATAACCTTTCAATAATTCGTCAAAAATACATGAAAAGGGATAATTATTATGCAGTTTTTATACAATATTGATGTTTGAATTTGACGATAATAAAAGCAGAGCTAATGAAGAAAAGCATGGTATTGTTTTATAGAAGCACAAAAGCTATGGAACGATACAAACCTGCTTGAAATAACTGCTAAAACGGAAGATGAGCCACGTTTCCTGATTATAGGCAAAATAGATGAAATTTATTGGTCTGCCGTAATCACGTATCGGAATTTAAATATCAGGATTATTTCTGTAAGACATTCAAGAAAAGAGGAGATTAATTTATATGAAAGCTAATGAATTTGATAATAAATTTGATACCGGTGAAGATATTACCGGTATGCTGGATTTGAACAAAGCAAAACGAATCAAACAAAGCCCGAAACGCATCAATCTCGATATGCCGCAATGGATGATTGAAAAATTGGACAATGAAGCCTCAAGATTAGGTGTAACCCGTCAATCGGTCATAAAAATTTGGCTTGCAGAAAAATTGGAAGCACTCGGGATTTAATATTAATGGCTTAGGAAAAGTGCAATAACTGAATCCTTGGCTCGCAGGATGGTTCCGGACACTTTGTTCCCTGCATTTCAAGAGGTGGGGAAGAAAAAGCCTAGCTTGGTCTATCTGTGAGTTTATAAGTTAAAGAACTTTTAATTATTACCTTAATCAGTGAGTAAAAATCAGATGATAGAATTAGCCTGATTTTTATACAAATTTTTTAATTTCAGCGATATGTGCTAATTTTCCTT
>JAERMQ010000059.1 GCA_016844745.1 Ignavibacteria bacterium | reverse complement strand
ACCCCCTTTGAAAAAGGGGGGACAACCAATTCCCCCTTTTTCAAAGGGGGTTAGGGGGTTTCTCTTGAATTTGTCATTTTTTATTTTTATTATGCATAGTATTTTGGAGTTCAGAATGACATTCTTCCTGACTTTTCACTCAGCCACTTTCGCGGGAATGACAGAATAGGCTTTTTAGAGTGTACTCAATGTTTTTAAAGAATATGAAGATTAAATGATTATACCGGAATTAAAAATACTTGCAAAAGATAGTATTATATACGGAATCGGGAACATAATAAATAAGTTCCTGATATTTCTTCTATTACCTCTTTTTACAGCATATCTGAAACCGGAAGATTACGGTATTTTATCCATTCTCGGATTAATGAATGTATTCTTGTCGGCGCTGTTCCATCTCGGCACCGGAAGTTCCTTAGGTATTCTGTTTTTTGATAAGGAAGATAATAAAATCAAAGCCCAAATAATATGGTCGGATTTTATAATAATTCTAATAATGAGTGCCATTCTTTTATCAGTCATTTATATTTTTAATAATAATCTTAGTTCTTTAATATATGATACACCTAAGTACGGTTCTTTAGTATTTCTTTCAATGTTGAATCTGGCATTTACCAATTTGCAAGTGCCATTCAGCGGCTATGCAAGGATGACAAACAAATCGAAAATATACATGGTTATTTCGGTTATAACCACAATTTCCACATCAGGTTTAAGTATATATTTCATCGTATTTTTAGGAAAAGGAATCAAAGGTCTGCTCGAAGTAAATGCAATCGTATCCCTGGTGATGTTGATTTTGTGGATAATAGTTGTTTTCCGGTATTTAAAACCCGGCTTTTCAATCGAATCCGCAAAAAAATTGCTTGTAGTCGGATACCCTGCAATTTTCGGGAGTTTCGCTTTTTTATTTATTGAAATGTCCGACCGAATCTTTATTAAATCGTATTTGGGTTTAAGTGAATTGGGGATTTACAGCATCGGTTATAGTTTCGGATTAGGAATTTTAATACTAATCGATGCCTTTTCGCTTTCATGGCCCACATATTTTGTTAAATTTGGTAAAAAAAGAGATGAAGCGGCTGCATTATTCGGTTATGTTTTAAAGTATTTTATTATTATTATCGGTGTAGTCGTTTTAAATTTCTTTCTGTTTGCCAAACCGGTCGTATATTTATTTACTGCTTTGGAATACCATAGCGCTTTTATCGTCGTTGGAATAATAGCCTCATCCTACATTTTCAGGGGTGCATATCTGATTTTCCTGCCCGGCATTTATTTCGAAAAGAAATTACACATTCAATCAATAATCGAATGGACTGCAGCTTTAATAAATATAGGTTTGAACTTTATCCTTACCCCTAAATTTGGCATTGTCGGGGCTGCTTTATCAACTTTGTTGACATTTATCTCGATTTCAATAATAACGTTTATTGTCAGCAGAAAATACATGGTAGTAAGCCACAAATGGAAATCCATAATAATTTTCTTTGCCGGCTTTATACCGTTATGTTTATTATCCTATATAAATTTACCGTTAACAATAGTGATGGAAATCATTTTTAAAATCATTGTCTTAGTTATGTTTATTGCTTATACATTTTATTTTGTTTTAACAATTGATGAAAGAAATTACTGCAGGACAATCTTGTCAAATTTAAAATCCAAATATTTGTTGCATGAAAAAAAATAGTATTTTGTTTGTATGTCCGGATTATCATTCAAGTTTCATTTTAAGGGACGAATTGCGCAGAAATGGCTGGAGAGCAGATATTTATGTACCGTTCTGGTATCCCAAACAATCATTATTTGACCGGGGAGACTACGATTTATCTAAATATTATAGAAAAGGTATGAAATGGTTTTTATATTTTTCGGTTTTTCCTTTATTTTTTTTATTTTTATTCAGATACAAACACTTTTACTTTTATGGTTTGCTCGAATCATTCAATCTTCCTTTTGAAGAAAAAATCAACCGGAAAAATGGTGTAAGAATATTATTGGAAGTATTGAAAATTTTTAATAAAACTATTCTCTATATGCCTTCCGGCTGCCACGATGAGGAATTGCAATCCGGCTTTCAAAAATTCGATGATGGCAATATCTGCGGCAATTGCGGAGTGGAAATATGCAATGATGAGATTTTAATTCCAAGATTTAAGGTAAAAAAGAAGTATTCAACTATCGTTATAGGTAATTCTTGCTTCAATAGCTCACAATTATCGGCACAAACCCTGCATTTTAAATATAAATGTCTGGATTTGGAAAAATGGAATCCCAATGTTGTAATACCCGAAAAATTTATCATTCCCAAGACTGCTCAATTCAGGATTATGCACGCATTTGTTAGTAACAGCCGGTCTTTTAATAATAAGAATATCAAGGGCACACCATTTATTCATCAGGCGATTGATAGGTTAAAGAACGATGGTTACGATGTGGAATTGTTTTATGTCAATAATGTTAAATCAACCGAGATGCGATTTTATCAGTTACAGGCTGATATTGTGATTGACCAATTGATTTATGGTTGGTGGGGTTCTATGACAATTGAATGTTTAGCCTTAGGAAAGCCGGTTATTTTATACCTAATTAAAGAATGGAAGAAATTCTTTTTTAACGTATTTCCCGAATATAAAAACCAATTGCCAATAGTCGAATCTAATACGCATACTATTTATGCTGTACTCAAAGATTTATTGGATAATCCTGAAAAAATAAAGGAAACCGGGGAGCAATCAAGAATTTTCGCTGAACAGCATTTAGATGTTAAAAAAAATGCACAAAAATATATTGAAATACTTAATAGGTGAGACCTCTGAAAAATAACATAAAAGGCAGGATTGTCATTCTGAACTTGTTACAGAATCCACTTCCAGAGCGGGTTTATGGATTCTGAAACAAGTTCAGAATGACATTTTTCAGAGGTCTCAGGTATTAATTCTGTAATATTATTTCTCTTTAAAATCCCATAGATTTTTTACATCAAAATTTTTTTGAAATAAATCAAATTCAACTTCGTTTTATTTATTAATCGAGTCTTCTGAATTTAAATAGGAGTCGAAATGCGTATTATTTGTTTTATTTTCCTTCTTTTATCATCATTACAGTGCATTGCAAGCCGGAACTACAAGGCAGAATGGATGCGGACTTTCAGTGAATTGGAAGGATTTTACATCAATACAACATCTCCTAATTTAACCGTAGATAAAAATGGGAATATATATGTAACCGGAGCATTTTATAATCCAACAAACTTTGGTAATGGTTATTCCTTTAAGAGCTTTGGTGACCAGGATGGATTTATTGCTAAGTTTGATTCAAAAGGTGATATAAAATGGGCAAAGCAATATGGCGGATTATTGGCTGAAGATATATCTGCTGCAGCTATTGATTCTTATGGAAATGTTTTTATTACAGGCTATTATTTTGGTACAATTCAAGCAGATGATTTTAAAGTGAGTAGTGCTGGTACTAATGATGCTTTAATTTCAAAATTAGATAGTAATGGGAATGTTTTATGGTTAAAAAGTGTGGGCTCATCTTGGAGCGATGCTGCCTGGGATATCAAAGTAAATAACAAAAACGAATTTTATATTTGTGGGGGGTACACAAATGCTATAAATTTTGGTAATGGTATTTCATTAAGCGGTTCATGCCCATCATTTATTGCTTTTTTTGATTCAAATGGTAATTGTATTAAAGCCAACCAAGGTATAGGATATAAACAAAATAATTATTTTAATATCAATTTATTAGAAAGCGGTAATATTAAAGTATTGGGGAACTATACGGAATCAGTTTCTTTCGATTATAGTAAATCTATATATACTAAAGGCAATTGGGATTTTTATTTTGCAGAATATACTAAGGATTTAAAACCCATAAGTATAAATTCATTTGGAAGCAATAATTTGGACTTCTCTATAAATTCATCATTGGATAAAGATGGTAATTACTATCTTTCCGGTTCATTTGCAAGTGATTTGGATTTTGGTAATAATATAAAAATAAAACCAAATGGAAACAGTAACGGATTTATATCAAAGTTTGATAAAAACTCCATTTGTTTGTGGTCAAAACCTGTTCTATCATCTTTTAGTAGAATGTGTCATTCAATCACTCCTCAAGGAATATCCATTGCTGCTGGTTCTTTTGATAAAAATGCTGATTTTGGAAACGGAATAAATTTATCTGCAAAGAATGAGCATTTTTTTATTGCCGGATATAATCCAAATGGCGATTGTATCTGGGCTTTCAATGGTAATAGTCCGGATTTAACGAGCCATTCTTTCATTAAAAACATTTCTTATGATAAAGAAGGTAACATCTATGCAGTTGGAATGTTTGTTGGTATTGTCGATTTCGGGAACGGTATCAGGCTCTCATCCAATGAACTGCAAGGATTCCACTGATAAACTTAAATTCGTCTCCAAAGCCAATCAAGCCGGTAAAGCTATCCGCCTTACCGAAGCAACTGCAATGACTCAATCCGCAATGTGGTACGGCAATTTGGTTAATGCAGGCAAAGGCTTTGAAACCGTATTCAGCTTTCGTATGAGTCAGGGATTCAATGCCACCGACGACGGCTCTTCTCCCGGCGCCGAAGGTATTGCTTTTGTTATTCAGAATTCATCGCTTACGGCTCTCGGTTTTCCTGCCGGTAATATGGGCTTCGCAGGCATTTCCAATTCCGTTGCTATTGAATTTGATACATACAATAACAAAACCGATATGAACGACCCTGACGGCAACCATGTTGCTGTGTTCTGTAACGGTACAAACGGTAACTATGCATTCCACAATTCGCAGTTCTGCCTTGGCACCAGTTCCAATATTCCCCAAATGCGAGCCGATAACACACTTTATTATGCAAAAATTGATTACAACATGGAGCCGGGCAAACTCCGCGTATGGCTCGATAATACCGGTAAGTTCGATGGCAGTCCTGCTCTTACGATTGACAAGTTCGATTTGGCAAAAGCAATAAATTTGGACAACGGCAGGGCATACATTGGCTTTACCTCAGCAACCGGAGATTCATACCAAATCCATGAAATCCAAAGCTGGAAATATTGCTCCTCAAACTATTATATTACCGGCGTTCCTGAAAATAAGGAGTTCTACCTTAAATTTAATCTACCCACAGGCGGTGATGCGGAAATCACAATTTTTGATATTTTGGGGAAAACCGTTTTTTACAGCCATGAGAGAGAACTGGATATGGGACAAAATAGTAAAGCAGTTGATTGCAGGAGTATTCCGGCAGGTATATATTATTGCTCGGTTAAGACAATCAATAATATTATGGTTGCTCCATTTGTTATTCAAAGGTAAAGAAGAAACCCCCTACCCCCTTTGAAAAAGGGGGAATAAGTTTTCTTATTCTACTTCTATGTTCTACTTCTATAACCGGGGGTTAGGGGGTTTCTTCTTTATTATTTCTATCCATCAACCTTCAATTATTGCTCCAACACTTCAACCAACTTTTTCATGAGCAAAGTCAGCTTTGGCTCTACCGATGCGGCATTGCATAATATATCCTCGATGGCAACCGACTTCAAAGTTTCAGGAATACATTCGTCGGTAACAACCGATAATCCCAATACTTCCATAGATGAATGACGTGCAACGATTACTTCCGGTACGGTACTCATTCCAACGACATCAGCACCGATTCTCTGCAACATTCGATATTCCGCACGCGTCTCAAGGCTGGGTCCGGTCATTGCGGCATATACGCCTTTAAAAAGCTTAATATTATTTTGAGCAGCAATTTTTTCAAGCATTAAAATTAAACGCTTCGAATATGGCTCGCACATATCAACAAAGCGCAACCCCAATTCGTTATCATTTGGTCCGATTAAAGGATTGCCCCCTAATAAATTTATGTGGTCTTCAATTACCATCAGGCTGCGGGATGGAATTTGTGGATTAACAGAGCCGCAAGCATTTGATACAAGCAAAGTTTTGACTCCAAGCGCCTTCAGTACACGTACGGGATAAGTTACCTGCTGCATAGAATAGCCTTCATAGAAGTGGAATCTGCCATGCATTGCAACTATTTTTTTGCCGCCCAAACGCCCGAAAATCAAATTCCCCTGATGAAATTCTAAGGTCGAAAGTGGGAAATGCGGTATTTCAGAATAAGGAATGGTTGCTTCCTGTTCGATTTCAGTTGCCAAGCCGCCAAGCCCGGTTCCTAAAATGATACCGATTCTCGGTTCGGAATCAGTTATTTTTCTTATTGCGAGCAAGGACTGCTCTATTTGTTGACGTAATATTTGATTAGTTCCGTTCATAATTTCCAAATTAAAATTAAATATTTCTCAAAATTAAATAAAACTCCTATCAACAAAAAGGAATTTTATAATAATGAACCCTATCTAAAAAGCAAAAATTGAATTCCAAAGTACAACTTTGGAATTAGTAAGTCCTTGATATATCTCATTCCAAAATTCCGATTTTGGAATGTAATTTTCACAAAAAATGATTTTTTAGAGAGGACTCAATAATAAATTAATTTGTAATTCGTTTTAATAAAAAAGTTAAAAAAATAAGTTCGCAAAACTAAATATTCGTTCTTCAACAATGCTTCAAAACAAATCTTTCTTAGTCACAGGAGGAGCCGGATTCATAGGTTCAACATTATCCAAAATGCTCTGCCCACAGAATAAAGTAGTTATTATCGATAACCTGTCAACAGGGAATTTAAAAAATCTCTACCCATATTCCGAACATTCGAACATTAAGGTTATTATCGACGATGTTCGCTATTGTCATACATTGGAGCAGTACATAGAGCAATCGGATTATGTGCTGCACTTTGCGGCAACATTGGGCGTAGAACTTGCTGTGCTTCAACCCGTAGAATTATTCATGAATAATATTTTATCTTCCGAAAGAGTAATCCAATTAGCAGCTAAGCATGATAAGAGATTATTTTTATCGAGCAGTTCGGAAATCTATGGTAAGCAGGAAAAAGCCTGCCTAACTGAGTCAGATATTTCCTGCATACCTCAACCGGAACGAACCCGATGGATATACTCTCTATCAAAAATCAGCGATGAGTATATCGCATATCATTATAAAAGAAACGGACTGAAAGTAATTATCGGCAGGTATTTCAATTTCATCGGCACAAATCAAAGCGCTGCTTATGGCATGGTTGTACCAAAATTCATCGGTCAGGCATTATCTGATAATCCATTAAGTGTTTACGGGAACGGCTCCCAAAGCAGATGTTTTTGCCATGTCAATGAAGGCTGCTTGGCAATAATTAAACTAATCAATAATTTCGATAAAATTGCGGTTCTACCAGGAATTTCATTTAATATAGGCTGCGAACAATCAATAACAATTGATGCCCTGGCAAGATTAATCATTGAATTAACAGGTAGTAAATCTTTAATCTCATATATTCATTATAATGATTTACCATCGGGATTCGACGAGATTGCCTGCAGAACGCCCGACCTATCCTATATAAAAGAACACACCGGTTGGCAGGCAGTTGGAACATTGAAGGATTCGCTTAAAAATATTATCGATGAAATTAGAAACAACTAATGGCAAATGCAATAACAATCGATTTGGAAGATTGGTTCTGTCCTTCTAATATCAGGGAATTGGCAGAACTCGACTGGGACAATTTTGAAATAAGGGTCGAAACACCAGTGCTGCTATTACTCGATTTATTAGAAGAATATAATTATAAGGCAACATTTTTTGTACTTGGCTTTATTGCACAGAAAAAACCGGATTTGATTAGAGAAATCAACACGCGCGGGCATGAAATTGCAAGTCACGGTTATGCTCATCGGATGATAACAAAGCAAACACAATATGAATTTGAAGAAGATTTGAAGAAATCATTGGATATATTGGAGGGCATTACAAGCGTAAAAGTAAAGGGTTACAGGGCTCCGGTATTTACTATTACAAATTCTACTCTATGGGCTCTTGATATTCTATTGAAAAATGGAATTGAATATGATTCCTCGATTTATCCATTCAATTTGCATCCTGATTACGGCATCAAAAATTCTCAAAAAAGAATATACCGGCATGAAAATGGAATAATCGAAGTTCCGCTTAGTGTGGCAAGTATTTTGGGGTTGAGTATTCCATGCAGCGGAGGAGCTTATTTCCGCTTTTACCCTTACCATATATCTGAATATTTACTTCGGAAGGCTCATAGTCAAAACGGACATACTCTTTTTTATATACATCCATGGGAAATTGATTCGGGGCGACCGAAAATTGAAATGGGAATAATCAATAAAATCAGGATGAATTATAATGTTAGCAATACATTGAACAAATTAGAGAAATTATTCAAAAAAATCGAATTTACTACAATTAAGGATATATTGAGTAATGGAAAATATTCATATTGAAGCAATAGCCAATGCAATGGTCGAGGAACGGAAATTACATCAGATTATGCATTATCTCAGACTTAGACGTATTTTTGAGATAATTTTCATTTTATTCTTATCACCCTTAATTTTAGTAATTTGTTTTATAATTGCATTATTTTTGCTCATCGACCGAAATGGCAGCCTCTTTTTTATACAAAAACGAATTGGTTATCAGGTCCGGCAATTTAATTTTTACAAATTCCGAACGCTAAAATTCAAAAAGGCAAATGAAGCTCTTTCAAATATGTATAATTGCAATGGTATTGGCGCTGTGAGCAAATTCCTGCGTATACATAGATTAGATGAACTACCACAGCTTCTCAATGTTCTCAAGGGAGATATGAGTTTAATCGGTCCCCGCCCCGACCCAATAGAATACTTCAATGATATAACAAAGCAATTTCCCGATTTCAGGTTCAGATTCATCCTGCCGCCGGGATTGACGGGATTAGCGCAGGTTAATTACCACCATACCGAAACAGTTGAGGATGCAATAGGAAAATACAAATACGATATGGAATACCTCGAAAAAATTTCCCTTAGAACTGATATAAACATCGTTTGGAAAACCTTTTCAACAATGATATTCGGAAACGGGGCAAAGTAGAGAATTTTAATAGAAATGCTTACTCATCTCTCCGGCTAATCATGACGATATAACTGAATAATGGGAAATTTTAAAAATTCAAACTTGCTTATAAACCAATTACTGCCTTTTCGGTGGAGTAGGTGCCGGAGGTGGAGCCGCCTGCTTTGGTGTTTGACTTGTTGGTTTAACATTACCTTTCGTTGCTCCCTCATTTAAATGAGTTGGTTTAGGATGCTGGTTCATCTTATGTTTCCTTTATATAAATGTATGGTAATTCTATAATTAAATCATCTTTGGGTTGGGCTAAATATAAATTATCAATTTCGTATAATAAAATTGAATCAGAATACCTATATACACTGACATCATATAGTACAATTTCTTTAAATTCATCTGTTTCGGCAAAACTTCTTACAAAACCATGATAGGTTAGGTCATTTTTTTTATCCCTTATATAGACTTCTTTTACCTCTTTTGAATTTAAAAAGAAAGAATATAAATTTTCATCACCAAATTTGTTTGTTAAATGCAACTTTCTCCCAAGCCTATTAACAACTTTTTTATACTCAAACCAACTTGAAATAAAACCTATTAAAATAGCAATAATACTTGCTTTCCATATTGCTGAGAATGGAATTTCTTTTTGAGAAAGATTATTCCAAAAATTTTGTAAGGCAATATCATAAACACCAAATAAATTTTGAAAAATCAATTGGGCGAACATATAAGATAGACAGCCAAAGAAAATGCAATTCGCAAGAAAACTCAAGGATTCCCACTTTTTATGAATAGTAAGTTTATCATAAATAATAGTAGAAATAATACCTGGTATGAGGACAAGTATTAGTTTTAATGTTAACTCCGATACTTGCATTTTCGTAGCCTATCGAATCATAATAAATGCAAATTTAATAAAACAATTTGAAAAATCAAATTAAAGGTAGTAATAAATTTTTCTGATAGCCTTTCCTGCAAATCCAGGAATCTCCGGAATCACTACAGAATAGCTCCCCAAATTTTACAACTGTATCATTTGATGATATTCACTTGCCTTGTATATTGTTTCCCATCTATTGTCAAATTAACAAACAGAGACCCACTGGGCATGTTCGAAGTATTAATAGAAGTATTGAATGAATTTGAATTTATATTTGAGTACATTTTGTTTATAAGCGGAATTCCGTTTAAATCAATTAGGCTCAAAGAAATATTCCGGATATTTTCCTGTTGGATAATAATTGATACCTGATTATCAGCGGGATTTGGTAGAATCTCAATATTAGGAATTGATTTTAAAGGCTCTGGGACATCGGTTATAATTGAATAATCAAAAGCATATAAGCCTGATGTTACTAAAATATGATTAAATTTATTATAATCAATCAAAGCTACCGGTTCAACAAATATGGAATGTTTATACAATTTTTTCAGTTGCAATGTATTGAAATCCCAAATTTTAATACCTGTTGATTTTCCGCATGTCATAATCTCATTATCTGTTTCGTTAAAGCAAAAGTCATAAAGTTGAAAAACACTGTCTATTAAGATTTTTATTAGTTTCCCTTGTCCATCATAGAAATTAATCGTATTTGAATTGATTGCCGCAAGAATTCCATTGCTCAAATATTTGAAATATTCTCCCCCACATGTAAAATCCCCGATGATTTTATTACTATCCAAATTTATTATTTTATTATAAGCACCACCGGAATGTGATAAGTAATTTTTCCAGCCTCCTTTAAAAGCTACATTATTGACCACAGGTGATACTGCAAAATCGTTCATCCAATATTCATCGTAATTAGGTTGAAATGGATAAATAAAACTTGATTGTAAAGAGTCGGTATTAATATCATATTTATTGATTCTAAAACCACGGTCATTCAAAATTGCAGTAATAATACTTTTATCGTCTGAAGAGAAATCAAAATATATTTCTTTTATTTTACTGGTTCTTATTTGTTCAAGAGTTTCAGTATTAATTAATACTAAGCCATCATTTGAAGCATAAGCAAATATTTTCCCATCACGCGAAAACTTCTTACTTGAAGGATCAAGTACACAATAAAAGGTTTTTAGAATTTCTCCGGTTGCAGGGTTTAGAATAGGAGCGTGTGGTCCAAAGTCTGGCAGTGCAATTAATGAACCCGTAGAATTAAAAAAAACTTTTACTCCCCAATAATTAGTTTTTGTCCAGAGTAATTCGTTTTGCGCAAAAATGGAATTACTGAAAATCAAAGCCAGAAGCGACAAAGCTGCGAAAATAAATAATTTGATTTTCATAACAACCTTTCAGTCATTATTTTGAAATTATTGATTAATCATTATATCATTTTTGGGGTATAGGCTTTTTGTCTTCTTCGAATATATCATCAAATTCCATTTGTAAATCTTCTTTAATAATTTTCCTTAGTAAACCTTTAGGCAAATCATTATTCTTATGAACTGGAACAGTTGTAATTCTTCCATCCGAATGTTTTAAACGATGATGTGACCCATTACTTCTGACTTCTTCAAATCCAAGCGATTTTAAGATTTTTAAAAGTTTTTTACCTGATAATTGTGGTAAATTAGACATATTCAATACTTTTTAACATCGATTTATCTAAACTTATTTCCCTGATACCTACATATTTATTTAATTTATCTATTGTGCTGCCGGATTCTTCTATACACATTTCTATAACTTCATTCAAATTACTCATGGCTTCATCAATCGTTTTACCGTAACTATGGCACCCTTTGAAAACCGGACAACTTACTATAAAAACATTATCCTCGTCTAATTCAATGATTACCGGCAAAGAAATATTTTGTTTATTATACATTTTATAATTTCCTTAAAAAATTAAGAAACGTCGGTTTGATATTCTTATTGGATTTTAGTATTGATTGTTTCAAAGTTCACCGAATCCATTTTTCTGTACTCTACCTGATTTTATATCATTTCGAACTTTATCAGCAATATTTGATAATTTATTTTGTGATTCTTCAAATTGTCTATCCCAAAATTTCTCATCCTCAATTTCCTCTAAAATCATATAAGCTATCAAATCTTGTCTGTCTTCGGGAAGGGTTAAAACTGAATTCCAAGCTTTTTCAAGTATTTGTGTCATAGTAATTTTCAATTTTTTTAATATTTATTCAAATATAATATTATCAAATAATTTAATTGCAATATATATCGAATTACTTTTAAAATTATTTTTCCGGTGCTTTTATTGGTGATAAAAAATTTCGGTTAAATCATTGAAAAATCCTTATATTACATTTTTGTTTGATTAAACGGGAAATGAAAACATGAAAAAAATTACTTTGATTGCAATTTATTCTTTACTGATTACAGCATTACTCCTTGCTTGCGGCTGCTCCGGCGATGATAATCCAACAAGTCAAAGCTCGAACAACATCAAATTAAGCAGTCCTACTCAAATTGGCTCTGCTTCTGTTGGTGCTTCAGGCGGGGTATTGACGGTTAATTTACCCGGCAACGATTTGAATAATACAATAATCGAAGTTCCTCCGGGAGCCTTGCCTGAAAGCCGTCAATTCGATGTTTCATATTCCAAAATAGAAACGCATACTTTCGGCTCGAAATTCAATCCTATTACGCCAATGCTCAAAATCAGGAATGGCGGCGGCTATTCCGAGAAAACTATGAATCTGGCAATTCCAATCAAACTACCCGCCGGTCATTTCGCAATGGCATTTCTCTATAACGAAAAAACCGGCAAACTTGAAGGAATGCCGGTTATAGCGCTAAGCAGTACACAAATCAAAGTAGCCACTCGCCATTTCTCTACTTCATCAGTAACGGCGGAAAGCTCCTTTTTAATAAAAAATCTCCCGACCCCATTAGGCAGCGATGACGGCGCCAACATTGTAGTTTGCTCGATAGATTCTGCTCTTCTCAATAGCCAGGGTGTTCTATCGACTGGTTATAAACCCGGCATAGATGATTGGGAATTCTATAATTTCGGTTCATATATATCGCCCGGTGGGCATTGCGCAGGTCAGAGCATTTCTTCGATGTGGTATTTCTACGAAAAGAAACTCAAAGGCAATGCAGCTCTTAATCATAGATATGATAAAGTTTCAGGTACCGACGGCGGATTTTGGTACGACAATCCGCGTGGATACAAATTTGCATCTTCAGTTCAGGAAGCTCTGGCATGGGACGGGAAGCTATTCAAAATGTTCGAGGAAATTGAAACCGACGTTGCTCGACACCACTTAAGCTGGAAAGCGTTTGCATTCTCGATGTACCTGACCGGCGAACCTCAATTCGTAGGATTAACCAGCGATAGTGGCGGTCATGCTATAGTTGCATATAAAATGTCGCTTGGAACGGGCGAGCTATATGTTGCAGACCCCAACTTCCCCGGTAAGGAGAGAATAATAAATTACACCGGTAATCATTTTAAACCTTATGGAACAATGCAGAATGCAAACGAAGTAGATAAAACCTCATATTCCGGTATCGGATACTATGCGAAAACATCGATGATTGATTGGAATGTAATCGGCAATTTATGGAAGGATTTTGAAAATGAGACAATCGGTACAAAAGGGAATAAACCATTTCCTGCATATAAAATTCTATATAATGACGGGAAGAACACTCCATTCGACAAAGGGTTGATAACCGATAGCAGAAAAGTACCGCTAAAAATTACATGGGCAAATGGCACAAACAATAATGATTTGGCATTTTGCATTTATGATGACTCAGGAAATCAGCTTCTTCCCGATACCTCAAAATCATACGGATTAGTCATTAATGATACTCTATTTGCAAAGGAAGGCAAGAACACTTACGGATTGCTGGTAATGGGCAAGGTCAATGGTAAGTTTCGCTGGTTGGACTTTAAATGGATTGATGTAACCTGCAATTCTACCGTTAAGTCTCCTTATATAAGCAGCACAACTCCGCAAACAGGTAAGACCGGAGATGTCATTAAGCTGCAAGGAAGCAACTTCGGTGCGAGTAAAGGCTCGGTTATGTTCAACACGACAGAAGCCGATATTGTTTCGTGGACTGATACCGAAATTCAGGTGAAAATTCCAGTCGGGGTCGCCGGTACTGTATCAATCAAAGTTGTAATTTATACGAAAGACGGCAAGTTGGAAAGCAATGCTTATAGCTTTACTATGGGAGCGACGATTTTAGCGAAATTGCAGAAAATGAAGGGTGTTAATTGCGGAATCATTGTAAAAATAATTTATGGAGATGGATTCTCCGATTACACTAGTGCTTTAGGAGGAAGTCCGGAAGTAGCGACATCCAAAATAACTTGGAGCGGCTCTTCATTCAGTTTGAATTATTCATATAAATCATATCCTGGGGGGATTGTTGATTATGTTGATTATTCAGGTAATATCTCCGGCTCGGTTTCTGCCGATGGAAATAAATTAATAAGCTGCACTTTCTTGCAAGAACATACAAGTTATTCATTATACAAAACTAAATTTTATTATAAGGAAGGCGGAACAATTTCTGATGTTGCGCTATCTTCAGACGGTTATAATTCTATTGAATATGTACTGAAGGGCGCTCAGGCTCAAAACCATGCCAGCGGATTAATTTATGAATATGCGGCTTGGGACGAAAATAATAAGGAACTGTGGCGAAAGACTTTAAAGGAAGTAAAGTGGGACAATAACGAAGCTTCGGTTAATGTCTTCTTTTGGTAATTGAAAAACTAGTCTTGGAAGTTGCCTCATAAGTCAAGAAGAATGTCATTCGTAAGCGAAGTGAAGAATCCAGTCCAATTGGGGTTTATGGATTCTAAATCAAGTTACCAATGACAGATTTTTCTTGATACAAAATAATGCAATAATTTCAACATTGAGAAACCCCCTAACCCCCTTTGAAAAAGGGGGGACAAACAATCCCCCCTTTTTCAAAGGGGGTTAGGGGGTTTCTCTTGAATTTGTCATTTTTTATTTTTATTATTCCCTGTATTTTGGAGTTCAGAATGACATTGTTTACTTTTAAAAATTTCTTTTATTTAAATTCATACTCAATTCTGAATTTAGCCGGGAAGTCCGTACTTTTATACTCGATTATATTATCATTTGCATCGAATTTAAATTTATTTAAATCTTCCGGAGCTATTAAATATCCCTTATAAACAATTTTATTATATTCCTTTTGATATGTGGTATCCTTGCCATTAATTTCAAAACTTTTTGTCTTAATATTATATCCGTTATCATCGTAATAATAAATTGAAATTGATTGATATGAAGAATCTTTTCCATAAGACTTGTAAATACATTCATTTTTATCATTATACCGGAAATAAGTATAATAGGAGGATTTGGAAGTCATATTCGAATCGATTTGCTTCTCTATATAACCATTCTTACCATAAATAAATTCCATTGTTCTATCAAGGATGTTTTCCTTGTAAACAATTGATTTCATTAATCTATTACCGGAACGTTGGTAAATAGCATAACCCGATTTATTTGATGAATTATAGAAATCTAAAGATACTTTAGCCATATAGCCTTCGTTGTCATATTCAAAAGTGTTAATACAATAAATTGATGTATCAGAACGGTAATCAATTTCTTTTAAAAGACAACCATATTTAAATAAAGGTAACGGACAATTGGAATATCCCTGCGACAATACTCCTTCCTTTTTAGTACCTCGATTTGCCAAAAATGTTCTTCTCATATATCCATCCCTGTCCCCATCAAGGAAATATTCCACAATTTTATCATAAGAATTGGAATCATTCATTTCTGCCCTGAAAATAGTAATCTTTACTTTGGTTTCAGGTGAATAATTGCCGGGAGTTGTTGAACTATCGCTGCAGGAAATAAGAAGTGCTATAAAAATTGAATAAAGATAGAATTGTTTTTTCATATTTTAGTCCTATTTAATAATTCATACAAAAAATTTGGACAGAAATCATAGCCATTAGGCCATACAATGCCACCACCACTTTCAATTGAAACTTGCTTAAAAAAAGCAGGGTTCTTCAATTCCAAAGCTATACCTTTATCAATAAATGATAAAATATCAATAATAGTTGAAATGCTTTCATTTTCAAAAATCAATTCCAATTTATAATTATCTAATGGTGTTACATTAATGATTTTTTTTATAAATTCTATGATATACATATAGATAGTGTTAAAGCATTATAACTTCAAGTGTTTAGTAATTGATTATTATTGTAAAAATCCATAGCCATTTTGCTTATTTCTTCTACACTTTTATCATTAAAAAAACTCGACCTCCATTTAGTATAATCAAATGTATCCCTCTGGATTATACCTATAAGACGTTCGGTTTCTACCAATCCCAAACCTTTATTTAATAGTTCGTAACCTTTAAGTTTCAATTCAGTTTCAGTCATCAATATTTATCAATTTGATTTATTAATAATGTCCTTTACATGAAATAATTTGAATATTATTTTCAGTAAATTTATAAATTAGACGATGCTTATCATCAATATGCCTTGACCAATATCCTGAAAATTCTTCTTTCAAGGGTTCAGGTTTACCAATTCCTTTGAATGGGTCTCTTTTAATATCTTTGATTAATGAAATAATTTTTAGAAATATTTTTTTATCAACGATAGCCCAGTTTGAAAAATCCTCAAAAGCATTATATTCAAATATAATTCTTTTCATCTAACACTTTTAATAGAATTTACAAAACCGTCAAATTCAACTTCCGTAAACTCAATATTTTTACCTTGCTCTAAATTTTTAATAGCTTGCCTGATCCTGTCCCAATATTCTTTTTCGGTTTCATTTTTATTCAGGTTGAAATCTTTAATCGTTGAAATACTAATTTCAATTTCTTCCTGATTTTTGAAAAGTGACTTTATGCTTTTAAACAAACTATAATCAAGTTCGTTTAACTTTAATCTTATTGCTGTTTGCATGATAATACTTCAAATATTTTTTATTATCTATTTATTTTACAAATCTATATAAATATTTAATAAAATAAAAGGAGCAATATTCAAACTTCATTGTTTTTGAAATTTCCATCCCCTAAATTCGTCTATATCAATCTGTTATAATTTGTAAAGAGAAAATTGTGGTTCAGTTATCGAAGCCGAGAGTTATAATTGTTGGCGGTGGATTCGGAGGATTGGCATGTGCTAAGACTTTGAAGAATGCCAGGTTCGATGTTGTGCTGATTGACAGGACCAATCATCATGTATTCCAGCCATTGCTCTATCAGGTAGCAGTATCCGCATTATCACCTGGTGACATCGGCATTCCACTCAGGTCGATACTAAGGAATTATCACAATACACAAGTAATAATGGACGAGGTTCAAAGCGTAGAACTTTCCGAGCATAAACTCCTGCTTGCCGACGGCGACCTTAATTACGACTATCTCGTGCTGGCTCCCGGAGCCCGACATTCATATTTCGGAAATCCGCAATGGGAGGAATTAGCTCCCGGACTCAAAAGCCTCCGCGATGCCATTCATATCAGGGAAAGAATGCTCCTTTCCTTTGAAACTGCTGAACGCTACTACCATACATCGGATTCTAAAAAATACCTGACATTTGTTATCGTTGGGGGCGGTCCCACCGGTGTTGAATTAGCAGGCGCCATCGCTGAAATCGGAAGGAAAACCTTGCTTCCCGACTACCCAATTTTAAGCGCCGATGATATTCGCGTTATTTTAATCGAGGCTCATGAACGGCTCTTATCCTCATATTCTCAAAAGCAATCGGAATATACATTAGAGACATTGGAAAAAATCGGAGTGGAAATAATCCTGAATACAAGAGTTAAAACCGTTTTGGAAAATAAAGTAATCACAAATAATGACGAAGAAATTGAGACTGTTAACGTAATTTGGGCTGCGGGTAATAAGGCTTCGCCACTTATACGGACGCTCGGAATTGAAGTCAATCATTCCGGATGCGCTCTCGTTCAACCTGATTTATCAGTACCCGGCTATCCAAATGTTTTTGTAATTGGCGATGCCGCTCATCTTATCGATGTCAATGGAGTAGAGGCGCCTGCGGTTGCTCCTACTGCCATTCAGCAGGGCATTTATGTAGCAAAATTAATCAAATCAAGAAAAATACCCTCTCAACGCAAATCATTCGCTTACAAAGACAAAGGGAACATGGCTACTATTGGTAGATTGAAGGCTGTGGCAATGTTCGGAAAGCTGCGTTTCACCGGGTTTACAGCCTGGTTTATGTGGTGCTTTATTCATATCCTGTTTCTTATAAACTTCCGCAATCGTCTGCGTGTTATGGTGGAATGGTTCTGGTTTTATATTACTCGCCAGCCCGGGGCAAGGCTCATAGTTCAAAAAGAAATGAAAATGAAGGAAAAGGAAGAATAATTGTCAATTGTTAATTGTTAATTGTTAATGAACAATCAGGTTAATCATTTAATCAGCTTAATCCAGGTTCAGACATCTTTTACTACTTTTTATTACATTTTATTACATAATTACGATTTTTTTTCAAATTTAACCTTCCGAAGGTTTTGTATTAAAGGAACTAAATTAAGGGATAGGGCAATTCATATTTAATTAACCTTCGGAAGGTTCTTTCATTGACCATTGACCATTCCAAATTGGTACGAATGAGTACGATTAGATACGATTTTTTTACGTTTTTTTCATTTTCAAATTATCACATTTTCAAATTGGTTAATTTTTACTTTGTGCCCTCTTTGAAACCCTTAGTGTTCTTTGTGGTAAAATTTCTTCTATCTAATTTTTTTAACACAAAGGGCTCAAAGGTATGCATAAAGGCGCGCAAAGCATTTGCTCCTGCCATATCAAAGAACTCGCCAATGCAAAGATAAATGAAGAAAAAGTATTAGCTTAAAAATGATTTGAAAAGGATTTTAAATAAAATGAAAGACATCCAATGTTTACCAAACATTGGATGTCTGATATTTCTTCCCATACTATGGCTGCAAGGCCTAAAATGGGTGAAATTGGAAGCGAAAAAAATCAATGCACCACAACAAACTGCCTCGTAACAGCGCCGGCGGGCGTCTGTAGCACGCAAAAATAGACGCCGGAAGGAAATGCCGAAACATCAAGCTCTAACGAATACTGCCCTGCTGCGTGGCTCTGACTACTGACAGGAATGGCAACCTCCTCGCCGTAAATGTTTGTAATTGTGATTTTTATTATATTTGTGTATGGCGCTGAATAACGGATTTGCGCTGTGGCAGTTGCTGGGATTGGAGTTATGTCAATATTTAGTTGAAATGATGTCAAACCAACAACAGGCTCAATTAACGTGGTTGTATCGGATGGGCATTTATTGAATGCTCTAAGTTTTGGGTAATCCTTACCTTCATCTATGCACCATATATTTTTGAAATCAAAACACCAATAAAATTCGGAAAATTTCATTTGATAAGTAGAATATCCTTTTTGTTTTATATAACCCCATTTCATTATCGTTGAATCGGGGATACCAGTAGTTTCAACATCCCAAAAGACACATGCCCCGCGATTATTAAATGCTGAAATGCGGGAAAATTTATCAATATCATTTTTATTTATATTTAACTTGCCGGTAATATATGCATTCTTAACACAATCATTATTAGAACCGGTTATACAAGTAGAAAATCCTGCTACTTCATTACCTTTTGAATTACCTTGTACAATCAGTTTAATTTCACAGGTCGAATAACAATTTATTACCAATCCGCCATTTAAACTACAAAAGCCGCCAGGAGACCCACCTGCTGTAATTATACTTGTAAGTATTCCAGTTGTAAAACATTCACTTATATATGTATGGTCAATATAACAACAAAATGTAGCAGCACCGATGCCACCTGTTATATCACAATTTTCAATACCAAGTTTTTTTATTTCACCTGCATTAAGTTGACTAAAAAGACCGACCATAGTATTGGTTGGCATATTAATGTATAAATTACTAATAATATGACTATTACCATTTATAAAACCACTAAAAGAAATTGGTTCAAACCCCATAGGCTCGTCGGGAGTTTTGTAATTACTGTCATGATCGCCAATATTCCAATTCCTTGTTTCTGAGGCATCAATATCGTTCATTAATATAAAATACAGACCGCTATCATAATCTTTTAATGATTGAAAATCAAGAATGGTATTAATTTGATATGGGTCAACTTTCGTGCCGCTGCCATTTAATTTAAGGGCTAATAAATTTGAAGTAATAAGAACAAATATAATGGTATATATGATAATTTTCATTGTATTCTCCTTTGAATATGATACTTATTTTTCAATAACGATTAGTTTAGTATCATTAATTTCTATCGATTCACCAAATTCATCCATAATATTTGCATTGTCTGAAAATTTTGCCATGCTATAGACGTAGTCTATGGTATGGCTGAAAAATTATCAATGCACCACAACAAAATGCTTCGTAACAGTGCCGGCGGCAGTATGCAGCACGCAGAAATACATGCCTGAAGGAAATGCCGAAACGTCAATTCTTTCCCCTCCTTGCCAAGGATGTGTGTCACTCAATGAAGGGGTAGTCAGCAAAACACACTCACCAAATACACTATAAATTTTTATTCCTTGTTGGAATGCATCAGCCTCCGTTCCTGCTGATATTTCAATGAAATCGGTGGCAGGATTTGGTGTTATCCGAATATTACAATAAAAATTACTTGGTTCGCCGACACTTAGTACATTAGCATTATATTTATAAACTCCACCGTTTGTAAATCCTGCATAAATGTAATTTTTATCAATAGCTATAGAATTTGTCACTAATGTTCGTAATCCATTATTAAATTTTGTCCATGAAACACCATTATCGGTTGAAAGGAGGATACCGATATTAGTACCTGCCAATACATTATTTCCATTTGAAGCAAAGCAGTTAACTACAAAATCATAATTAATGTTAGCTTTTAACCAGCTTTTTCCTAAATCATCGGAATAATAAATCCCTTGTCCGCTGGTTCCGGCAAAAATCCTATTTCTATTCATATATATAGAATGAATATATTTTACTTTGGAACTGTCAATTTTAGTAAGTTTCCAGTTATACTTATTAAATTCTGTTATCCAGAAATCACCGTAAACGCAAGCTAAAATATATGAATAAGATAGATAGAAAGTTTGAGCCGGGAATGAGCCAGATGGCGTGATAGATTCCCAACTTGAATTATTTATTTTTTTATAAATTCCCATTGTAGTTGATGCAAACAAATTACTATCCAGATTATCCATGCAATATACAACCAACATTGTAATATCATAAGGATTAACCGTCCATGATTTACCGTCATCATAGGAATAACACATAACACTACTGGCAAGATAGTTTGAGTCTGCAACAGTTACAATTTTATTTCCGATTACGGCAAATTTATCGGTATTTAAAAGATTTAAAATTTGAGTCCAGTTATTACCTTCATCTGTTGATTTATAAAGCCCGTTAGTAGTTCCGGCATATAATTTATTGTTTACAGCAACGATTTTCAAAACTTCTAATGCACTTATTCCATTGGATTGGAACCAGGTAATTCCTAAATCAGAAGATATCATTATTCCGGAGCCATTAGTTCCGATAATAATATTAGCGCCCGAAAAAGTAATAGAATTTATATATGTATTCAACATACCTTTTTTTGAATTAGTCCACGATTTCCCAAAATCAGTACTGACTAAAATACCAAAATAGTGGTCACCAACTATTATCGTGTCTCCAATCTCATAAATATCAGAAGGATATTCCAAATTTACATTAAATACATTCCAATTCTTACCATCATTTGTAGAATAATTTATACAACTACCTCCGGCATAACCGCTAATTAATGCGTATATCGCCTTTTTCCCTGAATATAAGTAACTCACAATAGCATCTACCATCTTGAAACCGGAATAATGCCAGCTTTTCCCAAAATCAATTGAAAAATCATTACCAAAGTAAATTGTATCACCCCTGAATATTGGGAGACTATATGTAGAATAACTAAGTGGAATATTTTCCCAGCTCCTTCCGTTATCGGTCGAATAATATAAATAATTATAATATTCATTATAAATATAGACATAAATATTATTATCAGAAAATTTCACAGACCTTATTGAAGAGTCTTTCATTGAATCATCAATCAATTCCCAGGTACTTGCCAGATCTTTAGAGTGGTATATTCCTTTGTTTGTAGCTGCATAAAGGAATCCTTTATAAGATGTTATATCATTAATATAAAAGTTTCCCAATCCGTTATTTCTTGGTTCCCAATTTAATCCGTTATCGGTTGAAACAAATATTCCATTCCCTGGAGTCCCGGCTAAAACTATTTTGTCGAAAGAATAGACAATATTAACATTACCTCCGTTCAAACCATTATTACACGGCTCCCACTGTGCTTCCGCAGTAGTCAAGAAAGTTATTAACAAAGTAAGGACAATAAAAAGTTTTATCATTTTTTCTTTTACCCTATTGTTTTGCGATTTCATTTTGCTTCCGAAAATTTATTTAATGGTGAACAATGAACAGTGAATAATTTTAAATCCGTAATTCGTAATTCTTAATTCTTAATTGTTCCATTCGCTATAGGTCTTGCTTTTCCGTGCCTGCCGTACTGCTTTTTTCGATTCGTATTAATATTGCCATTCAATATATATACAATAAACAAGAAAAGCAAGAAAAAGTTACATTTATTGTATATAAATAAAATAGTTAGGTATGGCTATATTTCCCTACAGTCAGAAGTTCCTTCTGACTGCTTAGTCTTGGTAGTTAGAAGGAGTTCCGTCTGTAGGGGCAAAGTTGTCTTTAGGGTAGACAGTCAGAAGAAACTTCTGACTGTAGGGAAAAAAATCCTGTAATCCTTAAATCCTAAAAATCCTAATTCAGACAATAATCAATGCACCACAACAAACTGCCTCGTAACAGCGACGGCAGGCGTCTGCAGCACGCAGAAATAGACGCCGGAAGGAAATTTCGAAACGTCAAGCTCTGCGGTGAACTGCCCTGCTGCGTGGCTCTGGCTGCTGACCGGAACGGCAACCTCCTCGCCGTAAATGTTTGTAATTGTTATTTTAATAATATTGGCATAAGGCGCTGAATAACGGATTTGGGCTGTGGCTGTGGCAGGGTTTGGAGTAATATCAATAGTTAATATAGCTGCTACTAAACCCGCTTCTTCTGCTTGTGCAGGTTTCATAAATGCACGCAGTTTAGGATAGTCTGCTTCTTCCTTCATATACCAGACATTTTTGAAATCCCAGCCATGATAAGTTGATTGTATCTTCATGTCATTCGTTGAACGACCATACATACCTATTTGATTAATTCCATTTGAATCATTAATGCCAGTTGTTTCTATATCAAAATAACAACCGGAACTACTACTGAAAATACCAAATGCAGAAACCTTTTTTGAACTATTTACTTTCCCTGTTGTATAACAAAGACTAACGCCAGAATATGTACAAAAGCTGGAAATTGCATAATCAAATAAATCATATTTTGATGAGACAGAACACATTGAAAAACAATTCTCTATTCTTACACTATTATTGCGCCCGCAAAAACCCGCGGCAATACAATTATCATTACCCTTAACGGTAGTTTGAACTTTTCCCGTACTGAAACATTGAAGAATTGAACCTGCATCCGACATACCACAAATACTACCTACATAAAAAGAACCGGTAATATCACAATTTTCAATTCCTAATTTATTTATTTTTGATGGATGTAAATCAGTTGTAGGACCTAAATATCCAATTAAACCAACATTCATTTCCCTTGGGCGATTTATATATAAGTTACTTATTATATACCCTTTACCATCTAAGGAACCAAAAAATTCCATAATTGGATTAAATCCCCTTGCTTCATTTGGAGTTGCAGGATTACCATCATGGTCACCCACATTCCAATTCTTTGTATCGGAAGCATCGATATCATTCATTAAGATGTAATAAGCAAAATAATCATTATTTATTTCCTGCAATTGTATGATATTTGTAATCTGATATGGGTCTTCCTTAGTGCCGCTGCCTTTACCTGAAAAAGCAAACGATATTATAGGTAATATGATAAATAATATTATGATTCTTATTTGTTTCATGATATAAATCTAAGTAGGTTCAATTTACTAATTATTAATTATTGAATAATATTCTAAGACAATTTTTATTTTGAACGTAAAGTTTTATGAGCTTATGCCGTGCTTTTGAATCTATACAACCTTGTTGAGTATCTTTTTGAATCCAAATACAACCTACAAATAATAAACAAGAAAAGCAAGAAAAAATTTAATTTGGTTGAATTTTTTTTTGACTTATTGAGACATCCGAAAAAAAATCCGATTTTAACTCAATATCTTCAATATTTTACTTACACCAAGGAATAATTCGCTAATATCATCCTGCTTACATTCCTTATCGGTGTATGTAAAGCATAAATTCCTTAATTCAATTAAGTGCTGAACTAATTTCCACATTTCCATATCAATAAATTCCCTGTTCCTCAGTACATCATTATAATCCGAAGGAGTAGGATTACTCTTTGCAATATTAACTTTGTGATTATTTACCACCTGCTTCAAATGTTTTTCCAAAATTATACCTAATATAATGCCAGCCGCCCGGTTGAATCCCCGTTTTAATAATTCCTTGGCATTTTCCATCTCGGAATCAAGAAATTCTGCCATCATAATTCGATTAATTTCAAAAAAAGCGCTATCGAACCTGAGTTTTGCAGATTCTAATATCCTGATTTGCTGTTTTAGTTTATGGGAGACAATACCGGCTTTGGCTTTTTTTTCAGCGCTTTGATTGAGTAATGTGGCATCTATCAATGCATCCGAAATATCATTGCCCGATGCGTCCCCTTCTTTACTTTTAGTATCTTTAAATAGCCTTATAAAATCATCAATTCTATCCGTAATCAGATTCCTGATTACAACAACGCTTTCAGTGTACCAATTCTGGTAATCGGTTTTAAAGGTTGACCAATATTTTGTGGTTGCCTGCATTTTCATAATATTGGCATAGATTGGATTTTTAGGGTCTTTGGGTATCAGACCGGTAGTCAGCATAAAGTCAAATTCAATTTCAGTCCCTTTTCTGATTAATCTATCCAAATCCTTTTTGAATTTTTCCAAGTCGCTTTGCATATATTAAGCCTTTCAAAATCGTAATAGGGTTTTGGGTTTGGGGTATGGGGTTTGGAAATTTCAAATACCCTTAACCTAAACCCTATACTCTTTCAGTTCATTAATTATGCAAATTAGTATTTTTCCGGTTAATCTCATAATTTTTATATAGCAAATGTAATTTAATTGTGTGTTTGTTTTAGGCTTTTGGTCTGTAGGCTTTAGGCTTTTAGGCATTTAAGTTTTTAGGTTATGTAAAGACTTTGCATGCAAAGTCTCTACAATAGATTGATAAAGCAAATTAAACTTTTATTAAAAGAAAATTAAGGAAAAAAGTATTTATTTATATAAAGTGACTAATAATTAAGGAAATTTTCGATAAATATCTTTTCTATGCTTTACTCTTGAAAAAGTGACCTCATCATTTGTAATAAATACTCCAATTCGATAATCGTTAACTTTTATTCTAAAAGCATTATCATGTCCTTGTAATTTTTTCATATCTTTAATATCTGATAATTTTTCAGCAGTCTTAACTTGATTTATAATTTCAGTAACATCTTTTCCAATCCCACTTCCTTTAAGAGCGATCAAATCTTTCTTGAATTTCTTTATAAATTCTACTTTCATACTTCTTTAAGAATTTCTAAAATTTCTTCTTCGGATACCTTATCATTAAGATTAGATTGAAGCATTAATTTTAGTAAAGCAGCATCCTCAACGTTTTCCTCATTTATGGTTTTCCACTTTATATTATTTTTTTTCATAAGTTCATGTAAAAACAGTTGCTGGCTCTCGTTTACGGGTTCTATAAGCATCAATTCCATATTTTTTCCTTTCAAAATTTATTATTTATTAATTTATGACGTTTTTCATTCGCGATTATTAGAGAAGAGTATTAGATATTTTATTGCATTAGTGAATTTTAAATGATATTCAAAAACAAAGATTGAATTTAATGTTTGGAAGAATAGATTGAAAAATCTTACTTGTAAAAAATTTCATAAAAAAATATTTTCCATTTTTTTGAGACGTTTTCGCTCTTTTTGTGTCATTGTATTTAGTGAAATGACAAATTTTGAAAAAGGTGAAAAAATGAAGATAATTTTTACGATTTTAATGCTGATAATTTCTGTCACTTCAGCTTATTCACAGTTCGATCTCGAAGCATATAAGCAGTACCTTAATGCTCACAAGAACATGACATATACACAATTGTTGAATGAATTTCCAGCCGGTAGATTCAGGGATGGATATCCAACGCCAATCGAAAAGGCAGAATTCCTGGACAGCATCCGGCAGAAGCTCTCCTTGACGGATGCTGAATTATCCCTGATTCAGAAAAATGGATTTGCTGTCTCAGGTAACAAAGGCTATGGAAATTATGTCTTGGGATTTTATGATATTTATCAAAAAGACTTGCCACTGTATATTTCTGCTGATGCCATACTTCATGCAGCCCATTATTCATTCAACAAAGTATTGGAAGAGTATGAAAAAAGAATTCTTAAAAATAAATTAGATGCTATAATAAAACTACTATATTCAATGAAATTTCATTTTGTTCAAGTATTAAAAGATTCTGCTCATTATAGCACTTATAAAGATTATGATATTTTGGAAAAATCGCTAAAGAATTATGATTTATATATATGTATAGCAAGACGATTATTGTCCTCGGGTACATCAGAATTATCTTATACTGAGAATCAAAATCAATTCGATGAAATTAATAAAAAAATAGCTGCTTTAAAGCCCGATGTGGTCAATCTTTTTGCTGATTCTCCAAGGCAAATTGATTTCAGTGTATTTAAGCCAAGAGGTCATTATGATGATATTGAATTATCATCCTATTTCCAAGCATTTACTTGGCTAAGCAAAGCTGAAATGTTTATACAAGCGCCTCAAAGAGATAATCCGATTTATAGTATTTCTGATAGGGACATTAAGCGTCAGCTAATGTTAGTCGGTTTATTGGGATTAGCATATAACGATACAACTTATATTTTTTTTGACCCGAAATTATTAATAAATGAATATACTTCAATGAGTAAGGCACTGAATTTATTATCTGGAAAATCGGATAATATGGATTTAATCGAAGCGGGGGAATCGCTTACCAAAGCCGGTATCCAAACTATGTTTGACCTTCTCGATTCTAATAAATTAAAGACTTTCCAAAATGAATTAATTAGCAAACATCCCGAAGGTGAAATGTACAACTCGAAATTGATTGAAAGTAATCTGCTTGACCCTAAACCCGTAAAATTAGATGTAACATTTTCCATGTTCGGTCAGAAGCCGGTTTTGGATGGTTTCATAACTGCAAATACTGTTTATGACAGGATAGTTTATAACAATCAAAAAGTTCCGAGAATGTTGCCTAATACGCTTGATATTTTGTTTGCACTTGGTAATGATGCATCTGTTCAGCTTCTTGAAAATGAAATTGAAAAGTACAAATTTTCCACTAACCTTGCAGCTTTGAGATATTATATTAGTTCCTTAGATACAAATTATTGGTATGGCTCCGTTTATGGAACCTGGCTTAATGCTATAACTAAATTAAATCCGCCCTTAGAAAGACAAAAACTCCCCGGATTCATGCAGACAGCGGCATGGTGGCAGAAGTCAATGAATACACAGCTTGCAAGTTGGGCTGAGCTTAGGCATGATTTTTTACTTTATGCCAAGCAACCTTACTCATATCAAGCACTTTGTAGCTATCCTTATAGTTACGTTGAACCAGTGCCTGAGTTATATAAAGCTATAAGCAAATTATATAAAAAAATCTATAAAATTATTTTAACATCCGACAGATGGACTTTTTGTAAATACATTTCAGGATGTATCCCTGTTCTTGATAAGTTGGCAGAAATTGCTGAAAGTGAATTAAAAGGCGAAATGTTGCCAATTGAGCATATTAATTTTCTGCAATCTGCTTTTTCAAAAAAACCTTCTTGTAGCGGCACTTTATATAATGGCTGGTACCTGCAATTATACTACCCATTTGGTGAAATAGAATCTTATAATTTCAAAAATTTTAATGACTACATTGTAGCTGATGTTCATACTGCCCCGTCTGACGAAGCAGGCAACAATGTCGGATGGGTTCTTCATGCCGGAACGGGAGCGCCGAGGCTTGCTATAATCACCGTTCCCGACTACGAAGGGAAATTGAGAGCGTACGCCGGACCGGTATACAATTACAGGGAAGTTGTAACAACAAATTACCTTAGACTTACCGATTCCGAATGGCTTAGTGCAAAGAGTTTTAATCCACAATGGTCCTACCTATATCAATCTAATTCTGAAGGTAAATTATATGATAATCCTGTTTCTTTATTTACCTATACTACGGGAGTTGATATTCAAAATGAAAATAATTTAGATAATGGATTCGCATTATCATGTTCGCCTAATCCGGTTGTGGGTAAAACTTTAATCAGTTTCAATATCCCACCGGGTTTAACAGGAGCAAAAGTGAAATTAGTGGTTTTTAATTTCACCGGACAACTTATAAAAACATTGGTATCAGTAGATAACCTCCCTGCTCAGAATTACGGATTGCATTGGGACTGTATTGATAATAGTGGTTGTAAAGTGGTTGCTGGTGTTTATATAATAAATCTACAAGTTAATGAAATTATTAAGACGATAAATATCGTTATTGGCAGGTAAATTTATATTATTGTATTCTTTTAAATGTCAATATGAAATTGTTTCAATATCAAATATTCGTTCAGTTTATGGATTCTGAAACAAGTTACCAATGACAGATTTTTCTTAATTCAAAATAATTGCAACTATTTAAACATTGAGAAACCCCCTAACCCCCTTTGAAAAAGGGGGGACAACCAATTCCCCCTTTTTCAAAGGGGGTTAGGGGGTTTCTCTTGAAT
>JAERMQ010000016.1 GCA_016844745.1 Ignavibacteria bacterium | reverse complement strand
AAGCAGTCCGGTCGTTTCTTTTTTTAACATTTTTGACTCCTTAAAATTAGTTAATTTTGGAGTCAACTTATTTCAGGATTAGACAGTCAATGGTCAATGAAATGAGCCTTTAATTGATTTGATATTTCTGCCGGGATTGTGAAATTATCATAAAATTTAAATTTGATTTTATATATTAAAAATTTTTGTATATTTGGTTTTTGCTTTACTTCAAGGTTTCAGATACGCTAAGACTAAAAAACTGTAAATTTGTTTGATAACCAAGACCTGAAGTAATTTTTGAAATCATTTTGTTATAGAAATCTGTTAACTAAAAATTTTGAAAATCCTTTAAAACTGATGCCTTATTAAGTAGTTAAATTAAAATGTTTTAATAAATCTAAAGGTTAATTTATGAAAAAGATAGTCATTGCTTTATTGATTAATCTGATTTTCGGTTTTGGTTATCAGGTATTAAACGCTCAATGGATTAAATGCTTCGATGGAGGAGTCAAGTTCAATCCTTTTACTTCTTTAGCGATAAATGGAGACCGTATTTTTGCTGCTACTTCAGTGAATGGTATTTATATATCTTCAGATAATGGAAAAAACTGGGTACAGAAAAATAATGGAATTAGTTATACTCATACAAATTTCTTGAAGGTTCAGGGTCAAATAGTGTTTGCTGGAATTAATGGTCACAACACTTCAAAAACACCTGGTGGTTTATACTTTTCAACGGATAATGGAGAATCATGGAAAGCAACTTCCAACAATATTTTTAGTGATAAGTCAATAGGTTCTATGGCTTTTATAGATAATATCATTCTTGTAGGAACTGGTTTTAATGAAGGTGTATTTATGTCTTCCGACAATGGAATTTCATGGACTACTATGAACAACGGGTTCGACCTAAGTAATTTTTTTGTAGCTTCAATAATAAATTACAAAAATAGAATATTCATTGGCACTGCTCAGGGTATCTTTGTCTCGGATGATACCTGTAAAACATGGGCATTAAAGAAAAGTAATAACTTTGCTATTGGAATTAAAGCTTTCGATATTATCGGAGATACTATTTTTGCTGCAGGAACATTTGGATTTTTTCGTTCGACAAATAAAGGCGATATTTGGGAATCTCCGGATAATATTATTACCAAAGTGTATATCAGTGATATTGAAGTTTATAATGATAAAATTTTTGCTGCTACTGAAAACGGTTTTTATGTATCGACTAACCGGGGGGATACATGGATTCAGAGAAATATTGGTTTAAAAGATTTGGATTGCGATGCGATTACTATCAAGGGTGAAGACGTATTTATTGTAAGTAATAATATCAACTATGGTAGTATTTACAAAGCAAAGGTTGAAGATTTAATATCAGGTATTGATGAAAATCCAATACAATCAAAAGTTAACATAGTTATTTCCCCCAATCCCGTATCCGATAATATTTCGATTTCTATTTTAAATTCAGACTTTTCGGATATAAGCATTTCCATTTTCAATTCTCTTGGAATAGAAATTATGCAATTTGAAAATAAGGAATTATCGGGGCAGAATCTAATAAATATACCAACCGAAACATTTCCTCAGGGTATATACTTTTGCACTTTGACTTCGGGAAGTAATAATATAACGATGAGTTTTGTGGTCATAAAATAATCGGAAATATTTATTTAATAAATATAAAAAGCCCGCCTGAAATCTACTCTCAGGCGGGTTTTGATTAGTTTACAAATTGTTTTATTGCTTGATTATCTTCTTCATTATTGTTTCGTTACCTGCTTTTATTACCAGCATGTACATTCCCGACGGAATTCGCGATAAATCGATTACATCATCATAAATATCGACGGAACCTTTATCTGTCTGTAAAATCTCCTGTCCAAGTAAGTTGTAAAGTCTTATATCAACATCGACTGTATTGGCAAAAGAAGCCTGCACGAATATCTGGTCAATCGTCGGATTTGGGTAGGCAAACATTATTCCTTCGCCTGTAATGCCAAC
Source organism: Ignavibacteria bacterium (assembly GCA_016844745.1). Taxonomy (GTDB): domain Bacteria; phylum Bacteroidota; class Ignavibacteria; order Kapaibacteriales; family UBA2268; genus JAERMQ01. Next base: position 55,126 of record JAERMQ010000016.1, on the reverse strand, counting down.
AACAGGTTCGCCCATATCGAATGAGCCGTCCTTAGGTCCGGAGATAAATACAGTAATACGTGCTTCATTAGAGGAGCATCCACTTTCATTTGTCACACGTAAGTAATAATTAGTAGTCGTTGACGGATAAACCCACGGTGCAGCATTACCCCATCTCCATGCATTGGTATAGGTATTTGCCTGGTTTCGCCAGTTATATGTATAACCTGATAAAGCCGAAGATGGAACAGGCGAAATTATAGAAGCATTCAGGTTTGCCCCAACACTTCTTCTTGTCATAACATAAGATGGCAGAGATACGGATGGTGCATTTATTACAGTAATATTCATGCTTGCCCGACCTGAAGTGCCATAGGTGTTATCGGTAACAGTAAGCGTATATGTCCGGTTCGATACGACATTGGAAGCCGTCGGATTGGCGAGAGTTGCATTATTTAATCCCGTTGCAGGTGACCATGAATAGGAGTAATTGCCGGAACCTCCCGTAATCGTAGCTGTGCCTAAGGATACCGACGAGGCATAACAGACAGATTTATTTGTAAGTGAAACAACTAATGGAGGAGGAACGACAGCAATATCCGAGCCGTTATCTGCTGCAACGGTTTGCGGATTAGTCGCAGTGACCCGTATTCTGTAATGGCTGCCAATCGGAACGTCTGTTGGCAGGGTAGCAGTAATCGTATGTGAAGTTGTGCCGTATTGCGAGCCGATTGTATAGGGATTGGTAAATAATCCGGTGGAATTCGATAGCTGGGCAATAAATTGATTCCCTGCATTGAAGCATGTAGCAATAAACGGTACAAGTACTGTCGCACCACGTAGGAAAGTACTGCTCGATATTGAACCGGTCTGGAGTAATGGTTGTTGAATTGTAAGAACGGAGCTGCTTGTCGTTCCGGTAACAATCGGGCTTGTACTGACTATTCTTATCCGGTAACCGTTTCCATTGGGAGTACTGCCGGGAATTGTTACTGTAATGAATCCCGAACCGGCTTGAGCAACTCGTCCAACATCAACCGGTGAACCGAATGAACCGGATGCATCGGAAAGCTGGGCTATGAAAGTATTGCTTGAATTGAAATCAGTATTAACAGTATAAGTCACATTAACGGTATGCTCCACGCAAAGGAATGTATTCGATATGTTGCCGGTTTCAATAGTGAAATTACCGCCCACGGTAGAAAAGCGCCAAACCTCAGACCAATTGCTTTCGCCGGCTTCATTGATTGCCGAAACTCGCCAGTAATAAGTCATATTCGGGCTTAATGTCGGTGTGTAAGGAGCGGAGGTCAATGTACTTATATCAGTAACGGGATTGGTGAAGCTATTTGACTCAGCAATCTGGAGGTGATAATTAGTAGCTCCGTAAGATTCAGTCCAGGTGAGAGTCGGCATTGTATAAACATCCGTAGCGTTATTCACCGGTTCGACTAAAACAGGTGGAGGTGGAGGCATTGAAATCGTTGCATCGGCAACGGATTTCATCGCTTCGGTATTATTTACGCTATCCTTTGCAATCGTAAAGTACTTATATGATTTGCCCGCAAAGACAGGTAAATGAATAGTTGAGGAATTATATGTACCAACGTTAACAAAGTCGGTATTATCGAGCGAAACGAAGAGGTTATATTCCCTTAATCCTGAGCCGTTAAGGTCGTCGAATGCATTTACCGTTATAGCAATTGTTGAATCTTGGATATTGATTTCATCAATAGTTAAATTACTCGTAGGAGGTTGCGCATCGACCGTATTGAATATTTCAGGAGTAGGAATTTCATCATTAATATCGAATACAATAGTAGCCTTCGCGTTAATTACATCGCCGGTTTGGCATGTAGATTTCGGTACAATAGTATAATTGCAGAATCCTTCACCCTTGCCTGTCGAATCGTCAACCGGCAGGAATCCGGCATTAGGATTGGAAGGCGCCATACCGGTTTCGGGGTCGATTGTCTGGAATACCCAGAAAATCTGATTATTTAAAGCATCTAATCCTGCTGTGATTTCAACGTCATAACCCAAAGAATCCGGTAAATCGAGAACATTGAAATAAGCAGAAGTATTGGTTGGAACCTGGAACGACCATTTATTAAATCCGAAATCCTTCAACTTAAATGTACGCGGGTCAACATTCGGGTTGAGAGTTTGACGGACGGTTACTCGTTGAGCCGGAGCAGTAGCAAAATGCGGGTCATTTTCGAAACGAATCATATATGGCAGTGTACTGTTGACTGCAACAAATTTCTGCTGACCATAGCCCTGCGGTCCTATAATATCGTTGGGGTCCCGTGAAGCCACAACAGGTGTCTCAATAACATTACCGTCATCATCGCAGAATACCGCTTTACCGGCATTCGATAGCCAGGTAGCAAGTGTAATTATAATATCTTTGTCGAGTTTTGGTTTTACGTATTTGCGAGGATTGGCTCCTTTTGTTTGAATCTTGGTATATTTTGGACCACCTTTTTTAATTTCCTCGATTTCTTCGGTAACCATTTCGAATTTTCCGTTTCCAAGGTCAACTCTTTTTTGTCCACTTACTTTGAAATCAACGAAATTAGCCAAATCGCCTGCCTGAACTCCAGCCGGATTATAGTTCGGGTCTCCGGAGCCCTGACCTCCTCCCTGATTGACTCCATAGTATTTCTCGAACTCGTTATTCAGAAACTCATTACATCCGGTTATTGCAGAATAGCAATTGTATCCTGCCCATGCTCCGGCAAAAATAGCACCCCATCCGAGAGTAACAGCGCTTACACCGATTGCATAACCAATCGAGCTTGCACACCCTATAATTCCGGATACACAGCTTGCTGCTCCAGCACTTCTGTTGAGAATATCGAATATTGTGCATAGAACATCCGATACTCCCTGAATCTGAGGATGTTGATTTTTATCCGATTTGGTGCTAACACTTCCCCGACCGCCCCGAATCGGAGTTGAAAAGGATTGCTGCTGGTCAGAAGTTGTTAGATTCGATAAGGTAACTTCGGAATGATTAAAGAAATAATCGGCTACATAGAAGATGTAATCCCTCAGATATTTATAATCTGTAGTATCTTCATGAGAGAATATTCCCATCCTTGCATAGGCATAGACCATTGAATCGTTGAAGCGATTTTTATCGAGCGCCAAATCCACTAATCCAATATCAATCATCCATTGTGGCGGGTCGAGCAGCATTGCCTGGCGCATATTTTCGAATTCGAGGATTTTCTTAATAACGAATTTATCCGAAGAATATCCACGAGCGCGTACTTCAATCGGGAATCTGCCTGCCTGATTGAAACCGGAAAATACTGCATTTACGGCAAAAGTCTCGCCAGGAGCAAGGTTTCGCAAATATACCGGTATTACTTTGTAACCGAGTCTTGTTATGTAATTCATAGCTCGAGTACTGCTGTCCTGAATGAATTGTCCGATTTGCCCGGTCAGGTCGCTAAGAAGCTTACAATTCGAGGATATTTCCAATGAAGCTAAATTGAAATTATCAAGTATAACGATATCGGATTCAACGATCGGAATATCGACATTGGAAATATTTTCATACCGGAAGAAGTAAGATGCACGAGTCCCCACACGAATAGAACCGGGTTGAATAAGTGATACTCCCAGCTCTCCCGGAATTTCCGTTTCTACTTTTAATCCGTTATTAAGCGTTACATCATTCTGTCCGGGATTGCGGGCAAGGAGGTCATAATAGCCAAGGTCAACTGTATCGAGCCACCAGCGAACTTTTAATTCCATGCTGCTGATGAAATCGACAATTGTTCCTTTTGCCCATATTTCGGTTGTTCCCGGTTTCCGTAACATCATTTGCGTTGTAGAGCGGAACCCGGCACCAAGTACTGTTGTAGTTACGCGTCCGTTACCTACAACACCAGGAGAAATACCAACAATTGAAAATGGCAAAGAGCGTGCTAAAATAGTAACTGTCTGATTAGTGAAATATGTTTGCGTCCGCAATAAAATGTAGTATGCTCCTGATTGGGTTGTAGGAATCAATAATTTCTGGTTAACATCAGCCGGATTGCGATGCTTGAAGTCATAATCGTTAGGCGTGGGAACTCTTCCGTAAGCTACAAATACTTCGTTAATACCGCTTTGGACTGCTTTATTACTCGTCAGTTCAATAATTAAATCATTATCTGCAGGCATATTCAATCTGTAATAAACGAGATTGCCGTGATTCAAAGCCGTTTGGGTAGGAATATCTATTTCAAGATTCCTGATGGTCACTTCCATCGTAGAAGTTGTAATGGTTGTATTATCATCGAGTGTAGTTTCATTTACGGTATTGCGAATATTGGTGCGTCCGATACCGTAATAATTACCGGGATTATAGTCCTTAACGATATTATTTAGTGCAAATGATACTGACTGCGAAGGTGCGAGATTGACGTAATGGTCGAGCATTCCGAACATTTTGTCAACAGCGCCGTCGAAGGTTCTATCGGATGATAAATATAGAGCATCGCGAATATATCCTACAGCATTATTCGAACCGAGATTTTGTACTGTGAAACTTAATGAAGAATTATCGCCCAATATTGCTGTATTCGGCATTAATAATTGCGATACGACAAGGTTCGATGGCGCAGGAGTTTGAATATCGGTGAAAGTCAGGCTATAATTGTTGGTTTCGTTCGTATGCTCGAAGAGCCCATTTTGAATATCGGCATAAACAATTATATAATAGAAGCCGTTTAAATACGATGGTATATCAACCGTTGCCTGTACCGGCAAAGTTTGACCAGCAGCAAGCGGTGATGTATGATTAATCGTACCGATTCTATTAGCATAATAATCGAAATACGGACGGGTACTGACAAATATACCATCGCTCCATCCCGTTCCGGTTGTACCTGTGCCTTGATTCCGAATATTGAAGTTGATATTTGCTCTTCTTCCGCTTAAGATAACATCAGGTACCTCCAAATTTTCAACGATTAAGTCCGGTGGAGGAGTAAATGTTATCGATACCGAGGATGTGGCTGAGTTATTCGATAAAGTCGATTCGTTCCAAACATTATAACCGTTATAATTTGTGACGGCAATAATATAGTACTGACCGGAAATTCCGTTTGGAATAGTCACTGTTGTATTGTTTGTGTAGGATGCACTATTTCCTAATGCTCCGGAGTGAACCCTGTTATGAAGTAAATAATCGGAATTATCCGGGGTTCTGTCCGTTGATAAATAGACCACATCATACCAGGCGTTGGTTGCAGTCGAGCCGGGACCATTATTCCTGACTGACCAGGAAATGGGCATTTGAGCGCCTGAATATATTCCCGGTTGCGAGGAAAGATTGATTGATTCCAGGTCACAATCCGGAACAGGCGGATGAGGTGGCGGAGGATTGACCTTTATAAAAAATGTCGATGAACTTCGGGTTATATTGTTACTTTCTTCGCTATGTTCATATACATTATTGTTGCAATCCGTTTGGATGTATGAATAGTAAATTCCTTCAGGAATGTTCGGAGGTAAGCCTACTTCCAATCTATTTGAATAAGTACTGCTTGGCGCTAAACCAATTACATTGTTTTTATTATTAGAAGTAATATAAGTAGAATTCCATTCGGGACTCATTGATAAATAAACCCTATCCGTCCATGGAGGAATTGCTCCGGCTACACCCTGATTACCGTCTATCCAGGTTACTGTCACACTGCTTTCACCAGCGGTATAAGTCCCTGAACTTACATCTGCTTCCCTTACATACAAATCGGGATAAGGTGATAAATAAACGTTAAATGAAGTTGAACTTGGCGTGTTCATATTGTTGTTGTTATTCAATTCGGTAACGTTTCCATCGGCATCGGTTTTAACGAATGCCCAGAACCGACCGGTAACACCATTCGGGATATTGAATGTAACGGTTCGGTTGTAGTAATCCGTAGGTGTAATCCCGCTTCCGTTAGTTGTATATGCAAATGATTGTAAGAATATATTATTCGCATCGAAAGTGGAAGAAGAACATAAATAAACTCTATCAATCCATGTATTTTCATAAGGAGCGCCCATACCGTCATTAGTAACCCTCCAGCCGATATTAATAGGCGCTCCCGACCATGCAGTCGAAGATGCTGTAACGTTGGTTATTATCAAATCTGGAGTATATGCAGGAATTACCTGCATTGGCGATTGTGTCATAGCCATATTATTATTCTCTGCCGACTCATATAAATTATTTGATACATCGGTAACAGCAAAGATATTATAGTTACCCTGAGGAGTTGATATTGGAATAGTAACACGAACTGTACGGGTAAGTTCGTAATTAATAGGGAATGATTCATAATACCAGTTGCTTGCCAATTGAGTTGCAGTGGAACTTATTTCTTCTTCGGTATCCATGTATATAACATCGCGTCTCCAACCGTTGTAAATCGGAGCATTGCCACGATTTTTCACCCTGTAAGTAACATTAGCCTGCTGTCCTGTAAATATGGTAGTAGGCGCACCAACAGAGAGAACTGTCAAATCGGGAAGTGGCGGTATTGTAACATTAACCGTTGAAGGGCTGATAGCATTATTATCACTATCGTCAGTCTCACGCAACTGATTCCATGCATCGGCTTTAACGATTATATAATATTGACCGGTTGTTTGGATAGGAATCTGGACTGATTGATTTTGAGTATAAGATTGATTCGGACCGAGAGCGCTGATATTTTGTATTGTTGTTAGCTGTTGGTCATTTCCATCCAATATCTGGTCTGTCGAAAGATAAACCGCATCAGTCCACTGCTGTCCTAAAGTACCACCGGAGCCAGTGTTGCGAACAATCCATGATACATTCATTTGCTGGCCGGCAACGACTGTAGAAGGTATTTGTACGCTTTCGGGAGCGATGTTCGGCAAATCTCTCGTTCGGAAAGTTTGAACTACACCGTCCGTTTTGGCGCAATAGTGCTTAGCTACAACTTGCCAATTGTAAACCGTACTGTAATTAAGCTGCCCCGAATATGTAACGTTCACATCGGCAATATTTGAAATTGCAGCCACCGAAGGTCTTTGTTGAGATGAGGGCCAGATATATAAATCATAATTCAATACGTTCGAGACAGGCATCCAGCTAAAGGTAATGGGTGTTGATAAATTCAAAGTACCGGAAATCGGCAGCATATTCGTAACAGTGCCGGGAACTATAACAGGTCGAACAGTTACCGTGTGTGGCAGCGTAACTGTACATCCCGGATTGGTAGCAATTACAGTAAAGGATGTTGTCTCCGTAGGATTTACTAAAATCGACTGTGTTGTTTCACCTGTCGACCAGGTTTGCGAATAGGCAGAGTAAACAGTTAGCGTAACAGGGTCATTAGGACAAACAGGTTCAGATGTACTTACCCATAGAGTCGGCGGTTGATATACCGAAACATAAGTTGAATTTGAATATTGGCTCTGACAGCCGTATTTTGTACCTCTTACAGAATAACCACCATAAGTTGAAACTGATATAGTACGGGATGTAGCTCCGGTATTCCATTGATAAGTATCATAACCATCTTCGGCAGATAGTACGAGACTCTCCTGGCTGCAAATATTTGTACTCCCCAGAGGAGTTATAAAAGGTGGCGCTACATTTGTAGTAAATTGAAATGGATTCGTCCAGGGACCTGTTTCATAAGAATTTTTAGCCCTAACTCTCCAATGGTAAGTAGTATGATTTGCAAGTTGACTATAAGTATAATAACTTGTGTTATAAACATTTTGAGCATTAACAATTGGATTTGTAAAAGCATCATTATCGGCGATTTGCAATTCATAATTAACCGGTTGACCGGTTGGAGCGCTCCAATAAAGGTAAGTAGCCGGCTCGATACATTGAGCGCTGAATGTCGGTGATGTAAGAGTCGGCACCGGTAAGATTGTTGTGAAATTTCGAACCTGAGACCATTCACTTGTTCCAACTGCATTACTTGCATTAACTCTCCAGTAATACAAAGTATTATATTGCATACCGGTTAAATCATAGAAAGTATTACTGATATTCGAATTGTTGGCAAAGGTATTCGAGAAATTATAATCAGTAGCTACCTGCAATCTATAAGAATTTGCACCGGCTGATTGATTCCATACAAGAGTTGTTGACAAAGGAATGGCTCCGGTATTACTCGATGGACTAAGCAAAACCGGAGGCAGCGGAGGTACGCCAACACCAATACTTACCGGCGAAAACGAACCGGAATTATTAGCGCAGTCTGATGCAAGAACACGTGCAAAATATATTACTCCTGCTGGCGGCTGCCAGTTAACCTGATTTTGAGTCGTTGTTATTTCATATTCTATTGAAGAAAATGATTGACTTGTTGAAAATTGGTATGTGTAGCGGGTTATTCCGGTATTGTCGGAGAATCCAACTGCCCTTGCTTGCAGTGTAGCATTACCTATAAACTCAAATGAACAGGTTCCAGTAGAAGGTGTAGTAATATCTATAGTCATACCGTCGGTAAATTCGGAAGGTACTTGCCATGTTCCTCCATCATTAAGGCTTGCATATACCCGTGCAAATAAATGAGTTCCGTCAGGAGTAGAGCTTGAATTAAATGAATAAGTAGTAACATTGCCGACATTAATTGTTTGTGTAACGCTGGCGTCGTTCGGCGATGTGGCAATATCGAGTTTGTAAGCATTAGCGCCGGGAACCTGAGTCCAATCGAAAATAACCTGATTGGAAGCACAATCTCCGTTGTCGTAAATAATGGAATAAAGTCCGCTAAGCTCATACCAGCGGAATGTGGCGCTGGAATTCATTATATAAGAATCATTATTCGGAGTAAACAATATTGCTTGTCCTTGTTGCAATAAGCCTTGGTTGCAGGAGTAAGAAACGTATCCCGTCGCACCCGGCTTATCTATACCTACCGTAGCTCTCTGTCCCAGCGAACTGGATTGGTCGCGTAGGTAACGATATTGTAATTTAATATCGCCTGTCGATTCCATGACCACCGTCTCGAAAGTACCCATAGGTAATCCGCTGCCATAAAAGAATATATCATTCCACTGAACGACGAGCATACGGTTGGGTGCGCTTCCAAGTGTTGCAAAGTAGATTTTTCCATTTTGAGAACCCTGATTAGTCCTGAGATCGTCGAAGAAAGAGCAGATAGCTCCGTCATAAGAATTACCTGATGCGAAAGGCAAGCATGGATTTGAATAATTGCTTGAAGCAGTATTAAGAAGACTAAGCCAGCCATTGGTCGAAGCGCCGAATTTATTATAGCTGTTACCCCAATAATTTATTCTAAAACCAATAGGGAAGTTATTTATTCCCTGGTCGTCACCGTAGAGCATGGTATTATTACCAAGCCCTATGCCGGTTTGGAAAGTGCGGCTTACCCATTGACCTCTGTCACAAGTGGTATTGTAGCCGCGAACCCTCCACCAGTAATTCGTATTAGCAGTAAGGGAACCACCCGGTATGTAAGTATTGCTTGTTGTCTGGTCTATTAATAGGTTTACGAAGTTTTGGTCGGATGCGAGCTGAACCTGATAATTTGTAATATCCGAAGCAGCATTCCAGAAAAGAAGTGCGCCACGACCTGATTCCGTAGCATTATCATTTGGATAGAATAATGATAAATTATTAGATGTATAAAAATTAAACGAATTGATTTTTCCGGTAATCGGGAATTGAGCAGAAGTTAATACTACATTAGTTGGGGGAGAAGTGAAAGTTCCGGAATTTATTGCAACGTTAGGAATATTTGCTAAATCCTGAGCTACTATGAAATATTGAATATCATCACAAATCGAAATGCTGCCGGATAACATCGAGAAATCAATCGGGAATATATATGGAGATATAGTGCCGCTCGATTCGACATACTTCCAACCATTGGTTTGGTTTGTATTATCTATAAAAGTATTTGCATCCGTTGTTCTTTTGAAATAGCAGCGCGGCTTAAACGATGAAACATTTATACCACTGGCGTCGTTAATTGCTACGTCCGTTATGGTTGCCGAAACGGTAGAACTAGAGCCGGCAAATGGTTGGTATGATATATTCGGTTTCATATCGTCAATAACAGAGAAGGATGCTTCGGCAGCAAAAGCAGAAAATCCATAACCGTTATCTATTGCCTGAACACTCCAGTAATGGGTTCCTTCACCCAGATTATTCAGATACATGAAGTTTCTTTGTTCGGCATTACCGTAAGCTGCAATTTTTCTGAAACCGGAGCCTGTGTTAGCCAAGGGTGATACAATTTGGGTACCGCCTGAAGTCTTACCTACATAAACATTAAATGTCAAAGCATCCTGAAGAGTTTGTGAATCGGTTGGTTTCGTCCAGGATAGAGTAGCAGACGTACCGCTTATTGTAGTATTAAGATTTGCAGGTATGCCGGGATTAGTATTGGAGTTATTTTCCAAATTGTTCTTGAAAATCTTTGTTAGAGCAGTGTTTCCCGAATAACCTGAAATCAAAACATCCAAATCACCATCTTTGTCGTAATCTCCGAATGATGAGCAACCGTTATATACATTAGAAATATCTGAAACAAGTTCGGTAAATGAACCGCTGCCATTGTTCGTATATAATCTTGTAAATGAATTGTTATAGTAACCGGTTAATAAAATGTCGGGTTTACCATCATTATTGAAGTCTCCTGAAGAAATATTTGAATATGGATAACCCGGCAGCCCGGAATTAATAAGTGTAAACGAACCGGATGCATTCGAATAAAGATTTGTTACATAAGTTGAACAATTATATCCCGTCATTAATAAATCGGGGAATCCATTCCCGTCGAAATCACCCCAGACCGACATACCCTGCTGCATGCCGGCAATGTTTGCCATAGCATCGGTAAATACACCATTATTGTTAACATATAATTTTGAAACACAATTTGAACCGTCGTAACCCATGACAAATAAATCCAAATCTCCGTCTTTATCATAATCAATCCAGGAAACATGTGAGTTATTCAAACCTTGTAATCCAAGATTCATGTCGGTATATACTCCGGCTTCATATCTATAAACACGTGTGATGTTGGAGCTACCCGAAATTTGTCCTGCAAGTGCAACATCCTGGTCGCCATCGTTGTCGAAATCTCCCCATGCAGCCCAGCCATTGTCGATATTGGGAAGTGAAGTCGAAAATTGCGAATAAGTGCCACTTGCATTCTGGAAAATCTTAGTAGAATAGGTGTAATTATAATCACTACCAGAAAGTAATATATCAGGCAAATTATCCCGGTTGAAGTCGCCAAGAGCTAATGAGCCTTGATAATTTGAATTATATGATGAAATGGATTCGACAAAGTTATTATTCGTATTGGTTAAAAATGAGAAAAGATAATACGGATATGTGTTCACATTACCAGAAACCAAGCCATCCAAAGCTCCATCGTTGTTAAAGTCAATCCAGGCATTTTTGGAATCCTGAGAACCTGTCAGAGTTAATGGAAGTTCACTGAAAATACCAACCGTCGAAAAATAAACATAAGTAGCATAGCTTGTTCCAAATTGATTTGATGCAACTATCCGGTATTTATAGTTGCCGGGTGTGGCTAATTGTGTTAGATTAAACGAAGCAGATATATCGCTTGTGCCCGATGCAACTACTCCCTGAGTTGAAGTTTGAGTATAAGAAGATGAATTACCATATTCAAAAGTATAAGTAGTTGATGTACCGGCGGGATTGATTATACCGTTCATCTGTGCAGTTGTCATTCCTATATTGGAAGCAGGAAGGGTTTTGGCGGTGGGTGATGTTACATTGAATGAAGAAGAAGAAAAACCCGAACCTGCAAAACAATTATCGATTGCCTGAACCCCCCAATAAATGCCTCCGCTTGGCTGGGAATTTATTTCGAATCTGTTCAATTCTCCGGCGCAACCTATTGAAGGCACTCTTCGGTATCCTGTGCTAAGGTTAGATTGTGGGGAGAGTAAATTATTACTGCCCGTGGAAGAGCCAATGTAAACATTGTAATTTAAGCCATTCTGTGGAGTTTGGCTATCAGTAGCCGTATTCCATGTCAAGGTTGCAGAATTTCCAGATATCGAAGCACTTAAGTTTGTGGGAGTATTCGGAACGGAATTTGTAATGGAATTATTATTTAAATATAAGAAAACCTGATTATTGTAATTATTATCCCTCCCATTGACAGCAACATCGAGTTTGCCGTCATTATTGAAATCGCCCCATTTGCACGATGAATAATATTGCAGATGGAAAGGTGCTTCAGGAACGAAATCGAAACCATCATTTTGAATGTTCTTATAAAGTTTAACTATATTTCCTTCAATATAACTTGAACCAGTAACTATTACATCCAATAAACCGTCGTTATTAAAATCTCCCCAAGAAGCAGCCCCATAGGTTACACCTGAAATTGTATTACTTACTTCTGAAAATGAACCTTCAGTATTCTTGAAAATTTTTGTAAAATAATAGGGATAATTATTTTGATTATAACCTGTTACTAATAAATCGAGGTCACCGTCATTATCATAATCACCCCATTCAATAGAACCGTTATAGAGTCCGAATACTTCTATAGGATTTGAAAAATTACCCTGAATGTTTGGATAAATATAAGTTTTTTGTTGGCTCGATGTGTTATCATAACCAATTATTGCAAGGTCGGGAAATCCATCATTGTTATAATCTCCAAATGCTCCGCTTGAATAGGAAAGGGCCGGTAGATTTGTCAAAACCTCGGAGAAATTATTATTGCCATAATTTTTGTAGAGTTTAGTTGTTGGTGTATTACCCGATAAATTCCCTGAGACCAAAACATCCTTCAATCCATCGTTGTCATAATCGATGAAAAGTGCAAATCCCGTTAAAACTCCTGCAAAGGGAAGTTGAACATTCGTAAAAGTACCGCTATTATTCTGATATAGCCTTGTGATAGGGAGATTATTATATGAACCGCAAATTAGCGCATCCAGGTCGCCATCGTTGTCGTAATCTCCCCAAACACCCTTACCCTGATATAATCCGGGTAAATTAGCATTATAATCGGAAAAAGTACCGCTGTTGTTTTGATAAATATACGCTCCATAATTACCAATTACAAGCAAGTCCAAATCTCCGTCAGCATCAAAATCTCCCCATTCAACACTACCGTATTCACCACCGTTTAAAAATGCAGATTCGGAAAATTGATTTAAAGTAATGAATGACATAACCGAACTTCGACTTGTCCCGGCTGCATTTGTTGCGACCAATCGGTAATAGTAGGTTGTACCGGGCTTTAATAACGATATATTCGCATAAGCTGAAACTGTACCTGAATTAGAAGATACTTCCGGCTGAGTTGTGGAGCCTAAAGTATTCGAGGTACCATACTCGAAAGAGAATGTAGTTGATGTCCCAACCGGATTAACGCTCCCATTCAGTCGGGCTGAGGTCATAGTAATATTTGTCGGTTGGAGTAATATTACTGTGGGAGTTTGGATAATGAATGTGCTCGTAGCAAAGGTTGAGCCTACGAAACCATTATCTATTGACTGCACACCCCAGTATATTGTTCCGGCGGGAAGGGAATTAAGGATTCTCGTTCTGGAGCCATTTATAATGCCCAAAGCTGCAAGTCTCCGAGTTCCGTTCTGAGTCGATGCGTGTGGAGATAAAATATCCGTACCTCCCTGAGTAGTGCCGGCATACACAATATACGACAAACCAGTTTGAGGTGACTCCGAATCATTGCCGTTGCCCCATGTCAAAGTAGCAGAGTTGCCCGATACCGATGCATTAAGGGATAGGGAAGAAGGTGCGCTGGGAGCGGCATTCTGATGAACTTGTGAAAATGTATTTTTATAAAGGGAATTAACATTATACCCTGTATTTGAATATCCGCATATTGAAACATCCAAGTCTCCGTCGCCGTCGAAATCTGCAAATCCGGAATTACCGTAATAAGTTCCTAAAATCGGAGGATAAATATTGGAAAATGTTCCGCTGTTATTTTTATAAATGTAGGTTTGATAGCCGGAAGAGCCGTATCCGTTAACGAGAGCGTCGAGGTCGCCGTCGTTATCATAATCGCCCCATGATGATGTGCCGTAATATAAACCGGTAGTAGGAGCATTAATATTTGTGAAAACACCGTTATCGTTTCGATAAATGTATGTTAAATAGTATGGTGAATAACCATATCCGTTGATTAGAAGGTCAAGGTCTCCATCGCTATCGAAATCACCCCAGGCAGCAGAACCCCTATAAAATGCTGCTATCCCTGTATTGGATAATAATGTGAAACTCCCATCACCGGTATTTCGGTATAATTGTGTTATATAATTCCCTGAAGAGTTATACCCTGATATAAGAAGGTCGGTGAAACCATCGTTATTATAGTCACCAGGTGCTACAGATGAATAATATACACCGCTTAATCCGGCGTTAATATTAACAAAAGTCCCACCGAAGTTTCTAAATATTTGAGAAATATATCCGGTATTTGAGGAACCCGATATAACCAGGTCAAGAGCGCCGTCATTGTCGAAATCAGCCCAGGCAAGAGCAGAATATGACACTCCGGGTAAATTAGCATTGATATCTATAAATGTTCCACTATTATTATTATAAATTTTGGTTGTTAAATTGCCATTGTAATCTTGTCCAGATACAGCAAGGTCGAGGTCGCCATCGTTATCGTAATCCCCCCACACAATAGACCCGCTTTGTACATTGACAAAATTTGCGTTAATATTAGTGAATGAGCCGCTTGTATTTCGGAAGACAGCAGTAAAAGGAGAATAGGTAACATCATTATATCCGCAGACTGCTAAATCGAGGTCACCGTCGTTATCGAAATCACCCCAGTCAGTCATACCTTCCAAAGGAGGTAAACCGGCTTGTGCATCATTGAATATAGGTGTCCATGTATAAATCAATCCCGATGGAGGAATAAAATCCTGCATTAATTGGCAGTAGTCATTCGATGCAGTACCATTGATGGATTGGCTCCAGGGCGATATTCCACTAATGGCTTTTCTATTGGAAAAGGTGTTAACGAGGTATTTTATGCCAACCTCTGTTGTTAGAGTAGATGACCCTTGTGTGAAATTTCCATAAACAAATTCTATTTTATTAGAGGTTTCGTATAGATTGATTTGGAAGTTGTAACTATCACCGGTTTCACCATTGCTGCGGTAATTACTCCATTGAACGGTAAAAACGCGATTCGGCGCAGAACCCGAAGTTTGATATCGCATCTCGGAGCCGGTCTGACCCTGCAGATTTCTACCTAATGGAGAAATAGCGTAATTTAAGTTTGAATTACTTATGGGTGTATAAGTTACAGGAGTGGTATAATAGGAGGAGATATATCCATCTGTATAGATATTAATACTTGTCCACCGCTGAGTACCGAAATAGAAAACAAATCCTAAATTGACACTGAAGATATTATCAGTGTTGTTTTCCGTACCAAGAGTTGATGAAGTACCCGTTATTGGCGAATAGCTGCCGGAGGATTGCGAGAATGAATACCCAGCCCAATCTGCTTTGATTATATCAGCAGAGAAAAGAATCATAAGGACTGTGAATGCGATTTTGTAGAAACTTTTCATATCAACCCCATAATATTTATATAATTAAATTTATTAATAGAAGTATTTTGTTCTATTTATAGAATATGATAATATATAGACTAAAAAATAATGCATAAAAATTATTTCAATTTTAAATGTTTCAAATATCTTGCTATCGTAGGATAGAAATTTCTCTATCCAATAATTCTATTTATTAATGTCCCCGGAATCTATATGCTTTTAACCCGAAAATGGTTAGTACCATTTGCCGGACTTGGTTTATTCGTTTGTGATATATAGTGAATTAATTTCGTTCACATGCTGAAGAATTACGGTAAGTAATGTTCTGAAGTATTTGTTTCTCGAATCTCTCATCTGTGTAAAACTGGTCTTTATATTTATTAAGCCTTTAAATTATTTGCCGGTTCATTAATGCTTGAATACAGGTTTTAGTATTGTTTAGGAATTTTACTTTTAAATATTCCCTGAACCGGTAGTATTATATTATTTTTAATTTATCATATTTAAAAGAAATATTAAGAATTAATCTAAAAATTTAATATATCAAATATTATTATGATTTCCAATAATTATTTTTAATTTATACTAAAATATTTTTATACAAAGATAAATCACTTATTTTTTTATATAAATCGTGGGTTTTTCGGTGAACAATTACTGAGAAATAGTTTGGGAGCTGGTTAATAAGCATAAGGGGGGCAAAAAATTGTCATTCTGAGCGTAGCGAAGAATCTATCTTATTGATTTTAAAGAGAACTGGATTCTTCGCTACGCTCAGAATGACAATTTTTAGAACCCCCCATAAATAAAACTTATATTGATTATTAATATTATGTTCATCCCTCATTCCTTTTTTTTTGGGGAATTTCTATTTTCCCTATACAAACACCGTCTCCGGATTTTGAGTAATTAAATCCCGGACTAAGGATGAAATCTCTCTTCTCAAAAGGTATTCCGGTATTTCGAGACCATTTTTTAGCCTGTCACGAACAATATTTCCCGATATGTTAATTTTATCTCCATCGCTATGGTTGCAATTGTCCGTTACACCGCATTTTTTGCAATAATATACCTTGTCGAAGGTAATGACGTTGATACCTAAATCCAGGGATTCAATAAGTTTTATTGAGGCATCAGTAGGATAATAATCCCCAACTCCGGTATGGTCGCGCCCTACTATGAAGTAATTACATCCGAAGTTCTTTCTGCAAATCGCAGTGAATACTGCTTCCCTTGGTCCTGAATACCTGGCATAAGTATTGAATGAGCAAATAATTGCCTTGAAAGGTTCATATACTCCTATGCCAATTAATGTCTCATAAGCCTGGATTACAGTGTGTGTGCTGAAATCACCCTTCTTTTTAATACCTGTTATTGGTGATATAAATATGGCATCGGCATTTATTTGTTTGAGTGCTTTCTTCTGGATGAATTCATGACCTAAATGTGGGATGTTCCGAGTATGGAATCCTACCATATTAGTCCAGTTCAAATCATTCAATATTTTGCGGATTTGCCTTGGAGCCAAATCATAACCATTGGATTGGTAATTTTGAGAAAATAAATATGGTCTGCCTGAAACTATATAATTGCCCGAGTTAAGAAATTTATTGACGCCCGGATGCTTCGAATCATCGGTACCAAACCATTTCTTAGCAATGGTGGTCATATTCTTTAATTCTTCGATTTTCTCAATTTTATAAACGCATTGTGAGCCGTTGTCACGGTTTTTAAGGGTAATCCAATCCGATTTGGGAATTGATTCTAAATTAGGAATCTGGAATATAATTGGTAATGTCCAGGTAGTACCGGATTGTAATTGGTATTTACTTAACACCGAATTCAATTCCGACTTGTTAAAGAATCCTGTAACTGGGGAATATGTGCCTATTGCAATTTGAATACAATCGGAAAAGATTTCACTACTTACTTCCATGACAGGCAGGGATTCAAGGGCAGGTAGTTCGGTTGTTTTATAATTTTGTTCAATCAACTTTCCGCCGTGTGGTGGTGTAATACCGGCTTCAGGCAAGGATAGAAGATAGGGCATATCCTGGCGTAGATGTACATTTTTTACTTCACCGATTATTTTATTAAGTATCCTGACACAATTGACGGGATTTTTGCCGATAGCGGTTTCTGCGGCAAGAACCAATCCCTGGGCGCCATCGTCGATTGTTTGGATTATATCGTGAATCTCAGCCCTTGTCGGGAATATATTATGAAGCATTGATTCCATTAAATTAGTAGCAACATAGACGGGCTTATGGAATTTTTTGGCAGTATTGATAATGTATTTTTGGGCTAATGGAATTTTTTCTATTGCCACTTCCCTTGATAAATCGCCACGGTCAATTAAAACAGAATCGCATTCAGGCAAGATTGTACCGAGATTTGTAAGCCCGCTAATATTCTCAATTTTTCCAACCACTTCCAATTTATAGTCGAAAAAATGTCTAAGCTGCTTAACAGATTCACTATTGGAACAAAAGGAAAAGAAGATATTCTGGAGTCCGAATTTAGAGATAATCCTGAAAGCTTCCAAATCCTTTTTCGTAAAAGGATCTAAACGAATTTCCGGGTCGATTGCAATACCTTTATTATTACCTACAATTCCTCCGTTAATAGCTTTTGTCAGGATGATATCATTACTGACTTCCAATACCTGGAGTATAACAGCATTGAAATCTATCCGTATTATTGTACCTTTTTGAATGTCACTTTCGAACAAACTTTGTTCAACCGGAATTGAGCCGGGAGGAATATTTGTAGCAGCATTTACTAATCTAACTAAGGAACCATTAATTATGTTCATGTTGGAATCTTGTAATTTCAGGGTACGAATCTGCGCACCTTCAGTATCAATACCAATTGGTTTGGTAGTCCATTTCTTCAGACAACTAATTTTATCGGGCAAATCATTTAATTCGGTATGAGAGAGATTTATTCGAAAAATATCGACCCCTGCTTTGTCCATTAATGAAATTGTATTTTCATCGAATGAACTGGGTCCAACGGTTGCTATTATCTTTATAGACATGTTTTTCTAATGGTCAATGATTAATGGTCAATGGTTAATGGTTAATGGTCAATGGTTAATGGTCAATGGTCAATGGTCAATTGTTAATGGTCAATTGTTAATGGTTAATGGTCAATGGTTAATGGTCAATGATTAATGGTCAATGGTTAATGGTCAATGATTCCCTTATTATAAAGTTCTTTTATTATTAATTGTGTTGATTCTAAGACACTCAACTGTTCAGTATCCACAACGAGTTCGCAATTATCAGGCTCTTCATAAGGTGCAGAAATACCTGTAAAATCAGGGATTAATCCTGCTTTTGCTTTCTTGTATAATCCCTTTGGGTCGCGATTTTCACATTCATCAAGGCTGCATCGGACATATACTTCAATGAAATGTCCTTCGTCGATTAATTCGCGAGCCGCCAATCTGTCTTTTTTGTAGGGGGAAATGAATGCTGTAATCACAATAAATCCGCCAGCCCTGAATAGTTTGGCAACTTCCCCAATCCGGCGGATATTCTCTTCTCTGTCAACGGGTGAGAATCCCAAATTATTATTCAAGCCATGCCGAATATTATCTCCATCCAAAATGAAGGTATGGCATCCAAATGCAAATAACTGCTTTTCTAATTCAACAGCAATTGTCGATTTACCGGAGCCGCTCAATCCTGTTAACCATACGACACAGCCTTTATGACCGTTTTTTCTTTCAATATCTTCGAGATTTACCTTACTTTGATGCCAGGTAATATTAGTAGCATGTTTCAAAAAACAATTCCAATTTTTGATTACATTGAAATTGTAAATTAATGATTTTTTATTAATTTAACTATAAAAATTTTGAAATTAGGAATGTCTGAAATAAAATTTATATGATTAAAGGATTATAGGATGATATTTAAAATTATAGAATTAAGAATTAAGAATTAACCATTAAACAATTATTTTATCCCCTTTTTTCATTTCAGGCAAGTATGCAAGCGGATTGAGAAGGGATTCCGGCTTTTCCTTACCAAAGAAGTTACCTCCGGAATAAGGACGGACTTCCGTGATGGGTGCTTTGTAAAGTTCGAGATGTAACATTGAGAGATTAAGGCTACCTAATATTTCCCGTATGTACATTGGAACATTGACTTTGACTTTGTCCCTGTTAATTACAAGTCCGAGATGCCCTAATTCCTGACCACAATCGACATAATCACCGATCCTTAAAGTGAGGTCTTCAAGTTCGGCATATTTATAATTAATATTCGATGAGGTTTTAATAATAACATAATAGGTGATATTCCAGTATTCATTTTGCTGAGGGGAAGTAAATACTCCGATATCGATAACCTTACCCGATTCAATTGCTATTACGCTTGCGCCCTGAGCGGCATAAATATCAATACCGCAATGAAACCTGTCTTCACGGTCTTCCCAGAAAGCTCCCGGTTCACCCGGTTTTGGGTAAAATTTGGAATAACTTTCAGGGACGGGCCAATGAAAAATTTTGGATTCTATATTTTTTTCAGTTTTACTATACAATTTAATGACCGGTGAATATGCTGAGGAAATATCATTCTCGCCGGTACTACCTCCGTGATAGTCAATATTTTCTTTTTTCAAACTTCTCATCATTTTTAATGGTCAATGGTTAATGGTCAATGGTCAATTGTTAATGGTTAATTGTTAATGGTTAATTGTCAATGAGTAACGAACATTAATTATAATTATATAATTCATAACTTAATTTATTTCAATTATAAAACAATAACACATTAGAATAATTTTAGTTACAAATTTAATTTTTTTTTGGAAATGGTAAATGACCATTAACCATTGACCATTAACCATTGACCATTGACCATTGACCATTAACCATTAACCATTAACCATTAACCATTGACCATTAATTTTTATTTCATTGCTATTTTTCTTTTTTTAATAGCTTCACCGATAAAATATCTCGCCAAAGGTAAAGATAGTGGATTAACAGTATCCAATCTTTCAGGATGCCACTGGACTGAAAATATTGATTGAAGTTCGGTACCTGATTTTAATTCCAATGCCTCAATAAGGTTATCATCGGTTCTTCCCGCAACATTGAAAGCATCTGCAACCCTGCCTACAGCCTGATGATGAAAACTATTAACTTTGCCTTTTCGAACTTTTGTAATCCGATAAATCAGTGAATTAGTATCAATAGTTACATCATGAAAACAATCAAATCCTTTGTCGGAGCGATGAATAACTTGTTTAGAAAAATCCGATGGAATATCGACGATTAAATTACCACCGAAAGCTATATTCAATATTTGTTGACCGCGGCAAACTCCGAAAATCGGAATTTCCAGTTTCCTTGCTTTATTTATTAATTGAAATTCAAAATTGTCCCTTTTAATATCAATCTCGCAGCGGGAGGAGTCTTCAGGTTTGCCATATTTAATAGGGTGAACGTCAGGACCGCCGGTAAATATAATCCCATCGCAATTATCCAATACGTTTAATGCTTCGTTTATTTTCATCGTATAAAGGTCGATTATATCAATATTAGGGTCGGCATTTTTTAGCCAGGAATAATAGAATTTATAATTTTCAGAGCCATGGCCTTTTGATAGTGCTATTGTAACTGTTTTACGACTTTGGCATCCCGTAAAAAAGAAAAGGCTTGAAACAAAAAGGAATAAAAAAGTGAATAGAATGTTAGTAATTTGAAAATTTGAAAATTTTCCAATTAGAAAATGAACTTCATTATCATTTTCCCAATTTATTTTTTTCTTCAAATTCTTAGTTTTCATTTTCAAATTTTCTCATTTTCAAATTTATTTTAATTAAAAATCCGACTTAACTTTTCCATAAATTTTTCATTTCCACTTTCAATTTTCAAGCCAATTTTTATATAAAAACAATTTAATCCGGCGGACATGAATAATTCCTTGAAATTTGCTAATTTGACTGCATCCTTTTCTGTTGTTATTATATTTTTTATTCTAATATCTTTGCATAAATCGATAATTTTCCTGACGTCATCTCTTGAATAATTATAATGGTCTGCAAAAATTTTATGTTGTGATATTTCAAAATTTATTGATTTTAGTGTTAAAATAAAAT
This sequence comes from Ignavibacteria bacterium, assembly GCA_016844745.1. Lineage (GTDB taxonomy): Bacteria > Bacteroidota > Ignavibacteria > Kapaibacteriales > UBA2268 > JAERMQ01. The sequence goes on along the minus strand of JAERMQ010000016.1, from coordinate 33,484 downwards.
TTACCGGCTTGGCAATACCGGAAATGGCAATGAATCTGTAATCTATGAATGGAAACTTATCAGGTAAATAAATTATACAATTCAATAAATTATTAATTGATAAGACTTTTTTTTCGAGTTTCAATTTAAATTTCTCAGGATAAAATTCGGAAGAGGTTTCATCGATTTGGAAATCCCCGTTAAAACAAATAATATCTGCTCTCTCGAGGCTTGAAAGTGGCTCTCTCAATCTACCTTTTGGGAATAAGTAAGGATTATCTATTGTTTCCCTGTCTATTAAAACAATATCTAAGTTTCTATGTAGTTTTCTGTGTTGGAATGCATCATCGACTATTATAGTATCGACATTAAAAAGCTTTTCAGCTTCAAGTGCTGCATCCGATTTGGAATCGCATGATAGAACCGGTACCGGAATACTTTGAGCAACCATGAGCATTTCATCGCCAGCCGAGGATATATCAGCTAATAATTGTTTGCCATCCGATACTATAGTATTTCCTTTTACCTGCCTGTTAAATCCTCTACCAATTATTACCGGGTGCCTGCTCATTTTCATTAGTATATCAGCAAGCATGATAACAAAAGGTGTTTTTCCAGTACCGCCAAACGAAAGATTACCTACGCTGATAACAGGTAATCGGCTATGAACAACGTTCTTCCCGTTTTCATATTTTCTATTACGAATTCTTACTCCAAATTCGACTATTTTGGAAATCAAGCTGTACATCTCTTGTTAATATGCTACGTAACTTTGTAAAAATTACTTCTGAATTTAATAAATCCTTTTACTTAATTGTTATTTAAATGCCTTCTTGGCTAAGTTCAAAAATAGATTTATATCTTTAGGAAAAAAATAGTAAAATTGGTGATTTTTTTGTAGTAAATACGCTTTAGACTTTGTGGCTGATTTAACTACAATTATACTTAAGATTTGAAAATGAGTCAATTTGAAAATGAGTCAATTTGGTTCATTGGCACATTGGTATATTGTTTCATTGATTCATTTTTAATTCCAGTTCTGAAATAATATTTTCAATATCAGCTCTGGATGCCATTGGTGATATTTTCACCGCATCGGAAAAATTTATTAAAATAAGAGCAAAAGGCAGTGGTAAACAAAAATTATCCCAGCTTTTTGTGAATGAAATTTTTCTTTTTACTTTGATAGAACAATAATAAACAGGCGTACCACTGCGGAATCCTGCCACCACTGCACCGGGTTTGAATTCCCTATTTGGTCCCCGTGGTCCATCCGGAGTAATCAGGACATAATTACTTTTAGCCAGTTCTGTTATTGTATTCAGCGCCTTTGAGCCATCCTTCGATGATGAACCGCGAACCACATTATATTTCCATTTATGAAGAAGTTGGGTTAGGATTTCACCATCCTTGCTTGGGCTTATTATTGCTGCTGCTCCGAAATTCGCAAATAATTTCCATGCTGCAAGCATATCTCCATGCCAGAAAGCAATTATAGCAGGCTTCCCCGGGAATTTCCCTTTTGTTTTGATGCGCCAACTACCGGCTAAAAGCCTGAGTAACACAATAGCTATTTTATATTTTAATTGCAATTTCATAAGAACTGCAAAATTAGTTAATTTTGAATATTGAACTGTTAAACAAAAATTTTTACTAATATGAATAAAATAAATTGGAGAATAAATCTCACTCTTTGCTTGCTGATTTTATCGTTTTCATGGATAAATTTATATTCATCTTCTCCAAGAAATATTTTAATCGAAGAAGGTGTTAATGCAAGCAGCCTGCAAAGTGCAGCACAGAATCCTGCATACATTTCCTTTCTTAAAGGCTTTGACTGGACTAAAGTGATTCCCATATCATACCATGCTTCAAGGCCCGGAGAGGATGACCCAATGTATTTGAATGATACATCGATGAATAATTATAGAACTTCCTATTACAACATGGATATTGATGGTATTCCTGCTTGTTTCGTTCAAGGTAAAGTGCCGCAATTAGTAGATTCGACATACTATCAAGGAGCGCCCTATGATACTGCAGGACTTAGAAAAACCATAAATGAATATAAAGGGGTAACATCACCATATTCAATTTCAATTACCGAAAACAGAAACGGGAATAATGTAGCTGTGGATGTAGATATTAAATCCGATTCTGCAATTAGTGGGAAAAGACTCAGGGTTATCGTTGTCGAATGTTTTCATGAATATGATAATGCAGGGACAAACGGTGAAACCAATTTCTTTTTTATTGCAAGACAAATGCTTCCCGATTATAAGGGAACTGATTTAAATATTTCTGCCGGCGGCTCCAGAAAAGTTTCGTTAGGTTACATGTTAAATAATAATTGGCATTCAAAAGGTTTGTACATTGTAGCTTTCATTCAGGATGATTCTACCAAAGAAGTCCTGCAAGCAGCCACTAATTATAATCCATCAAAAATAAAAATGAACTTTTCACAAATTAGTACGATACAAAATCCGTATTCGAAAATTCCTAAAAAAAGCACACTTGAACAAACTATTTCAATTAAAAATCCAAATTCAAATAATACTAAATTTTTTATTGAAATCGATACAAATTCTTATATTCCCAGAGGCTGGTCGGTTTCCCTCTCAACAAAAACAATAACATTAGAGCCCAATGAATCCGGTAATATTACTGTTTCTTTAAACTCCAACGATACTGCCGATATTGCCCAGGTATTGGTTAAAGCAAGTCCTTTGACTTTTGACATAAACGTACCGGACAAAAAGTCCTTTTATGCTCTTACAAGCGATGCCAAATACATCATGTATGGCGGTACTGATGGAAATTATAACCTGACATTCCAGCCTTTAAAAACTTATCCTGATGCTTCAAAAGACGCTGTTATGCTGCCTCTTACGGAAGAAATGCTTGATGCATATCCTGTAAATGATTTTAAACTTATTGTCTTTTCTTTTGATTTCTGGAACTCCGGTATTCTGGCAGGCTCGGAAGATTATAGCTATCTTAGCCAAAAAATTTATGAAGCAATAAATACTGCGATTAATAAAGGAAACCGTGTATTGATAACATCTCAAATAGACCTTTCATCAGCTTTTGAAGATACGACATTTACAGACGGACAAGAATTTTTCAATAAGGTAATAGGTATAGAGCCTAATGGTAATCCATTATTAAGAGTCGAATTAGATGGTACTGGCGAAGTTTCAAAAGTTATACCATATTCCGCAAAAGGAGTAACCGGCGACCCAATCGGCAATTCCATAATCAACATTACTCTCAACAATTTCAATGCAAGCACTTATCCATATTTTATGATTGCAACGGATATTATCAAAATTTCCAATACACAAACTACAAAGCAGTTTCTTTTCTACGATAATAATAGCTCAAATATTGGTGGAGTGCGGGTGCAGGAAGGAAATTCAAAAATTGTTTATATGACATCTAATTTCGAATCTATTTCTATATTTGCATCAAGATATGCCTTAATGAGACGAATATTGGATTGGCTATTTGATAAAACAGATGTAGAGGAGCAATTGGAAAGAACTAATATTCTAAAAGTAAGTCCTAATCCGGTTTATAGCACGGCAACAATTAAATATTCTGTTAATAGTAACGAACCATGCAAGGTGAATATCGAGCTTATAGATATAATGGGACAGGTCGTTTCTGTACATGCAAATAAAATTCAAACCAAAGATAATTATTCGGTTAATTTTGATGCGTCGAATCTTGCTACTGGAGCTTATTTCGTAGTTGCTAAGATTGGTGGGCAGGTGTATCGCTGCCCTGTTGTTGTGGTAAGATAGGTGAGCATTTTTTCAGAATAATGCTTGAGAAAAGTTTTCAACTATTTTTCATGGAATTCCGTATATTATTTTTTAATTATTTAGGTTTCAAATGTCTGAAATATTGGTAAAAATCGAAAATCCGGCTTCAAAAAAGCGCTTTATTAGATTACTTGAAGATTTGAAATATGTTTTGTCTTTTAAAGAAATAAAAGCTAATGATTTTACAACCGAAACTCTATCTGATAGTGACTGGATTCTCGCAGGAAGACCTGCAACCTATGAAGAAATACATATAATGATAAAAAAATCTGAAAATAGTCCGTTACTAAATCTTGACGAAGCTAAAAAATTATCGTTTGAGCATTTATCAAAAATCCAGACAGTTCCGTAATAAAATCTTAAATTACGGAATACAAGTATTACTTCCTTAATTGTCAATTAAAAAAAGAAAACCCCCTAACCCCCTTTGAAAAAGGGGGAATTTCTTTCTTCTACTTCTAAGTTCTACTTCTATAACCGGGGGTTAGGGGGTTTTTCTTTAATCAAATAATAATAACACTTATCTCAATTCAATTCTTTCACCTCTTTTTTCGTAATTTTGAAGTTTGAAATTTTTCATTTATTTGCAGAGAACATGAACAAATTAGAGACTATAATATCGCTGGCAAAGCGCAGAGGCTTTGTTTTCCAATCATCTGAAATTTACGGTGGGCTGAATGGCTGCTGGGATTTCGGTCCCTTAGGTGTAGAATTGCTCCGTAACCTTAAAGAATCATGGTGGCGCGAAATGACTTTCCGTGACGATGTTGAGGGTGTCGATGCTTCAATACTCATGCACCCACGCACCTGGGAGGCAAGCGGACACGTAGCACAATTCTCCGACCCGATGATTGACAACAAAACCAGCCAAGCCCGCCACCGCGCTGATAATCTGATTGAAGAGTATATTGACCGTATGATTAAGAAAAAGAAAACCCAGCTTGCAATAGAAATAGAAGAAAAGCTATTGGTAGCAACTGAACCTGCCGATTTTTATAAAATCATTATCGACCATCAAATCCCTGACCCTGTTTCCGGTACTTGCGATTGGACTGAGGTACGCAGTTTCAATCTGATGTTCAAAACTTTCATCGGACCTTTAGAGGACACTTCTTCTGTAGTTTATCTGCGTCCCGAATCGGCTCAGGGTATTTTCGTAAATTTTAAGAATATCATGGAATCATCGCGCCAGAAGCTGCCTTTCGGAATAGCACAAATCGGTAAAGCATTCCGGAATGAGATTAATACAAAGAATTTTCTTTTCCGTACACGCGAATTTGAACAGATGGAAATGCAATATTTCATTAAACCCGGCAGCGAATTGGAATGGTTCGAATATTGGAAAGACCAGCGCCTGAATTGGTATGCCGACTTAGGCATGCCTATTGACAAATTAAAACTTAAAGTACACGATAAGCTGGCACATTATGCGAATCACGCTGTTGATATTGAATATGAATTTCCTTTCGGGTGGGGTGAAATAGAAGGTATCCACTCCCGCACGGATTTTGATTTGAGCCGCCACACGGAATATTCCGGCAAGAAGCTTGAATACGTCGATACGGTGAACAACGAACGGTTTATTCCTTATGTGATTGAAACATCGGGAGGTGTCACACGTTCATTAATGGCATTCCTATGCAATGCTTATACTGAAGAATTAGCTCCGTCCGAAATCGGTAAAATGGAACCACGAACAGTACTGAAATTTCATTCAAAGTTAGCGCCTGTGAAGGTTGCCGTATTTCCACTCGTTAATAAGGATGGTATGCCGGAGCTTGCCGAAAATATTTATCACGATTTGCGTAAATCATTCATGGCACAATACGACACTGGTGGCGCCATTGGCAGGCGATACAGAAGACAGGATGAAATCGGTACACCTTTCTGCTTAACAATTGATGGGCAATCATTAGAAGACCAAACGGTTACTATTCGTAATAGAGATACCATGCTTCAGGACAGAATTCCGGTTGATAATATCAAGAAATATATTGTTGATTTGCTGGGATAGTAATTATTGATTGAAATAATAAAAAAGAAAAACCCCCTAACCCCCTTTGAAAAAGGGGGAATTTTTTATTCCCCCTTTTTCAAAGGGGGTTAGGGGGTTTTTCTTATCATTTAATTAAAAATTCAGTTTCAAAATATAGGTCTTAGTATTTCGTTATTTAATTTAATTAATAGAATCAGAGGTGTAAGATGACTGATAAAGAACTTAAAGAATTAGTTGCAAGCCTTGCTGTATTTCAGAAAGAAACCGAATTGCAACAACGGGATACCGATAAACAAATAAAAGAACTCGGTAAGCAAATTGGTAAATTGGGAAATTCCATGGGGAATATTGCCGAGGGGTTGGCATATCCGTCAATCGAACATGAGTTAAGAGCAAAATTTAAGGCTGAAGTTGTCAGCCAGAATGTTAAAAGATGGAAAGGTAATGAGAATTTTGAGATTGATATTCTGGCATATTCAAATAGCAAGAATAATGAAGTATATATTGTGGAAATAAAAACTACAATTAATAAGGATACAATTGAACAAATAAAAAAAATATTATTAAAGTTCCGCAATTATTTCCCGGAGCATAATGATAAGAAGTTGTATGGCATTATTTGCGGTTTGAAATATGATGAAAAGGATGTCCTGGAAATATATGATAATGGATTATACTTCGCCGATGTTAATACGGGATTATTTACCATTCATACTCCAAAGAATTTCCATCCAAAGGAATTTTAAACTAGTTCTAAATCATTATGAACTCAATATTTATCTTTCTTTTTGGAACAGCAACATTGCTTTTTATTGGAATGTTGGGATTAATGAGTTCATTACAGGTTATCAGCGATAATTTTCTGATATTTCTTATTATCAATTTTTCCTCACTTCATATTGTCAGTTTCTGCATTGGTCTTGTTAGAGAAAAGCTGTTAAAAAGGGAATTAGGGCGTGTTTTCAGAACCTTTCAAATTGTTTCCTTTGACTTTATCTTTTTTACATTAATTATATTCCTTATTACATCATGGCAGAATAAGATGAGCATGGAGCCATACCACAGCCAGACATTTTCCCTGTCCTTGACAATTTACAAAATATCAATAGTTCCAATCATTTTTTATTCTTCTCTTACGGTACTTGTTATCCTGTTAATTTATTCAAGCAGAAACACTTTGCGAATACTTAAAAAACAGAATAAAGGTATTGTTCAATTCTTTGTTCATGACAAGTCAGAAGATAAGCAGATATCCAAAGAAGAACCTAAAGAAAAAAAATCTAAAATACTTGAAATAGTGAGCGATGAACAAACGATATTTGAATTTTCTCCTCAATACCCGAAAATTCCGAAAAATACTGAAGCGGTAATTCCTCAATTCCTGCCCGAAGAATGGCTCCGTGCCGATAGAGAGTATCCTGAAATCCAAAAAGCAAACTGGATTTCTCACGCAAGGTTCATAACCAATCAGGAAGCTTTGAACGGCGGAGAGTATCACTATAAGCGGGAGTTTGATATATCTGAAATCAGGAAAATTACCGAGGCAAAAATTTCATTTATTGTAGATGATTTATGCGAAATCAAGCTCAACAATAAAGAATTGTGCGAAAAGAAAACTTTTGATTATGAAATGTATGAATACGATATAAAGAAGCTGCTTGTTAGAGGGATGAATGAGATTCGATTTGTTATAACTAATCGCTCATACTCTGAATTCTTAGAAGGTAAGCCGGACCATCCGTTCTTCCAGACAAATGAAAAATACAAGATGAATCCTTATGGAATAAAATATATAATTTCGATTACTTATGGTGTAGATAATTGAAAATTGAAAAGTTGAAAGACATTACTGCGAATTAGACTGTGTGATAAATCAAGAAGAATGTCATTCTGAACGAAGTGAAGAATCCAGTTCCAATGCTTCTTCTGGATTCATCACTTCGCTTACGAATGACATTCTTCTATTTTCTATGACATCTTTAATATTAACTTTAACTTTATTTTCTGCAATCTATAACCGTCACTACTATCTCCCTCACCGGTCTTGGTCCATCGAATTCACAAAAGAAAATGTTCTGCCATCTCGATAATCCTAATTTTCCGTTAATTATCGGTATTGTTTCGGATGGTCCGATAAGCCCGGCTTTCAAATGGGAATCGGCATTATTATCCTGGGCGTCGTGTTCCCATATTCCATGGGGTATCAACTTTTTTAGAAGTGTTATTACATCGTTCTGAACGGAATCATCCCAATTCTCCTGAATCATTATAGCAGCCGTTGCACCTTGTGCATAAACCGTCACAATCCCTGTCTCAACCGAGCTTTTTGTAACAATTTCCCTTACAGCTTCTGTTATATCATACAGCCCATTATGCTTGTCTGTGCGGATTTTAATAATTTCCTGCATTACATTTTGCCTTGTATTAATTCTTATGCATATTCGTCAATCAAATTATTCAAAATAAGAATAAATGGTAAATACTCATTAAAAGGATTTAACTCTTTCATAGATTGTTCACCCCTTTTAATGAAAAGAAAAACCCCCTAACCCCCTTTGAAAAAGGGGAAATTTATTATTCCCCCTTTTTCAAAGGGGGTTAGGGGGTTTCTCTTTATTCAATTTTTATTAATTATAATTATTTAACTTTGAACAAAAAAATTTGAAAAAAATAATAATTCTCTTCATAGTTTTAGTAATACCTTATTTTGCCCTGTGCAATGAACGTGTCGGCGAAATATTTATTAACCGCATTGATGTATTCGACTCCACCAAATCAGATTGGTTCTTTGCAGCACCACTTGCTAACAAACTCCATGCTCTTACAAAAGAATACATTATCGAGGATGAATTATTATTTTCGGAAAAGGATGACCTGGATTTCGAATTACTTTCGGAGACAGCTCGCAATCTGCGTTCAACGGGATTATTTACCGAAGTAAAAATAATGTTAGATTCCGTAAACGAATATATTTATAATGTCATCATTATCACTTGGGACAGATGGTCAACCTATCCGGCATTTCTTTTCGGAAAAGGAGGCGGCAACACTTCGATAGGTGGCAGATTATCCGAATTGAATTTCCTTGGTACCGGCACTCAAATCCATGTTGAAACTCTTAATCGTTCTGAAAACAATATCGGCTGGCAAACGGCTGCTGCTCTTTATCAAAGAAGATTATTCCGTACGGATTTTGCTCTAAATACATATTTCATGCATAATCAATACAGGGATTGGCAAATTCTTTCCATTGACAAGCCTTATAGAACAATTTCATCGGAATTATCTTATGGAGCTTATGGCAGCAATAACATTGGTAAGGATTTTATTTATTGGAAAAGCGATTCTACTGCAATAGTTCCGACACACGAAAAGACTGTTTCAGCCTATTTCTCAAGAGCATGGATGAAAAAAGACCGCGTTTTTGCAACTATTTACACCGAGTTGCAAGATGTCGATAGAGGAGGTAAAATGTATCGCCGTGCTTTCGATAATTCAGGTAAAATATTAATTGCATTTTCATCCGTTTCACAGGATTTCCTCATAACGAATAAATTAAATACTTACCAAACAGAGGATATGACTGTTGGCGGCTGGGGCAGTGCCATTATAGGTAAGACTTTTTCGCTGGGTTCCAAGGGTGAAAACTTATATTACGTTGCCGGACAGGGTGAGCGCTCAACAATGAGAGAAAATCTTTACCTTTTTGGAAGAGCCATGGGTTCAAGCGGATTTGACCAAAACTACGGCAAATATACCTATCAGGAATTCTACGGACTTGGATTTTATAGATTGAATAAGGAATTATTGATTGGCGGAAGAGTGCGTCAGCAGTCAGTCTGGAATTGGAATGCTGCAAGGCAGTTGATTTTAGATAACGATGCAGGTTTGCGTGGTTACTCGGCAAACAGATTAACAGGTGATAACAGGATGGTTGGGAATCTTGAAATGCGCTATTTCACTGATTTTCCCTTATGGATTTTCAATTTCTCAGGTGTTTTATTTTGGGATATTGGCAGTGTTTGGAATCAGGGAACGGAAATCATGAAAGCGAAATTCCATAATTCCGCCGGATTCGGCATCAGGCTCCACGATACAAAAGCAACCGGACCATCGGGTATTTACAGATTCGATTTTGCATTTAATTTCGATAAGATGAAATTTGCTGAGATAATCTTCTCAACCGACCAGCTATTTTCTGTCTTTGCGAAGCATGAGTTCAAACTACCGGCAATGTACGGGACGGAGTTCGATAATGAGTAATGACTAATTTTTTTATTAATTATTTATCCTTCTTATTGCATTTTTCCCTCCCAAAGACAAAATAAATTCTTATTTTTGTAATTCGTATTTTTTGACAAAATAAATTTTTAGAACAAATTAATTATAGTTTTTCGTTATTTATAATTAATTAATCAAAATTATTTAAGCGGATTATGCACGCAAAACAAAGAACCATCAATCAATCCGTATCGCTGACAGGAACCGGTCTTCATACGGGAAATAAATCAACGATTACTTTCCATCCCGCCCCGGTAGGTTACGGTTATAAATTCATCAGAACCGACCTTGAAAAACATTTTGAAATCCCTGCCTTAGTTGAATATGTAACAGATTTGTCCCGTGGTACAACATTGGGGAAAGATGATATTTCAGTTCATACAGTAGAACATGTATTGGCATCTCTGGCGGGATTACAAATCGATAATTGCCGTATCGAATTATCGGCAAACGAACCGCCGGTAATTGACGGAAGCTCGATGCCTTACGTCGAAGTTCTGCTCAAAGCAGGCATAGTAGAGCAGGAAGAGCCACGTGAATATTTTATTGTGGATGAAACCACCAGATACCTTAACGATGAAAAAGGCGTCGATATAGTTGCCCTACCTACAGACGATTACCGGATAACCGTTATGATTGATTACTACAATCCGGCGCTTGGAAGCCAGCATACAGGTATGTTTAATTTGGAGAAGGAATTTGTTAAGGAATTTGCACCTGCAAGGACATTTTGTTTTTTAACGGAAATTGAAATGCTTTACCGTCAGGGATTAATTAAGGGTGGAACGCTGGATACTGCTGTTGTTATTGTCGATAAAGAAATTGAAGAAGGGGAATTAAACGAGTTGAAAGAAATGTTTAATCTTCCGGAACTTCCAATTGCCGGCACAACGGGAATACTGAACGATTCCCCATTGAGATTTAAAAACGAACCTGCCCGCCATAAATTACTCGATATGCTTGGCGACCTTGCATTAATCGGAGTACCCATCAAAGCCCAGATACTTGCTGCACGCCCCGGTCATGCAAGTAATATTGAGTTCGCAAAAAAAATTCGTAACCTATATCTAAAGAAAAAATCACTTAGCAAATATAAAGTCAACAGTAAAAACGGTGCTATGCTGGATATTTATGACCTCCTTAAGGTTATGCCTCATCGCTACCCGTTTTTATTAATCGATAGAGTTGTCGATATTGACTCGGATAAAAAAACCGTGGTGGCATACAAAAACGTAACATTCAACGAGCCGTATTTTAATGGTCATTTCCCCGAAAAACCTATCATGCCCGGTGTCCTGATTATTGAAGCGATGGCTCAAACGGGATGCCTGTATTTATGGAATACCTTAGAAGATATATCAGAAAAATTGGTTTATTTCATGGCTGTAAAGAATGCAAAATTCCGTAAACCGGTAATTCCCGGCGACCAGTTGGTAATGGAAGTGGAAATGACAGGCAAGCGTTTCAATGCATACATGTTCAAAGGAAATGCTTTAGTAGATGGACAAATTGTTGCCGAATGTGAATTTCAGGCAGCATTGGTAGATAGAACTGCATAAAATATTCTCGATTTTAGAAAAATTTTAAATTGATTCGATAGTTATTAATGGAAAATTCTCAAGGAACTTTAATCCACTCAACCGCGATAGTATCCCCTAACGCAATAATTGGTACCGGTGTTACCATCGGTGCATTTACAATAATCGAAGATAATGTTGAAATAGGCGATGGCACTCAAATCCGCTCAAATGCTGTAATTGCAAGCGGCGCCCGGATTGGAAAGGATTGCAGGATTTATAATGGCGCAGTAATCGGCACCGAACCGCAGGATTTAAAATTCAAAGGCTGCAATTCCGTAGCGATAATAGGTGACAGAACTGTTATTCGTGAATATGTTACCGTAAATCGCGGCACTGAAGCTACTCTTAAAACCTGTATTGGCGAAGATTGCTTTGTCATGGCTTATGCACACATAGCTCATGATTGCCATTTGGGGAGCAATATAATTGTATCAAATGTAACTCAATTCGCAGGTCATTGCGAAGTCGAAGACTGGGTAATTTTCGGGGGAGTCGTAAAAGTACATCAATTCAGCAAAATCGGCTGCCACTCTATGATTGGGGCGGATGTGAAAATTGCCAAGGATATAGCGCCTTATTTAATGATAGGCACTAATCCCCCAAAAGTGGATGGGATGAATGTTATTGGTCTGAGGCGTCGCGGTTTTTCTAAAGAAATAATCCAACAGCTTGATAAATTTTATACGATGATTTTCCATTCCGGGATGAATATTACCGATGGTATTGCAAGATTTACATCCGATACGTCTGAAATATCAAAAGAAGTCCAGCATTGTATTGATTTTATCGGTAAATCCGACAGAGGAATTTATAGATAATCTTTTTTTTCAATCAATTAAAGCTAAAATCATATCAATAATAAATTGAACAGACAAGAATGTCTATTTTACCTTTTTTTAATTAATTATCATTGAACAGACAAGAATATCTATTCTACCTTTTTATTTTAATGAGTAGGTCAGACATTCTTGTCTGACACTTCAATCTATCCTTAAGGTGGATTCTAAAATTCAGTTTTGTCATTCCATTGATTGAGGCTGTTTGAAAAATCCTTGATAATGACATTCTTCGTGAATTATTACACTGCCTCAATCACAGGATTGAAGGTTTTTGAACAATCATAAAAAAATACAAAACAAACCCGAAAATTATTCGTCTAATACTTAATCAATAACAAAGGAGAGTATAATGCCGGTTGTTTCGATTTTCGGAAGTTCGCATTTCAAGCCAGATTCGCTTGAATATGAAGATGCCCAATTAGTTGGTAAATTACTTGCCGATGCTGGTTTCGACATTGCTACCGGCGGCTATGGCGGAATTATGGAAGCTGCTCTCAAAGGAGCAAACGGAACTAATGTGAAAAGATTTGGCGTAACTTCAAAGATTTTTACAAGCAGGACAAAAAATCCCTTCGTCAGCGATGAAATCATCAAAGACACTTATCTTGACAGAACTTATGAGCTAATTAATCTTGCAGATGCTTATATCGTTTTGCCTGGCGGTACCGGAACTCTTTTGGAGCTTGCAGCAATATGGGCATTGAAAGAAAAAAAAATAATGAAAGATAAACCACTTGTTTGCATTGGCGACCAATGGAACGAAGTAATCCAAACAATGGAATTCTATTCAGATGCGGCTATTGACCAATTCGAATTAATTGAGCATGTTGACTCCGGAGAAGAGGCAGTACGAATTATTATTCGCTATTTCAATAAGGATTAAATTACTTTACTGTTTTTCAAAATATGGGACAAATACTTCGCCGAATTTCAAAGATTGCTAAAACTTATATGGATGACTCCGAGCCGATGAGCAATGTATATAATTCAAATAACGACGACGATGAGTTAAAAAGAATTATCGATGAATTAAATACAAAATCAAAAACCCAAAATAGTCATAATCAGCAAGACAAGAATAAAAACGCCTCATACCAAACTGATTCATCAATGAGCTTTGAAAGAGCCTTGAATTTACTTGATTTGTCAAGCAATGCAACTATAGATGAAATCAAATCTGCATACAAGAAGAAAATCATGGAATACCACCCCGACCGTGTTGCGAGTCTTGGTGCGGAACTTAAGGAACTTGCAGCCCGGAAAACAGTTGAAATAAATCAAGCTTATTCTTTCCTGAAGAAGTTGAAGGGGTTTTAGATGATGCTTAGGAGTAGAAAAAAATTATTCTATGAAATTATACTTATCTCCTTGATTGCAGCTTCAATGGGCTTTCTTTACAATTTTTTCCTGCAAAAACCTGTCCCGTGGATTTACCAAAAACCTATACAAACATTTGCAGGAGAATCGTTGCTTTTTGGAAATCAGAACAGTCATTCTTTTACAGAATTTAAAAAAGTAGATTCACCTGTAATCAATCGCAAGGTTAAAAATGACTCGGTGGCTACAACCAGGAATCTTAAGAACCATGATACTATTAAAATAGCCCTTGAGATGCCAATAAATGAAATCCTTTCCGTTACCTACGAACAATTAATTAAAGCCCTGAATAGGTCTAACTTTGTATTAATAGATGCTCGTGATAAAGATAAATATGAAGCCGGGCACATTGAAAGCGCAATAAATATTTCTCCGCTATGGCCCGATAACGATTATATCCCAAAAATTATGGGGTTACCACGCGATAAAACAATCATCTGCTATTGCGATGGCGGTACTTGCGATTTATCTCATGAATTGGCTAAGGTATTAAATGAAGCCGGTTTCAAAAGGGTATTTATTTATATTGGCGGCTGGGATGAATGGTTAAAAAAAAGAAAATCCTGACTTTCAATTAATAATCCCAAATTTTTCATTAATGATTGGTTAATTAGTACAATTTGAAAATTATAAAGTTCAGGAAAATCCCCCTACCCCCCTTTTTCAAAGGGGGAATTTCTTTTCCCCCTTTGAAAAAGGGGGTTAGGGGGATTTTCCTATTATTTATTGAACATCATGGATAGAACTAATTCGATGCTGATTTCCGATAATATAGACCCAATCTATCAGAATTTGCAGTTGAAATACGGTATCGTCGGTTCATCCCCACCGATGCGCGAGGTAATTCGACTGTTACTTCAATCTGCACCTACCGATTTATCGGTTCTGATTACCGGAGAAACCGGTACAGGAAAGGAGATATTTGCCAATGCATTGCATGGATTAAGTAACAGGAAAAAATTCCCATTCGTTAGCGTAAATTGTGCTGCTATTCCTGAAACCCTGCTTGAATCCGAGCTTTTTGGTAATGAAAAAGGAGCTTTTACCGGCGCAGTTGAACAGAGAAAGGGATTTTTTGAAACGGCTCACCGCGGAACAATATTTTTAGACGAAATAGGCGAGATGCCGGTTGCAACACAAGTTAAACTTCTCAGAATCCTTGAAACGGGTGAATTTTCGCGCCTTGGTTCGTCGGCTGTTCACAAAGTTGATATACGCTTGATTGCAGCTACTAATCGAACTCTTGAAAAGGAAGTTACTTCAGGAAATTTCCGTCAGGATTTATATTTTCGTCTGAAGTCCGTACAACTGCATCTGCCACCTCTAAGAAATCATACAGAAGATGTGCCGGTGCTTGTGGAATATTTTGCCTGGCGTGTCTGCAGCAAAATTTCAATGCAATTTCAGGGAATATCCGATGATGCATTGAATTTGTTGAGAAGCCTGCCATGGCACGGAAATATCCGGGAATTACGCAACCTGATTGAAACAATTGTTACCCTTGAAAAGGCATCTTTTATAACACCGGAAATAATACGCCGTTACATTCCACCAGCTTTGCCTCCATATCAGTCTGAGCCTCTTCCAACTGAATTCTCTTTAGTACCGTTTGATAAGCATAAAGATAACCAGACTATGGAATTCGGGTTGCTATTTCGCACACTCCTTTCTATTCAGGATGACATTAATTCTCTTAAAACGGAAATAGCCCAGGTTCAAAATTCAGTGAACACTATAAGATATAGCTTTTATGATACGGTTCGAAGCAAGGAAGAAACGCAATATACACCCGAGGAGTCGATTTCTGATGACAATTTGAATTTAGCTTATATGGAAAAGAAAATGATTCAATCAGCACTGCAGCGAACTCACGGAAACAGGCGCCTTGCAGCACATGCTCTTGGAATCAGTGAACGAACATTATACCGTAAAATAGAAGATTATGATATAAAATAGGCTTTAGGCTTTTAGGCTTTAGGCTTTTAGGCTTTAGGCTTTTAGGCTTTAGGCTTTTAGGCTTTTAAGGAATGAATTGAAATTATAATATAATTGAAAAAAATTTAATGGAATCAATGCAACCGAAAGTAACGATAATAATGACGAGTTATAATTATGCCCGTTATATCGGCGAAGCAATTAAATCGATTTTGAACCAAACTTATGATAATTGGGAATTAATAATAGTTGACGACGGTTCGACTGATGAATCCTTAATGGTAATAGAAGAATATAAAAACAATAAACCGGAAAAAATATCACTATTAATTCATCCGGAAAATAAAAACTGTGGAATTAAAGAAACTCTTGAATTAGGACTGTCGCAGGTACGAGGCGATTATATTGCTTTCCTGGAATCGGATGATGCTTGGCAACCGGATTATTTGGCAAAGAAACTCATGGTATTCGAAGGTGGAAATGAAATATCCCTTGTTTACTCTGATTTGGAGCCATTAGCCAGCCAAATTCCTAATAAATACAAAGACTATATCGAATATTCCCGATATATTGGATTTTTATCGGGAGGGAAACCCTTTACTCCTAATAAATACCTCTGGCTGCGCAATCCGGTGGTGTCCTTTTCCAACATCATGATTCGTGCGTCTTTACTTAAATTTATCGAACTTAAAAAGGAATTCGAGATTTGGTCGGATTGGCGCGTGATTATGACTGCTGCTCTGACCGGTAAATTTTATTATGTCCCAAAAAAGTTATTAAAGTGGCGGATTCATCAGGAAAGCGCAAATAGCAATTTTATGAGCCAAAATAATCAATATTTATCAGGGAGTATGTTCAAAATCGATATGTTGAAATTTGTTTCGGAATATTGCCAAAGAACCGGGAATAGCGAATTAATGCTCGATACATTGTCCCAAACACTTTCAATTCGCGCTCATTTCTTCCGTATTTTGCATGACTTTGGATTTGCTTTGTATGCACCCGTATCGGCTCTGAGACAAGCGCTTAATCTAATTAAGAATTAGGAATTACGAATTAAGAATTATGAAATGTGTTTATAAATATTGAATAATGAATATCGAATAGCGAAAATTGAATATCAAATTATGAATATTAAATAAACAAATTGATTATAAGTATGAAAATTATTTACATCATTTTTTTCGTTGCATCAATTGTATTAATTACAAATTTGGAAGGGAATGATAATCCGAAAGTCAGACCCTCTAAGGAATCTATTGAAAATACGGATAAATTACAACTTGGTATCGATTTATTAATTGAATCCGATTTCCAACCTATCAATGGGAAAAAAATCGGTTTATTGACCAATAATTCGGGGCGAACAAGTGAAGGCATTTTATCCGCAGAAGCGATTTCAAAAAGTAAAAAATGTACATTGACTACTTTATTTTCACCTGAACATGGCTTCTGGACTGCAGTTCCGGCTGGTGATTATGTTGCTGACGAAAAACTTTTCGATATTCCCGTAATCTCTCTTTATGGTAAACAAAGAAGACCCACCCGCGAAATGCTATCCGAATGTGAAATCATACTCATTGATATTCAGGATATCGGAGTCCGCTCCTATACTTACTTAAGTACAATATATAATATGCTCGATGCTGCTGCCGAATACGGAATACCCGTTTTTATATTAGACAGACCGAATCCTTTGGGAGGTTCCGTTGTTGATGGGAATGTTGTTGAGAAAGGGAAAGATTCCTTTGTTGGAATAGCACCGGTAGCATACGTTCACGGTTGCACAATTGGCGAACTTGCTAAAATGATTGTCGGGGAAGGATGGCTGCACAAGGATAGCAAGGGAAAACCACGTAAATGCGAACTGACCGTTATCAAAATGAAAAATTGGAATAGGAAAAAGGTATGGGAGGATACAGGATTGATGTGGATACCAACATCACCGCATATTCCCTCGCCGGATGCCTGCAGGGGATATGCGACAATAGGATTTCTCGGAGAGCTCGGTATTATTGGAATCGGTATTGGTACTACTTCACCATTTCAATATATTGGAATGCCGGATTTTAAAATCGCCGAATTTGCAGATAAACTCTCGAGTTATGATTTCAATGGCATAAAATTGATTGCCTCGAAATTCCGGCCATTATACGGAGCTAATTCCGGAAAAGATTGTTTGGGATTCTATTTGAAGTTTGCTCAGAAACAAGGCTTTGCGCCTTTTTCAGCAGGGATTAAAATAATGCTTGCTCTTCGAAGCGTATATCCATCTTTGTTTACGAGTATGACGATGGAATCCAAAACAAAAAAAATGTTCGAAAAAGTAACCGGAACAGATGATTTAATCGAAGCTTTCCTTAATGGTTCCGCGGATGAGAAAATCCTCAAACTTGCAGTTGCCGGTTTGGATAATTACATTAATATCAGGCAAAAATATTTACTTTATTGATTTGAAAAAAATAGCTTATACATGCACGAAAATATAAATCCACCGGAAAAAACAATACTGATATCCGTAACTTCAAAAGGTTCTGACAGGGAGCTGGCAATTGAGCATTTGACGGAATTAGAGCTGCTTGCAGAGACCGCAGGCGCTCATGTGACCGAAAAAATTTACCAGGAATTGGAAAAACCCAATCCATCGTTTGTTGTCGGAAAAGGTAAACTCGAAGAAATCCGTGAGAGCATCAGGGATGGAGGCGTTTCATCGATTATATTCGACGATGATTTAACTCCTGCACAAGTACGCAATTTAGAGCGTGAATTAGATGTAAAAGCCTTGGACCGGAGCGGTTTAATACTCGATATTTTTGCTTCAAGGGCAAAATCGCTCGAAGCAAAAACCCAGGTGGAATTGGCTCAGCTTCAATACATGCTTCCTCGACTTTCAAGAATGTGGCAGCATTTATCCAAACAACTTGGCGGTATTGGCACTAAAGGACCCGGAGAAACCCAGATTGAAACAGACAGGCGTTTGATACGTGAGAAAATTACTAAATTAAAAGAAAAACTCAACGATATTGAAACCCAGCACCAGCAGCAGAGAAAAGGTCGTGAGAATTTTCCCCGCTTCGCTTTGGTTGGTTATACAAATGCAGGGAAATCAACGCTTATGAATGCTATGACGAATTCCGGTGTTTATGTCGAGGATAAACTGTTTGCTACATTAGATACCACAACACGTGCTTTTGCCTTGCCTGACGGTACTAAAGCCTTGCTTTCCGATACCGTTGGTTTCATTCGGAAACTGCCTGCCCACCTCGTAGCATCGTTTCGCAGCACCTTGGCTGAAGCCAGGGAATGTGATGTGCTGATTCATGTTGTCGATATTACTAATACTCATTATGAAGACCAAATTCGTGTAGTTAATGAAACATTAGAAAGCCTGAAAATCGCAAATAAACCAACGGTTCTTGCACTTAACAAAATAGATGTAGCAGAAGATAAAAATATCCTGCAATCAATCGCAGAGAACTTACCCAATAGTGTGCCAATATCAGCAAAGCGAAGTATTAATATACTGAAATTACTCGATACTTTGCAATCGACATATTCCCAAACCCGCAAATCTGTTTTTATCAGATTACCTTATTCCGATTTCAGCAGAATATCGGATGTGTACAGGTTTGGTAATGTTATAGTACGCAGGGATACTGATACGGGAATTGAATTTGAATTGGAAATATTTTCGGATAAACAGGAATATTTCAACCGCGAATTCGAAAATTTGATTTGTTGAAATATTATAATAAAGAAAATTGTCATTTCTGCGAATGAGTCTGTGTGAATACTCAGCTTGAGCTGTCATTCTGAGCGAAGCGAAGAATCTTCTTGCAAAATCTGATAAATTCTTTTATTGAGACCTCTGAAAAATGTCATTCTGAATTTGATTCAGAATCCATAAACCGCACTGGGAGTGGATTCTGAATCAAGTTCAGAATGACAATCTTGCACATTTTATTATTTTTCAGAGGTCTCTTATTATCACTTTTCTTCAAAACTACATCCATCTTATTTAGAAGAAGATTCTTCACTTCGCTTACGAATGACTTTCTTATTGACTTATAGGGTAGCCCTTTTTTTCTAAATCTCAACGTAAATAATTTATAATTCTAATTCAAAATACCTTGCGGATTCGTAGGGATTAAAACGATAAGGTGATATTTCCCGGAAACCATAATCTAAGTATAATTTGATAGCTACCGCCATCGATGATAACGTATCAAGTTTAATTTTATCATATTTCAGTTCCCTTGCTAATTTTATTGAATATTCCAGGAGCATCCTGCCAATTCCTAAATTTCTAAAGTCCCTTTTGACAAACATTCTTTTTAGTTCACATTCTCCATTTCCAATTTTCCTAATCCCTGCCACTCCAATAACCTGATTATCTAGCAATGCAAGAACCAATCCGCCTTCCGGTTCGGAATACATTTCCTCAAGATTATTTATTTCAATATCAAAATCCTGGAATGATAGGTCAAAGCCGAGCCAGTCATTATATTCAAGAATAATTTCTTTTCCCAGGGCAAAATCATTGGCATTTTTTGCCTTAATTATCTTTATATCGGAAATAATCATTTCATCAATGCCTGCTTACAATAAGCTTTTTGCCAGCCGAGTTTGCTCCTCCAATTATCCTGAAATAATAAACTCCATCAGGAAAATTCCTGATATCAAAACTGACCGTGTGAAAACCCATCGAGTAGAATTTCTCTTCACTTGATAAAACCTCATTTCCCAAAATATCGAAAATTTTAAACCTGCAGTAACTTTCTTCAAGGCGACTAAACCCGATTGTTACATTTTCCCTTGCAGGATTCGGATAAATATCGATTTCCGGTTGTTCGAATGATATATCCCCGACTGAAAGTTTCTCTTTAACATCGCTATATACCCTGCCTTCAACTTTAGGTTTAATTGTTTTGCCGCGGATATAAGCCTGTACGATTTGATAAATTGTAGTGTCCTGGCTTACGTTTTCATCAATGATATTGACTCCATTAAGTTTTAATAATTGTGCAATATAATTATTTGTAGTAATGGAATAAGTTTCGGAAGGTTTGATAATATCATGGGGTGCAGAAGTATATGCATTATAAAGCCGGGGTTTTGTATCTGTGTAATAATAATATTCCATGCCTGCACATTGAACAAAAAATTCATCATTATTTTCAATATTCATCAAGGAGAATTCCAATGATAATTTCAGGTCTTGCCCCGTTATTTTGAAAGTAGCAGGATGGTCATCCAATCCATTGACTTCATTAAAGCCATAGCCAATCATTCTAAAGATATCATTTGGCAATATATCTCCTTTGTAGAGTGGTTGAGCAGTAAGTCCACAAACGGTAATTGCAATGTCGGTCCCTCCGTAGGCTAATAACGCATCCGTAATAAGATTACCAACGGGAGTATCATGCGAACCGGATTTTAGCAAATCCTTAGCCTCTTCCTCGAATGTAGATTCTGCTACGGCTATTCCTTTCGAGAATACCGTACCAAAGGACTGCTCAATTCCGAACACTAATTCATCCATTATGGTTTTCGTGTTGGCTTCATCTGCAATTGAGTTGTTTAAAGTAATTATACTATAATCAATATTACTAATTTTTTTACTTACATCGAGAGTTAACTTAATATCGCCGAGTTCACGATAAAATGCGCCACTCTGGAAAACAGCAGTTTCGCCATTGGAATTTTTAATTTTTTTAAATGGATTCAGGAATTTGTGTTCATGACCGCCAATAATCAGGTCAATACCAGGAACACTTGCTGCAAGAGTAGTATCGGCAAATTCTCCCGCATGAGATAGAAGAATTATCAAATCGCAATTCTTACTTTTAAGTTCAGTTACGGCTGCTGTGGCTATTGCAACAAGACTCGTATCAATATAAATACTTGGTAGCGACATTTGGTTAGCATCAGGATGAATAAAGCCGAATAAACCAATTTTAACACCGTTATAATCCTTTATCAGGTAGGGTGTAACTATATTCTTCAGAATTTTGACTGCGGCATCATTCGAATCATTGATGAACATATTTGTACCGAGAACCGGAAAAGATTTATCGGGAAATGCATTAGACATAGAATTAGCAAGCATTGCCGGCGTTAAATCAAAATCGTGATTGCCCAATGTCATAGCTGTAAGCTTCATATCGAGCATCCATGAAAGTTCGACTTTTCCCATTGTTAAATTGAACATCAAATCGCCCAAAAAGAAATCCCCTACATTCACGACTATGGTGTTGGGATCGACTGCTCTTGCATTTTTAATAACGGTTGCCGCTTTTGAAATTCCTCCAATTGAGCCGTTCGCTCCTGCTTTTTCACCGCCCGGTAACAAATTCGAATGAGTATCACCAAAATGCAGAATTCTTATTGTTTGAGTCTGAGCAATTGCGATATAAAAACTTGTTAGAAGCAGAACACTAAAGTAAAAAGTAAATTTCTTCATTTTTTCTCCTTGACAAATTTCGGACATAAAAAAAAACAATTTATCAAAATTTTAACTTATTAGAAAATATAAATTGAATATTGGCAAATTCTTTTGTAATTATTTATTTGTATTTTTATGTCAATAAATATTATTAATTTTAATGTTCATAAATAGACAAAATTAACGGAGATAAAATGTTTTCTTTAAAAAGAGTAAAGCAAGCCTTGGATTTGACAAAGTTTTTTATGATAATGTGCTTTGCAGGCACTACTGCGTTTGCTGATATTGAATTGGGAAGCGAATTTAATTCTATTAACGCAAAATACGCATCGGGGTATTTCAAACCTTTGTTTACGTCAATAGGCCAGAGCTTCAATACCAATTTATTTACTACTGCCAAGTACAAGAAAGAATGGTCTTTCGGAATTGATTTTTCAGTTCAGGCGATGATGATACCTTCATCTCAGCTTACTTTCAATGCGCCTGTTCCTGATACTATGCTGAATAAAACAACTTACATTTACACCGGTTCCGGAACAAACACTTCTAATAACCGAACTACTATAACTCAGCCAACAATTTACGGAGGCAAGGCTACTCCATTGTTTTCTGCTTCTACGACCGAAACATTTGTTGAAGGATTCAACATATCGAATATAAGTGGGATTCCAAACATTCAATTTATACTGGGTATTCCCACTCAAACCGAAATTCGTTTCAGAGGAGCCGGATTCGGTGATTTGTTTTTCCTTGGTTTTAATATCAATCAACAGATTGACCAATTTTTCAAAATTTTCGGTAAGGATGAAATACAAGCAATAGCTGTGAATTTGGCATATCATTCCATCTCTTACTCTAAGGCTTTCGACATGAGTTCACTTTGCTTCGGCGCCCGTTATAGCAGGGAATTAGTCGAGGGTTTGAATGTCTATGGCGGAGTACTATATGAGACATTAAGCGGAAAATTCGAAGCAACGTATAAAAATCCTGATGACCCAAATTTCAAGAAATTTAAAATTGATATTGAAACATTTTCAAATATACGCTTGCTTTTGGGATTAACTTATAGAATCAGCTTTTTCGAAGCGCATTTCGATGCCGCATATGCTTCACAGCCAACTATAGCAGGCGGTATATCATTTTGGTTTTTCTAATTAATCTTAACTAAAATATTTAAAGGAAATAAAATGAAATCAGGGTTTTTATATATTAGCTTATCTGTCATCCTATCCATAATACTTTCAGGTTGCTATGCAGATACCGTTTCTTCACTCGAACGATTAACCGTTCAGGTACCAATTATGATACAATATTCAAGCTCCGGAAATTCCGATAGGACTGAGCAACCTATGGGGAGGGATATCATGGATTTACTTGATACCAATAAAGCATACAAAGATAATAAAGATAGAATAGAGGATATATTAATATACCAGGGCGCTTTTTGGCTCGACCAAACAGATCCATGGGTTCCACAAGAAACTTTTCAAACTGTTCGCTTTTTCGTGAAATTTGGTTCCCAACAATACCTTATTGCTCAATATGATAATGTTGTTTTGCCGGAGTATGTTGGAACACCACATCTGAGCCAAACTGATGAAGCAACTTCTGCAGAAATTTCCAAAAGATTACTAAACAAAGAGCAATATTCTACTATCGCAGAAATAAAACGAATGCCCGGCATTAAAACTGATTTCAAGACAATTCCCATTCATTTGGTTTTAACGGCAAGGATTACTATTAATTTATCAAAATAGATAATTAGATTAAGAGCCTGTTGAAAAACTAATTATATGGAAGAATGTCATTCTGAAGCTGGGAACAAGAAAACTTAAAAAATATGAGTAATGACATGAATTAAGATGGACTCCACCTCGCAGGTGGAGTCCATCTGTGTCCGATGTCATTCTGAACGAAGTGAAGAATCCAGTCACAATGCGGCTTTTGGATTCTTCACTTCGTTCAGAATGACATTCTTCTTGACTTTTCAACAGGCTCTTAAGTTCAATTGATACTAAAACTCTTTCTGTAATTTTTTTGCTGAAAGAGTTTTTTTGTTCAATATAAACCCATAGCCGAATATCAACCAAAAACTTAATTATAATAAATAATATAAACAATAAATTTTATTAATAAACTTCACACTGTTTGAAAATGTATGTTAATAAATAAAGAAAAATACCTTTAGCTTAGGTTTGAAGTATGAGAATTTTTCATTATTTTGATTATTATTCAATTAAATTTGATTAATTAGAAACATTTACACAAATTGGCAAATGATTTGCTTATATTGAATGTTGAAGTAAAATAATGGGTAAAGGGTGAAGATAAAAGAGTTTAAAATATACTGGATTATAATTTTTCTTTTAGCAGTCTCCTGCTCGAATAATAAGGGAGGTTTATCTGAATTTGATATAGTAATTGAGAGAGCAAAAGAAGCATTGAATAAACAAGATACTGGGAATAACGAAAGGCGTGTACAGGACTTAGTCATTAAAGCATCGAATTACGAGCAGCAAATGCGTAATCCTGAAGCTATTCTTGAACTACTCGAAGCGTATAGATATGATTCATCGGCTGCAATTTGCTTTGCAATGGCAAAGAATTACAGGGCAATCGAAAAGTATGAACCTGCTTTACGATATTGTTTATCTGCTATCGCAAACGATAGTTTATTTGTCCCTGCTTATGAATTATTAGCTGAAATATTTTTTGGAAGAAATGAAATAACAAATGCCGTCACAGTTTACCATAAATTAATAGAGCTGGAGCCATCTCTCGAAAGAAAAATAGCCTTAGCCAGATTTTACGAATTATATGATATACCAAAAGCAATAAAAATATATGAAAATGCAAATCCTGGTTTCGCAGATAGTGAAATACTATTCAGATTATCGAGGTTGTATAAGCAAATGGATGATAAAGAGAACTATTTCAGGACGATAGAAAAGATTTATTCCGGCAATCCGTTAAACGCACAAACTGCTGCTGCCATGTTATTTGCTTATGCTGAAGATAAAGATTATGAGGGTGTTTTTAGTCTACTCGATGATTTGGATAACAAAATGCCATCTTCAGAATTGCACGATTTGTACATAATCACAGCCACAACACTATTTACCGATTCAACCCAGGAATCGACAAATTATATTAAACCATTTATTGCACGAATAGATAACCGTTTCAGGTTGAATTGGAAATTGCAGATTATGTGCGGATATTTATGTGATAGAATAAATGATGAACCGCAAAGTGTAAAGTTTTTCGATTTTGCACTAAGCCTTTCCGATACAACTGCCGATATTCCATTGCAGATTGGTACATATTTTTCATTAAAAAAGAAAAATGAAAAGGCAGTTGAATTTTTGAAAAAATATGAAAAAATATATCCTTCGGACAGCCGGTTTCCTTTTTTTATCGGTGGCAGCCTTCTCGCATTAGATAGTTCCAGGGCAGCATTAGATTATTTGTGGAAAGCTGTAAGATTAGATACGGGAAACTTAGAAGCTTACTGCCAAATTGGATTCGTTTATGATAAATTGGCGATTCATGATAGTTCTGATTCGGCTTATGAAATTGTTATTGCACGGGAACCAAACCATGCTTTGGCAAATAATAATTATGCATATTCCCTTGCTGAACGTGGAGAAAAATTGGAAAAAGCTCTTCGTATGGCAGAGATAGCTCTCGAGGAATCACCCTCGAATCCCTCTTATTTAGATACCTATGGATGGGTACAATATAAGCTTGGAAACTTAAATGGTTCTTTGGAGAACATTATAAAGGCTATTAGTTTAGGAGATGCCAGTTCGGAAATTTTCGAGCATTTGGGCGACATATATTTAAGGATGGGAAAAAACCATGACGCTTCAAAAGCATACAGGCAATCGCTCGATAAAGAGCCAAGCCGTAGAACTGTAATTGATAAATTGAAAAACATAAAGGATTAATCATACATGGAGGTTGCTATATGGTTATAGTAGGATTCTTAGTAGTAGTAGGTAGCGCCGCACTGGGCTTCATGATAGCAGTGAAATTCGATTTCGGTAGAATGGGAGCTTTTGCAGCTCTTCCAGAATATTTAATTATTATCGGTGCTGCTACCGGCGCTCTCCTTATCTCTGCCCCAATGCCTTTGATAAAGAGAATAATTGCCGGTGCCCTGGGTATATTAAAAGGTCCCAAGGTTAGTAAAAAGGCTTATATCGAACTTTTAAAGCTGCTTTATGAACTCTTTCAGTTTGCAAAAAGGGAAGGTCTTATAGCTCTCGAACCGCATGTGGAAAAGCCTGATTCCAGCACAATAATGGCAAAATATTCTACATTTTTGGCAAATCATCACGGGGTCGAGTTTCTCTGTGATACTTTGAAAATTGTTCTCAGTGGAGGAGTTCCGGCACACGACCTTGAGGAATTGATGGACCTGGATTTGGAATCCGTTCATTCTGAGGAATTAATGCCATCTGCTCAACTAACAGTAACTGCGGATTCATTCCCCGGTCTCGGAATTGTTGCGGCCGTTCTTGGTGTTATTGTCACGATGGGAGCTATCAACGAAGGTGCTGCTAAGGTTGGAGAGCATATAGCCGGAGCATTGGTTGGTACTTTTATTGGAGTGTTATTCAGCTATGGTTTTGTTGGTCCTGTTGCAAAGCATATGGATTCAATTGTTAAAAAAGAATCTACTTATTTAGCAGCTATTAAAGCATCGTTACTTTCATTTGCAAAAGGAGCGCCTGCTTCGGTAGCAGTTGAATACGGCAGAAGAGCAATTGAACCGGAATATCGCCCATCATTCAAAGAAACAGAAGAAGCATTGAAATCTACTAAGTAATTATCAAGGAGGATACAATGGCAGAAGAAGAAAGACCATCTCATAAAGAAGAACCGATAATAATAAAAAAGAGAAAAGGGCACGGCGGACATCCTTATCACGGGGGAGCCTGGAAGGTTGCTTATGCTGATTTCGTAACGGCTATGATGGCATTTTTTATCGTTATGTGGATATTGGCTTCTAATCAGGAAGTTAAGGAATCTGTTTCTTCATATTTCAAAGACCCCGGCGCATTCAAATTTGCTCAGGGAAAAATTGCCGTACCTGTAAATTTAAAATTGAAACCTGCCGGAAAAGGTGAAGGTGCTAAAGGAAACAGTAAAGAGAAATTCGTTGTATCGTTCGAACCTGAAATGAGGGATTCCTTACTTAGTAAAATGCAGCAGATTGCAACTCGTGACTCATCTAAAGCCGCCGAGAAGGTGAAAGGAGTTGCAGAAAGTTTGAAAAAATATTTCAACGAATTGGTTAATGCAAAACCAGATTTAAAGGAATTTATTGAAAATATCAGAATTGAAGTAACCGAAGAAGGTATGCGTATTAAAATATTCGAAGCTGATGACGGTACTTACTTTGAATCCGGTAGCGCCCGATTAAAGTCAAGAGCGATGTTTTTTTTAGAAAAAATTGCTAAAGAAATCGGAAAGTTACCGAACAATGTCGAAGTAGAAGGGCATACTGACCAAAGCAGGTTTAGCAAAAATGCCGGCTATACAAATTGGGAACTGTCTTGCGACAGAGCTAATATGGCTCGAGCTTATTTGGAGAGGAACGGTTTATGGAGTGATTTAGGCGGCGGGCAGGTAACCAAGGTTATCGGTTATGCTGATTCCAAGCCGTCAAATCCTGCAAATCCATTTGATAAAATGAATCGCCGAATTGAGATTTTCGTCAGAAATATGGGCTCTTCGGAATTTATGAACAAAGCCAAGGAACAACTCAATGAAGAATGAGATACTTTTCTTGCTAATCGACGATGAAGACAGTGTCCTATTTACAGTAGAGAAACTGATTTACCGTGTGTTGCCCGATGCTAAAATAATGCGTGCAAACGATGGTGAAACTGCTCTGGAAATAATCCGGGAGAGTCACCCCTCGATAGTTATTTCCGATATTTCTATGTCCGATTTGAATGGATTGGACTTACTATCCAAGGTAAGAGAAGATAAGAATTATAATGATATCTATTTCATTGTTCTAACGGGAATATCCGACAGTGAAATAATTACAACTGCTTTCGAAAAAGGTGCTGATGATTTCATCACAAAACCAATTAAGCATAATGAGATTCAAGCCCGGCTTCGACCGGCGCTCCGCATTGTTAATATGCAGCATCAATTGAAATATGAAAATAAACAATTAACCGAAGTTAGCGATGAATTGCAACAGGGTATTAATGATATTACTAAACTTGCAAGCAAATTCCTGCAAGCCAGATTGCCTTATTCAACAGATATGTTAAAGAGAGTTGCTCAATCAAGCGTTTGGATTGCCCATCAAATCGGTGGTTTGCAGGATTATGAAATTGAAGACCTTGAAATAGCAGCATACCTGAGTTATGCAGGAAAAGTTTTTCTTCCTGATAATTTACTGAAAATGCCTGTTATGACAGATGGCAGGCCTTCACATAAGTTGATGTTCAATATTCCTCTCAATGCAAGGGACATTTTATCGAGCATACCGAGATACAAAAATGTCGCTAATATATTATATCATGTTTATGAAAACTACGACGGGAGTGGTTTTCCTGAAAGATTCCAGAATTGGCAGATACCGCTCCCTTCACGTATAATAAGGGCTGCATTGGATTTTGAGGAATTGATTGAAGTTGGCAGCAAAAAACATGATACTGCCCTGGAAATTCTTAAAAATCAGGCAAAGAGAATTTATGATAACAGGGTCCTGATTTTATTGGAGCAATTTATCAGCGAAATGAATCCGAATTCCGACGAAGTAGCAATAGCTCTTGCCGAACTTAACGAAGGTATGATTCTCGCTCAGGATATTATCACTAATTCAGGACTAAAAATAATGCCCGAAGGAGCGGTTCTTCATGATAATATCATTCATAAATTATATTCCATAAACTCCACCGACCCGATTATCGGTAACGTGTATGTAAAGAAGGTTTAATTCTAATTTTTTATTACTTTTAATAAATAAGAGGATTTCATTCAATTGTTATTTTTACAATTCCTTAAATCCATATCAAAGTATTGAAAGATGATATTAACATGTTGAGGATTGGCATTTCAAAAATGATTTTGTAACAAAATAAAGCTATATTTATGGGTAATAAATCTAATTTTTTGTATTTTTGAAATAAAAAGAGGTGAAATTATGGAATCTTCTCTAGGAATTGGAATATTTACTGCACCCGATATATCTGAAATCCTGCAATTGCCTACATATAAAGTTAGAAGATGGATAAAAGCATATTGGGATAATTGTTTTGCTATACAACAAAATGAAACATATTCTTGGGGTGCTGGTAAAGAAAAAGCCGTAGATTTTAATACCTTCATAGAAATATATATTTTTGTTAAATTAAGAGAACTAGGACTTAGTCCCAAAAAAATATTAACAGCACATAAATTAATTTCAGAAGAATTTCAAATTAAATTTCCATTTGCTTTTACAAAAATATTAGCAGGTGAAAAGGATATTTTCTATTATTTTGATAAAGATGTTGTTATAAAAGCTGACATTACAAAACAATTGGGATTTAAAAATCTCATTGAGTTATATTATAAAAAAATTGATTTTAGTTTTGATAATTTAGCTGAACGTTATTGGCCTTTAGGCAAAGGTCACAGTATTGTAGTTGACCCAAAACATCAATTTGGAGCACCAACAATTGATGGGACAAATATTTTGACAAATACCATTTATGGTTTTTATAAGGGCGGTGAATCAATAGATTTTATTGCATCAATTTATAATATTAATGTTCAGCAAGTTAAAGATGCAATATACTATTATCAAAGAAAAGCAGCATGAAAATATATTTCGATGAAAATATTCCTCCAAACTTAGCAAAAGGATTACATATTTTAGAACTACCTAATAAACAAGGTTTCGAAGTTCTGTCTATTGAAGATGTATTTGGAAAAGGAGCCAAAGATGAAGACTGGATACCTAAAATTGGAGAGGATCAAGGTATTGTGATTACTCATGATTTGAATATTAATCGAAAAGTTAATCAAAGAAAATTATTGGAAAAGCATGGTGTTGGTATTTTTTTTATTAAACCTCCAAATAAAAAAATTGGTTATAAATATTGGGAGCTAGTAGAATATACAATAACCAGATGGAAAGAGATTACAAACTTAGTAATGATCACAAATAAACCATTTTCATTTGTTTGTCCTTGTAGAGGGAAAATTTATAAAATTTCAATTTAATGTTGATCAATACTTATACCCTTCGTTTTTTCAAATATAGTAAAAGTTCGAATATGAGTGCTGGTTAGCCATAAATAGACTTAATAGGATTGACAATTTTGAACCCATAACTAATAACTCATACCTCATAACTCATAACTCTATAGTAAAATCCTACTCCACTTTCAACGAATTTTTCTTAACTTTGGAGTTTGTATTTATGCATATTATTAAAAACTAATGATTAAACCGCAAGGTAATATATGAAAACGCTGATAGAACCTTTCAAAATCAAATCAATTGAACATATTCCCATTACTTCTTATTCACAACGAGAAAAATTCCTTGAAAATGCATTCAATAATACCTTTTATTTGCATAGCGAACATGTCACAATCGACATGCTGACTGATAGCGGAACTACAGCAATGAGCAGCCGCCAATGGGCAGCGCTAATGGATGGAGATGAATCCTATGCCGGCTCCAAAAGTTACTTTAAATTCGAAGACGCTGTTCGAAATATAACTGGTTTCAAACATATAATCCCAACCCATCAAGGACGCGCAGCCGAAAGGATTGTATTCTCAATTCTTGGTGGCAAAGGACGTGTAATTCCAAATAATACACATTTCGATACTACCCGCGGAAATATTGAATTTTCACAGGCAGAAGCCGTGGACCTGCCGACTTCAATAGGCACCAGACCTGACGTAGCAGCCGACTTCAAGGGCAATATGGACTTGGATGCATTGAAGGCTTTAATCGAAAAAACAGGTAAAGCAAATATTCCAATTTGCATGATTACTGTTACGAATAATAGCGGCGGTGGACAACCTGTTTCGATGGAGAACATTTCGCAAACAAAAGAACTACTTAATTCCTATGGTATTCCACTATATTTAGATTGCTGCAGGTTTGCTGAAAATTCATATTTTATCAAGCAAAAAGAAAAAGGCTACGAAAACAAATCAATTTTGGAAATAGCCCGTGAAATGTTCTCTTATGCCGACGGCGCTACTATGAGCGCTAAAAAGGATGGTCTATCCAATACAGGTGGCTTTATCGCCCTGAATGATGACAAATTAGCTGAAAAAATGAAAACCGTTCTGATTGTTACCGAAGGATTCGTGACTTATGGTGGACTTGCCAGACGTGATTTGGAAGCGCTTGCAGAAGGTTTCCGCGAGGTGATGGATGAAAATTATCTGAAATATAGAATCGAACAAGTAAAATATTTCGGTGACTTATTATTGGCAGCCGGAGTACCGCTCCTTGTGCCGACAGGTGGTCATGCTATTTATCTTGATGCAAAACGATTTGCACCTCATATCGAGCCGGAATTCTTCCCCGGTCAGGCAATAGCCTGTGAAGTCTATAAGACCGGTGGTATTCGTAGTGTTGAAATAGGTTCGGTTATGTTTGGTAAAAAAGATGAAAACGGAAAGCATATAGCACCTCCAATGGAATTAGTCAGATTTGCCGTACCTCGCAGGGTTTATACCAAGAGCCATATCGATTATACTGCTGAAGCAATAATTGAAGTCTTTAACAACCGCACTCAACTCAGGAAAATGAAAATCGCTTGGGAAGCGCCACTCCTGCGACATTTCACAGCTAAATTCGAATATGTTTAAATTGATAATGGTCAATTTTTAATTGTAAATGTAATACGAAATTCCATTTCGTAATTTATCCTTCTTAAGAGTCTGTGGAAAAACTAATTATTTAGAAGAATGTCATTCTGAACGAAGTGAAGAATCCAGTCCCAATGCCGCTTCTGGATTCTTCACTTCGTTCAGAATGACATTCTTATTTTTCTTTTTCCACAGGCTCTTAATTAACATTTGATAAAAATCATTGTTCGTTAATCATGGATAAATTTGTAACGAAATGAAATTTCGTGTTACATTGACCATTGACCATTGATAATTTTTTTTGGTTCTTAATATTAATTTGTTAATTTTGTGTTAAGATGTAAATTTCCTAAATTAAAGGATTACTATTATGCAGCTTCTAAAAGAAATTATCAACTACCTAGTAGCCTTTGCAGTCCTGATTACAATTGTTCGTATGTATTTTACCGTAAATAAGCTTTGGAAGCGAAAAAGTGATAAAGAGGTGTGCCAGAGCATATCAATCTTTGCATATTTCCTTGCTTTAGCGGTTCATATACCTTTTATGTTTAAGTACATTTTAGAAGAAAATTATTTCCCTGCCGCTAATGATATAGTACAAATCTTTTCATATTCCTTCATTCTGTTAATCGGAACAGGATTCTGGGTACGAGAGAACAGAACATTTAGTTTTCGTCAACTTCTTTTGAGTGCACTTCGTTTTGAGCGTAAAGAGGCAGGTCACCTTGTTAAATCTTTTATAAGACCAAGCGGCGCCGAACCTATTTTAAATATTCTCGAGAAAGTAGCCTACTTAGATAAATCTTTAGATAAAACAGAAATAAATTTAATTAACGAATTTGCCTTGTATTGGAATCTGCAAATTTATTGGAATCTGCAAATTCCTTCTTATGAAGAATGGAAAGTAGCCGAACACACGAATATTATTGATTTAAGGAAAAGTGTGGATGCTTATCTTAATTTAATGCCTCCGACTAATCAAGCTTCTGAGTTAATTGACCTTATAACTCTAATAATCCATGCTGACAACATTGTTGCTCCCGAGGAAGAATTATTTCTGAAAGAGGTAACAATAATGATAAATAACTATGTCAATAAAACAGAACCTAAGAAAATGTTTTATGTACTATTAGTTCCTCAAAGCGATGAACAGTTCAAATCAGTTAGCGAGTTATTCCCCGATGCCAAACTCGAAGAACGAAGAGGCGGACGGGTGTTTGTGCGTGGTACATTTTATTCCAAACAATTTGCCGAAGCCGTTTGCAAGAAATATATTCCTCTTGGCATTTTCTCGATTTATGAGGAAACCAAGTTACTAATGGTCAAAAATTAATGGTCAATGGTCAATGGTCAATTGTCAATGGTCAATGGTCA
>JAERMQ010000124.1 GCA_016844745.1 Ignavibacteria bacterium | reverse complement strand
CCTGCTTTGCTCTGTCATACATTGTTGGAATGCTTAAAGGTCTTAGTTTTCCATTTTTTTTTGGTATGTAAATTCTTCTTAAAGGTTTAGGATTGTAACCATGTCGTTGTAGAGATAACGCAGCTTGTATTTTGGTTTTGTTGCCTTTCCACAAAATACCATCTACGCCCGGAGTATTCTTACCTTTGTTACTGGTCACTCTTTTTACAGCCAGGAGCTTGGCGTTGAAAGAGTGGGTTAAAAGCCATTGTAAAGATTTAACTTTACCATGTTTCTTTTCCTTAACAGCCTTTGCGATACGCATTTGTAGTCTTCTGACGTCATATCTGGCATATTTCCAATCGATATCCTGCCATTTAATATTGTCGCCGATAGTCGCACCAGGTATTTTAACACCCATCATTTGCATTCCTATCTTAAAAGATTCTTCAAATTCTCTCACAATGAAACACCTGTTGGATGTGGGCACTTTAATTTTGATTGAAGAAATTTCCAATCATTTTAAGATGAGTCATGTTTCATACTCTATCCATTTCATTACAAAATGGCATTTGCTTATTCCAACTTCTTAAATTATCCCTCCAAAAGCTTGCCTTACGGTTAGCCTGCCATATATTGCATACGGCGAAGTGATAATCTTTCCCTGTTCCGCATAAACAACGAGTTAAGCTTCAGCTGTTACTCGTTGTCATCCTCTATGCTATGAGGATAATTGATACATATCGGTAACTTAGGTGATGCCTGAACACCGGCAGTGGTACTAATGCGATTCCGTATGGGTACGTTAATAACCCATATCCCCAACTGCACACGCAAGCACTTGGAAGCGTGTCATTTGCCTGTTAATCCCGTTAGGCTAGTGCTTTTATAACGATGCGTCAACGGCACTTTGAATAATCTCACCATATTACCATACCCTAGCCCTTAACCGGACAGGATTTCCGGAAGGGTTTCATCCTCAAGGAATTCACCCGATTCGGTACATTGTCGAAAGAGCTTCACACCCTGTCATCAGCGCAACAGCAGCATGTCTTTCTAGCGTAAGTTTATTAAAGCCTACCAATTTATCCAACAAGCAAGACTAATAAATCCTTAATTTGCAAGTACTTATCCCGCTCAAGCACTATTTTTAAAAGTAGTCACTGGAAATAAATGATAATAAAATCCATATTTAAGCTTATTTTGCTTGACAAGTAGGATTATTATGCGTATGATGTAGTCACTGGAATAAAAAAAGGAGGAATATGATATGGCATTTCTTTCATCAAGAAAATCAAGAGGAATAAATTATTGGTCTATTTGTGAATCAAGAAGGATTAAGGGCAGCCCGCGGAATATCCCGATTGAATATCTGGGAACTGCCGATACTTTATTAAGCAAACTGCGGGATGAAAACGAAATTGTTATTAACTCCTATTCTCATGGTGATACTTCTGCATTGCTAAATATTGCTATTGAATTAAATATTATCAACATCATAAATAAACATACTCATTCTAATAAGGATGAAACAAAGTCTATCCGTGATGGTTTGTCTGTCGGTACTTCTATCTTGTTGGCTGCAATTGGTCGTGCTTGTCGTCCGACAAGTAAAATGGGCTGGTATAATTGGTGTAGGAATACTTCCCTTGAATATTGCCTTAAATCATCTTTCTCTCTTTTGGATTCCCAACATTTTTGGGATCAGATGAATCAGATACCGGTTGAAAAAATTGCTTTGATTGAAGAAGAAATTGTAAAAAATATCATTGCACAAAACGATATAAAATTAGACCTATTATTATATGATCCAACAAATTTTTTTACTTTTATTGATTCCCAAAATCATCATTGCGATATTCCCAGCCGGGGAAAAAACAAACAGAAGCGTTTAGATTTAAGACAAATAGGAATGGCTCTTATGGTTACCAGAGAGGAGCAGATACCTCTTTTTCACAAAACATATCAGGGTAATAAAAATGATATTACTTCTTTTTGCGAGGTATTCAAAAAATTATCAGGCAGAATAAAAAGTATAACAAAAGAATTGGAAGACATAACTATAGTATTTGATAAAGGAAATAATTCTAAAGATAACTTTAAATTAATAGATAATGAAAAAGGGTTATATTATGTAGGAGGTCTTGTTTCTTCTTATTTCAAGGAGCTGATAAAAGAAGCTAATAACAATTTGACCACAATCCGGATAGATGACAAAGAAGTTCCAGTATATCGAGTTAAGCAAAAGATATGGGGTGAAGACCGTACCTGCTTAGTAACAATTTCCCAGCGATTGAAAGAAGGTCAAATTCAAGGGATTCACCAGCATCTGGAAAAGAAGAATAAATTACTTGAGGAATTTAAAAAGCAGCTTGAGAATCCAAAGAACAGAAAAAAATATACCAAAGAAGAGATTAAAATTCGATTAAAGAAAATAATTGAAGGTCAATTCATGGGAGAAATATTAAAGTATGATTTGATAGCATTAAAGGAAAATAAATTTACATTTACTTATTATATTGATGGCGATTCTTTTGATAAGTTAAAAGAAGAAGTTCTTGGTCGTAGAATATTAGTAACTAATAGACATAACTGGAGTGATGAAGAAATTATTCTTGCTTACAGAGGACAATCAAAAGTTGAATATGCATTCAAAAATTTAAAAAATCCTTACCATCTGGCTGTCCGTCCACAATATCACTGGACAGATCAAAAAATTGAAGTTCATATTTTAATTTGCATAATTGGTTATATGTTGACAGCAACAGCCTATTCCAGAGCAAGAAAAAAATCCGAATATAAAAAAAATATAAATAATTTTTTAAATGATCTCCACAAAATAAGATTAGCTTGCGTAGTAAGAAAAAAAGGCACAAAGGTGAAATATCAATTAGAAAAAATTCCTGATGATTTAAAAAATATTTTAAATATTTTAAAAATAACAAATGATAATAT
>JAERMQ010000058.1 GCA_016844745.1 Ignavibacteria bacterium | reverse complement strand
AAAAAGAGACTATATCAAAGTACATTGTTTATTTAAATTAGTCAACCTATTTTAGGTCAGGACAGACCATTAACCATTAACCATTAACCATTAACCATTGACCATTGACCATTGACCATTGACCATTGACCATTGACCATTGACCATTGATTAAGATATTCTTTCAAATCATTAATCGAAATAGGCATTATTAGCGGCTTGCCGATTTTTTCTAATAAAATAAAATCAATTTTATCTTCTGATTTTTTCTTATCCTTCAAAATATTGTTTAATATTTTTTTGGGTTCAAATTTATTTTTGATTTTTTGTTTAAATTTTAATATTAATTCGTTTATAATTGAGTATTCATCGGCTTGCAACATTCCTATTTGCATTGAAACCCATATTGCAAATTCCATTCCATGTAAAATAGCCTGACCATGTGGTAGCTTATATTCCGCCTCAATTGCATGTCCAATAGTATGCCCGAAATTCAATATTTTTCGTATTCCCTTTTCGTTTTCATCTTGTTTTACTATATCTGTTTTAATTTTAATGCAATCCTCTACTACCCGCTCCAGAACTATCTTGTCAAGCTGTAATAAATATTCGGAATTGTTAATTAAAAAGTCAAATAATTTGGCATTTCCGATGAGAGATGATTTAATAATTTCCGCAAACCCGTTCTTAAGTTCCTGTTCAGGCAAGGTTTCGAGAAATTTGAAATCGCATAAAACGAATTCAGGTTGATGAATAGAGCCAATGATGTTTTTGTATTTGTCATAATTTATACCGTTTTTACCTCCGAAGGCTGCATCCACCTGCGCTAACAAAGTAGTTGCAATAAAACCACATCGAATTCCGCGATAATATGTCGCAGCAGCATAACCTACAATATCGAGTGCTACTCCTCCGCCAATGCCAATGATAAGCGAACTGCGAACAACTCCCATATCCAGAAAAAGACTATATAATTGCTCAATGGTTGAAAGATTTTTCGATTTCTCACCGGATGATAAAATAATTTTAACTATACCCGGCAGAATTTCAGGATAGAGTCGGTTTACATTTTCATCAACAACAGCAAAACAATTTTCTTTTTTCGAAAGATATGGAACAAATTTCTGCAAATCATTAATATTACCACCAATAACGGTTCTCGTGGCTGAATTTGAGTACAATAAATCAAACGTTTTCACATCTATTTCAATAAATTTTATTAAATTGTTTGTTCATATTTAAATGAAATATAAATTCTTAATATAAAATGAAGTTTAAAAATAATAAGCTAAGCTCGATTTACCAAAAAATAATTGGAATAAGCGATGAAATAACTTCAAGGGAAGGACCGCTTATCATAGCCGGACCATGTACGGTTGAATCCGAAGAGCAGATGGAAAGCATTGCAGGAGAGTTATCTCAATTAAATATAAAATTCCTTCGCGGCGGAGCCTTCAAACCACGTACCTCTCCAAAGTCTTTTCAGGGGCTGGGAGCAGAAGGTTTGGAAATTATGAGAAAAGTTGCGGATAAATATAATATGAAAATCGTATCGGAAATCCTGGAACCAAATCAATTGGATGCTTGCTACGATTTATTTGATATAATACAAATCGGCAGCCGCTGCATGATGTCATACGGTTTGTTAAAATATGTTGGTAAGAAAACTGCTTTGGACCATAAACCGGTTCTTTTGAAACGCAGCTACAGCGCTACCTTAAATGAATTATTATTAGCTGCCGAATATATTACCGAGCAGGGTAATCCGAATGTAATACTATGTTTGCGTGGTATCAGGACTTTCGAGCAAACCGATTCTCAAATGCGTTTCACTCCCGATTTGGCAAGCATTCCGGAATTGCTCAGCATGACCGATTTACCGGTATTTTTCGACCCATCTCATGCAACAGGAAATGCAAATTTTGTTTTGCCAATATCAAAAGCGGCAATCAATCTTGGTGTGGATGGTTTGCTTGTGGAATGTCATGATAATCCTTGTGATGCACTTTGCGATGGCTTCCAGGCTATTCATCCGAAGCAGGTGGCGGAATTAATTGGTAAAAGCTAATTAAAACAATTTTTTAGAAATAGAAACTTCTTAAAATTTTCAAAATGCATAAAAGTCATTCACAACTTGTTTCAGATTCCATAGACCGCACTGGAACTGAATTCTGAAACAAGTTTCAGAATGACATACTTTTTGATGGAATTTATTCACAATTAATATCGCAAGAATAATTGGTGTAAAAACTCTTGATTACTCTAATCAGCAAACAAATCTATCAAGACTATGGTAAATCAGTTCGGCTCCTTCATGAAATCCTTTGATAAATTCTTTCTTTTTGGAATATTTCTCAAATAAGAATTTGCCGAAATTGATATGAGGTTCTTCATTCAGATGTTCGTCAAAATAGACTAATTCTTCTTCGGTGAAACCGTAAAATTTGATTAATCCTTCCTTTTTTGTTTGAGCTACACCGGGCTGCTGCATTTCGAATGAGTGAATTGCGCCAAGTAGTTCGGAAGGCGTCATTTCATTGAACCTTGCTACTATATCATCCAATGATACTCTTTCGTATTCGGTTGTTAATTTGGCAGACCACTTTTTCCAAAGTTCGATATGATATTGCTCTTCCTTTATTATTTTATCAGAAAAAGGAGATTGAGCATTGAGTCCTTCGACGATTTTATTCCAGAATACCGGCATTCCTTCTATAAATGCCATATATGCATCGGAATATGAAGCTAAACTGCGTGGCGATACGTTACCATCACTCCAAGCCTGATAAAATGGATGTTGCAATAAATTAAATTTAAATTCCATAACTTCCCCAGAAAATGTAAATTTTAACAATTGCAATATAAGCTAAATTTTTATTTAGTCCAAACTAAAAATAAAAAAAAATTGTTTGAATTAGGAATAATTTTCTGAAGGGGGCGAAGCGAAGAATCCAGTTTTCTTTAAAATCAACAAGATAGATTCTTCGCTTCGCTCAGAATGACAGCCTAAATTGAATTTTTAGAACCCACCTGAATTAGGATTTTTATGATGAAATGATTGTAGGATGATATATATAGAAAGTGAAATATGAAATTTGAAAAATTAACCCATAGAATTATCGGCTGTGCTATGAGAATTCATTCAACATTAGGAAATGGCTTCCAGGAAGTTATTTACCAAAGGGCAATGGCAATCGAAATGAAGAAGGAGGGATTAAAAAGGATAGAACAGTAAAAAGGCACAATGACTCAAATGATTTCCAAGAACCAAACCTAATAAATTAAATCAAAAAGAATTAAATTAGTATCAAAGTATAACTTCTATATCCCTTCAATGAAAAATGAATAATAACACGACAACGCTAAATTATTATAATTATTTTGAATTACTAAGCTATAAATACACCTTATATACAAAATCGAAATCCATTCAATTCAGATTTTGGGTAATTGATAATATTAGCTATATTTGCATGAGTCCTTTTCTATTTATTGTTGACGTTGTTAGGCATAACAAATACTCATATAAATAGAAAAACCGGAATGCTAAGTTATTTTACTTTAACAAATAACAAAGTTTTTTCGTTCGATGTTAATGCTGAAAGCTGTTTTCCCTGAACTTGTATCGGGGAAAACGGATTCACTGGGAGCAATACTAACTATATAAATTATAATTGACATGTTAAATTAATAAGGACGAACTATGTACCCCGGTGAGAAAAAATACCCTCACATCTTCAGCCCCGGAAAAATAGGGAAAATGGAAACCAAGAACCGCATTAAATACGGCTCGACCGAAACCAATTTCAACCTTCGTGACGGATTCGTTACCGATACCGAAATAGCCTACATGGAAGCCCAGGCAAAAGGCGGCGCCGGCATAATCACTACTCAGGGCGCATTCACCGACCCGGCAGGCGAGGGAAAAGGCTACGTCGGTATGATGGGAATCTGGGATGATAAATTTATTCCAGGATTGAAGAAAATTGCCGATGTCATCCGCAAGCATGGAGCTAAAAGCATGTGCCAGCTTATGCACTGCGGACGTGTAGGAGGAGTGGAATTGGAATATACGGTTGGTCCTTCGAACGTTAAGCAGGCAATACCGCGGTTCCGCGAACCGGTTGAGATGTCAGTTGAGAAAATTCAACTGACAATTAAAGAGCACATAGATGGCGCCCGCAGGATAGTTGAAGCAGGTTACGATGCAATAGAAATTTCCGGT
This sequence comes from Ignavibacteria bacterium, assembly GCA_016844745.1. Taxonomy (GTDB): domain Bacteria; phylum Bacteroidota; class Ignavibacteria; order Kapaibacteriales; family UBA2268; genus JAERMQ01. The sequence continues at coordinate 33,556 of JAERMQ010000058.1, read as the reverse complement.
ATCGTTGGTTATTTAATTTCGAATTTCAATTCCAAGTATACAAACAGAAGAACAGATGAATATGGTGGTACGGTCGAAAAAAGAGCCAGATTTATGCGCGAAATCATCGAAGGTATCCGCAAGGAAGTTAGCTCGGATATTCCATTAGTTATCAGGCTTTGCGGCGAAGAACTTTTGGACGACCGTGGCGGAAACACACCCGAAGAATGTCTCGAAGTTATTAAAATTGCTGAGCGTGCGGGCATAGATGCTCTCAGCGTGACTATAGGATGGCAGGAATCTGCCGTATCTGTTATTACACGCGATATTCCAATGGGGAACTGGCTTTTCATCGCCGAAAGAATGAAGAACAACCTGAAAATACCGGTCTCAATGGCTTATAGATTATTTGTTCCCGAATTGCCTGAAGAAGCAATCGGCAAAGGTAATCTGGACTTCTGGGAAATGTGCCGCCCAATGATTGCCGACCCGGACTTGCCCCGCAAAGTATTAGAAGACCGTCAGGAAGATATCATTCCCTGCATGGCTTGCAATCTGTGTTTGGCAAGATTATTCCGCGACCAGCCGATTACATGCATGGTGCGCCCGAATGTCGGATTCGAAGGTCATCCTGAATGGCAAATCACTCCGGCTCAGAAGAAGAAAAAAGTTTATGTTATCGGTGGGGGCCCGGCTGGCATGCAGAGCGCAATTGTAGCTGCGCAAAGAGGTCACGATGTAACATTATTCGAAAAATCCGGTCGTCTTGGCGGGCAACTTGCAACAGCAGCCAAAGGATTTTTCGGCGATGATGAATTTGCCCGCTTCGTAGATTATTTGGATACCCAATTAAAGAAAAATGAAGTCAAGGTTGAATTAAATCGCGAAATGGTTGAGAAGGATTTCGTTGACCCATTGAAATCACCCGATGCTGTGGTACTTGCAAGCGGCTCTTTCCTGAATAAGAAAGATATTCCCGGTGGTAATCGTGAAAATGTAGTTTTAGCTCACGATGTTATTGAAGGTAAAGCAACAGTAGGAAAGCGAGTATTAATTGCCGGTGGCAGGGGGCTTGGAATTGCCGTTGCCCAATTTTTGTTAGGAAGTGGCGTTCAGCACGAAATTACAATGGTTGAAGAGCAGAAGAAAGTCGGAAGGGACGTCAATCCATCATATATCTGGCGCTACGTTAAGAAACTCAAAGAAGGACATGTCAATGTTTTGAAAAGCGCCAAAATTGTTGAAATTGCGGATGATGGTGTTAAAGTTATCGATGCCGAAGGCAATAATTTATCTATACCTTTCGATACGGTAATAGTTTCATCACCTGTTCATCAGCTCAATGAGCTTGCCGAGCAATTAGAATTTGCATGCGGCGAGTTGCATACCGTCGGCGATGCTGTTAAGCCGAGACGTGCTCATAATGCTACGATGGAAGGATATCGAGCAGGATTGAGAATATAGGATTGAATAATCGAAAATAATTTAAAATAAAGTATAATATAAAAGTAGGGGATAATAGATTGTTCCCTACTTTTTAAAGTTAAATGTCAGTACGACAACTATTCTTATTAAATAAAATTATTTTTTTAAACAATTCGAATTACTTAATAAATTTATATAATTTTGAATATGCTCTAAATCAGAGATTTATATGATTTTAGAATGGGATGAAAATAATTTATTTGTCCTTTGATTTATTTTTCTTTTTGTTTATATTTTCTTCTACTCTTGTTAGAACGATTTTCTTTACCAATTCATCAGGAAGAGGATTTTCAATTGTAAAATGAATTGTACCCTTTGAGGTTTTAAAATCTTTAAGTTCATCCTTTAATTGCAGAATTAATTTTGAATTACCCGGAAACAAGCTGCAATGATTTTTGAAAGCGGCAAAATATAAAAGCAATCCGTTATATTTGAATGCCGGCATACCCCAACTTATTGTTTCTTCGACTTCGGGAACTAAAGCTTTTATTGTCTGGCGTAATTTTTCAAGGAGGATTTTAAAATTCTCCGGCACCAAAGTTAAATATGAGTCAATATCTTTTATGTTCGAATTCATATTATTATAATTATTCCATTTTCTTTTTTTCAAAAATAAACATCCATCCCATTCCAAATTTATCGATTAATTGTCCAAAAAGTGCACCCCAGAATTCTTCTTTGATATGATTCAAAACTGTACCATCCCTGGATAATGTATCGAAACATGAATGAATTTCTTCTTCGCTATTGCAATTAAGGCATAACGTAAAATTATTTCCTTTGTTTAATCCCTCCGGTCCCATCATATCAGATGCCATTAACATCAGTTTTCCTTTTACAATGGATGTATGTAGAATTTGATTCTGCATTTCTACTGGAAATTGTGCTTCAATAGGTGAACCTGCTATTGTCTGAAAGGTAAGTTCGCCACCGATACATTCCTGGTAGAAAGTCATTGCTTCGCGGCAGTTGCCGTTGAACGTAAGGTATGCATTTATTGTAGTTTCCAATTTTTTTCCAATAAATTAGAAATAATATTTATTTGCAAATATAAAAAAATATAAAAAAATATAAAATAATAAAAAGGAAAATTTAGGTATGGCTAAAAATTGAGATGATATTATTAATCAAAATTTAAGATTCTTCCTTCATATGGATATTTAACTCGTACGGAGTAAAGGTGGGTTCTAAAAATTCAATTTAGGATGTCATTCTGAGCGAAGCGAAGAATCTATCTTGTTGATTTTAAAGAAGACTGGATTCTTCGCTTCGCTCAGAATGACAATTTTTAGAACCCCCTAAAGTTATTCTTTTTGAAAAATTCATGTTACAGATATTTAACTCCTACGGAGTATATTAATGTCTCATGTAATTATTAAACACTAGTAGAAATAAATTAAACCTTTAAAAAATCATGTAATGAATAAATATCCGTAGAAGAAAAAAGAGACATTCAAAAAAATTACGTTGTGAATAAATATCCGTATAAGCTAGTGTCTTGTCAAGGATAGATTGATGTGTCAGACAAGAATGTCTGACCTACTAATTTAATTAAAAAAAGGTAGAATAGACATTCTTGTCTGTTTAAAGTATCGTTAACTTGACATTAGTAATAATAAAAATTAAATAAATCCGTCTATAATTTACTAACTACTGTTTATTACTAATAAAGTATTAAAAGAATGAGAAAAGAATCTATACGAAATATCGCTATTATTGCCCACGTTGACCACGGAAAAACAACTCTTGTTGACGGTATGCTCAAGCAAAGCGGAACCTTCCGCGAAAATCAACAGGTGGATGAAAGAATTATGGATACCATGGATTTGGAAAAGGAGCGCGGTATTACAATAATGGCAAAAAACACTGCCATTATCTACAATGAAGTTAAAATCAATATTGTCGATACGCCGGGACACGCCGACTTCGGAGGTGAGGTCGAGAGAAGCCTTAATTTGGTTGATGGTGTTTTATTATTAGTCGATTCAAGCGAAGGACCATTGCCGCAAACACGCTTTGTTCTAAAAAAGGCATTAGCAAGAAGACTGCCGGTAATCCTTGTAATTAATAAAATTGACAGGGCAGATTCCCGAATAGACGAAGTTGTTTCTGATGTTTATGATTTATTCATAGACTTAGATTCGGATGATGAGCAAATTGAATTTAAAATTATTTATACAAATGCTAAACTCGGAATTGCTCATTATGAGCGGAACGATGATTCAACCACACTTAAACCGCTTTTCGATACTATATTAGCAGAAATTCCCGGTCCTGAAATCGATGAAAACGAGGTACCACAGTTCTTAATTACTAATTTGGATTATGATAATTATGTCGGTCAGGTAGCAATTGGCAGATTGAATAATGGCTCTTTGGAAATGAATAAGTTATATTCACTATGCGGTGAAAACACAATTACAAATGGAATTAAGTTTTCTGTTATTTATACTTTTTGGGGTTTGACGCGCAAGCAGATTGACAGGGTTGAAGCCGGTGATATAATTGCGGTTGCCGGTGTTTCAAATGTTAAAATAGGGGATACTATTTCCGATAATGAGAATCCAAAGCCACTTGAAAGAATTCACGTCGATGAGCCCACCCTATCAATGATTTTTTATGTAAATGACAGTCCATTTGCCGGCAAGGAAGGGAAATTCCTCACTACACGCCACATCAAAGAAAGGCTCGAAAAGGAAAAACTTCGCAATGTAGCAATCGAACTAAAATTAACTGACAGGGCAGATGCTTTCGAAGTCTGCGGAAGAGGCGAACTTCAAATGGCTATTTTAATTGAAACTATGCGGCGCGAAGGTTTTGAATTTGCAGTTTCTAAACCGAATGTAATATTGAAAGAAATTGACGGTAAGACACACGAGCCTTATGAAAATGTATATATGGATGTTCCCGATGCTTATGTTGGGATAGTAACCGAAAAACTTTCATCACGCAAGGGAATAATGACGAATTTATTTAATGCCGGACACGGACGTGTTGACCTTGAATTTAAAATTCCTTCACGCGGACTTATTGGTTTCCGCAGCCAGTTCCTCACAGATACCAAGGGTACCGGCGTTATGAATACATTATTCGCAGACTATGAACCCTGGGCTGGTCCAATTCCGCAGCGTACTTCCGGCGCATTGGTTGCCGACCGTAACGGAAGAGCTACCGCTCATGCTGCTTATGCTATGGAGGACAGAGGCGAACTTTTCATCAATACCGGAACAGAAGTTTATGGCGGAATGGTAGTGGGCGAAAGGAACAAAACCGTTGATTTAACTGTAAATATCACCAAAGAAAAGAAGCTTACAAATATGAGGGCATCCAGTTCGGATGCTACCGTAGTTCTTCGTCCACCGAGACTGTTATCACTTGACCAATCAATCGAATTTATTGCCGAAGACGAACTTTTAGAAGTTACTCCTTCCTCAATTAGAATACGTAAGTCGGAGTTAGACCCCAATAAGAGAAAATTGAAAACGAGGATGGAATAAAATTAATTACGAATTACTAATTATTAATTACGAATAAAAAAAATATTAATCTCCTGTTGAAAAAGTTACCAATGACATTATTTCGTATAATAAGTTTTTCCACAGACTCGTTAAGAATTTCATATAATTCGAATTCGTAAATTTTATCCGGTAAATCCTTATTCCTATAATTTAGATTAAATTAAAAATATAATTAGTTCAGGCTAAATTTATTATTTAATTTTATTAGACATTTATTTTATATTCTTCTCGAATTTATATAATTTTTTTTGCTCCAAAACAATTATTTTCTTATATTACAATAAAATATAAATCGTTATTGATTTTAATATTGATATTATTAATGATAATTTAATTTTTGTTTTATATATGAAAAGGATTATCTATATGTCAAAGTTTTTTACTAAATCAGTTTTATTATTTATTTTATTTATTGCTGCTATAAACATCAACTATGCCCAATCCCTGACGGTTCTTCATAATTACGATTGGGGTTATTCCGGTCCTTATGGCGATGGATGGGCGCCCGCCAGCTACAGCGTTTACGGCGGACAGGATATTTTGTATTACAATGGCAGAATCTACGGCATGACTTTATATGGTGGTCCATATACCGGCAGTGGCGGGGATGGTGTGATTTTCTCATGCGAGCCTGATGGTAGCGACTATAGAATTTTGTATAACTTTGAAGAAGCAACCTACGGTTCACGACCATGGGGCGCATTAATTGAAGTTGGCGGCGTTCTTTATGGTTCTACTTATTACGGAGGAAGCGGAGCTGGTGCGCGGGGTATTTTATTCAGCATTAATCCATTCAACGGCTTGCCTTACACTCCCAACTATACAATTCTTCATACATTTACTTATCCCGACGATGCATATTATCCTAAAGGAACGCCCTATCATTACAATGGTAAATTGTACGGATTATTAACAGGAGGACCCGGAGGTTCACCAAGTTACGGTGGAATTTATTCTTATAATCTTGGTAATTCCACATATTCATTGATTCATACTTTTACAAGCAGCCAGGCTTATGAAGCTGTCGGCTCCCTGATTATTTACAATAACCGGTTGTATGGTATGGCTCAATATGCAGGAACCAATGACGGTGGAACGATTTATTCAATCGACCCTGCCAACGTAGCCGACTTCCAGGTTCATTACAGCTTCCCAGCCAATTATAATCCTTTGGGTTCACTTGTCGTGTATAATAATAAATTATATGGAACAACTTACAATGGTGGTACTTACACTTACGGGACAATTTTTTATTTTGACCCAAGTAATAATTCCGTAACAACAATATATTCCTTAGGCACAACGGCTGCACACTGCAATGGCAGCTTGGTTTTATACAATGCCAAACTCTGGGGATTTTCCCAATACGGTAGCAGCGGCGCTTGCGGAGGAACACTATTCTCAATCAACCCGGACGGAAGCAGTTTCCAGGTAGCGTATGCATTTTCCTGTTCCGGAGGAAGCCCCGAACGACCGCAAGGCACTCCGATGGTATCTAATAATTATTTCTATGGTCAGTCTTCTTATGGTGGAGCCAATAACGACGGAGCCGTATTCCGTTATGGTGCAATGGCTGCTCCGGCAGTTCTTTCTGAGGCTTCGATTAGTAATATTAATTCGACTTATGCCACTGCTACAGGAAATATTACCAACATCGGCGGTTCAAATTGCACTGTTCGCGGTTTCTGCTGGGGTGTTTCGATAAATCCTACAACATCCGGCAGCCATACTACTGAAAATGGCTCCTTCAGCACCGGCACTTTCACTGCTCAGATAACCGAACTTATAGAAAATACGACATATCACGTCCGGGATTATGCTATCAACAGCGCCGGCACTTCCTACGGCGATGATGTTACATTCACAACGGCTTCATCAGCGGCAGCAACTCCAACATTATCGGAATGGGCATTAATTGTTCTTCTGATAAGTGCAGCCGGGTTTGGAAGCTGGTTTGTAATCAAAAATTTTGCTTAACTAAAGTATAATTTTAAATAATTATTTAGATGATAATACAATGGCTTATTGTACAAAACGGTAAGCCATTTTTATTTTGAAAATTAAACAATATTTCTTATTTTAATCGTCAGAAAATTTGAAATCAGTTAATTAGTAAATTATCAGCAAAAAAATCACGACGTAAGAATACTATTATTTAAATAAATCGAGGTTCTTATGAATTACAAAATTTTAGTTTTATCAATCATATCTTTATCTTTCTTCTTAAACAGTTGCAAAGATAATCCATCTAATCCAACTTCTAATAACGACACTATTGTAACAATCGGTACACAAGTTTGGATGAAGAGAAATCTTGATGTTGACCATTACCGGAATGGAGATTCTATTCCCGAAGTTAGGGATGCTAAACAATGGGCAAATCTAACTACTGGCGCTTGGTGCTATTACAATAATGACTTTGTTAATGGAATATTATATGGCAAACTTTACAACTGGTATGCGGTAAATGACCCGCGGGGTTTGGCTCCTCCAGGTTGGCATATACCGAGCGATTCTGAATGGACAACACTAATAACAAATCTTGGTGGTGCAGATTTTGCGGGTGGTAAATTAAAAGAGACTGGAACTAAACATTGGCAAAATCCAAATACTGGTGCTTCAAATGAAACAGGTTTTTCGGCTCTTCCTGGTGGCAGACGTTACCTCCTTGGTACATTCAACTACATTGGTTACTGTGGTATTTTGTGGTCATCTACAGTGTACGATGTTTCTTTGGTATGGTGCAGGTATCTGTACAACGATGATGATTATATCGGCAATTTCTTTAGCAGTAAGGAAAATGGCTTTTCAGTTCGGTGTATTAAGAATAATTAATGATAATTTTGTTACCTCTAATTAAATTTGTTCAGCTAATCATAACTTAGTGAAATTACATTCTTATTGAATAATCGAAGTTCTTATGAATTACAAATTATTAGTTTTAGCAATCATTGTATTTTCTTTCTTCTTTGGTTGTAAAGAAGATAATACAAACAACCCTTCAAAAATTTCTCCTAAAATATCAAGTATCTCACCCAGTACTGCCTCTATCGGAGATACTATTAATATATTCGGTTCTGGTTTTGGTTCTTTGCAAGACTCAAGTTCTGTTATCTTTGATAACAAAAGAGCAATAGAATTCCCAAGTTGGACCGATATCCAAATAAAAGCGATAATACCTTTAGGAGCAATAAACGGGAAAGTTGCAGTAATAGTTAATGGAGTTAAAAGCAATGAATTGAATTTCACAATAATTGAATCAAAAGTACAAGTAATTATTGGTAATCAGGTTTGGATGAAAAGAAATCTTGATGTTGACCACTATCGTAATGGCGACCCTATACCTGAGGTAAGAGATTCTGCTCAATGGCCAAAATTAAAAACCGGTGCTTGGTGCTATTATGAGAATAATTCAGATTCAGGTAAAATTTACGGAAAACTTTATAATTGGTATGCCGTAAATGACCCGCGCGGTTTGGCACCTGCCGGATGGCATGTCCCTTCAGATGCAGAATGGACGACACTAACAACTTTTCTTGGCGGTGACAGTGTAGCTGGCGGTAAATTGAAAGAGGCAGGTACTCTTCATTGGCGAAGCTTTTTCCCTTGTGCCACAAACGAAAGTGGATTTTCTGCTCTTCCAGGTGGTTATCGTATTTGGGATGGTATATTCATGAATATTGGATGCATTGGTCATTGGTGGTCTTCTTCAAAAGAAAATGCAGTTGACTCATGGCTAAGGATTCTTAACTTCAGTAATACTAATATCAACAGATTCGAAGCCGAAAACTTTTATGGCAGTTCAGTTCGTTGTATTAAGAATAAATAAACTATTTGTCTATAAGGGATGTAGTACAGGATTTCAGTAAAATATATTTTTAAAATAGATTATAAAAAAAGGTTATTATGAATTACAAATTTTTTATATTATCAATCGTTGTTTTTTTACACTTTTATGGCTGTGGAAATGAAATTACAACAAATCCCACACCTGTTGATTCCACAACTGTTACAATTGGCTCACAGGTATGGATGAAGAAAAATCTTGATGTTGCTTATTATTCCAACGGTGATAAAATACCTCAGATAACTGATTCGGCTCAATGGTTAAATCTTAAGACCGGAGCTTGGTGTTATTATGGAAACGACCTTGCAAATGGGGCAGTTTACGGCAGGTTATATAACTGGTATGCCGTAAATGACCCGCGCGGTTTGGCACCTACCGGATGGCATGTGGCGAGTGATTCAGAATGGACAACATTAACGGTTTTTCTTGGAGGGGAAAATGTCGCTGGTGGTAAACTTATCGAAGAGGGTACTATACATTGGCAAAGCCCCAACAGCGAAGGTACAAATAAAAGTGGCTTTACTGCTCTACCAGGGGGGTTCCTGGATGGATACGGAGGTTTTTTTGCTTGGATTGGTCGCAATGGGCGTTTTTGGTCTGCTACGGAGAGTTATGAAAATATGGCAATATTCCGTAGTCTGCACTTCAGTAGTTCAGCAATCTACAAATACAGCGATTTTAAAAAAAGTGGCTTTTCTGTTCGGTGTGTTAAGGATGGAATTAAATGAAAATAACCGCGACAATGCAATAATTAATTTCATTTGTCGTATTAAATAGTAAATAGTTTTATAAAATTAGGGGAAATAAATATGGGAAAGACGTCAGAAAAAGTAACTGTGAAAAACCTTTTTGATATTTCTGATGCTACTAAAGGCATTATAAAAGAAAGTGAAATCCGTTGTATAGAAATTGACGCAATAGTAGATACCGGCGCTGCGTATCTCTGCCTTCCACCGAAAGTAATAAAAGAACTTGGTCTAACTTTTGCTTTTTCCAAACCTGTTAGAACCGGCAATGGAAGTTTAGAGTTAAGAATTTTTAGAAGTGCAGAAATAATCATAAAAGACCGCTCAATTATTATGCAAGTTATGGAAAACAAAGATGACAATGTTCCCGCCTTAATAGGTTACTTGGTTCTTGAGGAAATGGATTGGGTTGTTGATACTAAAAGCCAGGAAATAATCGGAAATCCAAAGAATGATGGCAAATGGATAATTGATATGTATTAATGTGAACAATTTATATGAAACGAACTTATAATTAACTTTCATATAATCAAGTTGTAAGTTATTGAAATTAAATAAAATTTATTTTGGTTTTGTACTCGGAGTGGGACTCGAACCCACACGGGGCTTAAACCCCACAGGATTTTAAGTCCTGTGCGTCTACCGGTTCCGCCATCCGAGCAAGATTACAAAATTATTCAATTTTTCCGAAAATAAAAAATACTTTCGAAAATTTTCGTCTAAAATATTAGTTAAGTAATTAATATAATACGAAAAAGCATAAGAGAAACCCCCTAACCCCCTTTGAAAAAGGGGGATTTTTATTCCTCCTTTTTCAAAGGGGGTTAGGGGGTTTCTCTTTGCCTTATTGAAACTACAGATTTTTATACATTTTTTTCCAAATCATTAGTATTTATCTGAAAATGTTCTTAATTTGACTAATTAAAATAATCAAAAATAGGAATTATTTATGAAAACAATTCTACTTATCCTTGTTGTAATTATTTGTTCAACAAATCTTTTCGCTGTCGAAGAAACTCTAAGCTACTGGAAAAAAACCGGTACTGTAATTCAGGGATTCAGCCCCCAAACCTATCCACTCCAGGCTGCCAAGTTCTACGTCTCTGCTCCCTGCTCAATCAAAAAAGTCAAAGTTTACTTCTTTGGCGTTCCGGGCAAAGCTACAGTTTGGCTGACCGGCGCACTTGGCGGTACGCTTACTCCTGACGCTTTTTCGGTAACTCAAGGCAAAACGGCAATAACATCCTGGCAGTTAGATAATATTGCACCCCCTCAAGGAGGAACACAATCATGGGAGCTAACCCTAACCCAACCATTACCTATATATGATAATCAATTTTATATCATCGTAGGAAATTTTTCCAATAACCAGCTTTTCTTTGCATGCGATACTAATCATATTGCTCCTTATTGCAGCTATATGGAAGGTACAAGCAATATTAAGTTCGGTTATCAGCAGATATATGTTGCCAGCGCAAACGGATGGGCTGTTACTGATTATGCACCGCTTTGCGACGTAACAGTCGAATATCCATCAAAAACATCACCGGCATACCTTAAGGATGTAACTGCTTCAATGGGAATACCGACAAATCTAAGCCCAGCATCAATTGCAACTGCTGATTTCGATGAGGATGGTTACATCGATTTGCTTGTAGGAGGGAAATTACTAAAAAATAATGCGGGGACAACATTTACCGATATAACACAGCAATCTTCCTTAAGCGGCTCTCCAAGCGGCAATGCGTTTCTTGATATGAATAATGACGGCAAACTCGATATCCTTTTCCTCCAGACTGCCGACGGGAAGAGCAAAGTTTATACTAATAACGGAAATGGCTCCTTTACCGAAAAAGTACTAAGTATTCCGCCATTGCCGTCCCTTACTTCTTTCAGTATTGCTGATATTAACGGTGATAAATATCCTGATATTTTCATGGGGCAGCTTTGGGGGACGTATCCGGAACCGCTCCCGAACTACTTCTTTCTTAATAATAAAAACGACGACTTCACCGACGACACAAAAAGAATTTATCCTAAGTATGATGGAACCTATAATTACCCTGATGGCGCATGGGACCCGGCAAATTATCGATATGAGAAAAACCGCAATAGCCGCGGCTCCCAATGGGTGGATTATGATAATGACGGTGATTTGGATTTATTTGTTACAAATTACTTTTTGCAATACGACGAATTTTATCAAAATGATGGTAAGGGTAATTTTACGGATATAATTGAAACTAAGGGAATCGATGTGAATGCTTCAGGTCATAATCACGGTACCGGAGTAGATTGGTATGATTATGATAATGACGGCGATATGGATTTATTGCTTTCCCAATTTGCACATCCAAGATATTTCGGCTCAACCATCGACCACCGCCCTACAACTATTTATAACAATTCAGGCTTATTAGACGATTTCTCATTCAGGGATACCTATGATAATACTAAATGGGCTAACAATTTAGGATTCGCCGTTTCGGAATCCGCTGCAGGCGCTGCCTGGGGTGATGTTAATAATGATAGATTGCCTGACTTTATCAGTACTGTTTTCTACAATTGCCAATATGCAGATTTGTTTGTACAATTACCAACCGGCAAATTTGAAAATCAGACTTTCATTTACGGACTGGAAAAGAAAACAACAGGTTGGGATGCCTGCTGGGTTGATTTCGATAATGACGGAAAACTCGATTTAGCAATGTCTGATGCATTCCAATTCCGATTGTATAAAAACAGTGCCGATTTCGATAATAATTTTGTTGAAATCGAACCCGTCGGAAGCGCTAACGAGAAATACAACGTGATAGGTGCAAGGGTGAAAGTATATTGCGGAAGCGAAGTATTCACACAGGAAGTGAGCGCCGGAAGAGGGCAAAAGATGCAGAAACCATCGCGTTTGCATTTTGGATTAGGTAAGTATCCGGATATTTCCAGCGTTGAAATCCGTTGGCCCGGTAGCACTGAATATACCCAATATGAAAATGTTGAAATTGGCAAGGTAAATAAAATATACAGGGATTTAACACCAGTAAACGAAAGTGATAGAATTTCTGATTTTTTCCTTTCAGAGCCATCGCCAAATCCTGCACCATCCTTTTCATCGGTTGAAATTCACATACCATATCCAATACATTCAACTTTGAAAATATTCAACACAAACGGTGTTGAGATGAGGACACTGCTAAATACTGATTTGAATGTTGGAAAATATACCGTTGAACTACCGGTATCCGGCTTGGAGAGCGGTGTTTATTATTGTAGGTTATCGGCAGGAGAAGTTAATTTAGTCAGGAAATTTGTTGTAATTAAGTAAAGGAAAATAAAGAACCCCACTCTAAGAGGCTGTATCAAAAGTCAACAAGAAAGTCATTCAGAGCGGAGCGAAGAATCCAGAAGCTGAATGACTTTCTTCTTGACTTTTCACACAGCTTCATTCGCAGGAATGATATTTCTTAAAATTTCAAAACATCCAATATAGAATACCAGTCAAGTTTTAACGTGTAACTAAAAATTTATTATTAATTTTGAAAAAGTGAATAATAATAAAGGCTTATGAACAAAAGTAACCAAATATTTGTAATAGGCATTACAGGCGGCATCGGTTCGGGAAAATCAACAGTAGCCGGTCTCATTGCAAAACGAGGCTATTTAGTTATTTCCACTGATGAATTGGCTAAAGAAGTCATGTTGAATGATTCGGAAGTGAAGTTGAAATTAGAATCCTGTTTCGGGAAGAAAATTTACTCAGACGATGGTAAACTCAATCCAGGAGAGCTTTCGCAATTAGTATTCAATCCTGATGATGTGAAATTTTCAGCATTGAATAAACTAAATGCAATTGTTCATCCGAAAGTTATAGATGCAATGACCGAAGTAATCGAAAGCAAGGAACAGTCCGGCGAACGAATCATTTTTGTTGAGAGCGCATTGATATACGAAGCCGAAATTGACGAAGGATTCGATTGTATAATAGTTGTGGATTCATTAGTTAAGAATTGCATTCAAAGAACTATAGCCCGTAGCGGATTAACTAAAGATGAAGTATTGCTGCGAATGAAATCGCAAATATCGTTGGAGGAAAAACGTTTGGCTGCCGATTTTGTAATTGAAAACAATTCAACAATGGAAGATTTATCCGGTTCGGTCGATTTTATTTTGAACATAATTTTAGAAATGTATAAATGAAAATAAAAATTAAATTCCTTTCAATTATATTTATTTTAATATTCATTTCGAATAAGATTTATTCTCAAATTCCTGACTACCTGCCGCTTGAAGGTAAGGGTATGAATGTAAGCAAAGAGCATGCATATTTGCATTGTAAGCAGAAATATAACAGATTGCTGGAAACCGATGCTGTCAGGCGCCGTCCTTTTGATGTCCTGAAATACGATATTTATCTCGATTGGTACAATCCCTTGAATTCCACTTCACAATTGGGAGATGGTTATGTGTGGAATGGAATTAATAAAATCACAATGAGGCTTGATTCTAATAATGTAGGTAATATTATTCTGGATGCAAGCATGCTTAAGATAGATTCAGCTTTTATCAATAATGTAAAACTTAATAATATAACTAAACAGGATAATAATACCATTTCACTGGCATTGCCTCAACCGGGGCAGAAGAATGATTTACTGCAAGTTGAAGTTTTCTATACATACAGACTGAGCCTGAATGCAGGATTTTTCTGCTTTAAAAAAGGCTATACAGGCAAAGATTATATGCATGTAATAGAAAATCTGGATGAAACACTTGCCTATACCTCGAGTGAACCGGATTATACGCGGTTCTGGCTGCCGTGCAATGATAGTCCTTATGACAAGGCTGAAGCTGCAATAACAGTCAGAGTTCCACAGGGATATACGGTTGCATCGAACGGATTACTTGGTAAGGTAAAAGAAACACCTTTCGATAAAACATACTACTGGAGCGATACTACGAAAATTTCAACTTACCTTATATGTGCTGCGGCTTCCAAATACAAAGAATATTCCGATTGGTATAAACGCCGTTCCAATCCTGCCGATTCCGTTGAAATAAAATACTACGTTTTCCAAAAGGATTATGATAATACTGAAATAAACGATTCCACACACAATGCCAGATATGTCTTGAAGAATATGCCCTATTATTTGGAAATAATGTCTGATATGTTCGGCGAATTTCCTTTCTCAAAGCTCGGATGTGCTTTTGTAGAGCCTTATAACGTCGGAGCTATGGAAAACCAAACAATGATTGTCTCCAACAGGCATTTGCTCCAAAAAAGATACGAAAGTGTATTTTTGCATGAAACGGCACATCATTGGTTCGGGGATTTAACAACCTGCAAAACATGGAATGATGTGTGGTTCAACGAAGGAGGAGCAACATGGTGCGAAGCGCTTTGGCTGGAACGAATCGGAGGTGAACAGGCTTATCATTATTCATTAAATGATGAAAAGCATAATTATCAATCGCGTCACAACCTTGATTCAGTACCGATTTTCGGATGTCCCCCGGAATTGGCATTTTCAACATACAGCGCTCTTATTTATTCTAAGGCGAGTTGGGTTTTTCACATGCTCAGGTTTACATTAGGGGACAGCACAATTTTTTCAGTTTTGAATAGCTTATTTAAAAAATATGCATTCAGTTCACTCGAAACCGAAGATTTCATCTCACATTTTGTGACTTCCGTAAAAAATCCGATAATACCGCTCGATTCATATATCAGGGAGATGCTTTTCGCGGCTGGTTATCCCATTTACGATATGACTTTTTCCCCTTATACCGGCTCCGATAAAAATCTTAATGTTACAGTAAATATTAATCAGGTCCAGAGTGGGATTAAAATATTGAATGAATATACAGCCCCTCTTCGATTATTATTTTACGATAATAACGGTAATGCATATATTCAAACTGTTATTAATAATAATAGAAATCAGATATTTCATTTTAACATCCCATTCTATCCCCAAAATGTAGAAATAGACAAACGTTATACCTTTGGTATTGTCAATAGTACTTTGGGATTTAATAACGGCGAATTAACAATTGACGACAAAGTGAAAGTTTATCCTAATCCTGTGGAACACAACGGTATTCTAAATATTTTAATACAAACAGGAATTCCGGGAAATTTAAAAGTAAATTTATATAATAGTAAGGGTAGTGTAGTTGAAAATATTTTTACCGGATTGAATTTGAATAATGGATTAAAAATTCCATACAAAACTGAAGGATTGGCTATTGGAGCCTATTTTATCAGTATTGAATCCAAATTCCGGAAAAAGTATATACCTGTGATTATAAATTAAAATAATAGATATAAAAATTATGATTTATTTATTTAAGAGCCTGTTGAAAAAGTAAAGAAGAATGTCATTCGTAAGCGAAGTGAAGAATCCAGAAGCTGCATTGGAACTGGATTCTTCACTCCGTTCAGAATGACATTCTTCCATATAATTAGTTTTTCCACAGACTCTTAAAGAGTATAATTTAGCTGCGTTTTATTATTGAACTATCAGTAATTATTGTACCTTCATTTTCTTTATATTTGCATTTGGAAGAGTTGAATATTTTGAATTTATTTAAAGTTCGATGGCAATCAGCGATATACATAGTAATTTAAGTGAACGGGAGAAATCAATCCTTCAAACTATAGTCCATCTCTATATTTTGAAGGCAAGTCCAATCGGCTCCCGTTATCTTGCTAAGTATTTCGACCAGCTTGGTAAACTAAGCCCTGCAACGATTCGCAATGTCATGGCTGACCTTGAAGAAATGAATTATATTAGTCATCCTCATACCTCTGCCGGTAGAATACCAACAGATAAGGGGTACAGGTTTTTCGTTGATTCACTTAATGATATAGAAAGTTTATCCGGTACTGAAATAAAAACGGTTCAGGAAATCGTAAGTTCAAACTACCCCGAAGATATTTTACGGGATGCCTCGAAAGTATTAGGCGCTCTATCAAATTTTCTCGGCATTGTCGAAATACCTCATCTGGAGGAGCTTAAAGTAGAAAGGATTGAAATTATTCCCCTTTCCACTACGCGGTTGTTAGTTGTTCTTGCACTCGATTCTAAAATTGTACGGACTGTTAACCTGGAAGCAGAATTCGAAATAGATTTATCGCGATTAAGCGAAATCTGGACTTATATAAACGAAAAAATAAGTGGAAAACCGCTGCGGTTCCTGCGTGACAATTTTTCCCAGATGATGCAGGATTCACCATATCATGACCGCTCTTTAGTTAAAGTATTCATCGAATCGGTAGATAAGATTTTTGAATATCACGGCGCCGAAGACCGCTTAATTATTGCCGGTACGAAGCATCTTCTGAAAAATCCGGAATTCGAAGATATTCAAAAAGTCCGGGGGATATTTGAAATACTTGAAAATGAAGAAATAATAGTTAATCTGCTTGAAAAATCAGAAGAGGAAACTAATCCACTGAAAATCCTGATTGGCAAGGAAATTAAAAACGAAAAGTTGGATGATTATAGTATCGTTATTTCCTCATATCAGTTTGGTTCTGCAACCGGCTCGATTGGGCTTATCGGTCCTAAAAGAATGAATTATCCTAAGATGATTTCGCTGGTGCAGCACGTTGCAAAGAAGATTTCACAGTCAGTTCAATAATTATTCCCCTCACGTCAAGAGTTCCTCTTGACGTGATTAGAAGGAACAAAAACAACAAAGATATATCAATATCAGTTCAATATATAAAAATGCTGCTCAAAAACAAAATTACCCTTATTACCGGGGCATCGTCAGGAATCGGAAGGGCATGCGCCGAAGTCTTTGCGGAAGCCGGTTCGCGTTTAATATTGCTTGCCCGCCGCTCCGAAAATCTTAACCAACTTGCTATCGAATTAAACGACAAATACGCCACAGAAACTTTCATATTGAGCTGTGATGTTAGGCGTCGGAAGGATGTATCCAAAGCTCTCAACCTGCCCGATAACTGGCGTCCCGTCGATATTTTAATCAATAATGCCGGACTTGCCCGTGGCATAGAAAAAATCCAGGAAGGCAAACCTGAAAACTGGGATGAAATGATTGATACCAATATCAAAGGATTGCTCAATGTAACTAATTCAATTCTTCCCGAAATGGCTGCACGCAAGAATGGCATTATCATCAATATAGCTTCCATTGCCGGTACTGAGGCATATATAGGTGGAAATGTTTATTGCGCAACAAAAGCAGCCGTCAAAATGCTGACGAAAGGCATGCATGTCGATTTGGTAGGCACCGGCGTTCGTGTTACAAATATAGACCCTGGATTAGTCGAAACGGAATTTGCAAAGGTGCGGTTTCATGGAGATGAAGCCCGTGCTGCTCAGGTCTATCTTGGATATAAGCCTTTAGAAGGCAGGGATGTTGCCGAAGCAGCGTTATTCTGTGCAACCCGTCCCAAGCACGTGACGATTCAGGATTTGATGGTAACACCGACTGCCCAGGCTACGACGTGGTTGGTGGAGAAGAATAGTGAATAATGAAAAGTGAAAAGTGAATAAAACTTATCGCGTAGCGATTAAATGTCTGCAATAAAAAGGGATGTGAACCAAAATAAATATCGCGTAGCGATTTTATGTCCGTAATAATAATCAATGTAAGCCAAAAGAATATCGCGTAGCGATTAAATACCCGTAGAAAGAATCATTGGGAATCAAGAGATTTTTCGCGTAGCGATTATACATCATCTTCAAAATCCTTGAAAATACATCTTTCATCAAATTTGACATCATATTTCTTTAAAAAAGCTATATATTCCGCTTTAAATGAAACCTTCTTATGATGATTTTCCTGATTCTCAATATATTCACAAACCTGCTTTAATTGCGATTTAGAATATGAAAATGCGCCATAACCGGCTTGCCATTCAAATTTACCTAATACCCATTTATTTTGATTAATAAAAATTGATGAACATCTCTTGATTTCTTTTACTAAACCGGATAATGATTCATCAGGATTATTGCTGATAAATATATGGATATGGTCTGGCATACCGTTTATCGCAAATAATTTATGTTCTTTATTTTGAACTATACCGGTAATGTATTTATAAAGCTCATCTTTTTTTTCAGTCGGGATTATATTTTGTCTTCCTTTGACTGCAAAAATAATTTGGATGTAAAGCTGGGTGTATGTGTTCGCCATAATTTCTCCTACGGATATATAATCGCTACGCGATAATATGGTTCATTTTTGTTTATATTTCTACTAAAATAAATGCAAATTTAGATGATTGATTTCATCATTTGAATTTTTTTCTTTGATAAAATCCAATCTAAAATCATTTCGTATCACACCATTATTATTAATTCTATCAATAATCATATTATAATATTCCGGATGAATCTCGCAGCTTATATAATTTCGTTTTAGATTTTTGCATAAAATGATTTCAGAACCGCTGCCTCCGAATAGAATGAAAACGGTATCATTTGGCTGTGTGCAGGATTTAATGAGCATTTCGACTAATGGTAAAGGTATTTGGCATGAGTGAAAGGTTTTATCCTTTGAAACATTTTTTACCAAATCATAATAGAACCAGGAATATGGCATCCTACCCGTATTTCCATCGGCAATTCTTTGTAAAATCCTTTTATCGGTGGGATTTTTGTACGGTTCTGCAACATTTTCCTTGTAAAAATTATTACCTTTTGATTTTGTTGCATGTAAAATTGAACGATGAGCAGTAGTAAATCTGCGAGGACTATGTCCCACATTAGTATTATAAACCCAAACATAATCCTGAACATCATAAGCAGCAGCATCAAGATATTTTACACGCAGATAAGCATTTTGTTTTGGATAATTCATCATAAAAAGATTTCCGGTTGGCTTTAAAATTCGCATACTTTCTTTCGTCAATTCGATGTACCAATCTATATAATCATTCCATTTCTTTGAGTAATTATTGCCAGCATAGTTGATACCAACATTATAATCAGGATCACCGTAAACCATATCAATAGAATTATCAGGAAGTTCTTTTAAAACTTCCAGAACATCCTTATTGTAAATTATATTGGTTATAATTTCATTCATGCTAATTTTCAATTTTTTGATTCAATTTATAGCAGACTGATTTAATAAATTTAACGCTTGTAATATCAATTGGATTTTGAAATGTATAGCACCACAGATTAATATAATGTATTTTTTTTATTTGCCTTCGAACTAAATAAATACATTTAATTTCTTTAATCCCTTAATTTTATCATTTTTGAATTAAATATTTTCTAATAATTCCCATGTCAAAATTGGAACATCTTTAATATTTTTTGTTATAAGAAATTCTAAAATTTCATAGAAATAATTTTCAGGCAAAATAATAGATGCTATTTTATTAGGCCCAAATTCAAAATTACCAATTTTCCTCCATTCACGTTCTCTATAAAAAGTGTCTTCTTGGTTAGTAGAAAAGATAGTAGGTTTAATAAATGATAATGCTTCTTGTCCGTATTTTTTTATAAATTTCTTATCATAATATGATTTCGAATTTTTATAAGAAATGTCATTATTTTTTTTTACATCTGATTTAGGAATTGATTGATATTGGTTCGATTGATTGTAATTATCTACAATTCTTTCATTTACTATTGGATAGTAACTATCTATATAAGAAACTGGTTGAAAATTTGAACAATATATAGTATTTGCTTCAAATCCAATTGCACAATTTCCATAATATTTTGTATGCTCCTTTAAATTTTGTATTGGTATATCTGTAACACAACAAAATTTTTCAGTTTCAAATTCATCAAACCTTATTGTAGATTTAGCTAACAATTTGTTAGTTTGAATAATACTTTTTAATATCTTCATACAAGTATCATCACTTTTTGTTTGTCTACCATTAATAATTATATCGCTAGGTCTATATATTTCAGACCAGTCCATATCTTCAGGTGAACCTACAAAATGCCAATAAACATTTGAATAGTAATTATTCATTTGATTCCTTAAATTTTTCATACAACTCCTCTTGCTCGGCTGTATTTTTCCTTACGGCTTTCTTCAATATTTCCTGAGAAACTAACATATCAAATCTTTTACCGTTTAAGATATCTTTTATACTTATTACTTCAATTTTAGGATAGGAAAGCCCATTGAATTTGTTTACGTAATTCCCATATTTTGTAGATTCTTTGACTAAATTTTCCATTGGATAAAGAGTAATCAAAAAGCCTTTAGCAGCTTTTCCATTATCTAATGAACCTGCTAAATCACGAATGACAGTTGGATTCAATGTTTTATTGGATTTAACACTGAAAATTACCTGTTTATAATCATCTTCATTATCTTCAGTTTTGTCATAAATATATGCAATGCCGTCAATACCACCGTCTCCTCCTTTCTTTTCATTTATCATGGCTCTATTATTCGAATAAGAAAGTACAGCCCATTTTTCAAATTCTTTTCTAAGTCTGTCATCCTTTTTATGAGCAAGTAATACAGCGCTCTCAAAATCTTTTGGTACACCATTTAGGTTAATATTTTCAATTACTGCTTTCCCGAAATGTTCTTCCATTCGTTTTAAAATAACTGAAATACTTTGATAAGTTATATCAATGCCAATCCAATTTCTTTTAAATTTTTCAGCAACTGCAATAGTTGTCCCACATCCACAATATGCATCCAAAATAACATCACCTTCATTTGAACTCGCTTCAATTAATCTTTTTAATAGATCTTCTGGTTTTTGCGTCGGATAACCTAATCTTTCTTTTGCCTGAGAATTAATTGGGAAAATATCAATCCAAATATCACTAATAGCCTGTCCCTTCAATTCATTTAAATATCTTTTTAATCTTGGTGTTTTACCTTCTTTATAGATTCTTCCATCAGCATCTAAAGCTTTCATTTTATTTTCTGTAAATCTCCATGGTCGTGAAATACCGTGGAAATTATAAATTGGACCTCTCCCGCCTGGTGGATTTAAATCATGAAGTGAGAATTTTCCTCTTTCATCTTCTCCTGTAAATTTATCTTTAACATATTTTTCAGAAAACGGTTCCCGCTGCGTATTAAAAGTAAATTTCGAAGACTTAGTATAGAATAAAATTCTATCAGATAGATTACCAAATCTTTTGGCATCGGCATGGAAATTAAAACGTTTCCATATTATTTCATTTTGAAAATCTCCACCTTTAGAACAAAATATAGCATCAATAATCAATTTCAAATAATGACTTGCAGTTGGGTCGCAATGAAAATAAAAACTTCCGGTTGGTTTTAAAACTCTAAATATCTCAGCAATTCTTAAAGTCATGCTAATAAGATAAGCCAGCAGACTACCCTTGCCAAGTACTTTTGATAGACCTTTGATTAATTCAATACTTTGAACAGTAAAGACTCCATAGAAATTATTTAAAATCTCAAATAAACCATCTTCAGATAGAGAATTCCAAGTCCATGTATCAATAAACGCTTGTGCTTGTGCTTTGTCTTCCTTGCCTATATTATTATAAATCTGGTTATAATTTCTTTTTGAGTTAAAAGGCGGGTCAATGTAACAAAGGTCAATCGTTCCGTTTCCAATATATTTTCTCAAAACCTCAAGGTTATCACCATAATAAAGTTGATTTTGCATTTTCCACGTTTATTACTTTGAAAAAAGCAATTTAACCATTTTTACTATAAAATAAAAAAAAACTTTGGAAACATTTCCCAAGGCTTTTGTGTCTTTATTGATGAAAACTTCATCTTTGCTCTCTGCTTAACAATCTTAAATTATTTTTATTTTATTTCCAAATAATTTTAAAATCATTTTTATGCCATCACTTTTACCCTGTTTATTTTTGTAAGTATCGTTCTTTGAAATTGAGGCTGGTCAATCTATAATGGTTTGGGTGAAAAAAAAATGTTAAACAATTAAGGGAAAATACATAGTAAAAAGTATTAAAACATTCAATTTGAAAATGAAACAATTTGAAAATTTGAATTAATTGGAAATAAAAAAATCTAAAATTCATAGTAAAAAGTAGTAAAAAGCGGTAAATAATGAGAAAAAAGTCATCAGTTGACTACCTGACTTCAAAAGGTTGAAACGAAAAAAATAAAAAAACCGGTGAAAATTGGTGAAAGATAGTGAAAATTGGTGCAATTTGATTATTGAATAATTGATTAAAATATTCTAATTCTTACTTCGTTTTCTATAGAAATTATTTGAAAGGTAATAATGTTAGCTCAAGTAGAAAATTTATTTAATAAAGTTGATTCCCTTCCTGAAGAACTCCAGAACAATTTAGTCTTTTACTGGAATGAGGATATCGAAAATGAATTAAATTTCGATAAAAGTATTTTTGAAACATCTGCTCAATTGAAAATCATGGCTCAGGAAGCATTGAACGAGTACAATTCAGGCAATACACTCGAAAAAGGATTTGATGAATTGTGAAATCACATTTAACAATAAAATTTATTAAATGCTTTAGGGGGGTTCTAAAAATTGTCATTCTGAGCGAAGCGAAGAATCCAGTTTTCTTTAAAGCGAAGCGAAGAATCCAGTTTTCTTTAAAATCAACAAGATAGATTCTTCGCTTCGCTCAGAATGACAGCCTAAATTGAATTTTTAGAACCCACCTTTAGTTATCTGCCTATTAGAATAAAGAATCTTGCAAGAAAAAATTATAGCCTTTGGAAGGATAATAATTACCATCCCAGCCTGAATTTTAAAGAAATAAAAGAAGTAACGAATATTTATTCAGTAAGGATTGGTATTGGCTGGCGAGCAATTGGCACAGTTAAAAATGATGTTATCATTTGGTTTTGGATTGGTTCTCATGCAGATTACAATAAAATAATTGAAAATTTAAAGTAAAAATGTAGTAATTGGAAGGGATTCCTGAATTCGCACTGTGTGAAAAAAGTCGAATGAAGAACCTCACCCTAACCCTCTCCAAAGGAGAGGGAATAATAAATTCCCTCTCCTTTGGAGAGGGTTAGGGTGAGGTTCTTCATTCGACTTTTCACTCAGTCTCATTCGCAGGAATGACAGTTTTTTTGTAGTACCCTGATTACTTTAACCTACTAAGCCGCCGCTGCGCTGTCTTCCCGTATTCATCTTCGGGACGTAGTGATGCTAATAACCTGTATATTTCTTTAGCTTCTTCGATTCTACCCAATATCTCATAACATTGTCCCATATTCAATAACGAAAGAGGATACCATTCCTCTTCTATTATAGGGAATTTCTCTTTTACTGCGGCAAAGGATTCAATTGCCCGGTTGCAGCTATCCGAACGCACCCAGATTTCTCCTATGCGGTAAAGCGCTTCTGCTGCAAGTGAAGGATTATCTTCCTGGTATGCAAGTATGTTAAAATGGGCAAGCGCAGAATCATTTTTTCCGGTATTTCTCCAGTACATAGCTAACATATACCGGCTCTGATTCGACCATTCCGAACCTTTGAAGTTATCCGAAACCGTACGGAAAATCCTGATTGCTTCGGTTGTATCGCCCATGGAATATTTTATTAAAGCACGTTCGAAGCCGGCTTGCGCAGCATATTGATTTTCGGGGAATTGAATTTCGAGAGTTCTGAATATGGAATCAGCAGCACTAATATCTCCCGCTTGCTTTTTTAATAAGGCTGATTCAAGCAGGGCAGTCGGAACTAATTCGCTTTTCGGGAATTTTTTGCGGAGATTATTATAGGTCATTATTGCTTTTTCAACATCACCCATACCTGCAAAACTTTTACCAAGCCAGAATAGTGCTTCGGGTGTGCGTTCGCCTTCGGGATTGTTCAGAACGAATTTCTCGTATTCCGTAGCGGCGTCGGAGAATTTCCTGCCGGAATAAAACATATCGGCTTTTTTGAAAATGAAATCGGTTGTAAAAGGCGAGCCGGGATTTGCCGTAATAAATGTATCGACCGTAGCGATGGCTTCCTCTTCACGACCAAGGGAAACCAGACAATATTGAATACTTTTCATTGCTTCCGGTGCGAGTGGGTCGCTCGGGAACATCTGTATCACATTTTTATAGGCATTGATAGCTTCTTCGTAGTTACCCTGATTATAAAACGCATCGCCTATTGCATAATGTGCGCGTGGAGTTAGTCCACTTTGAGGATATGCTGAAATTAAATATTTGAATCCGTCGATTGCTTCGCGATATTTATGTTGCTGGAATCGTATCCATCCGATTAAATAAAGCGCATAAGGAGAATAAGGCGATTGGCTGTAATGCCCTACAAAATCCATCAAGGATGAAAAAGCATACTCATATTGCCCTAGACGATATTGAGCTTCGCAAATCTGGTAAGCGGCATATTGTCCTTCGTCTGTAGTTGGGGATAGATTTTTTGCCCTTGTGTAAGCATCGACCGCAACTTTATAATTCTTCATAAGGAAGGAGCCGTCACCTTTACGGATTAACGCTTCTACGGCAAATTCGGATTTAGGGAATTCAGCCAACATTTTATCGAATGTTGCAGATGATTGCCGGAAATCCTTCAGGCGAAAATATGTCCAGCCGAGTCCGTACCAGACTTCCTCCCGGCGTTTGGAATAAGGATATTGAGCAAGGAATGCAGTATATGTTTCAATGGCATTTTTAAATAATTCACTGCGATAATAAGCTTCGGCAAGCCAGAATGCAGCCTCGTCGGCACGTTTGTCATCTTTGTTTTGGCTAATGAATTTCTGAAGCGAAGTCATGGCTTCCGAAGACCGGAGGCACTGAACCAAAGCAATTCCGCCTTTTAGCCTGGCTTCGGAAATATACAAACTTCTTCGTGGCATATAAATTTCGGAGCTTGCAAGTGCAATTTGTTCTGCTGATTTATAACTGAAAGCTGCTTTTTCCCAGCTCTTTTCTTCGAATAACACGGCTCCTAATAACAGATGAATGCGCACATTAAGGTTAGCTTCCGTTGATTCCCCTTTTGCTCGTTCCAGATTACGACGCGCCAAATCAAGCTCTCCTCCTTCATATAACAATTGCGAAAGCTCGAGTAATGCATAGCTTGCCAAAGGATAATCCGGTTGAAGGCTTAGGGCAGTTAATTCCTTTTTTGCCTGTGTTGTTTCGCCATTCCGCTTAAGCGCAACAGTTCTGTATAACTGAGCTATCGGCTTTAAATTGTACTTATTAAGATTATCGGTTTCCTTAATTACAATATCATATTGTTTGAGTGCATTTTCATAATCCGATTTATTGAGATAAGCCCATCCCATAGCGAGACGTGCGTAATTTCTCAATGCCGATTTTGGGAATTTGGCGAAAAATTTATTAAAATACCCTAATGAAGTTTCGAAATTCCCCAAGAGATTATTTGCTTCACCGCGCAGATAAAGGAGTTTTTCTTCTGCTCCGGTGCAATAATCCTGATTTTCATACCTGAGACCCAAAGAATCTTTGATTTTGATATGTTGCCATGCAGTTTCGGCAGATTCGAGTGAGCTAATCGAAGAAGCACCTTCACGAAGAATCAATTTGATATTGGCGAGCCGGATACGGGCAGCCACGAAAGTGTTGGATAATGGATAATTTTTTGCTATCGTACTGAAAAATGCAGCCGCTTCTTCGAATTTGCGATTAATTTCAGAAATCAATCCCAATGCATATAATGCATCATCTGAATATGCGCCGTGAGGATACTTGGTAGCACATTCCGCAAAGACTGTATCTGCATCCTGATACTTACCCTGTTGAGCAATCGACAATGCCCGCCAGTAAATTGAATTATGTGCAATTGTAATATATACGCTGTCTTGGCGGAATTTGAATTCATCTTCGGCAATTTTCTGGGATTGACGGAAATAGTATTCCGCTGATTTATAATTTTTTTGTTCTAATAGAACGAAAGCCCTAAGTAAGGCGGCATGAGGTCTGACAGGTGAATTATCCCCGGATTCTATAAAAGAAGTAAGTCCTGATTCCGCAAAATGATATTTTTTATCGGCAAAGTCAATTTCGGCTTGTAAGATATTTGCCTTGTCTGTTGCAGTTCCTCCAGGAAATTTTTTTATTGTTTTGAACAGGTTTTGTTCTGCGCTTCTGAGTAATCCGTCATCGAACAACTCTCGGCTATCGAGAATTCCCAAACTGCTGTACATCGACATATCCTGCAGGTCAACTATCTGGGCTTTACAATTAAAAAACGAAATGAATAAAAAGATAAAGTAAAGAAGACTATTATTGATTCTATTTGAGTAAATAAATAAATTAAAGAATGTCATTCTGAACGAAGTGAAGAATCCAGAAAGCGTGTTAGGACTGGATTCTTCACTTCGTTCAGAATGACATTCCTTTTGATTTTTATATTTCATAATCGCAAGTTTTAGCACATTCACTAACTTTTGAATTCCAAAAAATTTCAACCTCAATTGAATTAGAACTCTTTCTGAATCAAACAAAAGCCTGTATCTTACCATTTGGCAATCGAAGCAGAAAACGGAAATTAACGTCTTCGAGTGGTATGACAATATCTTCTTCGATTAAATGTCCCATACCGTCAATTTTATTACAATGGACGGAATCGAAAGGAGCATCATTACTCTTCAAAGCAACAAAAACAAGCATCCCTGAGTGTTTTTCTTCTGTTTTGCTGATTACCTCAATGAAACTCAATTTCGAAATATCCTTATAAAAGAAACCATAGTTCGGCATATCGGGCACAACATTGCATACTTTTACTGCAATATTTTCCAGACTAAATGAAACAATCCATTTAAAAAGCGCTTCGGATATTCCCTCGAAATCATCGAACTGCTGGTCGTCCGCCCATTTAATATTGCAACGGTCGAAAACCGGAATCAAAGCAAGCAATGCATCTTTGAAGTTATTAATAAATTTCAATACTGTTGAGCCTGATGATTCTTTCTTTTCAACTTTATCCATATTCACATCCCAGAAAAATTAATTTATGTTAATATATATTATTCGATTTAGAATAATCTTCAAATTTATCGAATTTTATTATAATAAATTGGGATTTTTTTCTGATTTTAACAAACAGTTTTGCCTGTAATTGTAAAATCTTTAACTTTGTAGTCCGAAAATTTTAACGGTATTATTTTTATGTTTGAAAATTTAACAGAAAAACTCGAATCCGCCCTAAAGCGCTTTCGGGGACAGGCAACGATTTCAGAAGAAAATATCGGCGAAGCGATGCGTGAAATACGCCGTGCTTTGCTCGAAGCAGATGTTAACTTACAGGTTGCCAAACAATTCGTGGATAACGTAACAGAGAAATCCTTAGGGGCTGAAGTCAAAGGTTCACTTCTCCCGGAGCAGGTAATAGTTAAAATAGTTTACAACGAATTAGTCGAGACACTTGGCAGCAACCGCAGTGAGTTGCAGTTTGCATCTCATCCGCCAACTGTCGTTATGGTAGCTGGTTTGCAGGGTTCAGGTAAAACCACATTCTGCGCTAAGCTTGCAAAAAGCTTGCGGAAAAAAGGCAGGCAGCCGCTGTTGGTAGCTTGCGACGTACATCGCCCTGCGGCTATTCTTCAGTTAAAGCAGTTGGGAGACCAAATCAAGATACCTGTATTTTCTACGGAATCCAACGACCCTGTAAAAATAGCAAATGATGCCCTTACCTATTCGAGAAAATTTGCAAGGGATATAATCATTCTCGATACA
Source organism: Ignavibacteria bacterium (assembly GCA_016844745.1). GTDB lineage: Bacteria > Bacteroidota > Ignavibacteria > Kapaibacteriales > UBA2268 > JAERMQ01. The sequence goes on along the minus strand of JAERMQ010000058.1, from coordinate 5,363 downwards.
GCAGGTAGATTGACAATTGATGAAGAAATGATGCGGGAAGTCGAGAATATTGCTTCGGCTGTAAAACCAACTGAAACGCTTTTCGTATGCGATTCGATGATTGGTCAGGATTCGGTGACAACGGCAAAAGCCTTCAACGATAGATTGCAATTGACAGGCATAGTCCTTACCAAATTAGACGGCGATACTCGTGGAGGAGCAGCGTTATCGGTCAAATCAGTGATTGGCAAGCCTGTAAAATTTATTTCTTCCGGCGAAAAGCTTGATGCACTCGAGCCTTTCCATCCCGATAGAATTGCATCCCGTATTCTCGGAATGGGCGATATTGTCAGCTTTGTCGAGAAAGCCGAACAGGAAATCGATGAAAAGAAAGCCCAGAAGTTAGAGGAAAAAATCCGTAAGAACCAATTCACTTTGGAGGATTTCTTAGAGCAGTTGAATACGATTAAGAAAATGGGCTCGATGCGCGATTTGCTCGGTATGATACCGGGTATGGATAAAACATTGAGGAATGTAAATATCGACGATAAGGCTTTCGGTAAAATTGAAGCTATTATTTTATCTATGACAAGGCAAGAAAGAGACAATCCGAAAATAATAAACGGTTCGCGAAGGCAAAGAATTGCCCGAGGAAGCGGCTCAACGGTTCAGGATGTGAATCGATTGCTAAAACAGTTCGATGATATGGGTAAAATGATGAAGAATTTCTCGCGTGGCGGACGCTCCGGATTATTGAGGGGATTAAATTTACCTCCGGGATTTGGAAATTAAAATAAATAATCGTAATTTTGTTGTTTCTTAAAAATGGGATTTTTATTAAATGGTTAAGTTAAGACTTAGAAGAAAAGGCAAAATTCATCATCCGATTTATGATATAATTGCGGTTGACGGACGCAAACGCCGCGATGGCGCTTACCTGGAACGGCTGGGTTATTTCGACCCGCATAATGCACCGTCCAAAGTAAAAATTGATACCGACAGGGCAATATATTGGCTTAATTGCGGCGCTCAACCTACCGAAGTTGTGCGTCAATTACTTAGTTTCGAAGGTGTGCTCCTTTATAGAAACCTACTAAAAAAGGGTAAGCCGGTTACCGAAATAGAAGCTGAAGTCGAAAAACATAAAATAGCAACTAAAGCAACTTATGCACGCCGTAAAGAATTGCGCAAAAAGCGGGAAGCTGCAAAAGCCAAAACTGCTGAAGAAGCAAAAGAGAAAGCTGCCGAATAGTAAAACTCAAAGCGAATTAGTTTCTCATAACTAAAATCGCCTTTTAATTTCTTTATTGAGGAATTAAAAGGCGTTTTTTATTCTTTAATTGATATAGAAATGGAATTAATTATGTTACTCCTGATTATTTAACAATTGATAATAACTTTCTTCTTATTTCTTTTTTGGACGAAATCCTGCAAAAGTACAAACCTTGCGATGCATTCACGAGATCTATTTCCTTTTTATAAATTCCTTCGGGTAAATATTCATTATCATTCTTGAATAAAATATTTCCGAATAAATCATAAATTTGAATTAGGTAAAAATCCGGTACAGTCACTGAAAATTGGACAATGATGAATTTATTTGAGGGGTTCGGAAAAATTGTTATTTCATTGAATCCTTTACCATCATATTCATCTACATTTGTAATCTGTTCGCATCGGTAAACACCGTATCTCGAACTGATATAAGCATCATTATTATTCCCGAAACAAATATCAGTAATATAATTATTTGGAGGTAAACCGTCGCTTATATTTTCCCAGCTTTTTCCTTCGTTCGTTGTTCTAAAAAGACCCCACTGACTACCAATATAGATATTACCTTTTTTATCAGATTTCAGAAAGTCGGATGGAAAATTGACTTCAGAAATTTCATAAAATGTTTTGCCTGTATCATTAGATAACATAGTTCTCCCATCACCTTGAGCGTCGCTCAAATTAACCATTATCCCTGCATTTCTTGTAAATATTACTTGACTATAATTTCCTTCAGGTTGAGAAATAGAAAGCCTATGAAATGTTTTACCCGTATCAGAAGAAAGAAATATTAAGGATGCAACTCTGGTACCAATTAATATATATTTCTCATTCAGTATATCAATGGAAGTGATATAATCATTTGAACCGGTAGGAATTATACTCCAATTTTTACCATAATCGACAGAATAATAAAGATTGTTGATACCTCCTAAGTAAATTCTACCCAAGCTACTTTCCGCAAAAGAAAAAATATTATCAGAAATATCAGCTTTTTCCCACAAATTTCCTTCATCGCTTGATAATAATAATCCGGAATCTAAAGCAGCAAGACAAATACCTGATTTTGTACAAAAAAATCGTGAATAATCACCATAAGACAATTTTAAGTTTTTTAATAATAACCATGAATCACCTCTATCAGAAGATTTATAAGCGTAATTCGCTGGGTTTGCAAAAAGGTTCCTCTTATTATCTATTGAGATATATCTCACCCATGAATTAATTATAGGTGTGCCTGTCGTTTGGACCCAATGTGGTTGTGCGTTAGAAAAATTCATATTTAGGAAAAGAAAGGACAGAAAAAATAACATTGTTTTCATTTCTATCCCCTCTTAATTAATTTATAGTAACTGATTTTATTATTTATACTACATTTAAGAAGGTAAATACCTTGAGGTAAATTTGTTGTCATAATTGTTTGATTTAAGTTTAATGAATGTTGTCCTAGAGTTTGTTCAAGGAAAAGATTTCCATTTAGGTCAAATACTTGTATTAAACCTTTTGAAAAAATTTCTTTTTCCAATTTAATACTAAACTGCTCATTAAAAGGATTGGGATAAATACTTATTAGGTCATAATCAATATTATGCTCTTCAATCCTTGTTACTGTTTTTTTAGCAAAGACCGAAATATTAAATCCAAGCTCATTTGAAGGCGGGAATATACCTATGTGATTATTGTTCAAATCATATAAATCGTATTGGTAAGTTTTTAATGTTACGGTTGAACTATTATTATGCTTTAAGTTTGGTACAAGATTATTACCATCTCCATCGCCGGAAATGACTTCAGTGTACCGGACTTGAAAATTCGGATTTGCAGCGCTATAACCTCCAATGTTTCCGTTGCCTTTCCTTCCCCATACATAGCGGTTGTCATTCGTCCATGAATTTGAAGGCATTACAATTTCGCCGAAATAGGTCTTTTGTTTAGCATAACATGCTTGAGAAACGAAAGTAGAAGACCAGTCCGAAATATTCAAATTTTCGTTAAAGAAAAAAGTACCCGAAACAACGCTCCAATCTGTAGAACTCGAGATATCAGTAGATTGAAAATGTGAGATTTCATAACCGCCAAATAACATTTCAAATATATTGTCAGCCCTTAGAAATCCCCAACCGGTTTCTATATCAAAATCAGTTAAAGTTCCATCTTCAGCAGAGGCTTTAATCATACCTTCATAATCTTCGGGTTCCAGATTATACCACAAACCGGGAGAATTATTATAAACCCTGTCTAATGCTTCGGAGCGAAGAAGTCCTACAACGCCTGCAACATGAGGAGCGGCAGCAGATGTACCGGCAAAATAACCAAAAGTTGTACTATAAGGTGTTGTAAAATATAAGGGATAATCTGTAAAGACAAATGAATTACTCGTTTCAGAGCAACCCTCAGAGTAACGCAAATCATTGTCACATCCACCTGGTGCAATAATATCTATATTCTTATTATAATTCGAATAACCTATTCGATTTTTTTGATAATCAGCTGCGCCAACGTCAATTATTGTTGAAGGGTCATAATTTGCAGGGATTATATTTGTATTTGTACTACTTTCATTACCGGCGGAAGCAACCAAAGACACACCGTTTTGGTATGCACACATTAATGCTGCCTTCATGGATGCTGAATATTTATCATTTCCAAAGCTCATATTAATTACATGGCAACCATTTCCATAAGGTGAATTAACACTTCTTGAAGATGCTGCTCTTAAAGCGCCATTAATATAATCTTCAAATTTACTTTTACCAAGAGCACCTGTAACATTATAACTTAATATTTGTAATCCTTTTTTGTTTTCAGATGCCCATCCGCCTCCAATACCAGCTATACCAAAAGTATTACTGCCTCCTGTAATAGCTCCTATTATTCCTGCGACTGGCGTACCATGACTTCCAAATGGTGTTTGTGCATTACCCGAAAAAGTCGTTGAGGCATCCCAAAAATTATATACAAAAGATATCTTTTCTCCCGATCCTTTTTTACCACCGAAATCAGGATGATTATAATCAATCCCATCGTCAAGTACTGCCACTTTTATTTCATAATTTCCTTTTTGAAAATCCCAGGCTCTCTCCACACTTGACATACTGCTCTGCAAGCTTTTCTGTTTGCTAACATAATACTGGTCATACGGTTTAATATTTGAATATAAATAATAATCCAAATCCGCAATAACGATATCGGATTGAAAAAAAATCGTTAATAAATAAGCAATATCGATTACATTTACATCAAATTCAAACTCAAGCACCATCCAAAGATAATCATCACAAATTATGGTATCTCCAGTTCGTGTCAGCGATAAAGTATCCTTACACGGATTAGCCCATATCATTCTTCTCAAGCTTGAAGCCCCAAAACTCAATATAGTTGTAACTAATTCAGGATTCGTAATTAGATAGTCTAAATCGAACCTTTGAGCCATGAGAGCCGATATCAATGAATCTGATATGAAAAAACTAAGCGGCTTATCCTTCTTTTTACCGGTTTTCTCATCTGAAATATAATCATAATTATAACATAGATTTTCAAGATTCAGTGCTGTTTTTCTGAATCTGATGATGAGTTCTTTTTGAGAGTAAGTGCTATCCGGCGGTGGCCAAGTATAATGGATTGTGTCGCCTCTCTCATTGATAATAACAGGCATCCAGCCTTGGGAATATAGGGCAATATTACAAAGAAATAATAGTATTAATACTAATAAAAAGAAGATTATTTTCATAATTACTCCGAAAAAAATTATTTTAAATTCGGTATAATACAATAAACAGTTCAAAATAAGAAAAGTTACAGCTTTCTTAAAAATATTATCAATTTATTTAAAATCTATCATTCTTCATTAGTCGTTTTGTTAAAGGAACGTTTGTATTCATTTTTTTATGAATATTTTTTCATGAATATTTTTTCATGAATTTAATATCTTTTTCCATTTTTCCTGCTCGTTATTTTTTCTGAATTTTGTAAATAATTAAATGCCAATTATAATTAATTTTAAATTTTTTATTACTAATACCTTAATCAGTGAAAATAAATGAAATTGCAATTATAAACGTCATAACAAATTATAAGTTAAACAATTTTAACCACTTCACCGAACAAAA
>JAERMQ010000057.1 GCA_016844745.1 Ignavibacteria bacterium | reverse complement strand
GCAGTCCGGTCGTTTCTTTTTTTAACATTTTTGACTCCTTAAAATTAGTTAATTTTGGAGTCAACTTATTTCAGGATTAGACAGTCAATGGTCAATGGTTAATGGTTAATGGTCAATGGTCAATGGTCAATGGTTAATGGTTAATGGTCAATGGTTAATGGTTAATGGTCAATGGTTAATGGTTAATGATAAAAAATACACTCTTATTTAACTTTTGATGAGTTAGATAAGAGTAGTTTAAAGCGTAAAATCAGGTTTTAGAAAATAATTCTCTTTGCGTTCTCTGCGGGCTTTGCGAGAGAATTTTTCACGCAAAACTCGCAAAGAACGCAAAGGTAATAAATAATCAAAAAATATAAAAATCAAATACTTTGCAATATTTTTTAATAATTTTATCCCTGGTCATAAAGGTCAGATTATTTGCTATTGATTGACTAATCAATAATCTATCAAAAGTGTCTTTATGTAAATAAGGCATTGATTCTATATGAACTAAGTCCTGTTCTTTAACGGGTAGTGAATTGATTTTGTGAAGAATTCTCTGCTCTTCGATGAAACTTACTAAATTGTCCGGAAGTTCAATTTTTTGGATACTCTTTTTAATTACGATTTCCCAAACAGAAGCAGTGCTAAGATAGACATCATTATTGCTATCCATAATTGCATCCTTCATTTTTTTAGGAAGTTTTGTATAATCAGAAATATACCACAAAAAAATACTTGTATCGAGCAATAATTTCATTATTTATAAAATAAATTTTCAATTTCTTCGGGAAGGCTATCATCGAAATTATCCGGTATTGTAAAAATTCTCTTAGCTAATCCCATTGGGCGTTTTTGAGTATTTTTTAATTCATATTGGTTTAACGATTCATTTGTTTTTGATTTGATGACGATATCGGTTCCTTTCTCGACTATCATTAAATAATAAGGTATATTGCTTTGGAACTCCGATAAAGTTATTGCTTTCATTTTTTTACTACCTTTAATCATTATATTTCTAAAAGATTTCTTTTATACAATCTTTATACCGGTTTTCAAAATTTCTTTAATAAAAAGATTATCCGGAGTGAATTCTTCCGGGCGATAAGTAACAGGGGATAAATCCGTATCAATAGAAAAGGTGATTTTCCGTATCATCTTTTTATTTAAAATATTATTCTCACCAAAATTATCCGAAACTAAAGCAATGTCTATATCGCTCCATTCGTCAAAATTGCCTTTAGAATACGAACCAAATAAATAAGCATGTTGAATATGGAAATTATTTTGTTCTAATTCCTTAATATATCTAATAATCTTATCAGCAATTAAATCCGGGATTTCAGCCATTCAAAAAGCTCCTTAATTTTAGTTAGATAATTTAAAGTAAATTCGTAGGTTGCTAATTGATAAACAGCTTTTTTTTGTTCAGGGTACCTGGCATCAATCTGAAAATCATTCAAATCAGCAAGGAAATCTAACATTTCGTCATTTAAAGGTAAAGATATTTTATTACTCAGTTTAATTAAATCATGAATCTTGGGAGGTGTTTCTTGAAACATCTTAACGAAATGACCTTTTAAGGCTTTTTCAATAACTAAATGTCCAATAAATAAACACCAGGAATAATGTTTTTTTTCAAATAAACTGTCTGCAACCAGTAAATCTTCGGTGGCAGGATCAAACCAATACTTTATTTGCTCTTCTATAGTCATAAATTAAAATATAATTTTCAAATCATTTGATTAAACGAATATATTATAAATTTAGTATTTATATTTTTTTCACTTTTGCGTCCTCTGCGTGCTTTGTGAGAAAAATATTTCGCTCAAAGCTCGCAAAGAACGCAAGGCTAAATAAATTGTGATTATCTTAAAAATTCCACCTTACCTCACTACTACAAACTTTACCGTTCTCGAAGATGTCCAACATCTGGCAGATGTTGGACATCTTAAACGGAGGGTGCAGAAATACACACCCGGCGAAAAATTCCCTGCATCGAAGGTTTCTTTGCTTTTGCCTTGCTCATAATAGACATGAGCAATTACGCTGGCTACTTCGATGCCAAGGGAATTTGTTATGCTTAGATTTACAATGGATGGGCTGGCAAGTGAAAATTGTATTTCCGATTGCCCGCTTGATGGATTTGGAGAGATATTGAGTATTTCGGTAGTGCTGGTATTATTACTATTATCTTCGACGGATGATAATCCAGGTCCTTTCCAAATTTTTATAATTCCACTAATATCACCGCTAACAATAATCCTTGCATCAGTACTTATAGTTACTGAATTAACAGCCCAATTATGACCTTTTAAAGTTTTTATTAAATTTCCTGAATTCAAATCCCATAATTTAATGGTGCTATCCATACTTCCACTAATAATTTTATTTCCATCAAAACTTATAGCAACAGTTAGAATACCGTCAGTATGACCAATAAAAGTATTAATAAGTCTTCCTGTATTCATCTCCCATAATTTTATGGTTCTGTCACCAGATCCACTTACTATATTAAATCCATCAGGGGTAATTTTTACCGAACCAATCCAATCTATATGTCCAAAAATTGTTTTTATAAGTTCTCCGGAATTAACATCCCAAATTTTAACTGTATTATCAAAACTTCCACTAATTATTTTATTTCCATCTTTATTAAAAGTAATAGAATAAACAGCATCAGAATGACCTAATAACGTTTTTATAGGATTTCCTATTTTAATGTCAAATACATCAATCTTATAATTGTAACCGGCACTTACAATTTTACTCCCATCAGAACTATATGCAACGGAATAATTTGAAAAATTATTTGAAACAAATGACTTTAATAATATTCCTGAACTAACTTCCCATAAACGAAGAGTATCATCCAAATGACAACTTATTATATTTACTCCATCTGGACTAAAAGCTATTCCATAGATATAAATACTATCTTTTTGTAGAATTCTAATTAATTCCCAAGTTTGAGTATCCCAAAGTTTTATAGTTCAATCTGCGCTGGCACTTGCAAGAATTCTCTCATCAGGACTAAATGTAACAGTTCTCACCCAATTTTTATGCCCATATAGTGTTTTTATTGATTCATCTTGAGCTGAAAGATTTGATTTTAAGCAAAAAGAAAAAATTACTGCTAATAGAATTATTGAAAAAGAGCGTTTCATGGCTGACTCCTTTGAATATTTTTAAAATTGAAAATTAAACTTTCCGAAAGTAGGGAAACTTTCGGAAAGTATTGCTCTTTAAATCACTATGACATTGCTCGGCGGACTTATTAAATCGCCTTTTTGCGCCTTGACTTGTGCAAATGTCGGTCCTGCCGGATTCGGATTGCTCAAATCAAAGACGGTTTTTGTCGTTGTGCCAACCATTTGCCAGGGTCCGGCGGGCTGCGCTCCCGTTTCTATGATGAAAATAACTCCCTGCGGATTGCCGGCACGATTCCACTTCAGGCGAAATAGCGCCGCTCCTATTACTTCGCTCGATAAATCTGCCGGCGGAAACAGAACATATTAACTTAATTAAATAATTTCAGAAAAGCAAAATTAATTTTCATTTTAACAAAAATTTCCTTAATTTGTATTGGTTTTCCAAGGATAAATATGAGATTGAGGATAATTCCGATAGTTTTATTAGTTTTACAACTCAAAGCGTTTGGCGCTTCACAACCTGATTCTTTGTTAAACCTTCTACAAAAATCAAAGGAAGATACAACTAAAATTAATCTCTTATTGGAAATAGCAGAGAAATATAATAAAATAGACCCAAACCAGGCAATAAAATATTCTCAAAATGCAATTCAAATTTCGGAAAGGTTGAAATATTCAAGGGGAATTATATCCTCCCAAATAAAATTGGGAATTTCTTATGCCAAACTTGGGGATATGACCAAAGCTATGGAATTTTCTTCTTCTGCTCTTGATAATGCAAACCGGATGGGTGACAGTACCTTTATCGCAAATTGTTATTTGAATTTAGGACTTCACTTGCATCGGTTGGGAGATTATAGCAAGTCTATCGAATATATTATCAAAGCAATAAATATCTGCGATTCAATAAAATATGATAAAATATTGAGTAATTGTTATACCAGCCTCGGACTGCTATATAATACCACAGGAAAAATTCAGAAAGCAATCGAATACTACAATAAAGCAATAGATTTACTTAATAAAAATAATAAAATTTCCGAGCTACCTGCTAATTATATAAACCTTGCCGGAATTTATATAGATTTGAACGAGAATGATAAAGCTTTGGATTATGCCAACAAAGCATATCAAATCAATTCGAAATTAGGAAATACAATTGGTCTGGGTGTGGATTATCATACAATGGGAGCAATTTATTATAACCTGAATGATTACAAAAAGTCAATCAATTACTTCGAGAAATCTTTACAAATCAAAGAAAGTATGAATAACAAACTTGGGATAGCATTAACGTCCATGGCATTGGCTGAAGTTTATTTTAAAATAAATCAATATTCTCAATCTATTGGGCAATTGAACAGGGCAGAAGCCCTGGTTATATCTACGAAAGCCAAACCATTACTGGCTAATATTTACAATTTATATTCCAACGTTTATGCTAAATTAAATAACTTCGAAAAAGCTCATTATTATATGAATCTACACCATCAGATTCAGGATAGCTTATCAAACGAAAAATCCGAAAAAACAATAGCCGAATTAAATGCAAAATATGAACTCACTAAAAAAAACAGGGATATAGAAATTTTACAGGATAAAGCCGGCGCTCAAAATTTACTTTTGCTAATATTTTTGTTGATATTGATAATAATTGTTATTATAACAATTGGTTATGTTCTTAAAAACAGGACAATCGCAGCATCCAACCAACTTTTGACTTCAAATAAAAAAATTATCGAGAAACAAAATCTCGAATTGGACGCTTTGAATTGTGCCTTGATAAAAACCAACCGGGAATTGGAACAATCTAATGCTACAAAAGACAGATTCTTTTCCATTATAGCTCATGACCTCCGCTCGCCAATATCTGCTCTTATAAGCTTTTCCAAAATGATGGTAAATAAAATTGAATCTGAACCTGATTCCGAGCTTTCTGACATTTCCAAAGACCTGTATAATACTTCAAACTCCGTTTACAATCTTCTCGAGGAGTTGTTATTATGGGCTAAGTCTCAAACCGGAAATCTTTCATTCAACCGGGAAATAATAGATTTGAAGGAATTTGCCGATGCTAGCATTCATTATCATAAAAAAAACGCTGATAACAAGTCAATCGAAATTCAAACAAAGATACAACACGGATGCCTCGTATATTCGGACTGGAATATGTTAATGACAATTTTTAGGAATCTTATCGATAACGCAATAAAATTTTCCCACCCCTCAAGTAAGGTTATTATGGAGTGTAGCATATCGGAGGTGAATGTGAAGACTGAGCCTGCCGGTGAACTCCAATCAACTTCCCGGAGTTTCGTTACAGTTTCAATTTCGGATAATGGGATTGGCATGGAAAAAAGCAGATTGGATGAAATATTCAAGATTGATAAGCATAATACGACCCTGGGAACAAATAACGAAAAGGGGAGCGGGCTCGGGCTTGTGCTGTGTAAAGAATTTGTTGAACGTCACGGCGGCAATATTTGGGTTGAAAGCGGGATTAATCAGGGAAGCACTTTTTATTTTACTTTGCCAAGTTATATTGAAAATCTATAAGGGTGGTTCTAATAACTTTAATTTTGAACTCAAAAATAATTGAATTAATAAAAATAAGTAATGACAAATTCATGAGAAATCCCTCCTACCTCCCTTTTTCAAAGGAGGATTTATTTCTACTTCTATTTCAATGTTCTACTTCTATAACCGGGGGTAGGGGGGATTTCTCTAAGTATAAATTGATTATAGAAATTGTCTTACATGCGAATCCTGTTTAAACAACACAGGAACACGTTATTCCAATCGATTTGCTTTAATTACCCGAAAATGCTTAATTTTGTGATTGGAATAAACGTTACGAATTATGGCTAAAATGCATCACTATAACGCATACAGCTTCGATGCTGCTAAAATCCTGACCAAATCGCATTTTGGTTCGATTATTCGTATTTGTTTTATCAGCCTTATACCGGTCTGGTATTAAGTCCTTAAATTTTAGGGTCTGGGGTCTGGGATCTGGGGTCTGGGATTTTGAAATATCCGTCCCCTGACCCCCGAACCCCAAAACCCGAACCCCAGTTACAGACAATTTCTAAATTCAAAAGATATTTTATTTATTACTTAGGTGTTATATGTCAGATAAAAAGAAAGTCATCATAATCGGCGCAGCCGGTCGTGATTTCCATAATTTCAATACTTACTACCGTAATTGTTCCAATAATGAAATCGTAGCCTTCACTGCTGCACAGATTCCGGATATAGCCGGCAGAAAATACCCTGCAGCCCTTGCAGGTACTAATTATCCAAATGGTATTCCGATTTTCCCCGAAGATGAATTGGAATCATTAATCGAGCACTTCGGTGTTACAGAATGTGTTCTGTCTTATAGCGATTTGCCTTATGATATGGTAATGCACATCGCCTCCCGTGTATTGGTGACCGGAGCTAAATTTTCGATGCTTGGCTCCTATCCTACTATGATTAAATCAACCAAACCAATCGTATCTGTTACCGCTGTTCGGACAGGCTGCGGCAAAAGCCAGACAACCCGCGAAGTCGTTCGCATCCTGAACGAAATGGGTAAGAAAGTTGTTTCGGTGCGCCACCCAATGCCCTACGGCGATTTGGAGAAGCAAAAAGTTCAGCGATTCGCTACTATCGCCGACCTTAAATTCCACGATTGCACAATCGAGGAAATGGAAGAGTACGAGCCGCATATCGAAAAGGGCAACGTCATTTATTCCGGTGTGGATTATGAAGCAATCCTTCGCCAGGCGGAAACAGAAGCCGACATCGTCGTTTGGGATGGCGGCAATAACGATATGCCCTTCTATAAACCGGATGTATCAATCGTAGTAGTTGACCCATTGCGCCCCGGACATGAAATCGGTTATTATCCCGGTGAAGTCAATTTGCGAATGGCAGATATAATCGTCGTCAATAAGGTAGATTCAGCATATCCCGAAGACGTGGAAATGGTTCTCGATAATATCCGTAACTACAATCCCAAAGCGAAGGTTATTTTGGCTGCATCGGCATTATCAGTCGATAATCCTGAGGTTATTCGAGGCAAGAGAGTATTGGTCATAGAAGATGGTCCCACACTGACTCACGGCGAAATGGAAATCGGTGCAGGAACTGTTGCAGCGCGTCGTTTTGGCGCATCGGAATTGGTTGACCCGCGTCCGTTCACAGTCGGCAAGATTTCAGAGACATTCGTTAAGTATCCTTATATCGGCTCACTCCTGCCTGCAATGGGTTACGGCGAGCAGCAGATGAAGGATTTGGAGGAGACCATCGCACGAACCGAGTGTGATTCTGTCGTTATCGGCACACCGATTAATTTGGCGCGGTTCATTAAAATCGACAAACCCAATACCCGCGTATATTATGAGTTGGCTGAAATCAGCAAACCGAATCTGAAGACATTGCTGAGCCAGGCATTAGGGCTTTAATATTTCTTTAGAATTAAACATCCAATGTTTGCCAAACATTGGATGTTTTTCTTTTTTACTATATTTTACTATTTTTTACTATGGAATTTCAATTTAATTGTTAATTGTCAATTGTTAATTGTCAATAAAAAATCAGGTTCATCATTTAATCAGGTTAATCCGAGTTAAGACAATTTTTACTACTTTTTACTATGGAATTTCGTGTTTTTATTCGTGAGCAACTTTCCGAAAGTAGGGAAACTTTCTGAAAGTATTTTTTTTTTTGACTATTCCTGACAATGATTGCCTATGGAATTTCGTGTTTTTTTAATGTACAGAACAGACAAGGATGTCTATTCTACCATTAATTTCAAGTAGATGTCCAACATCTGGCAGATGTTGGACATCTTTTCAATTTCAAATTTCTCCCATTTTCACCTTTTTTCTACACTTTTCTATCGTTTTTTTTAAATTATTTTTCGAACCGGTGTATAGACAAGGATGTCTATTCTACCTCTCTTCATTGACCATTGACCATTGTTAATTGTTTATGTGTCCAAATGGGTACGATTGAGTACGGTTTTTACACTTTTTTAAGATTCAAACATCCAATGTTTGGCAAACATTGGATGTTTTCTGTTTAAACTTTATATACTGCTCCAATCCTTCAAAGAACGAAACTTTGCAAATATAACTACAGAGAAATTTAATGGCAAGAAAATGATTTGGAAAAGGTTTGGGAAGGAATTTAAATTTAATAACTTATGATAATATTATTTTCCGGATGCCTTGAGATTAAGTCGTCAATATCAGTATCCTCATCAAGAAGCTCACGACCAAGTGGTCCAAAATCCTCAAAAAGAGCAAAACAGCCGTCGGGTTGTTCAATAATCCAAAAATATTTAGGTATTTTTTCATTGTCATTTAAACTGATGAGAAGAACATTGCCTCTTAATCCATCAATCTTATTTTTCAAACAATGGAGCATGCTCCATTGTTTCGGTTACGGCAAGACATCTTTCTAATACTTTTCCATATTTGAACATGTCCTCGTGAAGATACAGTTCCCAACCGGAATCTAAGGGATAAATTATAAAATTTGCAATGCTGCCGTCAGGATTATTCGGATACAATTTTTTGTTCTCCTTTTTGGAAATTATTATTTTCTACTTCACTCATTTCAATTCCCTTCTACGATTTTTATTTCTTCATCGGTCAAATCATACAGCTTATAAACCATTAAATCTATTTGCCTTTCTAAGTCGCCGGTGTCTTGGTTTTGCTTCTTGCCTTCTATTATTCTTTCCTGCTTATATTAAATGCCTGATTTAAGATTTTATTATATTCTTTGATACATTCCGATTAAGTAATACTTTCATTTGCTCAATTGCAGTCCTATTCAATATGTTCAATCTTTCTTCCGGACTTATCCCTTGCTTTATCAACACTGAATTTAGACTTTCTAAATTAGTTAATACTATCAACTGCTCGAGAGTGGCATAGTCCCTGATATTGCCTTCTTTTTCCGGATTTGTATCACGCCAGTCCTTAGCTGTATAACCAAATAATGCAAGATTTAATAAAGAGGTGTTAAAACAAATGCATTTGACCCTGCTTCATTTTTAAAGGCGTCGAATTCGACACGGTTAAAACCGGGATTGTAAAGTAATTCCCGGAAACCTAAAAAATCAACTGTATATCTGGTTTTCATCCAGTTTTGAACAACATATCTGGGTTCGTCCGGATTCTTTACTTTGGCGATATCTGTCAATGATATAAAATCATCTTGCTTTCCTTTTAGTAAAATTATTTCAGTTCCTTTTACAATTAAAATTTTGGATTTACTCATTTATTTTCCCTTTAATTTTATTTCATATCTTTCATATTCTTCCCGGTTCAAATCAAATTCCGGGTCGATAATTTTTATATCTTCTTCGGTCAAATCATAGAGTTTATAGACCAATGAATCTATTTGCTTTTCAAAGTTGGTTGTGTCTTGGTTGCGCTGCTTTGCTACAAGTATCTTATCGACTAATTCATTAAAAGGTTTCTGATGGTTAGGAGAAATTTGCTTAATTGGTATTTGTTCAAAGAAAACTTTACTTAATTCAAAAGTTTCTCCAAGAAGTTCAGGGAAATTATCTTTAAAACAAAACTTAAATAATTTTGAATTGAAAAATGCTGTAAGATATTTTAAATCATTTTCTGTAGAAGTTATAATAAAACATTTTTGATTTGTAATATAACCCTTTTCATCATATACAAATGGTAAAAATTTTGTCATATTCGGATAAATAATTTTTGACTTTGAAAATTCATAAATATATGAACAGGCTCTTTGCTCCCACCAAAAATCGCCCTGATCTTGCCGGATTTCAGCTTTATCCTTGAATTTCAATAAATATTCGGAAACAGCAGGGAATTCTTCAGAAAACCAACCCCAGGCATCATTTAATTCCATAGAACCATAACGTGGCATCGGTTCAGCAATTCGATAAGGATTTCCTTCAGGTAAATTCATTTTTATTGTCATTCCTTTTGGAATGAATATCACCCATAAATCTGCAAACTCGGGCTGCCACGCTTTTATATCTTGACCTCTTAAAATAGGTTTAATTATTCCTCTGCTATTTGAATCCTTTTTTATCAAATCATTTTTTATTTTCCCATTTATTATAAACGCCTCATTTAGACTTGTTTTTATCCCATAGTTGATTTTTATATTCCAATTCAGCAACTTTATTCCTTGATTTTCAACTTTTGATTTAATTAGCTGATATTTTTGAGTTTGAATAATCCATGGTTTTTCATAAACTTTGATAAATGAATAATTAATTTCAAAATAATTTGACAAATCAGTACTAAAATCAAAATAATTAGGAAATCTTAATGCTTTAAGATTATTTTCATTTTGTGATTTTTGAAACATAATAATATTGCTTAATACAGTGGCATTTTCAAATATTAAAAGCATTCCAAAATCAATAATAAGTAATGGATTTGTTCTTTCTATCAAATATCTTCTTGTATTTATTCCATACTCGGCTCTCATCCATTTGTTAGAGGTAATTAAAGCTAAAATGCCTCTATACGTTAAAATATCATTTCCCCTCTCATAAAATAGAGAATATATATCACCTGTTCTATTATATGTTTGAAATCCGGCTGATTCAAAAGCATCGGCTTCAAAACCCAAACTTTGCAATTGAATATAGGGAGGATTGCCAATAACAATATCAAATCCAATAAAATCGCCATTTTCATTCATGACTTCGGGAAATTCAAAACGCCACTCAAATGGATTCATCTGCTCAAGATTTTCTTTCTTTTTATTTACAATTATACTCAATTTTACTATTTCTTGTTCCAATTTTGTTTTTTGTTTTAGCTTTCTTTCTTTATCAGATTCCGAATCCAAGTTGCTGGTTTGATTATTCAAATCATTTAGTTTTTCGGATAATTCAATAAGCTTCCTTTCGTCAATATCTTTATGATTTAAATAACCTCTGAATTCTATTTTAATCTGTTCAATTGACCTTTTGTATTCTATTCTTTCGGTTCTGTCGGTTGCATTTTTATATAATTTGACCACTTCCTTGTACTTTCCCATATTTCTTTTGTCTTTAATGCTGAGAGAATCAGTAAGGGCATATTTGGAAATAAGGGAATTGCCACATTTGATATTTATATCAATATTCGGAAGGGTTTCTAATTGAAGCGATTTTGAATTGCCGGAATCAATCTGCCTGTAATATGTGTTTTTCAATAGTTCTATCCAAAGGCGAAGCCTGCAAATCATCACGGATTTTGGATTTATATCAACACCGAATAAACAATTTTCTATTATTTTTAGTTTTTCATGGAAAAGAGCTTCCTGTACCTTTTGCAAACTTTTGGAAGGTTTTCCATCCTCACCTAAAAAATATTCATAAATTTTATTTGTACTTTTCTCGCTAATTATTAATTCGTCATTTTCAACAATTACTTCGTAATCCAAAGAGAAACCATCGGAATCAACTAAAATATTAAGTTCGCTTTTTATAGCTATTAACTCATTTAAAGATGAAACCAAAAAATGACCGGAACCTACAGCAGGGTCGCAAATTTTTAGAGAATCAATAATCCGGTTGAACGGCTCTTTATCTTCCTTTTTAAAATTATCTTTGCAATAGTTTTTAACATCGTCAAAACATTCAATTCCATCATTTTCCAATTCTTTAAATTTTTGTGCAACTGCCTTTCGAATTGTCTCGCGGCACATATACATAGTAATAAATCCGGGTGTAAAGAATGAGCCATCTTTATAACCGTTAATTTTTTCAAAAATTAATCCAAGTACAGAGGCATTAATAATTGTTTTGTTATGCTTCTGTATCAAGTTGGAAGAATCATTGGCAAAATCGAAAGCATCAAGAAATTGAAATAAATATTGCAATGTTTCTTTTAATCCGGTAATCTTTTTTCCATGTATATCTTTTAATACAGTTGAATTATATACCGGCATTTCTATAAGGTTTTCTAATTCATTTATCGTAACTGTTTCTTTTTCCTTATCACTTGGTTCGAAAAGCGAACTATTCAGATAGGGAATACGACTAAATTTGTTTGAAAATGAACCTTTTCTTTCATCAACAGGAACAGCAAGAACATCAAAGAAAAATGTGTTTAATTCGCCATAATTTTTTATATCGGTATTATTTAGAAAAGCAAATCCATTATCTTTGTTATCTTTGTTATATTTGATTAATTGTCCCTCCAACAATTTCAGGAATAGAATTCGGTTTAGCCAGGTAATGCAAAGTTCCAGAGCCATTTCAAAAAGCCTGTCTTCTTCGATTTCACCGCCGCCATCATTGCATTTTAGATTATTTTGATTATTCTTACTTAAAATTATGCTTATTGTATTTTCGAGCAGTGAGCCTTCTTGTCTTTCTTTTAGTGGCTTTCTTGTTATAAGCTTTTTACTGCCGTCCTTCGTTTCGGTTAATCCGATAATATGGAGCAGTTCATTGTAGAATTCTTTATTAAGAGTATTGCTGTCATTTTGAAAGGGTTTTTTCAGTAAATGTTGAGGTGATAAAATTTTAAATAAATCAATTAATTTTTCATCTTCCGGATGCTCGTTATTATTTGCTAAATGTTTATAATCATTTAAATTAATATAAGTACATTCGATTTTTTCGTTAATATTTGGTAAATATTTTGCAATTTCTTCATAGAAAAATTGATTATCTTTTTTATCATTTATTTTTGTATCATATATTTTTCTTATTGTATTATTATGGTAAATAAATTTGTCAAAATCATTTGCATCAAATAAATACCAATCATATATATTAGTTATAATTATATGTTTTAGTTGGTTGTTACCGGCTTTAATTCTTTCTTCCAAATAGTAAAGGATAATTTCATGGATCGCTTTTTTATTTGTATTGCCGGCATTTATCATTTCATTTGTATTGGATGTGCTTTTTACTTCAAAAATAACAGCTACAGAATCAGATGAAGATTTACCATTATGAATAACCAAATCAATATTTCGAAGAGTATTAACCTCATATAAATTTTTATAATAAACATCTTTCAGGAACTCAATAATCAGGTTTTTTTGATTTTCTTCTCTTTCATCTTCTTTGATTCTTTTAAAAAGAATTTTGAGATTATTTTTGATGCTTTTAATATCATCTACATTACAACCTTGTTTCCAAAAGGCTTTGTTTAAGGAATCGATAGGTTTTTTAACATCTAATATCATACAAATTCAATTCAAAAAAATAATTAGCTCTTTTATAAATTATAATTTATTCAAATTTACAAAGATTCTGTGAAATTCTTTGTTACGAATGTAATGATAAATGAAAAATTTTCCTTGCTTCTTCTCCCGCCCGAAGAAAACCAATTGCATTTACTTTGAAGTCATCTAATGAAGTAAATTGCTTATAGGCATTGGTAACGATTTCACGATTTACAAATTAAAAGTAATTCGTAATTAGTAATTAAAAATTAGTAATTCGTAATTATTAAGAAGCTTCCTTCTGAACGACAGGCACAGTAATCGTAACGGTTGTGCCGAATCCGATTATTCCATTGAAATTGACCTGCCCGCCTATGAACTTCGCCTTTTCCTGTATGCCGATTAATCCGAACGACTTCTTGCTGTTGACCTGCTCCTGCGAAATCCCACGCCCATTGTCGCTAACTTTCAGCACAATGTTACCCGCTACTTTCTCCAAATTTACATCCACACGCGATGCACCGGCATGACGCGCTATATTGGTCAATAACTCCTGTAAAATCCTGAAAATTACCGTCGAGCGACTTTCGTCCAATATGAAATCATGCCGGCTCACAGTAAAACGACACCTTACCGCTGACCGCTTCTGGAATTCCGATGCCTGCCATTCGATTGCCGCAACCAACCCGAAATGGTCCAATACCGATGGTCGCAATTGACTGGATATTGTACGCACCTTGCGGATTATTGTATCGACATGATTGGACATTTCATTTAATTTCCTGTTGAGTACTTCCTGCTTCAGGTAACGCTTGTTCATCAGCCAGGATAAATCCAATTTCATTGCCGTCAGGAGATGACCCAATTCATCGTGAACCTCGAATGCTATACGCTTGCGCTCTTCTTCGCGAGCCTGTTCGACGTAAATAGCGAAATTGCGCAACTGCTCGCGGGATTTGGTCAGTGCTTCTTCGGCTTTCTTCTGTTCGGTTACGTTATAAATTGTTCCCTGAACATAAATCATAGCGCCTGACGCATCCTCGACGCTTTGCATGTACTCATGTATCCATTGAATCTGCCGTTCCTTATTTAATATGCGGTACTCAACCTCCTGCTCAGTTCCCGGCGCTAAACAAACAAATTCGGTTGCTTTTTTAACATTGTAAACGTCGTGAGGATGGACTATATCTTCCCATTTTACCGATCCTTTGAGGAATTCCTCTTCCTTATAACCGGTGATTTTCTCGACGGAGCCATGATAGAAAATCGGCTGGAAATCATGTGTCCGGCGGAATGTAATTCCTCGAAAATTGCGGACAAATGCCTGATACCTCTCCTCGCTTTCCCTAAACCCATCTTCTAATATAAGTCGTTTTGTTAATTCGTCAATATCATCCTTAAAGTGATTCATGGTAATATCATGCTCTTCTTCGTTTTTCTTTCTAAAGGTAATATCGTTAAGAATTAAAATGACGCCTGCAATTGTACCGTTAGCATTTTTATAGCAATAACAGGTAGTTTCGAAGAATAAATTTTGTCCGTTATAAACAATTTCAACTTCCTTTTGAAATGGTAACCCTTTAAAAGCTGATGTAATTGAATCTGCAAATTGCGTTTTAATAAAAACAACTTTTTCGTCATTTGTTATATCAGGATTAATTAAATATTTGTCTAATAGCGCTTTGGCGGCAGAGTTATGATATATTAATTCCTGAATCGAATTTAAAATAAAGTACGAGTAGGGAGAGTTTTCGAATAACTCCTCCTGTAATGCTATATGGCTTTGAATGTCCGAATCCGTTCTTTTCATTACTGTAATAAAAATAAATTACATAAAGCACAAAATTACCAAGAATATTATTAATTTAGCAACATATAGAGTGAATTAAATGGAAACGGTCAAGGAATGTAAATTTTATAACTTAAACTTTGAAGTGCCACAAAACAGAAATTTGATTCAATAAGTATTAACCATTTACTTTAATTTAAACTTTCTGAAAGTAGGGAAACTTTCCGAAAGTAGATTCCACTTTCCGAAAGTTTCCCTACTTTCGGAAAGTTTTGACTTTACCTTATAATAACCATCTTATCCGTTATTATTCCATTCCCTCCCCGCAAAACGCATAAATACACGCCGCTGCGCCATTCCGAAACATCTATATTCAAAGGATTTTCGCCTTCTATTTTTCTTTCATATACTTTCTCGCCTAAAAGGTTGTAGATAGCAACAATGCCGCTCTGCAAGCCATGCCGGATTGTGATGCTCCCGCCGGCGGGATTGGGAGAAATGGAGAAGGATGGCTGGGGTGGGGGCTGCTCCTCGACGGAAACATAAGCATCTCTGCTACGATAAACACATCCATATTTACCACCAACTAATATATGTCCATCAGAAGTTACGGCAATTGTGCCTAATTCTTTGCTTAGCATACCTGTTGTGTCAAGCTTGTACCAGGTTTTTCCTTCATCGGTCGAACGCCAAACATAACTTCCACCTTCTATTGAAAGAAAATTACCTAAAGAATCAAAGGCATCGGGAATTCTATAATCATCTTTTTTTATGGAATCATTAGAAAACCATGACCTACCGTTATCTGTTGTTATTGATGAATTCTTGTATTGATAAATAAAACCTAATGGCTTATTCGGATGAAAAATCATACAACAGGCATCATAAGTATTGTAAGCACCCTTCTTTAATGTGTCCCATGTCACGCCGTTATTTGTTGTTCGAAAAATATACTGTTTTGACGTCCCAAGAAAAACATGTCCTTCGGTGTTGACAGCTAAAGACGATGCTTCAATATCTAATAATTCCCATGATTCACCGTTATCGGTGGAACGGTATACCCAGCCCAATCCAGCAAAGGTAAAAATATATCCTTTGCTGTCGAAAACAATATTAGAAACCATATCGACGGGATTCATACCTTTATTAAAATTTTTCCAGCTTTTGCCCTTATCAGTTGACCGTAATACTCCATAATCATTTTCACCTTCATTGATAACTCCAGCAAAAATATCTCCATTCTTATTAACACCCAATGCAGAAAATCTTAAATCCTGATAACCAAGGAATTCCCAATTCCCAAATTCCGATGTTGAACCATAAAGACCTCTTGAAGAAATATAATTTCTTCCGTCAGGAGAAGCTAATATTCTTGAAGCAGCATCACCTGAGAAACCTTTGTTTTTTTT
Organism: Ignavibacteria bacterium; assembly: GCA_016844745.1. Taxonomy (GTDB): domain Bacteria; phylum Bacteroidota; class Ignavibacteria; order Kapaibacteriales; family UBA2268; genus JAERMQ01. The sequence continues at coordinate 18,773 of JAERMQ010000057.1, read as the reverse complement.
CTCCCAATTATTACATGTATCATTTGAACGGTAAATTCCATAAAGCTGAGGTGAAGTATAACAGTATCCTAAAGAATCTATAGCTAATGGTATTGAAGATTTAAATCTTTGATTTATGTCATTGAATTCATTGCTTTTTTTCCAACTAAAACAACTATCTTGAGAATATTTTATTCCATTGGAAGTTGAACAAATTATGAATTTTCCATTATTTGAAAATAAAACATTATAAACGATTTCATTTCCAAACCAACGTAAATTCCAAGTATTGCAAGTATCTTGAGAAACAAATAAACCATTGTCTGTACCAATAAAAAACTTAATATCGTAATATTGCATATTATAAATTGCAGTTTTAATACTTAAAGGTATTTTTTTCCAAGTTTTGCCCAAATCTTTTGATAGAATAACACTTGAAATATAATTACTATTTCTTCCATATAGTACAATAATGCTATCATTAACTATAAAATCATTACCCCAATAATCAATATCAAGTGAATCTGATACTAACTTTGAGACCAACTCCCAGTTATTTCCTAAGTTGGATGTCCGATATAAATATTTTGTTTGTGATTGATAATCTAGTAATATTAAATAAAGGTAGTTCTTATAAACAGTTATCATATTTGCAGAAACTTGACCTGACCAAAAGCTATTAGAATCGAACCATGAATCACCATTATCTGTTGAATAAAGAACTTTATAGGTATAACCGTAAAAAGAACCCGGTGAATAGGTAATTTGAATTGTAAATAAATTACCTTGAATATCCTTTAATAACTTAAAATTAAATCCCTCCAAAATCCATAACCAGTTACCTCCTTCATTAGTGGAACTGAAAACACCGTTATCACTTGAAATAAATAACTTATTGTTTTGATTTACCAAAATATTATAAACTTTTCCAGTATTTGGAGTTAATGCTACATTCCAGAAAGGTTCTTCTGAAAATGATTTGCTTAAAGTTAAGAATAATATTATTATTTTAACCAATTTCTTCATTTTTAAATCCCTTTTATCAGACTCTACGCCATAGAAGGAGTAGAGTCTGATTTATTTTAATTATCTAATAATCTGCATTTGTTTCATTTGCATCCCACCTTCAGTTTCAAGGATGTAAATATAAACACCATCCGCCAGTACAGAGCTACTGAAATTTACATTGTGATCTCCTGGCTTTTGAATTGCCTCTACCAAGATCACTATCAAATTTCCAGTAACATCACGTACAGAAAGCTTTACCTTTGTTTCGGTATTCAATGTATAGGAGATTGTTGTATGGTCTTTGAATGGATTAGGTGCGTTTTGTTATCGGTAGAAGAATTTAATAACTTCTGGGACCTATAAATCTATCACCATTGAAATGAATCATGTGGTCAGGGGTGTCCTTTAACCATACTTCGGTTTCCCAAGCTATATTAGTTGAATGTTTTTTAAATTCTGCAAAATTAGGGAATGCTGAAATATAAACTTTACCGGCTTTGCATCCACTAAGAAATTCTTCTAATTCCAATAACCTTTTTGGAGAAACAGGACCATGCGAGGTAACGGCTTCAATTAAAAACAACCACACTTTCTCTTTATCAAAAATTACTACATCAGGAAGTTTACTATGTTGATCAATTGGAATGCCTAATTCCTGTAAAAATTTTGAATCAAGATAAAGATTTTTATTTGCTGCATCTCCAAGATAAATAACTATTCCATTCTTTGTAAAACGCGATGCAAAAATATGAATAATAGCTGCCTGCAATTCATTATGTTTTCCAGCCGATAATTTCAAAATTTTTCCATTACTCAATTTAACAGGAATCAATAATTTCTTCCGCTCTTTTATATACTTTTTTGATAACTCACCAACATTTTTGTTAAATTCCTTAATTTTATTCTTCAATGATAATGAACCATATGATTTGATAACTTGTAGAATATCATCGGTCAAGGAATAATGCGCATTCGGACTATTAACAGGAAGCGATGGATTATCCGGATTATAATCAGCAATCCTAGCCTGAACAAATTGGTGGAGAACCTGCCTTCTAAATGTTTCTCTGGTATTTGGTGCATAGTCTTTATTGTATTCTTTGTTTACAAAAGCCATAATGCCTTTTGTAATTTTAAGACTTGATTTTTTTACATTTTTCCATTTGCCGGATTCTTTCAAATTACAAAGGGCTAATAAAGTAAGGGCAGAAATCTCATTCTGTTGAGACTTAGGCATTCCAATTTCTCTTAATATCTCCTTCGCTTCATCAATTTTACTCATACATTCCTTAAGGTTAGATCAATAATTCTTTTATTAATTTGTTAAGATGTTCAGTTGAGTAATCATTTGAGAGGATTATCCTGTCTCCAATATCCTTAATTATTGAATAAGGAGGAAAAGGCATTTCCCTTAATTCCGATGCGCTTACGTTTACGTTACCATTAAAAATTCTAAAATAAGTATCAAACAACTTACTGTTTAACAAAGCACAAAGCCCAACAATCTCGTTCCTATCCAAATGACCGTATTTTCTATAGATGTAATTAACTTTATTTTCAACACCAATATATTCCGATTCTGTAATATTACAGAAATAAGGAGCAGCTATTAATCGTTGTTTATCATCCTTTGTGCTGAAACGTCTTAATAATATATAATTTTTATTTGGTAAAAGAGTTTTAAGTGATTCATCGGTTTTATTTATAAACTGTCCTTTATCTTTTTTAAAAATTGGCCACTCCAAAGCCATTTGTTTTACATTATGTAGCCAGAATAATGGAACATAAGTTTCAAGTTGATTTATTGATTCTTCAATAATCCACTTTTTATTTCTAAACGCTACAACAGGTCCGGTTGAAATATTAATATCATATTTTTTTAGGTTTCCATTCCACTTCTTAAACATATTTAAAATGTTTTCTTCATTGTCATTTGAAGGCAGATGAAGAATTTTTTCTTTAGAGTTTATATCTATTATCTCATTATGTTTAAAATTTTTTTGTTCTTCAAAATTAATATCTTTATAGTTATTTGAAGATGTAATACGCACTCTTGCTGATTGATTTATGGTTTCCTTTCTAATCCCTTTTATTATGATTGTTTCTTGTAAAACCTTATCTCTTTTAAAAGTTCTATCCCTTGAAACAAACACATGGACTTTTTCAATTTCGATTTTATTGAAAAATTTTTCCCTGAATAATTTGAAATAACTTCCCGAGGCAAAGCTCCTGGGTGTAATAAAGATTAATTCACCTTCTTTTTTTAATAACCTTGATGAAATTGCCATAAACATAGCATAAATATTAGGATGACCATTCACTATTGATTTTGTGGCAATAGTGCGTATATCTTCTTTTGGAAGTTTAAAATAAGGGGGATTGGAAATAATAATATCAAATAATTTGATTCCCTCATTAAATAGCGTACTTTTATCTTCTAAAACGTGGGAATTTTCAAGAACAAAATCTTTTAATATAATATTGTATGAGAAATCTATATTATTCGATTTTAACCAGTTTGCAAGATATGTCAAACTACATTCCAAATATTTATATATTTCATTGTCAGTTTCATATACAATCAACTCAATGCTTTTTGCATTTCTTTTTAAAATTAAATGCTCAATAAGAGAACAGGACAAAATTGACATGCCGCAACCTGGGTCTAAAATGCTAATTGAATTCTTTACGTAATTAGATAAAGTTCCCATCATTGTAGAAATTTCAATTGGAGTAAAAAACTGCCCATTTAATTTTTTCAAATCCCTTTTTCCGATTTTTGAATATTGAATACCAAGTCTTTCGGCAAATTTGCTCGGCAATTCATCTATTTCATGTTTTAATATTTTGAAGGAATCCATCTTACATGCTTTTTAAATAATTTACTTTTTTTTCGGCTATCTTTAATATTTTGGAAGCATTTTCCTCATAAGCTATTTCATAAGCTATTCTATCACTTTGATATTGAACTAATAATTCCTGAAAATCAATTTTAAGAATTTCAGAAATTTTTAATAATAATTCTTTACTAATTTTTCTTTCGTTTCTTTCAAATTTGCTTAGGATAGCTGTATCTATATCGAGCATAGCAGCTAAATGCCTTTGTAAAAGCCCTTTTTTCTCTCTGGTTTCTCTTATTATTTGTCCAACCGTTTTCATACTTGTCTTTTATTAACTTGACAATAATTGTCAAAAGTAATTATAAAATATCAAATAATCAACTAAAAGTTTTCAACATTCAAAGATTTTTCTTCTTCCTCATTATTTTCAATCAATATTTCAATTCGGGAAAATTTATTCTCAAAACATTTTCTCCCTTTTTTCGTTATTAACAATGGAGCATGCTCCATTGTTCTATTAGCTGCTCCATTGTTCTATTTTAATGTTCTGTATAATAATTGATTTGATTTATAGCTATGAATAACGTAACGAAAAGTATGATGAAATTAAGCACAACACTACTCACACTCCTTTTTATTTCAGCAATTTCTTTTTCAAGCTGCCGCTCCGACGACAATAATTCCGACGGGAAAAAAGCATACATCGATGCGCCTTCCCATACAATCCGGGATTCAGTCGATAAAAATGCTGCGGTTACCACCTCACGACATAATGCCATTACCCACGCAGTAGCAGAATGTTCGCCAGCAATAGTTGGCATAAACGTTACCGAAACTGTGAAAGTAGAATATCGTGACCCGTTCTCGCATTTTTTCGATGACCCGATGTTCAACCAGTTTTTCGGGAAGCGTCAGCGCCGTTATCAGGAATATAAAGTGCAGGGCTTAGGTTCGGGCTTTATTATCTCCCCTGAAGGATATATATTGACAAATCACCACGTTGCAGGAAATGCAACCAAGGTAATTGTTACTATGGCGGGCGGCGAAAAGTATGATGCCGAAATTATCGGAGCAGATAAAATAAGCGATGTTTGCTTGCTCAAAATTAAAGGGAAAAATTTCCCCTATTTGCGATTAGCTAATTCCGACGATGTCGTAATAGGTGAGTGGGCTATAGCATTCGGCAATCCTTTCGGGCTTTTCGATATTAATTCCAAGCCGACCGTAACAGTTGGAGTTGTCTCGAATACCGGAATTAATTTTACTCAAGAGGACAGGATTTACCGCGATATGATTCAAACGGATGCAGCGATTAGTTCAGGCAATTCCGGCGGACCGCTCATTAATTCCAACGGCGATGTGATTGGAATGAATACGATTATTTTCTCTACGTCTCAAAGCCAGCAGGGTGCGGGTTCGATTGGCATCGGCTTTTCAATTCCTATAAACCGCGTAAAGAAAATCGTCGATATTTTGAAGGAGCATAAATCAGTCAATCGTGATTTCCAGATTGGTTTGAACGTTAGCGAAATTGATGATAAAGTTGCGAGGTATTTTGGTTTGAAGCGCAAGGAAGGTGTTATTATTACAAGCATAATACGCAATTCACCTATTGAAAAAGCAGGTATTGAAGCCGGCGATATTATCCTCGATATTAACGGATATAAGATTCACAAAAATGATGATGTTTATGCAGCGATTTATGATGCCCAGGTTGGCGATGAGCTTCGTTTTAAACTGCTGCGGGATGATAAGGAAATTACGAGAGCGCTGACGGTGAAGAAGAGCGGGAAATAATTACTAATTACTAATTACTAATTACTAATTACTAATTACTAATTACTAATTACTAATTACTAATTACTAATTATGAGTTTTAAAGTTGAGTATATTCCTAATCTGAATTTTGTATTCAGATTTTTTCAGGGACATCCTAATTCCAAAGTTGTACTTTGGAATTCACTTTTTTTTAATTTGACTGAATTCTATGTAAAAGAAAATTTATTAAATTGTATTTATAGATTATTAATTGAGGATTAATACATTTGTAACCGAATAATATAAAACCGGATTGAATTGAAAATTCAATTAACTTTGTAAATTCAATTAACTTTGTAAATGTTTGATTTTTTTCAACATTTGAGTCCTCACGAAAATGAAAACTTTAATTTATTTGTTAGTATTAATCTTCAGCCTAACATCAGTACATTCGGAAGTAAAGATGAAAATGTTTATAAAAGACGGGTTTAATAGAGAGTTTTATCTAAATGATATTATTGGTTCAAAGTATCTCAAGCCATCGAATGAATGTATAATGAAAATTTATTGCAAAGATAATTACATATACTTTTTCCATATCAAGAATATTGATACGTTTAATCTTTACTCTCTATTTGATAATCAAAAAGCTTTGATGCTGAAAGAAAAAGGTTATGAATATAATTTTATTTTAGCCAAAACAGATAGCATTGTTTTTAATTATAATAAGACAGCTCCAATAATTGATTGGAGCAGAAAAAATAGTTCAGGTATAAATGTTGCCCAATACGGAAAAAAAATAAAGGATGGTGGCTTTGTCTTTGGAGGTAGAAATACAAGTTCTTCAAACCAATATATTTGGATTGTTAGATTGGATTCAAACGGTTACATTCTTTGGCAAAAACAATTAGTATATTACAATAATGCTCGTTGTAGAATTATATTGGAAACAAACGACAATGGATTTATTGTAGGCGGTTCTGCTTATACCTATAAAAATAATACAGGAAGTTATAATTGGTTTGTTGTAAAATTGGATTCATTAGGCAATATTGAATGGGATAAGACTATAGGAAGCACTTGGACAGATGAAATCAGGTCAATTTATAACACCGAAGATGGTGGATTCATTGCCGCTGGAGATGTTGGTCGTAATGATGGAGATGTTATTGGGAACTATAATGATAATATCTGGTTGGTGAAATTCAATTCCTTAGGGAATATTGTTTGGCAACATTCAATTGGAGGAAGCAGTGATGAGAACCTGAATTCATTTATTAAAACAAATGATAAAGGTTATATTTTAGCAGGACGCTCCAGTTCCAAGGATGGTGATGTATCCGGTAATCATGGAAATTATGATTTTTGGATTGTTAAATTGGATTCCAATTGTAATATGCAATGGCAGAAATGTTATGGTGGCAGTGATTATGATGAAGCAATTGCAATTCTACAAACAAAAGATGGTGGCTATATTGCAGGAGGTCATACTAAATCGAAAAATGGTGATGCAACAGGAAATCATGGTTACTATGATATATTAATATTAAAGTTGGATACATCAGGTAAAATCCAATGGAAGAAAACATTAGGCGGCACCGGCTTAGAAATGGTAAGTTCCATTATTCAATCAGATGACGGAGGTTATTTCATCTTAGGTACAACGACTTCCTCAGATTTCGATGTAACAGGTTATGAAGGATTAAATGATTTTTGGGTTATAAAATTGGATTCTACGGGTAATATTCAATGGGAAACCGCACTCGGTGGTACCAACGATGATAATCCTAATTCATTATTTCCCTCAAAAGACGGTGGTTGTGTCATTTTCGGTTATTCCAATTCAAATGATAGAGATATAACAATTGATGGAAAACAACAACAAGAAAATAGGGGATGCTGGATTGTCAAATTGGATTCAATTGGTAAAATTGTTTGGCAGAAATCACTTTGTGGCACTGGTTTCGATAATCCTATATTCATAAAAGAGGCTTATGATGAAACTTTTTACTTAGGTGGAACTACTCAAGGTTTATGGGTTGCAAGGCTTGTTAATTCTGTTGATAATCCTCATACCGACACTTTGCAATTAGATATGTCGGATTCATACAATGTAAAATTCAATATTGATAATATTCAGAAAATAACCTTTGAGGATGATTCCGATGTAATGAATGATAATCCAAACAGTTCAAATTTTATTATTATAGACATTTATCCTAATCCGGCTGATGACTATATGAATATAGCATTTGAGTTGGGTAAGCCCGGCGATGTAAATATAAAAATTTATGATTTAACGGGCAGGCAAATTAATAACCTTGAATATAAAGGCTGTACAAGTGGAAAAAATATATTGCAATGGAATGGATTTGATTCGAACGGCTATCGAGCGCCATTCGGCGTTTATTTTATCGAAGCTTCATTAGATAAGGAAGTACTCGTAAAAAAATTCATTTTATTGAATTAGAATTTATTATTTTTGAAAACTTTAGATAATTAAATTGTCTGAACCTTGATTTATATGATTTTTATGATTAACATGATTAGATTTGCTTTTCATCATTATAATCATATTAATCAAAAGAATCATGAAATAGAATTTTGTAAAATTAAAGAAATATTTTTTTGATAATAATTGAAATGGAAATAATTGAAATTTTTTAAAACAAAGAAAAACCCCCACCCCTTTGAAAAAGGGGGAATTTAAATTCCCCCTTTTTCAAAGGGGGTTAGGGGGTTTTTCCCTAAAATTAATTAAAAATTATGAACGAATACGGCAGTAATACATTAATAGCAAAGAATCTAATAAAGAAATACAAGAGCCGGACGGTTGTAAAAAACGTTTCGCTCGATTTAGCTCAAGGCGAAGTAGTTGGCTTGTTAGGTCCGAACGGCGCCGGCAAAACGACTACCTTTTATATGATTGTCGGGATGATTAAACCAAATTCCGGCAATGTAGAACTGAACTCGAAAGAAATCACATCCAAAGCTATGTACAAACGCTCGCGGCTGGGTATAAGCTATTTGCCGCAAGAAGCATCGGTTTTCCGCAAGCTATCGGTCGAAAATAATATCAAAGCTATACTCCAGTTGCAGAATTTAACCCGTAAAGAGCGGAAATTCAAATTGGAGGATTTAATCGAAAAGTTCGGATTAGAACATGTGCGGAAAAGCAAGGGATATATGCTATCGGGCGGCGAGCGGCGTCGTTGCGAGATTGCCCGCAGCCTTGCATCTGACCCGAAATTCATTTTATTGGACGAGCCTTTCGCAGGTATCGACCCGATTGCAGTCGAAGATATTATGCGTATGGTGAGGGATTTGAAGCATCAGGGTATTGGCGTGCTAATCACGGACCATAATGTACACGAAACGCTTTCAATCACAGACAGAGCCTATATATTGATTGACGGGAATATCTTTGCTTCCGGGTCTGCCGAAGAAATCGCAAACAATGAAGAGGTGCGCCAGCTCTATTTAGGCGAAAGCTTTACATTGGAGAGGTACGGGGGAAATTAATTTCAATTACGAATTAAGAATTACTAATTAAGAATTGACAATTAACAATTTTCTTTAAATTTGCACGTGTATATTATTGAAAATTAAGGAGTGTAAAATGAATACGAAACTGACATTGACTATAGAACAAACTATAATCGAGAAAGGTAAAAAATACGCTAAAGATAAGGGACGCAGTCTATCGGATTTAATTGAGAACTACTTGAAAGTGATTACTAAAGATATAGAAATCAAATCGGATGACGAAATTACTCCTTTTGTAAAATCTTTGAAAGGTTCTTTTGTTGCTCCGGCAAACTTCGATTATCAAAAGGAATTATCAGAAAGTTTATCGGAGAAATATTTATAAAATGGACAAGGTACTTATTGATACCGACGTAATCCTTGATTTCTTTTTTGACAGAAATCCTTTTTCGGAACATGCTGCAAAGATATTTTCACTTTGCGATTTGAAAATAATAAAAGGATTTATTACACCGGTGATTTGCAACAACGTTTATTTCCTGTTAAAACGAACTGCAAACCATGAAAAAGTTATCGAAAAGCTCACTAAATTAATATCTATTACTGAAGTATTAATTATTGATAATGATATTATTATTCAGGCAATGATTTCCAAATTCAAAGATTTTGAAGATGCATTGCAAAATTTTGCTGCAGAGAAATCCGGAAATATTGATTTGATTCTTACAAGAAATACAAAAGATTTTAAACATAGCAAACTGGGAGTCATGACTCCTGAAAATTATTTAAAATCAAGAACAACATTTAATAGATAAAACTATCTCGAATTGTTGCAATATTATTATTATTATTTTCAGGGAGAAAAATATGGCAAAGATTAAAAAAATTCCAAATGATAATATTTCGGAATTACTTGGCGGTATCGATAAAAAATTTATCGATAATGATGATTTTCTTGATATAGTGCAATGGAACCTGCGATGGTTTAATTCAATGGATAAAGACAGGGCAAAAAAAATTGAAAAAGTCTTAAGTTTATTAAACAGCGATATTTTTGTATTCCAGGAAATTGCTGACGGGTCATTGGATGATATTGCCAAATCACTATCCGAAAATGGTAAAGGCAGCTACCAGGTTGCTTATGGAACAACAGGAGGTCAGCAAAGAATAGCAATTATGTGGGATATGGAATGGGTAAGGACCAAGGATGATATAATCGAGTTGTTTGGGAAAAATACTGTTACTACTCCAAATGGAAAAGATGTTTTTCCACGACTTCCGCTATGGAGCTATTTTTTTTGTAAATCAACCATAAGTAATCGCAGAGGTTTTGATTTCCAGCTTGTTGGTTTGCATTTAAAATCGCAAATGGACAAGGAAGGAACAAATGAAGATAATTTGCAGAGAACCTTATCTGCCGCTAAACTCTCCGATTGGTTAATCAAAGAAGGCAATCGTTTCGATAGTGATATAATTATACTTGGGGATTGGAATGAACCACCTGATGCTGAGGCATGGGAATCGCTTCGCAATTTGGAAAAAAATAAAAATGTGAAGTTTACAAAGATTAATGATAAAACCAATTTTAGTCATCTATATTACCTTAACAGGAATGATGTTGGAAGTTTGCTCGATTTAAGGGTTGTCACGTCTCCATTTGCAAAGGAAATGAATAAAACCGGTGGAACTATTCATTGGCTGGCGCTTGAAGAATTGCTTAGCGGTAGCGCTACAGCAGGAGAAGTGAAAAAAATCATTAACGAAATTAAAACAGAAATTACCGACCATTTACCGGTTTTAACTCGATTTGGTGTTAGTAAAAAACATTAGAACATATTGAAAAATATTGAATTAGAGACCTCTGAAAAATGTCATTTTGAACTTGTTTCAGAATCCATAAACCTTACTGGGAGTGGATTCTGAAACAAGTTCAGAATGACAATCATGTTAATTTTATTATTTTTCAGAGGTCTCAATTAATGAGTCCACTCTAAAAAGTATTTTTAGTGATAATTACATTCCAAAATCGGAATTATGGAATGAGATATAAATAGTATTGAAATATTAAACAATATTTATATAATTGATTCGATTATATCATAAGTAACTGAATTACGCCGATAAGTTGAAATAATGCGGAAAAATATAATCTTAAATAAATATAGAAAGATTTAGCCATGAGAACCTTAATATTATTCATTTCGTTCTTCTTATTAAATTCTTTCCTTTTAGCCCAGCCGGTGGAGATGAATCCATCAGAGCCATTCAACAAACCTGAGCAATTCTTATCAAAAATCCAAAACAAAGCGGAAGGTGGAAAGTTGCAAGGGACAGAGTTCTTGGTGGATAAGGTGGTTGTATATAATACCAAGAATAAGGATAAATTTGACTTATATACTTATAATTATGATTCAATTGGAAAAATGATTTCGGAATTAAATAAAATTTGGGGTAACATTCTCTGGTTGGACAATCGATATACTTATACTTATGATAAAAATGGTAATATGCTCTCAAAATTATTTGAAAGCGGTTATGAGGGGAAATGGGAAAATAATTACCGTAATACTTATACTTATGATGAAAAGGGGAATAAACTTTCGGAATTATTTGAAAATGGTCATTTTGGGCAATGGGAAAATGATTCTCGATATTCTTTTACTTATGACGAAAACGGGAATAATATTACTTATATCAGGGAGGTTTGGGAAAACGGAAAATGGGTTTATGACTGGCGATTTACTTGGATTTACGACTTATCAAATAAATATATCTTAGATATACTGGAAGAATGGAAAAATGATGTTTGGGCAATAAGTAAACGAAAAACTTTTAACTACGACAAATTTGGGAATCTTATATTAGAATTACATGAAAATTGGCAAAATGGGAAATGGACTAATGATAGGAGATTCTCTTGGACATTCGATGAAAATAAGAATCAAACATCAAGATTATCAGAGTTTTGGCAAAATAACAAATGGGAGAATTCTTCTCGTTACAAGTGTAATTATGATTCAAATAATAAGATTTTGTCAATGTTTATTGAAAAATATGAAACAGACACTTGGATAAATTATTTGCAATATAATTATAAATATAATTTAGAAGGATTGTTGGTTTCCGAAATTACTGAAAATTGGTATTTCGGACAATGGAAGGATAGTACGCAAAAAATCTATTCTTATGATGAGAATAGTAATTTGCAAACTATTTCAAATATTTCTAATGACAATAATAATTGGTTTATTGCTGATGGTTGGTTATCATTTGAAGATTATCAAAATTACTCATTTGATTACTTTGCATACAAAATCGAAGTGAAATACAAGCAAACCTCTACCGTTGAAGAAACTCATGATGCCACTGTCCCTAATCTCTCATTAAATCCAAACCCTGCTAATGATTTTCTTAATATTTCATATTCAATACCTGAGCCTGCAGCGGTATCATTTTCAATTACAAATTCTCTCGGAAACGAACTTGCTAAGTTTAATGGAAATGGTGATAATCAAGTAAGTTATAATATAGAAAATCTTCCTTCGGGCATTTATTTCCTTAGAATGAATGTCGGGAGCTTATATAAGACGGCAAAGTTTGTAGTAATGAGATAAATATCTGAATTATGGCTTCAATTGAGTTCATATTTTGGTTTTTCCAGGCAATTATTTTTTATACGTACATTGGCTATGCCTGTTTGCTTTATGTATTAGTCAGATTAAAAAGATTATTTAAAAGAAAAGAAATTCAGGAAATCAACCATAGGGTTAACCCTGAAATGCAAGAAAACAACCTTAGGGTTAACCCTAAGGTTGAAGATTCTCTGTTTAGAGAGATATATGAGCCTGAAGTTACCTTGCTTATTGCTGCATATAACGAAAAAGACTATTTACAGCAAAAAGTTCAAAATTCACTTAGTCTAGATTATCCCCCCGAAAAATTACATCAGCTTTGGATTTCAGATGGCTCCGACGACGGTACACCTGAAGCGCTCACACAATTTCCGGGTATCAGGGTATTGCATCAGCATGAAAGAAAAGGAAAGATTGCAGCGATTAACAGAGGGATGCAGCATGTAGAAACCCCAATCGTCATTTTTTCGGATGCTAATACATTCCTCGGAGTTCAGTCCGTCAGGAAAATAGTAGAATTATTTACAGAACCGGCAACCGGCTGTGTATCGGGTGAAAAAAGGATTTTCAATTCTGAAAATGAAGCTGCTACGGGAGCCGGTGAAGGTTTATATTGGAGATACGAATCCACTTTAAAAAAATGGGATGCCGAACTAAATTCAGTTGTTGGCGCAGCAGGAGAATTATTTGCTATTCGTACGGAATTATATCAGGAGGTCGAGCCGGATACCCTTCTGGATGATTTTATTATCTCTCTCAGAATAGCAATGAAGGGTTATTCCATACAATATGACCCGGATGCCTACGCTATAGAAACAGCCTCAGCCGATGTTAAGGAAGAATTGAAGCGTAAAATTCGAATAGCAGCAGGCGGAATACAATCAATAATACGTCTATGGCAGCTATTGAATATATTCAAATACGGAATTCTCTCATTTCAGTATATTTCGCACCGTGTATTAAGATGGACACTTGCTCCATTGGCGCTTCCAATAGTTTTTGGATTAAATATATTCCTTATAAATGAAGCTGGTATTTATTATTATTTGCTCATATTGCAGGCTTTGTTTTACTTGGCAGCTTTTTTAGGTTGGAGTTTTCAAAAGTTCAGGATAAAATTTAAGGTGTTTTTTGTTCCTTATTATTTTGTAGTTATGAATTATGCAGTTTACAGGGGATTCTTAAGGTTCATTAAAAACAGTCAAAGTGTGAACTGGGAACGTGCTAGAAGAGGGTAAGAAGCATTTTATCTAAAAACAACAAATTTCACCGTTTCTACTCTACTCCCTGCCATCAGTGTACAGAAATACACACCCGTTGATAAGTTTTTCGTATCGAAAGCAACCCTGCTTATTCCATTCTCATAATAAATATTATCAATTACTCTGGCAACTTCGTTACCAAAAGAGTTGGTAATAGTAAGATTCATAAGGGATGCTTTATTAAGGGAAAATTGTATTACAGAATGTTCTGTGATAGGATTGGGGGTAATATTGAGTATTTCTGTATTGGAGGTATTACTTTCAATTTCTTCAACAGGTGTATCATCAGGCATTTTCCATATTTTAATAGTTTTATCAGCACTACAACTTGCAATCATCTTCCCGTCCGGACTAATAGTAACTGTAAAAACCTGGTCGGAATGCCCATTATAAGTTTTTATTAAACTACCCGAACTCAAATCCATTATTAACACTCTTCCATCCATCCCCCCACTTATTATTTTACTTCCATCCGGACTGATGGCTAAAGAATTTACACTTCCAGTATATCCGGTTATTGTCCTTATTAGAGAACCGGTATTCAAATCCCATATTTTAATTGTATTATCTAAGCTACCACTAATTATTTTACTGTCATCCTTTGAAATAATAACAGAAATAACATCACTATCATGTCCTTCATATATTTGTATAATTTCAACTTTATTAACATCCCATAGAAATATGGTTTTGTCTGAACTACCACTTACGATTTTACTACCATCTTTATTAAATGCTACCACATTGACATCGTCAGAATGTCCTATAAACCTTTTTGGACCAATATATAAATTTACATCCCATAAATTGATATTATAAAATATATCACCACTTGCAATTTTATTCCCATCAGGACTGTATGCTATTGAATAATTTTTATTACGATTATCAAAGGAATTACATTGAGTTCCCTTATTTACTTCCCATTTTCGAATTATCCAGTCTGGTGAGCCACTAATAATATAATTTCCATCCGGACTAAAAACGAGTCCATAAACAGGAGAATTATAAACATTCATTGACCTAATGATTTCCCAAGTAGTTGTATTCCATATCTTTATCGATCTATCTTCTCCTCCGCTTGCTAATAAAGTTCCATCATGACTAAAAGCTAGAGAATAAACCGGACCGGTATGTCCAGTCAAAGTTTTTATTGATTCATCCTGAGCAGAAAGATTTGATTTGAAACAAAAAGAAAATGTTACTATTAAAAGTATGAATGAATAAAAGGTTTTCATGTTTTACTCCATTGATTTTGAATTTTAAATGACGGATAAATTTTTAAAATATTTCGAGCGTTGGAGAGATATAGTGAAAAACTTATTTAGTTATAAAGTTAATAAATGATTGTATTATTTCATTATTCTTGTTTCCGGTAATAGTAGCAATGTGCTTTGTAATAAGACTTTTATGAATAACTCCTATTTTCTCAAAAACTACCTTTGAAGGTTTGGGAAGATATCCGATTTCCAAGTCATCTACATTTATCATTATTCCATTAATAATAAGATTTGTCGTCATTGGCATAAAAAGTATATCTCCAAAAGAATTTTCCTTTATTATCAGGATAGGTCTTACTTTATAATCGGTGTGATTTGTAAATAATATCTCAGCAAGATGAATTTGTCTTACCATTTGGAATAATCCTCCGAATCTTCGGCAACACTTGAATTCTGCTGAAACGACATATCTTCGAGTTCATCGCTACTCCAAAACTTTATATCTTCGCTATATTCCTCCATATAAGGGATTATCAGTATTTCAATTTTTTTATTTATATAGTTTGCAGGAATTGAAATATCGATATTTTGTTTGTTTGGAATCATCAATTTTCTTATCATCTTTTCTCTCCTATTTTCTTTTATTTATTAAAATATTTATTTTAACCGGCTGTTTAATGGATTTTCAAAGAAAACTTTATTTCACGGATTATTTTGTTACCGTGTAATCATTAAATCCGTTAAATCCGTGATTCAGACTCCTACTACCTTGCAATTATATGAAACTCCGTTCGCCTGTTCATCGCCTGCCCATCCGGTGTATCATTAGATGTTACGGGACGTGACATTCCGAATCCACGCGCACGCAACCGGTAAGATTCTATCCTTCGTTTAATCAGCGCATCCATAACTGACTGCGCGCGGCGCTCCGATAAAGCCTGATTATAATCTTCCAGACCGATATTATCAGTATGTCCCTGGATTTCTAATCTCATTCTGGGTCTGGTCATCATAGCATCAGCTATTTCGTCAAGGGTTGGATAAGATTCAGGCTTAATAACAGCCGAGTCGAAATCAAAAGGTATCGGGCGAACGAATAATCCTCTTCGTGAATTATTGCTTGTATTGTTGTTATTATTTCCATTGTTCCTGTTATTACCATTTTTACCATTATTCTTGTTGTCTCCGCCGTTCATACCATCTCCGCCGTTCATACCATCTCCGCCGTTCATACCATCTCCGCCGTTCTTACCATCTCCGCCGTTCTTCCCATCTCCGCCGTTCTTCCCATCTCCGCCGTTCTTTCCATCCCCGCCGTTCTTACCATCTCCGCCGTTCTTACCATCTCCGCCGTTCTTTCCATCTCCGCCATTCTTTCCATCTCTGCCGTTCTTTCCATCTCCGCTATTTTTGCCGTCTTTACCATCACCACCATTTTTACCATCTTTACCGTCTCCGCCATTTTTGCCGTCTTTACCGTCTCCGCCATTTTTGCCGTCTTTACCGTCTCCGCCATTTTTTCCGTCTTTACCGTCTCCGCCATTTTTTCCGTCCTTACCGTCTCCGCCATTTTTTCCGTCCTTACCATCTCCACCATTTTTACCATCACCGCCATTTTTACCATCACCGCCATTTTTACCATCTCCACCATTCTTACCATCTCCGCCGTTCTTACCATCTCCGCCATTTTTACCATCACCGCCATTTTTACCATCTCCACCATTCTTACCATCTCCGCCATTCTTACCATCTCCGCCCTTCTTTCCATCTCCACCATTATTGCCACCATCATCACCAAATTTCAGAGCTACATAATCACCAAATCCAATATCCCTGTCGGCTGTATCGTAATCACCATAGGCATATAATGTATCGTCGCGTTTAGGAGGATTTAGTGAAGCCCGTACCTTATGATAACCCCAATATTCCGGTGGTTGATATGAAATCAGGTAATAATATCGCAGGCTCATGTATATATCGCGGAATATGCTTACCAAATCCTGCTTGGTGTATGCTTTATAAAATTTCCCGCCTGAGCTCTTCGACATGAGTTTTAAATTATCATCTATCGAATATCCGAACGCCACAGTAAATATTTTTACATCGCGTGTTCTTGCCGAATCAATCAGTTCGCTAATCTGCTTTCTTGAATAATTATCGTCGCCATCGGAGAATACCACCAATACACGCGGGACATCTGACGGAGTGCCTTCGAACATGCTTATGCAATTAACGACAGCATCGTTTACTGCGGAATACAGCCCGTATCCCTGATTTTTTCTAAGTCGATATTGAGTCAGGATGCTTCCGGTGTCGGCTGATAGCGGTACTTTTATAGTGAAATCTTTATTGAAGGATGTTAGCGCAATATTATCGAACGGCATTTTCATTGTAACAAAAAGCTCCGTTCCTTCGTGAATGGCGCTCATTACGGGATTGATTGAGCCGCTGTAATCTACCGTTAGTACAATATTATACGGTACGGAATCGCCTGCCCCGAATTCGCGAACTGTAAAATTAGGAATGGTAGTATCGCGGGAATGCCATGTTTTGCCAAGAGTTTCGTGAATGCCTGTAAAGTATTTCGTATCTGTGGCAAGCTTGTATGGGTCAGCCATCCGGGTAATGAAATTGCCTGAGGAATCAAATACCCGAGCTTTAATCTTCAAATCTTTTGGATATTTGTCCAAATTAATCGCATACAAATCGAAAATGAGTTTATGCACATCGACCGAATCTATCGGCTTTGTGCCTGTTAAATAGACCTGTTTTTCAGTGGAATCCGGAGGTTCATACATTTCCGATTGGAGGTCGAAATTCTCCAAACGGTGCGAACTTCCGCATGAAGCGAATAGTATAGCTCCGGTAATTATAAATATCAATATAAAAAATCGTTTCATTGCTTTCTGCTTTCGAATTACATGAATTGAAAACGATTCGTGCGGAAAAATATTGTCAGAGAAAGGAAGAAGGAAGAATATGTAATACTCATCCGATGACTGCCGGTCATCGGATGAGTAAAATAATTATCGTAGTCCACCCATGCTATGGCTTACAGCCATACCATGGGATGGGAAATTTTGCCTTTCTAAAGAAGTTGGCTTTCCCCTGACGTCAGAAGTTCCTTCTGAATGCCGAACCAAAAGTAAACCAGCATTCTGAAGGAACTTCTGATTGTAAGGAAAAGAGATGAAAGTTTAAACAATCCTGATACCCGTTTTTATTATTTCTTTAACGAACAAATCTTCAACAGTGAAATCCTCCGGGCGATAAGGAAGTGGTGATATATCAGTATCAATAGCTATGCGTGCGTCTGCAAGTTTATCCAAATCATAATACCTGTCACCCTCGAACATAGTTGAAACTAAAGCTAAATCAATATCACTCCATTTATTGGCTGTACCTTTTGCATAAGAACCAAATAAAATTGCTTGTTCTATATGAATATTTGAATGTTCGAGATATTCAATGAACCGTTTAAGTTTAACATTTACCTTAATCAGTGAGTAAAAATCAGATGATAGAATTAGCCTGATTTTTATACAAATTTTTTAATTTCAGCGATATGTGCTAATTTTCCTTATTCTT
>JAERMQ010000123.1 GCA_016844745.1 Ignavibacteria bacterium | reverse complement strand
TGGTTTTGTATTCGTATTGATTACACTTATGAGCCGGTTACGGATTAGTGAAGTCTTAGAAAAGGTATGTAAATAGCAAATTAAATTTCATCAATTTTTCGCAATTTGATTTCCGCAGATTTTAGCAATTTGATTTCCCCATTTTTCTATAATATTATTTATTCATATTTGTTCTTTTTCCTTCCTCCGGATAAGCTCTTTTCGTAGGGAGCGGAGCGACCGAAGAAAAGAGCTTATCCGGAGGAGATTTGAATGCTTTTCTCTGTATTATCAAAAATAGTTAACCGGTTTTCCATTCTGTAACTGTTACCAATAAATTTTACAACTTCGCAACGGAATAGGAGTCTATCCAAAAGAGCAGTTGCCAATACTTCATCATCTAATGTTTCGGACCATTGCTTGGGTGATTTATTTGTAGTAATAATAATGGATGATTGTCCATGCAGATGATTTATCAAATTAAAAAATGTTACAGCCTCCTGTTTTTTAATTGGGAGCAGCATTATATCGTCAATGGCAATCAAATGAGCCTTTAACAATCTGTTATATGCTCCAAGGGCGGCGGATGTAAGCTCTTTCATTTTTAATATCATTATGATATCTTCCATTGTCATAAAATATGCACGGTATCCACTTTTTATGGCATCAAAGACTAAGCCAGCTGCTATGAAAGTTTTTCCCGTTCCTGATGGACCCATAAGTATAATATTGTAATTCTGTTCTAACCAAAGTAGTTCTCTGAGCTGCTTTAATTGTGGCTTTGTGATACCGGCAGCAAAGTTAAAATCATATTTATTCAAATCATGATTTGTAGGTAAATGTGCCATTTTTAGCCGTCGGTCAAAATCGGTTTTTTGTCTTTGTAATACTTCTCGTTTAAGCAACGCATGTGTGTATTCCATGTACGTAGGCTTATCTATTTGCGCTTGATGGATAATTTCTTCCGGTGCATTTTTTAGTTGTGTTAACCTCAAATTATCTGCGTATTGTTTTATCTGAATAATTTGTTCCATAACTTAAAATAATTTTTCGTAAGTATTTATATTGCTTGTTTGCGGTGTTATAGGCATTTGTGGCCAATCGGTCTTAATTTTATTAACCGATAATTGTATCGGTATTTTTGGAGTTTCTTG
Source organism: Ignavibacteria bacterium (assembly GCA_016844745.1). Classification (GTDB taxonomy): domain Bacteria; phylum Bacteroidota; class Ignavibacteria; order Kapaibacteriales; family UBA2268; genus JAERMQ01. Next base: position 1,901 of record JAERMQ010000123.1, on the reverse strand, counting down.
TTTTTGTTGTTGCTGCAAATATTTATTTACTATTTCGCAAAAGACATAACCGTTATAGGTTTTACTTTCTATGCAAATTTCTATTGTTTTATCAATTATTTCTTTAGACACACCAACCAGCCCTTGCTTTAATGCCCGCAGGTTATCGTGATAATATCGTGGCTTATCTGTTTTTAGTAATTGTAAAAACAATAATGCCCTTTCTGTTTTTCCCAACAAATCAAAAACCTCATTATGTGTTTGTTCTATTGTGACAGATTTATTCCTGCCATGATCTGTATTACGAACCAATTCTCCTTTATTTACAGATAGTTGATGTGATGCCAATAGTCTTTTATCCTCAGCATATAAGTTCAATTGTGTTTCAATAACTTCCAAAAATATTTTTGTGTCTGTACCTTGATAAGTACCTAATGGTAGACTATAAAAATTACTGCGATAAGCTACTGTATTATCTTTTCTTACATTGTATCGCTGCCATGAAGATATAGGAGCTAAAGCTTTTGATTTTAAAGGCAAAAGATGCCTTTTCTCTATTTCCCATTCCTGAGAGGGAACCTTGTGTGTAGTGCTGTGCTTTTTGCCATTTCCTGTCCGTATGAGCCATTCTTTGGCAGATTGATTTAAGCTGTCTATATCAATATAAATCCGTCCTCTTAAAAAATTATACTTTACAAATTTTACTACACTTTCTATTTTACCTTTACTCTGTGGATCTGCTTTATGGCAAAAGATAGTTTTGAAAGATTGTGTTTTACAAAAGGCTTGAAAATCATGGGTTAGAAGATAATCACCTAAATTTTCATCGTGCAGAAAAACTGTATCCTGGTCGTATAAAATTTCTTTGGGGACTCCTTCAAAATACTCAAATGCCAATTCATGAGCATAGACTGCAGTTTTTGTAGTAAAGCATTGATTCTGAATGTAAACAAACTTGTAACGAGATCGTGATAATACCATACAGAAAAAATAAACTTTGATTCGTTTCTCTTGATTGGTAAGCATATAACCTTCTCCAAAATCAACTTGTGCTTGTTTTCCATAAGCTAATTCTGGAAGCTTTTCACATTGCCGAAATTCATCTGTTCCTGGCTTTTCAATATTATATTTCTTACGTACCAATTGTACAAAATTATATACTGTCTTGCTATGAATATCAGGCAACTCAGAAAAATGCTCTTTTAAACGATCTTCTATTTGAGCTGCCGATAAATACGGATATTGAACTAATTCTGCTTTTATAAATTTAATGTAAGGAAACAACTTATGAGACACATGACTGGGATTTTTTATCCACTCTTGATAGGATTGTTCATCCATAGATAAATATTTATACACAGTGCCCCTGTCTATTCCTACTTCATAGGATATTTGACTCTTGTTGAATCCATTGTCGGATAACTCTTTTACTTTATACCACATATAATTTTTATTTCTCGCTTTCATTACTTCATCTTTTAGTTTTTAAAACTCAAAGTGAAGCCTTTATTTTTAAATTAAAAACTGCTGAAATCAAATTGCGAAAAATTGCTGGTTTCTCGTTGCGAAAAATTGCTGGTTTCTCGTTGCGAAAAATTGAGGAAACAAAGTTGCTATTTACATCAGCAGACTTGAATTTTTGTTTACTTTTGTTTCAAGACAAAAGTAAATTAAATTATATGGGTATCCGCTTCGTACATATAAAATAAATGTGTAATATTGCGGAATGGAATATCCCCGAACTCAAATAGAATTTGAAAAGACTTTTAATGCAGAAATTATTTACTAAAAAGAATTGATGAACTCTCAATGATGGCAAGAAATTATAACATGTGTGAAGCGGATACCAAGATTAAATTATATGAGTATCCGCTTCGTACATATAAAATAAATGTGTAATATTGCGGAATGGAATATCCCCG
>JAERMQ010000122.1 GCA_016844745.1 Ignavibacteria bacterium | reverse complement strand
ACAGTTTGGCTAAATGAACCAAAGATGGGGGAGCTCGGCGAAGATGATTATTATGATATTTTAAGAATGAAAATTGATGGGATAACTTCGGAGGCAAATATTGGACCAAGTGGCAATTTGGTAGCCCGAGCCTATCAAGGAACAATAGATTTCTTTACATCAAACGGTTATACGTTAAATAAAGACCTCTTTGTATTTCCTTATGACTGGAGAAAGGATATTAGCGGAACTAAAGATTTTCTTGATGAAGAGATTCAACAAATTAAAACTCAAACAGGTTTTTCAAAAGTAGACATAATCGCCCATTCAATGGGAGGGCTGGTAGCTAGAAATTATATTTTCAATATAACAAGGGCTTTAAATATTAGAAAATTATTTACTTTGGGAACTCCTCATTTGGGATCAGTAGATTCACTAAAAGCATTACGGTATGGGAATTGTTTAACAATACGAGAATTAAAAGAATTTCCTATCTGTATTGGCTTAAATTCCCTAGAGATTAAAGATGTTGTTCAAAATATGATTAGCGGTTATGAATTAGCGCCTAGTCAAGCATACTTTAATTTTTATTCAGGAGAAGACAGTAGTCACCCCTATCCTTACAAAATAGAATCAGGAGTTTTAAATTATATTCAAATTAAAAATTTACTAACCAGTCTAAGTTTCAATACACCTCTTTTTAATCCTTCTGAAGTTTTCCATGTTTTAGATAATTCGCTATCAAATACAAATGGCGTTGATGTTATAGTGATTGCAGGTTCAGGTCGAAATACATTGGGGCAAATTATTGAAGAAAAAAACCATAAAGACGTGGTGAATATAAACGGAGATGGAACTGTGCCTCTTTTCAGTGCCTCATTAAATGATCCTGGAAAAAATTTATCATTTTTTGATAGCACTAAAGTTTTTTATACCAATCAGGAACATGGTGAGCTAATTGCATCCGGTTCCGCACTAAACCTAGTTAAAAATATTTTAGAAGGAAATAGTCAATTGCCCGATGGGGTTTCCACTCAAGCGGCTTCTTTGCCTTCAGTGTGGTGGTTATTCTCCAAACATTCACCTGTTAATATGAATATTTATGATTCGGAGAATAATCATACCGGTCCAACTAGCGATGGATTTGAGGCAAATATTCCCGGCTCAAACTACACCACTTTGGATGACGCAGCCTTTATTTTTATTCCCAATAATGGAAATTATAATATAAAGTTTGAAGCTACTGATAATGGAAGTTTTGACTTCAAGATTCGAAAATATGCAGGAGACACAATCTCTCAAGAGATTTTGTATGAAGATATTCCCTTAACAAATTTAACGAAAGCAGAAGCACAATTTGATACGTCTTCAAATACATTTCCAATAATTCATTTGGATAAAGATGGAAATGGAACAGTTGACGAGGAAATTAATTCATCTTCAAATCAAACCCCGACTCCAACAGCGTCAATAATTGCCAGCACCAATGCTGATGTTATATCAATTACTTCTTCTCCTACTCCTTCATCAATATTATCATTGATCCATCAATTTGAAGAAATAAAATCAAACCAGGAGGATGTTTTGGGTGCGCAAGCCAATTTCCAAAAAAAAGAGAATGTGGACATGAAATCATTAGCTGAAAATAAAAGACAAAAATTTCCCTTAATCAATTTTGTGATTATTTTCGCTGGAGTAGCAACTGTGCTATATATTAAATTGAAGAAATAATTATCTTTTTCGAGGTTTTTTAATCAATTTCCAAATTCCCAAAATCATAATAAACCATATTGATATGTTAATTAAACCAATTATAGTTAAACTAAAAGCATTGTTTGCGCAATAAAATAGTGGGTAACCTGTTGGTAAGCAGCTAGACCCAAAAATGTCTATAGCAAAATGCCTAAGGATAAAAAAATCAAACAGTGCGACTATATATCTTGAGATATACCACGCAATTACACTTAAGATTAAAATTACAAAAGATTTTCTGGTCATACCTTTATCTAATATAAATACCATATCACAAAATGTTCCTGCCAACAACTTAAGTTTTGTCGGAAAATTAGCTTCACGAGGTCTAGCTTCGCAAGGCCAGGCCTTGCGAAGCTAAAAAAAGCCTGGGGCGCTATGGATCGGGTTTTTGTTTTTTTGGTAGAATCAAACCACGAGAAAATGTAGCTATATTTTTCGGATACTTAAGAGAATTTTCTAATATGTCCATGTAGTGTATAATCGATTTATGTCTATTAACCAAGAGGAGATTCCACTGAAATCTACTACACCTTCTGGTGTTGGAGAGCAACAGAGAGCAACAGAGAGCAACAGAGAGCAACAGAGAGCAACGATACATGACGTTGCTATGAATACGTACAAAAAGCTGGATATTCCAAATAATGATCGGAAAACCTATGTTGTAAAAACAGTTGGTGTTAATGGTTGTGATGCTATTTTAGTATGGAAAACAGATCCCGAAACTGGCGATGAAATTCTTCTAACGCATTATCCGCCTACAGACGTTGAGTTGCATAGGCGAGTATTAAGGGAATTTTCTCCTCGGGGAAATGGAATGATTAAAGTAGTTTATCTGACCATGGGCAAGAATGAGAGTGAATGGGTAGCTAAGCTTAGTGGGGATATTGAGCAGATCTTGGGAGTTAAGCCAGAGGTTGTTTCTCTTGCAGGATTACCAACAGAAAGCTTAAAGTTAATGCAGCATGATTCCACTTTGTACCAACTATGCGCAACGAAAGGATATAACGGAAATCCCAATACGAGAAGAGTAATAATTCCTTTTCCCGACAGGAACATATACGAATCCCAATTTTAATATAGACATTTTCCTAAAGCATTGATTCCGCTAGAATAGAAATAGAAAATATGGTATACTGGTTGTTAATCTCAAATCTTAGATCTTCCTCCTTCGCTAAAGCTTCGGAGGACAAGGCAAATCTCAAGTAGAATAAGATCTTGTTTTGAGCTTTTTTATTATGGCTGAAGATAAGCGTTATGTTGAGTTGGACCACATTCGGAATATCGGTATTATTGCCCATATTGACGCGGGAAAAAC
>JAERMQ010000056.1 GCA_016844745.1 Ignavibacteria bacterium | reverse complement strand
GTTAAAATTGTTTAACTTATAATTTGTTATGACGTTTATAATTGCAATTTCATTTATTTTCACTGATTAAGGTAATAATAAATAATGAAAATAATGCAAAACTGGTAAAAGAAATAGAGAAATGTTCTGAAAAGAAATTAAATGTATCTTTAACAAAGATTTTTAATAATGTAAAATTCATAGGAACAACGGTTGCATAAAATTGGGTGAATTTTAATGTAAGTAAATAATAATTAAAAGATAATTTGTCGGAGATTAATATAAGACTAAATAATACTGGTATTAATAAACCCAAAAAGATAAAAATAAAATTCTTAATTAATCTTACTTTTAATTTCTTATTCAACAAAATATAGTAAATTAATACTGCCGGTAAAAGCAAGATAAAAGTCAATTTAAACGAGGTTGCTGTTCCTATTAATAATCCCGAAATTATATACTGATATTTTTTATTTAAAATTATATTCCAGATAAGTAATAAAATAAACAAATTATTGAAGGATTCTGTCTGCATCGTTGCATAGTAAGTTAAGCAGGAATAAGTGAACGAATAAATAAAAATACTAATTTTAGCTAAATTCTTATTTTCAAATATTTTGATTACTAATTTATATAATACTGTTAATACAATAAACTGATAAATAAAATCGAAAATTCTTAATTGGAGTTCACCGTCTCCAAAAATTCTATAAATAAAAGAAAAAAAATAGAAAAACATTGGGGGTTTTATATCGACAAAATCATAATATATTTTCCCACCTTCGGCAATAGTTTTTCCACCAGTGATATAAACGCATAAATCCAGGGAAATAGGGAAAAATAAGGTTGGTATCAAAATTAATATTATTAATAAATAAAAAAGAAAATCATTTTTTAAGATTTCTGATTTGAATAATTTTGTCAGGTTAAATCCCATAAATCAACTATCAAAAATAATTTTTAAGGATATTCACTCAGCAAGTTGTCATGGTTCCCAAGCATAATTTTTGAATAAAAGGTTTCATCTTAAAGGGATTTTATCCTTAAGATTAAAAAAATTATTGATGAATTTGATTAATTCTAAGTAAAAAATCTACCTTTTTCTACTTCTTCTTCTACTTCTATGTTCTACTTCTAAAACCGTACCGGAGGAGGGATTTGAACCCCCGACCTGCGGATTATGATTCCGACGCTCTAACCAACTGAGCTACTCCGGCAAATATCAAAGATTACAAAATTAAGGATTTTAACCGGAATAACAAATTATAATATTAGAATTTGGTTTGAATTTACTAATTTTGTTCATTATAAAATATTGGCTAAAGGATATTAGTTTCAAGTTCAAAAAAAAATGACAATCAGGGATTATTGTCCTACTACTAATAACATGAAATTAGTAGTTCAATCATCTTGATTGAATTAGATAAAGTATCCATGACAATTCCAGAGTTATAAGTACCACCCTTGAGTTTGACTAATAGCCTGTTGAAAAAGTATTAAAACCAACAAATTGTCATTCTGAACTTGTTTCAGAATCCAGTATTCATGCGGGTTATGGATTCTGAAACAAGTTCAGAATGACAAGATTACATACTTTTTCAACAGCTTCCTAAGGAGTTTTTGCATAAAAAATGTAATTTATCGAAATACAAACTATGAAAGAATAATATTATGATGGTGAAAGTAAAAAAAATTTGGAATTCAATATTTAACTTTATCAATAAAACCAATCCGTTTTTTATTGCTCTCATTTTATTTTTATTTTTTATTGTAAGTGGCATAGTAGCTATGAAATTTATCGTTCTTGGCGCTGATATGGGGGAGTTATGCAACAATCCTCTAAGGGTTTTGACAGGCGAATTACCATACAGGGATTTTTGGCTTTTATTTTCTCCGGGTGAAGTGTATGTTCCTGCTTTAATTTATAAAATATTCGGGATAAATACTGATATTCTCATAAATACATTTATCATAATATCAGCATTAACTGCCGTATTTTCATTTTATGTAGGGAAATATTTACTAAAAACAAATGCTGCAGCTTTTATATTTTCATTGCTATTTTATTTTCTAAGCGTGATTTCCCGATACGAGGGACCAGGGTATAATCATTTATATCTGACTTTTCTTCTACTTTCATTTTTTTTCATTACCAAACATTTCAATACTAATAATTTGAATCACCTTTTCTTTGCCGGGCTGTTTGCAGGAATAGCATTTTTCTTCAGGGTGTACGAAGTAGGCGGCGCAATATTAGGATTTACCGCCGCGTTAATTATTCATAATTATTTTATTAAAAATGAACTGCGGATATCCTTAAAGAATTTAATAATATTCATCCTTGGAATAATGGTAATTCCGGCTTTGACACTTTTGATTTTCTATAACATAGCCCCTAAAATGTTAAGTGAAATCGTATTTGAAAGTGTAAAAAACGGTACATCAATGAATTTACCTATGTTTGCTTATCTTCAGGATTTTAAGCCGGAATTTATGGCAGATTGGAATGGATTGGTAGAGCAAGGTAAAATAGTATTGATTCTGAAACTCCTCGTAAAATTATCATGGCTGATTTGTGCAATCCTGCAAATAATATTAGTTTGGATTGGCGTACTTTTCCTTTTTCTGTATATTAAAACAAAACCCGATAAAATGGAATTATCCATCACATTAATACTTTTTTTATGGAGTTTATTTTCTTATCCTAAAGGCTTGGGACGTTCCTCTTTATCTCATTTTGCGCCTTCTACCTGCCCGATGGCATTATTTATTTGTTTCGCAACAATAAATGTTTTAAGGAAAAAGAATATATCTTTCGGAAAATTAGAAAAAATAATTACAATGTCAGGTACGATTGTAATTATTATTCTCCTCTTCTCAATAATGAGTTCATACTCCAAACAATTGAATTTAAGGGATAAATATATTTATACAATTCCTACTGAAAGAGGCACAATTCGCCATAAGGAAAAGATTTATATCGATGGAATCGATTCTGCATTGAAGATTATTTACCGGCAAACTAAACCTGATGATTATATATTTGTCACTCCATGGGATGCTCCTCCTTTTTATGTATTGACTGGAAGACGCAATCCGACTTATTACGATTCCATGAACGATTTACTTGTTCGTCCATCCGATGAAAAGCAAAGGCAGTTGTGCAAGGATTTAATCGAACACAATACTAAGCTGATTATTCACGACCCCAATACAGGATACGAACCTGAACAGCGTTTTTATGTTGCCTGCAAAATAATTCAGGAATTTATTGTAAAAAATTATACATTTAAGGGGGTATACGGAAAATATCTAATATATGAAAAGAAGGATAGTTTGATAATAGGAGATAAGATTTATCGATTAAATTAAAGATTTAAAAATGGTTCTAAAACTGTTATTATTTCGTTCAAGACTGTGTGAAAACTCGAGTATTAAGATATTTTAAGAAAAAAGAATAACCCCACCCTAACCCTCCCCGAAGGGGAGGGAATCTAAGTTCCCTCCCCTTCGGGGAGGGTTAGGGTGGGGTTATTCTTTATCAATTTACCAATTCAAAGAAGAATCATTTATCAGTTGTTCTTTTTAACTTTTTCAGGTCGATAATTTCAATATTATGATTTTTATTTATTTTTTCAATATTTGAATTTTTAAAGCAATAATCATAACAGTTATGGATTGCTTTTTTAATATTCGGATAATTAATATATCTGCTGTGCCAGGTATGGATTGCTATTTCCCTGTTTTCATGGTCATTAATCATTGTTGGGCAATTAAAGTAAGGGATAGTTATGAATAACGGAGCAATAACAAGATATTTCTCCTGAACAAATTCGGTAGCATTGTTGAAATAAGGATTTAATCCCTGTTCCAATAACCAAAAAAATTCGTTGTAGAAAGGTTCAAAGTCATCATACTTATATTCAGTGTGTAAATATCTTATTCTATCAGAGTATTTTTGTTTAATCTCTTCAACCGGGTATTTTTTATTATAATAATTCTTTTCAAGTTTACTTATTATTTCAATATTGAACAGATTAAAAAAGGGATTCGATACTAACGGATTATGTATCCTTACCGGTATGGAACCACCGTCCTGGACTCCGCAGTAATCATAATCATTATTTTCCATAAACCGGATTAAGTCGTATATCCTCCGGTAATCAATCAAAAAGCAGTCCTCATCAAGATTTAAGACCCATTTTGTTTCAAATTTAGCTGTGAAAATATAATCAAGATAATCAAATGCCGATGAATTTAAAACTTTGACAAATTTCCATTCTGCAGGACATAATGAAATCATCATGTCATATAATTTGTTATTCATCGACCTTGTAACACAGGTAAGCATAATTGTCCATTAATTTAAATCCTTCAACTCTCAGACATTTTCCTGATTTCATCGCGTAGATTAGCAGCACGCTCGTAGTCTTCATCATTAATAGCTTTATCGAGCTGGGTTTGCAAATGTTCGATGCGGGATTTCGGTACTGTTTGCATATTAGGTTGTGCCGTTGCTTTCCCTTTTTTACCTCGATTTAAATTTTCATCGACCCATGTATCATCTTCCTGTGGGATTAATCCTGTTTCGTCCAGAATATCACTATTGATAAAAATAGGCGCATTGCATCGCAAAGCTATGGCAATAGCATCGGATGGACGGGCATCGATTTCTGTGCTTAATGAATCAAAAATCAATTTTGCGTAAAATGTCCCCTCCCGCAATTCATTTATATATACCTCTACCAAAGTAGCTCCTAAAGATTCCATCATAACCCGGATCAGGTCATGTGTCATTGGACGCGGTGGCATAACTTCCTCGATTTCGAGTGCAATTGCCTGGGCTTCGAATGCGCCTATAATTATCGGAAGCCGCCGGTTACCGTCGAGTTCTTTAAGTATCAGGGCATAAGCATTATTGCTTGCCGGTGAAGCCGATAATCCGAGTACAATTAGTTGAACTTTTTCCATATCTTATATTTATAATCAAACATGCCGAATTATTAATCATATAAAAAGACTTATAATTCGGCACTTTATTGTATTTAAGAATTGTTAGAATAAAAAAATAATGTCTTTCCTGCGATTTCAGGAATCCCCAAAATAGCTCCAGTAGTGGATTCCTGCATTAGAGGCTATGTGATAAATCAGTCTTGATTGTCTTTCTGAGCAAAGCGAAGAATTTTTTAGTAAATTCTGATACTTCAATTTTATTTTTAAACTCACAATTGCATTATCTTATGTTTAAGAAGATTCTTCGCTTCGCTCAGAATGACATTCATGAATATTATTAACTTATGAGTCAATTTTAATATTGCATGAAATTTTCAGAATCCTATCTATTTAATGAATGTGAAATTTTTTCAGTTAAGCGCGGCAGTACTTCGAAAATATCGCCGACAATACCATAATCGGCAACTTTGAATATCGGTGCATCTTTATCTTTATTTATTGCAAGTATTGTTTTAGAGCTTGCCATACCTGCTAAATGCTGAATTGCTCCTGAAATTCCACATGCTACATAAAGGGATGGCGATACTGTCTTGCCGGTTTGCCCAACCTGTTCTGCATGAGGACGCCAGCCTGCATCGACTACTGCACGCGATGCTCCAACTGCTGCTCCCAATGCTTTTGCCAAATTCTCGATGAGATTGTAGTTTTCAGGACCTTTGATACCTCTTCCGCCTGAAACTATAATTTCAGCTTCCAGGACATCGAGCTTACCTTCGTTTTTGATTTGTGAAGTTGTAACAACTTTGAGGTCGGCTTCTGTAATATTTGGTGAAAATCCCCGGATTGAAATCGAAGCTTCGGATTTGGAAGCTGTAAATACGTTCGGACGCAACGAAAGGACTTTCCGGGCTGTATTAATCTTTACTTTGATATGAGCTTTGCCTGCATATACCGGCTTTCTGATAATTAATTCCCCGTCGTAGTCCAATCCAACGCAGTCTGAAACATAGCCGCAGGCATTACGGGCAGCTATTCTCGGTGCAAGTTCGATACCTGCAGAATTAGCAGCGAAAATAATTAAGTCGGCTCCTTCGCTATCTATCAATTGATTAATTGCCGAACTATAAGCAGTCGAGGAATATTTTTCGAATAAATTATGCTTGATATTTATTACATCTGTCAGACCGTACGCAGCGGCAGAATTCAATTGGTTTTCGTTTGCTTCAACTGCGCATCCGAATAAGGCTGCCTGCGATTTTTCGCTGAGAGCTTTTGCGGCAGTTATTAATTCATAAGAACTTCTCTTTAATCCATCCTTTTGAGGCTCGAGATATACTAATATTTTCTTCATTTATTTTGACTCCTGATTTTCAGTTTAGATTAATCAATATATTAAATTTATATTACTTTTGCCTCTTCATGAAGCATACGAACGACTTCCGAGATATCTTCGTCAGTAGAGCCAAGCACTTTATTTACGCGGGACTTCAAAGGTATTTCCATTCCTATGATTGTGATTTTTGGTTCCATTGGCAGCGAGTTCCGTTCTTCGATAGGTTTCGATTTTGCTTTCATGATATCGGGAAGTTTTGGATAGCGGGGTTCATTCAAACCTTTCTGTGCACTGATAATGCATGGAAGCGAAGATTCGAGAATTTCGCGTCCACCTTCGATATCTTTTTCGGCAGTTACCTTGTTGCCTTCTATTAGACGGCAAATCAAGCATTTCAGCTAACATTGGGGGAATTTGCAGGGAATCGAAATCAACGCTCTGCTTACCGAGCAGTATCAAATCCGGAGAAACTTCTCTTGCATATTCGGCTATACTGCTCGCAACGCTAAAAGAATCAAGCGGCTCAGTTGCTTTGATTAGTACAGCTTTATCGCACCCCATTGCAAATGACGTACGGAGAACGTCTTTTGAGATTTCGGTTCCGACGATTATAGCCGTAACCGTACCTCCGTTTTTCTCGCGAAGCCGCAGCCCTTCTTCGAGTGCGATTTCGTCATAAGGATTTACGATATATTTAACTCCCTGGGCATCGATAGTTTTTCCGTCGGCGCTTACCATTATTTTTGTTGCCGTGTCGGGTACTCTCGAAATACAAACTAAGATATTCATTCATTAACTCCATTTACATAAATTTAATTAGTGTTTTACGACAAATAATAAAGAATCATTAAAAGATTTTGGCGTGTTCAGCTTGCATGGTGGTAAATTGGTTAACTGCCATTTTGCCGGAACAGTTATCTTGCATACCTCGTTACCCTGAAAAAGAAATATCTCAACAGTACCCTCTATTGTTTTCGGATTCATCGAGCAATAAACCATTTGCCAGGATAAGTGCGAATCTTTGAATAAGGCGAGGTTATTTTGCCTGATAGTATATCTGTTGATATTATTGGCTTCGGCAGTCAATTTCCATTGCTCGATTGTGCCGCCATGTGCATCGGCAAGCATGAAGTCGCACCCGGCGATAAGCGAATCACTAAGGACAATTTTTACCGTTACCGGTCCTTTCGCTGCATCTATAATGCAACATCTTGGTGTGCTCATAAATCACTTTTAAAAAAGTAAATAAAAACAAACTCAAATTTACTAATAATATTTCTTTCTTTTTTCAAGAATTTAAATAGTTTAAAAAAAATTAGAAAAATTCGGAATTTTTTACGAAATTAATAATTGATGTTACGCATTATTTAATATTGATGGAATTTTCAATTTACAATATTGCTATTTTTATACAATTTCTAAATTCAAAAATTATAAATTTAGAAATAAACATTAAAAATTTATTGAAAATTGAAAATTTCAAAATTGGAAATTATACTTTTTTATTAAAAATAAATCTGCCAAACGTCAGTTAATAGTAAAAATTGAAAAGGAAAAGGAATGAAATTAAATATTCTATTTGTTGAAGATGAATTAAAACAAATCACGGCAGAAGTTCGCAAACTGATGTACAGCCATTCGGATTGGCGTCCTCACATAACCGAAAACGGACCCCAGGCTTTAACTTATTTAGCCGGGAATGTTCATGTTGATATTATCGTATCGGATATGCGTATGCCCGATATGGATGGAATAACGCTCCTGAACAAAGTTAAAGAGAAGTATCCTAATATTATTCGCATAATCATTTCAGACTACTCGGATAAAGAAAAAATCATCCGTTCGGCAGTCGTTGCTCATCAAATTTTATCAAAACCTTATGACAGCGTTGTCTTAGCCCAGAAAATAGAAAGAATATTTGCTATCCGAAGCTATTTGGCAAATGAAAAATTATTGAACGTTACTACGGGAATCGGGATATTACCCAGCCTGCCGGCTCTTTATATAAGTTTAGACAATGAATTGAGGAGTGAAAATTTCTCATTGAAAAGAGTTGCTGAAATAATATCTACGGATATATCAGTTACAGCTAAGCTTTTACAGCTCGTTAATTCGGCATTTTTCGGCTTGGCAAAGAAAATCACGAGCATAGAGCAGGCAGTGACATTTTTAGGTGTTAATATTATACGTTCTTTCGTGCTTTATATTAATATTTTTTCTACGATTAAAATCCCTCAGGATTATTTATTTTTTCTCGAAGATTTGTGGAATCACAGTCTGAAAGTAGCCCAAATTGCAAAAGAGATTTACGTTAAGAACGCAAAATCCTCGAATTTCAACGATGCCGACGATGCATATATAGCCGGAATATTGCACGATATAGGGCAATTAGTCTTGCTTCGGGCAGTGCCTAATTATGCTGAAAAGGTTTTGAATATTATGGTGACCAAAAAAATCACCTATTACGAAGCTGAGTATGAATTATTAGGTACATCGCACGCAGAAGTTGGAGGATACCTTCTTGGATTATGGGACCTGCCTTATTCAATCGTAGAAGCTGTAACTTACCACCACATGCCCTCGAAGGCTCCTGATAAATCTTTCAGCGTATTGACAGCCGTCCATTTGGCAAATGCCCTCGAGAAATTCATGCCTTTCGTTGACATTCAGCATATACGTAACCTGAATTTTGAATCCCAGTTGGTTGACTTCGTCAGTAATTTCACTCCTCATGTCAATAAATAGAATGAAGAATGAAAGAAACAATATTGAACATCTTAGTCAAATAATTATTTATCAGACTGAAGACGGCAATACAAAACTCGATGTTCGTCTTGAAAATGAAACAGTCTGGTTAACACAAAAGCTAATGGCTGAGTTGTTTCAAAAGGATGTTCGAACAATCAGCGAGCATATTCAAAATATTTATGAAGAAGGAGAGTTGGCACTCGAATCAACTATCCGGAAATTCCGGACAGTTCAAAAAGAAGGCAAAAGAAACGTGGAAAGAATGATTGACTTTTATAATCTTGATATGATAATTTCGGTGGGATATAGGATAAAATCAGCAATCGCAACACGTTTCCGGCAGTGGGCAACCCAACGACTCAAAGAATTCATTATAAAGGGTTTTGTCTTAGACGATGAAAGATTGAAAAATCCCGACCAGCCCTTTGATTATTTTGATGAGTTAATGAGGCGTATTCAGGATATTAGGACATCTGAGCGCCGCTTCTATCAGAAAATTACGGATATTTATGCTACGAGCGTTGATTATGACCCGACTTTAGAGATTAGTCTTAATTTTTTCAAAACCGTTCAGAACAAAATGCACTGGGCAATAACCGGTAAGACTGCGGCGGAAATTGTCTTTGAAAGAGCAGATAGCAAAAAACCTAATATGGGACTGACAAGTTGGAGGAAAACAAAAGTAAGGAAACAGGATACTGAAATAGCCAAAAATTATCTTGCAGAAGATGAACTTGCGGCATTGAATAATCTAACCGAGCAATATCTTGTATTTGCCGAAGGACAGGCTCTCAGGAGAAATCCAATGTATATGAAGAACTGGATTGATAAATTGGATGCTTTTTTAAATTTGAACGATAGGGATATTTTGGAACATGCCGGAAAAATAAGTCATCAGTTAGCTTTGGAACATTCACATAGCGAATATGAAATCTATAGTTTAAAAAGAAGTAAAGAAATGAACCAAAATGACAACGATTTTGATAAGGCTATTAATTTGCTCGAATCGGATAGAAAGAAGAAAAGAAATTGAATGCTCTTCAATTAAATGATTACTTATATATTATAAATTTTGTAAAGTCTGAAAATTCCTTTACCATGCATTTATTTTATTTATTCTTTATATTAAGATACAGATGTCCAACATCTGGCAGATGTTGGACATCTTCACTTTTCTATTTCTTAAATGCCGGATGTAAAGCCTGAACCAATTCAGGTATTACTTCATATACCGCATCCATCGGCTTGAATACATTTCTCGCCTGGAATTCAGGATTAGCCATCCGGGTACGGACATCATAGATATAGGCATTGATTTGAATGTTACCCGCTTTAACGTTGAAACCACCGGAAATTACTTTCTGGGCGTTCAACATTTTGACGGCTCTCCACAAATCCGTCATGTATTGCGGATTTATGGGGTCTAAATTCATTTCAGCCAATAATGCTTCGATTGAATCGATAGGAATTAAACGGTATAATTTCTCTTCGGGGTCTAATGATTTGAATACTTTATAGAGGGAATCCTGTAATCCTATACTATAAATATTCAAATTAATCTTACCTTCCATGTTCTGAAAAGGCAGGATTGCTATTCTGGGTTGCGCCTGTGAAGTGGAAATTATTATGATAAACGTAAATATTGACAGCAAATATTTCATTTTTCCAAAAACAGATATATGAAAAAATTATTAAATTGGTGCTCCGCTTTCAATTAAATTCTTAACTTTTTTGAATTCAGTTAATAAAATTTCATCCATTCCAACAGCCTTATCCCAATTACTCTCTTTCATATAGCCCATAAGCTCTATTCCGATTTGGGCAATTTCATCTATCCCGAACTGGAAACAGGAACCTTTTATTGTATGAGCAAGTCTATACATATCCTCGGAGTTTTTTTCAGTCATCAGTTTATGAAATTGAGTTTCAATATCATTAATCCAAGTATCGATAAACTCAGGTAAAAGTTCGCGTATCACTGGGTCATCGGGAATTTTCACTTTGCACCTGTTTCAATATCAAAAAAAAGCAATTTAAGCATAAGATTTATGAACTGCAAGTATTTTAGAAGATTTTAAAAAAAAAACTTCGCCGGGAAAACTATAAGCCGAATTCTGTCTTCATTCGCGGGGGCGAAAGGAGGCAGTTATTTATCTGGGAGCAGCGTCGCCGCTGCCCTCAAGCAGCCTACCCGAATGTAGTTCCAATTCCTTAATTGAAATTGGAAGCGGGACGAGCAGCCCCGTATTGCCTGTTAAGGCAAAGAAACATTCTGCTTGGCTTTGCTCCGTGCGGGGTTTACCGAGCCGCTCCGGTCGCCCGAAACGCTGGTGGGCTCTTACTCCACCATTTCACCCTTACCGTTGTTTAAATGATTACTCAAAAAAACAGTTGGCGGTTTACTTTCTGTTGCACTTTCCGTCGGTTTGAATTTTTCATTTTTCAGAAAAATATTTGCCGCCTTCGAGTTACGAAGCGCACTGCTCTATGGAGTTCGGACTTTCCTCATTCAGTAAATTAATACCGGAACGCAACTGCCCGTTTTCCCGGCAAAGCTATTTTATTTTTACGTTCTGAATGATATTTTATTTTAATAAATTATCATACTTAAAGAAAAAAAATAATAAATTTTATAAATGGACTTGACTAATTAATAATTATTTATTATATTTGGATGGGGGGAATATAAATATTTTAATTTGACAAATCCAAAAAAATATTATCTTTTGTCGATTCTTTCGGGAATACTATTAGCTTTATCATTTCCGCCGCTGCCTTTTTCAAGTTTGGTATTCATTGCTTTCGTGCCTTATCTGGTTGTATTGGAATCCGAACCTCAACCAAGAAAACCTTTATTCTTAGCTTACCTGCTCTTTTTTTTCTATCATGGCGGGACTAATTGGTGGATTAGCAGTTGGCAGCCCGAATGTGACCCTTATTTGCTTGTTGCCGGAATTTTATTAGCCTTTGTTCATCCTTTCTTTTTTATGGTTCCAATTGCATTTTACCGGCTTACAAAAAAGAAATTAAACAGGAATACTGCATTATGGCTTCTTCCCTTTTACTGGACTACATTTGAATGGCTCAGGGCACAAGGTGATTTGGCATATCCCTGGCTTTCATTAGGCAATACTCAGGTAGAAAGCCTTCATTGGATTCAATTTGTCGATATTACAGGCGTTTGGGGAGCTACTTTTCTTATCATGATTGCAAATGTTGCATTTACGAAAATAATATTATATAAAAGACAAGAGGAAAGGCGCTCAATATTTAAAGCCCGCGAATTAAGGTTACCTCTTATTTTTCTTGCAATGATAATAATTGTTCCTATTATTTACAGCTATTATACATTAAGAAAATACTCCGAATCCAATCTTCAGGAAACGACAAAAAGATTGAAAACAGCAGTAATTCAACCGAATATAAATCCCTGGATTAAATGGAATTCTAATGTCATTAAACAAATTGAATTACACGGCAGGATTCAGGACTCGCTGATAAGAAAATTCGGCAGATACGACCTTGCTGTCTGGACGGAAACCTCGGTACCTTTCATGGATATTGAATTCAATTCAAGTAAGGATTTCAATATATTCCGGAGAAGAATTGATTTCGATTCATCTGCATTATTAACTGGATTTTCATATTACAGGATTTTCGATTCCAAGAACGATGCTACGAAAACAGCAAGACAATTACCTTACGACCCGAATAAGTATTATGAAGCATATAATTCAGCCCTCATGCTGAATCCGGGCTATCGCAATCACACCCCGCAATTATACTTCAAAAGCCGGTTAACCCCTTTTTCCGAAAGACTCCCCTTTATTGAAAATCTTTTATTCCTTAGAAAATTCTTCGAATGGGGGGTAGGTATTTCATCATGGGGCAGGGGAACCGAAATATTTCCTTTAATAGTAAAAAGAGCAAATGATTCTGTTTTAATCGGGCAAATCATTTGTATCGAATCGGTATTTCCCGATTTTTCTGCCAGGCAGGTTGAACTTGGAGCTTCTGTTTTAGCCGTTATCACAAACGATGCCTGGTACGACCATACATTCGGTCCGATTCAACATTACTCAATTGGTGCAATGCGTGCAATGGAAACCAGAAGATACCTTATCAGGTGTGCAAATAGCGGGATATCGGGAGTTATAGCCCCTTCCGGCGCTACAATAAGAAAAATCGAGCAGTACAAAGCAACAGGATTTATTGAAAGTATTCCATTATTATTTGACAAAACATTTTACGTTAACCATGTAGATTGGCTGCCATTCTTTTGTTCAATTATAACTATAATCGGATTGATTTTCACCTTATTTAAAAAATATTTTGTAAAAATGAAATAAATTATATACTAAATCGAATAATTAATAGTCTATTATTGAAACTTGTAACCATTTTATGAAAAATTTGTTATTATAATATAAATAAGAGTTGACAGATTATAAAAAAATATAAATTGTTATTAATTAAAAAACGGAGTACAAAACAATGGAAAAGAAGAAAATATCAGTAGCAAAAAGTATGATTGCTATTGTAATATTTGTTTTATTCGCTGTTAATGCGAAAAGCCAGCAATTAAATCTGCTGCTGCCCGCTAATGGAGATTCCTGTATCGCAAGATATACGACCTTCTTTAGCGATACTTTAAGGAGCGCTTCATCTTATGCGTTTCAAATTTCAACATCATCGAGTTTTACCGCAGGTACTTTTTTATATGATGTAAGTAATTTATCTACTCCCATTTTTACAGCAACCTTTACAAACTGGGATACAAGATATTATTGGCGCGCTACGGCTACCCGTAATGATTCGTTATTTACTTCATCCTCCTGGAGTTTTACGACAATGCATGCACCTCCGGTATTGACTTCACCCGTTAACGGCGCTACTTGCGTATCCCTGCGTCCTGTATTCGCATGGAATTCCGTACCGGGAGCTACAGCTTATAAACTGGAAGCATCTTATTTAAATAATTTTGCTTCTCCATTTCTTTCAGCAGAAAATATTACATCAACTTCATTTACAACCACGATAGGCGACCCTATCGCAAATGTATATTGGCGTGTAAAGGCAGTTTACTCCAATTGCCAGACTGATTGGTCGTCTCCATTCACGTTTTTGACAAATCATCTGCCTCCGATTATTGCATCTCCATTGGATAAATCAAAAGGGGTATCCTTCAATACCAATTTAATATGGAATCAAATAGCCGGAGTAAATTTTTATAAAATTCAAGTTTCTACCAGCTCGAATTTTTCATCAACTTTCCTGGTTGACCAGACTGTTCCATCAACAACATTATCAACTCAATATATTTACCCGGTAAGTTTACCTGCTAATTATAATGTCCAGTACTTCTGGCGTGTCAGCGCTTCTTTTTCAGATTGTTATTCCGATTGGACTTTACCATTTACTTTCAGGACTCCTTATCAGTCTGCCGTACCGAATGACCCGCCAAACAACTCCCAGTGTCTTCCGCTTAATTACAGGTTCAAATGGTCAACTGTTCCATTGGCACAAAAATATAGGATGCAGATATCTTCAACACCAATATTCAATAATTTGATTTTGGATAGAACCGGAATTTCAACTACATTTACCGATATTACATTACCTAACTATGCCTCTACCTATTTCTGGCGTGTCAGGGGCGATGATACTATTAATACCGGAGAATGGTCAACTACATTTTCTCTTACTTCTACAATAAAACCACCTGTTTATAGAAATCCCATGAAGGACTCAACAGGATATGCTAAGAATATTACTTTCAAATGGGAAAACTTCTCGCAGGGCTCAAAATACCAGATGCAAATTGGTCTTGACAGCAATTTTATAAATGTTGTTACTACATCTCCCAGATTAGATACCAATATATTCACCTATACGGTTCCCAATTACAATACGATTTATTATTGGCGTGTAAGCGCTACTTATTCTACTTGTGAAAGCGGATGGTCTTCACATTATGGATTCAAAACATCAGTATCACCCCCTTCACTGCAATCACCTTCAGATTATGCCATAAAAGTACCTTTGATGGGTACATTCCAATGGAATACAGTTCCGGGCGCTACTTTTTATGACATTGAAACTGCGACGGATTCATTGTTTACAAAAGACGTTGCCGGAATTGCCGGAATAACAGCTAATCAAACTTTATTGAAGAATTTCAAACCATCAACAAAATATTTCTGGCACGTTCGCTCCGGTAATTCCGAAGGTAGAAGTATCTGGTCGGCATATCGCCACTTTACAACGGGAATACAAGGTCCTCAGATACCTGTTTTATTAAGTCCCCCCGATAATTCTAAAAAGCAACCGGTTAATATTGATTTTATTTGGAAAAAATCTGCAAGAGCAATTTATTATCATCTTCAGGTATCGGACACAAATAATTTTGCGACTTTCAAAGTTGATTCGGCAAAACTAACCGATACAACATTCACACTGAATTTACTTAAAAATTATGAAACATATTACTGGCGTGTGGCTGCAGTCAACGATAGCGGACAAACTGTCTGGGTAGGACCATGGAGCTTCAGGACTATTGCCCTCAAACCTACCGAAGCTCCAACACTTTGGACACCGGCAGATAAAGTTGCGAATACCGATATAAATTTGTTATTTAAATGGGACCCTGTAGCCAGGGCTGAAAATTACAAGCTTCAAGCAGCCAAGGACAGTATTTTCCCCAATGGAGCTATTCAATTCGATAAATCCGACATTTGGAATACACAAACAATTTTAGGTCCGTTTGAATATGATATGGTATATTATTGGAGGGTCTTAGGATATAACGAAGCTGGTGATGGTCCCTGGTCAGTTAAATGGTCATTCAAAACCACAACCTCAACCGGTGTAACGGATATTCAAAAATATCCTTTTGAGAGCCAGGCACAACCGAATCCGGCTGGAAATCAAACTACCATCAGGTTCCATCAGCCAATCAGCGGAAATGTTACAATTAAACTTTTTGATGTTCTTGGAAATGAATTAGCTACTTTAAGGAACGAATATCTCGCTCAGGGAGAATATTTCATCATTGTTGATACAAAAGACCTTTCCAACGGAATTTACTGGTACACAATGAATCTTGGCAATTTGTCCGAAACAAAACTATTGAATATAGCTAAATAGAATTTAATTGAAATTACTAAAACCCGCTCATGTTAATTCATCAGGGCGGGTTTTTTATTTTCTTATAATGAAATATGACACACCCCTTATACTTAACTGACAACAAGAATAGTAATAATTATTTGCCCAACGATGCTTCAACCATAGGGTTAACCCTATGGTTGATGATATTCTTGTTGACTTTAGTATTAATCCCATCTCGAGAGGGGAATAAAGGGGGTAATATAATCTTTTATAAAAACTAGGATTAGTTTAATCGTTTGATTTTTCTTATTTTTGCCGCTTATTATTTTTTTAATAACAATTTGAAATATACATTAATTTTAGAACTAACAAGGTGATGCGATGAAGCGTTTATCATTTATCAAATTATTTTTAATTTTAGCAATTCTCATGCTGAATATCGACTATTCATACTCCTGCACTAACTTTCTTGTATCGAAAGGAGCCAGTGTCGATGGTTCGGTTATTATAACATATAACGCCGATGCCGGGGGTTTCATGGAGCCATTGTACTTCAGACCACCGGAAGACCATAAAGATGGAGATTCGGTTGACATATACGAATGGGATTCAGGGCGATTCTTAGGTAAAATTGCACAGGTCACCCATACTTATGGTGTTGTTGGGCTTATGAACGAATATCAGGTATCTTTGGGTGAAACTACATTTGGTGGAAGAGGCGAACTTAGGGATACAGCCGGCAAAATTGATTACGGTTCGCTAATGTTTTTAGGATTGCAACGCGCCAAAACAGCAAGGGAAGCCATAAAAGTAATGACCGACCTTGTTGCTCAATATGGTTATTACAGTTCCGGTGAATCATTTTCTGTTTCGGATGCAAATGAAGCATGGATTATGGAAATGATTGGCAAGGGTCCAGGCAATAAAGGCGCGATTTGGGCTGCCAGGAGAGTTCCCGACGGTTATGTTTGCGCTCATGCAAATCAAGCCCGTATTCGCGAAGTACCGCTCGATGACCCTGAAAATTGCTTATATGCTTCCGATATTATATCTTTTGCAGAGAAAAAAGGATTCTACGACCCAAATAAAGGCGATTTCAGTTTTGTTGATGCCTATTGTCCTCTTAATCCGGGAGAATTATTATTTTGTGAAGGCAGAGTTTGGAGCCTCTTCAGAAGAGCCGCCCCTTCGCTTAATCTATCCACCGACTATTGGCGTGCTGTAAAGGGTGCTGAGCCATATCCGTTATTCATTAAGCCTGATAAAAAATTATCTGTTCAGGATGTTATCTCTTTAATGAGAGACCATTTTGAAGGAACGGAATTTGATATGACGAAGGATTTGGCTGCCGGTCCTTTTGGCTGTCCATACCGATGGAAAAACCTCACATGGAAATTGGAAGGCGATACAATAACCGAATACGGTTGGGAACGTCCAATTTCTACGCAGCAAACTGGGTTTTGCTTTGTATCGCAAAGCAGGGGATTTCTTCCCCGTGAGATTGGTGGCGTGCATTGGTTCGGATTCGACGATAATTACTCAAATATTTATGTACCTCTTTACTGCAGCATGACAAGAGTTCCCAAATCTTATCAACACGGTCCAATGGCTGAGTTTGATTTCGGCTCTGCATTCTGGATTTACAACCTTGTAGCCAATATTGCATACACAAAATATAGTTATATTATTAAAGATATTCAGGCAGTTCAAAAGGAAATAGAAGGCAAGTTCCGGGATTACCAACCCGCAATAGAGTTGGCAGCAATGGAATTATATAAAAAAGACAGCAAACTAGCCGTTTCATACCTGACGGATTACTCAAATAATCAGGCGGACATAACAATGGAACGCTGGTTTGAGCTCTGGAAGCAGTTGGTTGTAAAATATAACGACGGATACATTAATAATGTGAATAAAAATCGCGGTCGCAGCCCGGAAGGTAAAGGTTACGGTGATAAATTCCTGCGCATGCTTACAAAGGAGCGCCCCGGATATTATAATGTCGATTGGAAAAAGTAAATATATATGTCGTTAATAAAAAATGTCATTCCTGCGAATGATGATGTGTGAAAAGTCAAGAAGAATGTCATTCTGAACGAAGTGAAGAATCCAGTCCCAGTGTACTTTCTGGATTCTTCACTTCGCTTACGAATGTCATTCTTCCTTTTAATAAATATCATATAAATCAAATGGACGATAATTTTTATATATTCGGAAGAAATACGGTAATTGAAGCTTTATCCGGCAATGCCGAAATCGAGAAAATTTTTATATCATACGGCAGCCACGGTGATACGGTTAAGCATATATCCGCTTTGGCAAAAAAGAAAAAGATACCATGTTCACTTCAGGATAAAAGAAAATTTGCCCAGCTTGAGAAAACTTCAATACCAGCGGGAGCAAAAACTCAAGGCATTATTGCATTGATAAGACGTTATAAATCTGTCGAATTGAATGAGCTAATCGAATTAAGCAAAAACCGTAAAGGACTTCCATTAATTGTTGCTCTCGATAAAATTTCCGACCCACAAAATCTCGGAGCAATTGCCCGTTCTGTGGAATGTGCCGGAGGAAGCGGCATAATTTTACCGAACAGGGATTGTGCTCCGGTTTCTCCTGTGGCAATAAAAGCCTCTGCTGGCGCTTTAGAACATTTACCGGTTGCAAAAACGAATAATCTGCAACACTCTTTAGATAAGTGCAAGGAAAGCGGTTTCTGGGTTTTTGGAGCGGATTCGAATGCAGATAATTATTATACTGAAAAAATGTACGATGTACCTGTCGTACTTGTGATTGGCAGCGAAGGAAAGGGTATTAGCTCCGGAATAGCAAAGGCATGCGATAAGTTAATCAAAATCCCTATAATGGGGAAAGTTGATTCGCTTAATGCTTCTGTTGCTACAGCAGTTATTTTATTCGAAATTATCAGGCAACGAACCATCGATAAAAATAATTTGTAACCGAATCGAAAAAAGCGTGTTTCTATTATGTTCGGAAATACGATTTTTGAAAAAGAAAACAAGGAAAATGATATTGAATGCTATGGATTGCCCGATATTTCTTAATTTTGTAATCTTATTTGTAAAATATTTTTTTCGGTTTGGTTTTGGAAAATCAATTATTACCGGTTGCGTTACTCGATAACCCAAAAATACACAGAAACGGCAAGCATAAAGTTCAGCAATTCGGAATTCCGAAGAAGAAAGAGCCACCCAAGCCGCTTATCAGCATTGTTATACCGGCATATCAGGAAGAAAAGTTAATCGAGAAAAATCTTATTTACTTAACTGAAAATCATAAATCCAAATACAATTATGAGCTAATCGTAAGCGACGGCGGCAGTACCGACAGGACAGTTGAAATATCAATGAAATATGCCGATATCACGGTTATGCATAATTCAAACGACAGGCAGAATATTTCGCAGGGAAGAAATCGTGGCGCTGAGCGAGCTAACGGAGATATATTTGTATTCCTGAATGCCGATTCAATACCAGCCGATTTAGATACATTCTTTGATTTTATAATTAAATGGCATAGCGGGGATTCTGAATATTCCGATGCTGCAGCATTTGCTTGTTGTGTGCGTTCAATGCCCGACGAAGAAATATTCAAGGATAAAGTCTTTTATTTTATTCATAATTCTTATGTTCGTTTGCTTAATTCATTCGGATTGGGCATGGGACGCGGTGAATGTCAAATTGTCCGGAAGGATTTATTTAATCGTATTGGCGGATACAACGAAACGATTTTTGCCGGCGAGGATTTCGATTTATACAGACGTATATCGAAAATCGGAAGAGTGCATTATGTCAAGGAATTGAAAATATGCGAATCTCCGAGGCGCTTCCGCAAATACGGTTATTTGAAAATTATCATTTCATGGACTCTGAATGCGCTCTCTGTCTGGCTTTACGGTCGTTCGGTTGCAAAGGAATGGGAGCCTGTAAGATAAAACTCATTCCTTAATCCCCACCCTGCATAAAGAATGAAAATTACAATACCGGCAAACCTTCGCATCAGGTTTAGCCCGGAAATCACCACCGGCAATACTTTCGGTAATTGACTTAGCATTAGAAATCACTTTTTCAATAAGCGCATCAATCATTTCTTCATTCTCCGGAAGTTTTTTAGCACTTTGAGCACTGATTAATCCTGCGAAAGGAGAACTCTTCGATAGCATTACAAATTTTTGTGTTTTATACTTTTTCGATTTTGAGTCATATTCAGGAATCAGTCCTATATAAACTGCTCCTTCGTTTTCAGAATCCTGTAAATAATAATCACGTATAATATTTTTCATCGCATAGATATACAGCGGCATTTGGAACGATTCGCCATTGATAATTTCTCTGTCTCCAGGCAATG
The DNA here is from genome assembly GCA_016844745.1 of Ignavibacteria bacterium. Lineage (GTDB taxonomy): Bacteria > Bacteroidota > Ignavibacteria > Kapaibacteriales > UBA2268 > JAERMQ01. Next base: position 11,261 of record JAERMQ010000056.1, on the reverse strand, counting down.
AATTACCAAGTTTTGTTTTATAATCAGCAATAATGAATTGCAAACCATGAGAATCGGAAATATCCACACGGTCTATCTTTCCACGCAGGCGCAATCCTTCGCCTAACTCGACCGGCGGTAATCTATTTGTTGAAAGTGAAGTTGTTTTGCCTAATCCGAAATCCAATTCAAACAAAGCCGGATAAAATCCGAATCCTGATTGCTGCCTTTCTATCTCAAGTCTGAGCCAAAGACCCAAAATGCCTAACCTCTGCGGTGTTCCTAATAGTAGATTCTTCTCAGATTCGAAAAAGGGATTGGCAAATTCTATTCCGGCTAATTCTTCCTCACAGATTGATTTCAATATATTGTAGTATTCATCGAACCTTTCAGGTTCCAGGGCAACTTTTTTCAGTAATGGCAATTGACTGTTAATATGACGAGTGTCTTCTATACTGCTAACGGACTGGCGTTGCAATGATGTAAAAAATTTATATAAAATCAGATGCAGCAAACTACCCTTTTCGAGTGCAGACAGGGCTTTTTCAGGATAATCCGTTTTCTCGAGCCTCATTATACGATTTGCATAAAACTTGTACGGACATGCCGAGTATGAGTCCAAATCCGTTGCTGATACCGGCATCCCGGAAATATTCTGCATTGAATCCGAAGCAGTTAACGAAAGTGAATCTCTTTTAATAAGTCCTGTTTTTCCTGTTGATAAATTATCTAAGTAAATGAAATAATTTTGAATGTTCCCGAACAATGCTTCGAAAACATGGCGAGTAGAATTATCAAAGGATTCAATGTTCCTATGTTTAATATACTCTTTGGAAGCAAGCGACAATACTTCACGCTTGCTTGCCGCAATTTCATGATTCTGGTTGAGATTACTAATTAAATAAGGAAATTCATCTTTAGAAAAGTCATATTCCTGCACTCCGGAAGTAATTTTCAGAAGTGATTCAATAAACGGCGAACGTACCAAACGCGAGGTCTCATCTGTCTCGGGATACGAAATATAAATTCGCTTTTCGCCGGAATCGAGTCTTTCAGAATCATTTGCCAGGAATTGATAGAACAACATTCTTTCGGCTTGAATATGAAGTTGACGACTATCGCGAAGTTCTTTACCGAGGAACGATTCAGTTCTATATGCCAAAGGAAATTCACCATCGACAGCTCCGCATAAGAACATCGCCCGATATGGATAATCCCGGGTTTGTTCGATGGAAGTGACTGTTATTCCGAAATTTCTTTTTTCATGGATTTGATATTTTGCGCCACTCAGCGAAATTGATAATTTCTTCAATAACTCATCGAATGGGAATTTTTTCCCTGGAAACCGGTTTTCGAGAACGAATGTCATGTCTTCCAATACTTCAATAAAAGCAGAAAGAGCGCGGCAGTCCTTTTCAACAGCCTCATTTGCAATAGCTTTTCCCAATTTATCCTGTTTTGCCGGGGCTGTTGAACTTTTTAGAATATTATCATTAAGTTTAAGCTGTTTTATTATTTTTTCTTTAATGAACGATTCAAATTTCAGGGGTTCAATTGAGCTTTTCTTTAAATCCAGGCTTTCCCGAAGTACTTTAAAGTCCTGAATGGCACTATTCATACTTTCCAGATTAGATTTAACATTCTTCAATTCAAAAAAGTCCGGAACGCCTGATTTTTGCATTCTATTAATTATTTCCTGGTTACTAATTGATGCTTTTTCCAGGCGGTTCTGTAAAAATTCTGCGCCATATCTTTTCCCACCAAGGAATCGCAATTTCCGAAAACATTCATAAATATTATCTCCATCCGGTTTCCTGTTGCCTGATTTAAACGATAAATATGGATTTCCCAAAGCGCTGTGCACATCTTCGATGCGGAAGCCTTCCGAGATTATCTTCAACACCGAAAAAATAGCGATTACAGGCGGAGATTCTGCAAGCCTGAAACGGTCTGTTATATTTGGTACCATGGTATAATCTGAGAAAATTTCACGAAATAAATTTGAATAAAGTTCAGGACGCCTCGAGCAGATGCAGATATCGGAGACCGGAATAGAATTCAGGGTTACTAAGTTCTTCACCATTTTTGCTATCGTTTTTACTTCATTAATCCTGTCGGGGGTCTTGATTATTTGAATAATTTCCGAAAATCCAACATTTTGAATTTCCTTCTCTGTATTGAAGAGCCATCTTCTTAAATAATGAGAACGCGAAATATTTTCAGAAAAACCGGTTGTTGATGATTTTAGCATCAAACCTTCCGATTTCAGTTTCTGCACTGTATTTTTTAGATTTCCGAAAAGTGGACCGTTGTCATCGGAATAATCTATATGAACAGCAAGCGGAACCGGACTTCTTGCAAAACAGGCTAAAAATTCCTGCTCAGGCAGCCGGAATTCACTAAAGCCATAAACAACGATATATTTTTTTATTGGAAATAATTTATCGTAAGGTTCCGTTTCCAAGCTTTTTTCAGGGAACAGCTCGTCATATAAGGATGGTCCGGTAAATTGTGTTTTCAGCTTAGTTGTAACCAACTCGAGAATTCTTGGAAAGTCCAAATAATAATCGCCCAAAATTTCAATATATTTTTCATAAACTCTATGTACATCTTTCAACCGCTCGATATCGAATACTTCGCTTATAATATTATCTGGTAATATTATGTCTTTTTCGATATCGCCCGGCTTAATACCGTCTTCGCGTAATCCGTAAATAATGCTTGCCAATTTCTGTACGATAGCATGAGAAGGGGTTTTGTCTTTACTGATAAAGAATTTCAATTGGGATTTCTCTATTGCTTCCTCGAATAAAGCAAGCCGGTAAGCATCGGAAATTAAGCGGTAATTCTTTGAATCAAATAGTCTCGAAAAAATATTACTCACAAATCCTTGTAAGGTATAAATTGACGGCTTAGGCGAGGGCTTACCCGTACTTTTATAGTATAGTCTGATGGTTTCTGCTGAAAGTCTTTGAACAGCTTTTCCGGTTGGAAGTAAGATAATAAAATCATCGAGCCGGTTTAACTGGATTGAATGATATATTAGAGCAGATGCGTTTTGCGGGATGTCCCTATCGAATGAGATATTGCAGAGTAACTGGGACATAGAATTTTTTTTAGGAATCTTTAATCAATATTGTCAATATCTGAATAGCCAATAATCTTTAATCAATATTGTCCGAATTTGAAAAGCCAATCATCGTAACCCATAATATCTTTGCGGATCAGTTTCATGCATATTTCAAGTACGGCAGCGTCGTCTTTAAGTCCCCATACCGGGATGTCATCCGGAATCAGGTCGTTATCCGATAAAACGTATAATAAAGAAAATACCATTATTCCAATGGATTCAGCCGATACTTCCTTATAAGTTCCGGTCTGGTAATCCTCGATAAGAGCAAGAATCAGCTTAATTTCCCGTTCATATTGAAACAGTAGTTTTTCATTCTTAACCTTCGAAGAGATTTCAGACTGATAATCAAGACAAGCCTGGATGTGGCTCTGAGAAATTTTCTTTGAATTTGAAATCACATAACTTTCGGTTATTTGTTCCAATATCTGATTAAGTTCATCCATGTTTTCTTCTTTCATTTCTTTCAATATACAAAATTTACTTGTTTATTATCATCATTGATGAAATGAAGATAAAAAACAATGAAAGTAATACAATTACAATTATTATCGACCAGAATTGAATATTATAAATCCTCAGGAACGAACTTAAAGCATTCATCAGGTGCTGCATATCATTGCCTTGCGTATCAACGATTAATTTAAATGATTGTGCGGCTTTCTTTGTTGAGAAACCGATTAGAAGATTCAGGAATCCAATTATAATAATTAACAGATTCAAATCTGGGGTAAATATTTGTCTTGCAATCAGGAAAATACCAAGCAAAACAAAAGCCCACCCGACAAAGTTCATCCTTGTTGAAACCTTCGCTAACAGGTCGTTTTGAGAGTTCGAGAACTCATAATTTTGCTCTTCAACCATCATTTTTACTTTTCTATTTTTAGTTAGGTTTTAGTTTTAAAAATATTTATTAACCCGAAACATAAGAATATAACATTAGCGCTCCACCCGACTACTATTGGCGGCAAATCGAATGATATTCCTATGGTTTGCCCGATTTTAGTAAAAACCAGATACAAAAACGAAATTATCATTGCCGCACCTATTTGTATTGCTATGCCGCCTTTCTTGCGCACGGACGCAAAAGGTACACCGAATAAAATCACGATGAAGTTTGCGAAAGGATAGGCATATTCGCCGTAATATTCGATTTCCTGGCGCCGCACATCCTTTCCGCCTAATTCTAATGTTGCAATATAATCCTTCACTTCATCGAAATTCATTTCGTCGATTTTCAAATTCAATCTTGCCAACTGACGGTTTGTTATTTTAAGCTCGATATTCGATGAATCGAAAAGGCTCATCGAAGCTCCGTCGCCTGCGAAATTAAATTTCTTTCCGGTTTTCAAATTCCATATTTTTTTAATGGAATCCCACGTAATTTTTTCGGCTTCAATCCTGCTTACCAGCCGTGGTTTGATATTACCGACATAGTCTTCAATAGCAATTTTCGTACCGTATTTTTGCTCGGAATCGTAAAACTGCATAATAACATTGCGGTTAGGATTATCCCTGAAGTATAAATTGTAAATCTGGCGATTACCGGTACTTTTATGTAAGTATTTCCTCTCGATTTCTGCTTTCTTCTGGTTAGATATAGGTACTATCCATCCGTTAAAATACAATTGTCCTAATGATAAAAGCAGGCAAAGAATACTAAGCGGAACCATCATTCGATATAAACTGAGTCCACCTGTTTTCATCGCTGTAATTTCATTCAGGACAGATAATCTCCCAATTGAAAAGAGGGTGGAAATCAGCACTGCAACCGGCATTAATAATTTTATAATTTCAGGAAAAAAGTTTAAATAATACTTTGCAATAATTAAAACGGTTGCCTTTTCATCGATGAAATTATCCATATTCTCCATTAAATCGACTATCATAAAAATTATACATAGCGCGAATAAACCAAAAATGAGGATGGATAAGAACTTCTTTAATATATATCTGTCTAAAATATTCATCGTTTATCCTTTAACGAAAAATCTCTCACGAAAATAATTGTAGGAATCCGGCAAGGCTCTGCCCAACATGCTTAACTTATATCCGAACCTTTTTTTGAGGAATAAATAATTTAAGCCACCGGTTATGAAGAAGTAAGCAATAATACCAATCGGAGCAAATTCCGGTTTTTGGATATAACCAACAAATAAGAAGACAATAATGGATGCAATTACCCCAAGCAAAGTAAATGCAAACGTCAGCCTCGGTTTGCCCAGAGCAGTGATGACAAGCGACATAACAACGAATGGTATTCCGAATGATGCAATAACAAGCAGATTAAATTGTTCAATGGCAAAATGATAATTCTTCGGTAGAAATGTTGTTATAATATAAGAACTAAAGCCACTTTCAAGAATTATAGCACAAAAAATAAATGAAACCAGCATGAAGGAAATAACTTTTGTAATCATTGTCATCAGGTCACTGAAATTTTTATTTTCAATCAGCCGGACCGCAGCAGGATAGACTAATCCAAAAGCGGCATTACCTGCTTCGTCGAATATCCTGAAGAGTGTTTTAGCAAGTGAATAAATACCGATTTGAGAAATAGGAAAGAAAATACTTAATAAAACCGAATCGAGTAGCTTGGGAATAGCATGAAGCGCGGCAGTAAGCATGTTCGGAATAGAAAAATCAAGAAGAGTCCTAATATTAAAATTCCCAACCAAGCCGAATTCTATTTCTTTTCTTGAAATCCAAATTGAAAAAGCTGAACTAACCGCTGCGCCCGATAAATAAAGGATGACCATTCTGTCGTAATCCAATGCTTCATATTGAAAAATATAATAAAACGTTATTAATGTTAATGCGCCGAAGAACACTAGATTAACAAGGAAAACATGATGGATTCTTTGCTCGCGATAAAGTAATTTTAGACAGAATGTGCGTGGCACCATTACGAGGGATAGAATTGGGAGGATTGTGCATACTTTTTCTCTTTCAGCAACCTTCCAGATCATTCCTATTTGCTGGCTTAACAAATAAATTGAAGTTGAAATCCCAATAGCAACTACCGCATGTATTATTACCGAATATGTATTTACCCGCTTTCGTCTCTGCTTATTAACACCGAACTGTATTATATTCTGAAGGGCAAACGACTCACTGATTACGAATATCCACGTATTGATGCTGATTAAAATGGTAAACAGACCCAAATCCTCCAACGACAAATACTTTACCTGAATAATGCTTACTATTCCATAACCAAAAAAAAGCATTTTATCGGCAAGCGACCATGATATTTTACCTATGTGTTCCTGTACTCTCAAAATCTGTTTCAAAAATTAAAAAATAATAATTTGTTGGCTCTATATACAACTAATTGACTTTCCTGCGAATACAAGAACATTCTTCTATTTTTTTAGATTTCACACTACCTCAAATAAAGAAATGAGTAATTTTGAATTTTTTTTAAGTTTTTAAGACTTAAAATTGCTGTTATAATTGTATTTTCCATGTTATATGTACATTGGGAGTACCTAAAATTAATACATTAGATTTTTCTAATTTACCGTACGATGGTGAAAAATCAAATTCTTCAATTACAAATTCTGCATTTCCGGAAAACAACATAATATTTACTCCATCATTTGTAAGTCCTATTTTATCTTTTTCGATCTGATTTATTTCCACTTGCGGATGAAGATGAAATCTAACAGTTTTTTTTCCCTGAACGGCGCATGAGTCCTTCACTTTTATAAATTCATTGCTGAAATTGAAATGCCTGAAACATTCCTCACCATAACCTCTGTGACCGGCAGAGAAAGTATTTTCATCCATACTCAATACTCTTCCCTTTGCTCTATCCGAAAGCCAGAATAGGTCATCGTCAGAGCTATCCTGTAGGGGATTTTGCTCAATACCTTCGATTGAAAGCACATTATGTTTTGATGTTTTACGGAAGCGGTTTCTAATCTCAGGAAATGGAGTATAAAGATATGTCCCTGCATCAATGATAAACGGTTTATTACGTACATAGAGTTCGAATGAAAGCTGGTCGTTATGAGCGTGACCGCCCTTACCTTTTTGTCCAAGGCTACCACAACGTATTGCTATATTATAATTTTGAAAATCGTAAAAATATATACCGAAATCCGGATACGATTTTGTTTTAGCCTTTGTGGAAGTAGGTCTTTGATTGATTATGTCCGGGAAATTATTTTTATTCACGCCAGATAATTGTTCAATCAAAAAATATTCAGGAGAATAGAATAGTTCAGGATTTTGGTAGTTATCAGTAAGAGCATCTAATATTTCCTTAAGATATAAGTAATTATTGTCTTTTTCCAAAGGTGAAAGTTTAAAAAATCTGCCGGCATCGTCGTCCCCAAAGCGAGGAATACTGCCATCCTGCCTGATTAAATCGTTGGTGAATTCATAGATTCTGCCTATTCTATCTAAAATATTTTTGTTTGTTCCTTTTGATGTCATTCCTGTGGATGCAGGAATCCCCTGAACCGCAGCAGGAGGGGATTCCTGCATTCGCAGGAATGACAATGATTGGGGGATTATTCCTTTTATGATATTATCATCGATTGAATTCAAAGCTGCAATGGAATAAACGAGCATTTCAGTGGAAAAGCAATGATAATGCGCCGATGCCTCGAAATTACTACCGTCTTCATTATATTGATAAAGAATTTCTTTAGCAAGTGAATTGACCGCAAAGCCAAGCCAGCGAACGGCATCGGGACATTCTGAAAAGTATGCACCTATGAAAATAAGCCCTGATAAATCTGCAAAATAATGATTTCCACGCAATCCGCCGGACCATTCAAGATTATTGTAGATATGGAGTCCATGTGCATAAATCGAATCTTTAAAGATTGTTATAAACTCAGTATCGAAATTAATTCCCGCTGAACAAAAAATGTCGTAAGCCACAAGCCAATTGCTAATTCTTATAGCCACATCCATCGAACTCATCCACTGGCAGCCGAATCCCGGTGGATTGAAAGCAATAAAATCCAATACCTCATTTCGAAATTCCTTCGCAAAAAGAGATTTAAGATTGCTATCAATAATTAAATCTGATTGAACACTGGTGGCTGCTATTGCTAAAACCGGCAGGTGCTGCATTCTGCCGAGTTCCCAGGGAACTTTGATATCTGCTCCTAAAACTTTGCCATATCTAATATCTTTTGACCAAAAATGACCGTCCCATCTATAACCGGATTTGAAATCTAGCAGCCAGTCAATTAATTCGTAATCATTACTGATTAATTCCAAAACTTTATCGGCATAACGATTATTATATTCATTAACAGATTTTAGCAATAACAAAATTTTATTTCGTGAGTTCTCAATGGTTGAATCATAAATAATATCATGTAATCCTCGTGGGTTCATCCCATAATGAGGTGTAACCTCGCCGGAGCCAAGTAAATCAAATTGATGTGCTACTATTTTATTGGCAAAATTCATATAATCAGTAATGAATTTTGTTGGAATTTCATTATTTGAGAAATTTAATATTGAATTTATAATAATATTGCTCAAATCGATTTTCGGATAAGCGCTACGTCTTAGTGCTATTCTACGTTTACGTGGAATAGCCCAGTAATCCGTTATCTTGGAAAACAATTTTTTTATTGCAATACCCGACGGAATCGATTTTAACTGATCGTATTTCTGCTTTACACTCAATTTTTCCAGTATTCCAATAATTACATATATCTGTGAATCATACCTTCATGCTTGACGTATTCCGGCTTGTATTCTACATTTTCCCTGCCGAAACATATTCCCATAGATTCATACAATGAAATATCGTTCAAATCTACCAAACGTTGTGTTATAGCCTCCTGGGTAGGAATGTATGAAATTCGTTCATGTTCAACGCCAACAACCGTTACACCTGAAAGTCCCTGTTTTAATAATAATACGGCAGCAGCGCCGTTTTGTTTACCGAAGGTTACGTCGTAGGATGAAGTATCGCCTGCACGAACCAAATGCCCAAGCGAGATTTCACGAATCTCGGGATATTCGTAAATATCTTTAACAAAAATACTTTCTTCAGTTAAAAACTTCTTCCAGTCCGGGTCCTTTTTCATAAAAAATTCCAGGTTCTTACGAATGTAAGCTCCTGAACCGGCAAGACGCTGGTGACCGAATGAATCATGTCCGGCAGAACCATCAACGAAGAATTTACCTTCTTTATCCCGAACTCCTTCGGCGGCAACAATTATATAAGTCGAACCCTTGACATCGCTTGCCCGAAGCCGGTTCATATATGTTTCTTTGAAGTGTTCATAAACAATTTCGTAGTCCACGGGAATTTCAGGTATTAAGATACAATCTGCATCTGCTCCTAATCCGCCGCGGAATGCCGTATGCCCTGCATATCGTCCGAAAACTTCAATAACCAAAGCCCTGTTATGAGAAAGACCCGTTGTTCGCAAATCCCTCGTGAAATGCGATATCCGGTTGATTGTGGAATCGCCTCCTACGGAATAAGTTTGCAAATCCAGGTCCATCGTTTTTGGGACATGAACACATGGGATATTCTGCGAAGACAAATCGACAGCCACTGAGCCTGTGTCATCTCCACCTGCAATTATCAAACCGTCGATAGAATGTTTTTGCAAACCCCGGCGAATTCTTTCATATTTATTTTCATCTTTAATTTTGCTTATTTTTACTCTCGAGTGACCGGCTTCGGAGCCAGCAACACCGGATGAAATCTTATCGATTTTATCAAGGTCGAGCATAAGGGGTGTGAAATGTTCTAAGTTGTAAAGTCCTGCATAGCCATTGGGGATTATGTAAACAGAAATATTATGATGCAGAGCCATCCTTGCAGCGCCGGTAATAACGGCATTTAGCCCGCCACAGTCTCCTCCGCTGGTAATTAGCCCTAACTTTTTGATATTCAACATATTTTTCTCCTTCCGATGAACAAATCTTTTTTTATATTCGTAAAATTGTTTAATTTTAAAATTGACGCAAAACTAAAAAAAGTAAATTGAATATATGAATTTATTTTTGTTTTGTAATATAAATTATTGATATGTTTAATTTAGTATTTGTTTAACAAATAATTATCGGTGAAAAAATGGGCGAAGAAGAAATGGATTTTTCTGAATTTCAAATCGATGAAAATGAAATCGAAACTATAGATTTTGGACCCATCGATTTGGAGGGCGGCGGGGCGACAATGGAGGAACTTGCCGAAAAGCTTGCAGAAAGTTTTTTGCAAACTATTCAGGTTTTAGCTGCCGTTGTTTCACTAAGTGAGAAATATTACGAAACAAGTCATTCAAGATTTGTTTCCGAGAAAGCGGCATTAGTTGCAGAAAACTTGAATATGGATGAAGAGGATATACTTGAAATTAAAATTGCTGGCTTGCTTCATGATTTAGGAAAAGTTGGATTCAAGGACATTATTATGTTGAAGTATCCCTCGGAGCTTAACCACGTCGATTATAAACTCTATACTCAACACCCGGAAATAGGGATGCAAATCCTTCGAAAATATACCGGATTTGAACGCATAGGTGAAATAATATATCAGCATCATGAAAAAATCAATGGAGTTGGCTTCCCGAGAAATTTGAAAGGGAATGCTATTCTTCCAGGCGCTGCTATTATAGCTGTTGTCGATGCATTCCACGAAGGTGTATATCGTTTACGGACGGAACGTTCCAAAGCGGGAGGCACGGGCGTAAAATACTACAGTAATACAGCATTTCTGGAGTCCACAAAAGATAAATTTTCGAATACTATGACCTATCTACATTCCAAGAAAGGCATTCTTTTCGATATTAAGGTTGTTGAAGCCTTCACAGATATCATGGATATCGACCGTGAAGAAATCGGAGTGCAAAAGGTTCACCGCTGCGACGTATCGAAGCTCGAGCCGGGAATGGCATTTGCACGGGATTATTACACAAGCTACGGTTTGTTAATCGTTGCCCGCGGCGAAGTTGCTACCGACGATTCCATCAGGGCGATTCAAAGGTTTGCCGAGTACGACCAGGTACCGGAGCGCCTTCTGGTTATGATGTAATTTTTAATGGTTAATGGTCAATGGTTAATGGTTAATGGTTAATGGTTAATGGTTAATGGTTAATGGTTTGTCCTGACCTAAAATAGGTTGACTAATTTAAATAAACAATGTACTTTGATATAGTCTCTTTTT
>JAERMQ010000055.1 GCA_016844745.1 Ignavibacteria bacterium | reverse complement strand
AAAACATGAAAAATTAAGAGAAACCCCCAAACCCCCTTTGAAAAAGGGGGAATAATATGTCCCCCCTTTTTCAAAGGGGGTTAGGGGGTTTCTCTTAATTTTTCATGTTTTTTAAGTCCTTCATTTTGAAACTTATGCTATTTATTATCCAATCTAACTAATTACATAGCTTCAAAATCAATATATTTCTCATTTACATCAGTCATAGCATTCACTATTAATTCAACAAGTCCTGCATAATATAATCCTGATTTTTCTTTAGCTCCGTAAAAATTAAATAAATCCCGCAACTGCCCTTTGCAGTTGGAACAAGGAGCACAAACATATTTCGGGAATTCGGGACGTGGGTCGCAATCGGCAAACGCTTCGAGTATTTGCTTAAATTTCTTTCTCCCTCCGATTTGAATACGCCAGTCTGCAAAATTATACGGACTCATTATTGCAAATCCGCTTCCGCCGCCACAACAATAATTCCGGTTTCCATGCGGCTCCATTTCCCTGAATTTTGGAGCAAGATAGCGAAGTATCCTCCTTTGTGGTTCAACTATACCCATAGAACGAACTAAATTACATGGGTCATGCAATGTTACCGGGAAATAGTTACGTTCTGGATTAAATTTGATTTTACCGCTGAAAACGATTTGTTCCAATAGTGTCATTGCTGCTTCCCGAGGTACGGCACCGTTGAAAATACGGTCTGAAATTACTCCTAATGCTTTACTTTCGTGACCACATTCACCCATAACAATTTTTTTGACTTTAAGTTTCTTTGCTATTTCGAGGTGCTTCATTGCAATACGTGCAAGCTGGACATCATCATAAAAAAGTCCGTAATTTACTCCGTCATAACCGAGAAGTTCGCTGGACATTGTCCATGAAATTCCTGCTGCATCAAGAATAATGGCAAAAGCTGCCGGATTATCGGGCCACGCAAGAATTTCACCGGCATTGTGCAACAATAATATATCGGCTCCTTCCACATCCCATTTTGTTTCGACTTTGATACCTGCTTTTTCGCTAATATCTTCATCGATGAATTCCATATTATCTTTTATAACAAGAGGATTCATACCGGTTGTAGAGCCTACTTCAAGTTGCAGCATGGTTCCTTTTTCATGCAATTCTTTGGGCGACCAGCCGAGTTCCATACTGAAAATTTTTCTCAATTCATGGTTAATCAATGCATTATCGACACCAATAGGGCAGCTCTGGGCGCAGCGCCTGCACAATGTGCAGCGATATGATAATTCAAACAATCTCGATATCAATTCCCAATTCACTTCTATATCACTATTCTGGAATTTATTGAAAAATGAATTACCGTTCTTAACATATTTGAAATACATCCTGCGAAGAATTTCGGAACGATAGGTAGGTCTGTAAATTTCCTTGAATCCACTCCCTTCGTAAACCGGACAATCGAGATTGCAGGTCTGGCATTTTGCGCAATTTTCCATAGAAAGAGTCAATGGCATTAAGAAAGTCCAGTTATTCTCCTTTGAAAACAATTTTTTCAAACCACTAATAAATGCTTTGACAACTTTTTCTTCCATTTCCTTTGTTTCCGGGCGTTCTTTACCAACAGCCATAACGCCATCGAGTGATGCCTGGTATTTTTCTTTTGTTGCATCATTAAGCTTCTTGAAGCCGGGCTGCTCTTTGAGATTGTCATAAGGATGAGGCAGCGGGAAAAATTCCTCCTGATTAAGCTCTACGAGCTGCTCACCCTTAACCGACATACTGGATATTTTTACATCTTTTATCATGTTATTTTCTTAGTTAATTTTTCATTTTTTTATTTTTTCCGGCGCTGCCGATGCAATTGCTACCCATGTCTTCCTGCCATCTGCACCTATGTGAGGCGCCGACCATGAAACCGGTTGATTCAACAACGAAGAAATTTCTGCCTGCATTTTTGACCCGGATACATTAGGACTGTCTTCCCAACGGATTTTATGATATGTAAAATACTTCACGAAAAAGTGGGTCATGTGCGTAAAAGGCAAATAAGCAAGAAATAATACTATCAACCAAACATCCAGATAGGCTATAAACGGGAGCTCAGGAATTGAATTTAAAGTTATCAATCCTGTATATATTCCAATTAAATTATTCATGAAACTTATATCCGTTACCGACCATATAAAAGCAGTCAGGTATATTCCTCCGATGAGAATAATATTGAAATAATGACTGGCTGCGCTGAATTTTCTTAACCCAGGTACGAATAAACGGGACGAGAATAATTTGACAGCGCCAAGTACGCCAAGTGCAGAACCAACCCATACAATATATTGAATCAACCAATACATCAAGGTATCAAATCCTCCGGTTTGATTTAATACTGTATTACCTCCGAGATTCATCAAAGCTGCAATTATACACAATACTACATTGGTGAATAACATATATAAGGCAAAGTGAAAAGGAAAAGTACCCCACCATAAGGATTTATTATGCTCCCAAACAGCTTTAAGAAAGATTATTTCCGGCAACATTATCTTCCAGTCTCCCAAAACGTCGTGCTGCATCGGTTTTGTCCACCAATCGACTTCTTCGAGACGGGAGCCGCCATAATGAGCTTTTCCTTTCTCATGGGGGACAGGATATAGTTCCCATCGCAAATGAAGAGGAGCTTTGATAATCTTAATTATTTTCGAAAAAACTGTAATTAAGAATAAAAGCACAGAAAAATAAATAGCAATATTAAGAATATTCATTTCAAATTCCCTGTAATCATTATATCATCAATGATTTAGTATTAAAGCATTACTTAATAAATCGTGTACGCCACCAACTACTGCTCCGGTGTCCCAAAATTTAAGCGATTCACCGAAATTAGCTTTGCAGATTGCACATGGAGTTGCAAGATAATTAGCTCCCGTTGCCTTAACAGCCATGCACCTTGGTTTACTGCCCGCCATGCGCATAGACATAAGTTCATCTGCCAACATTCCACCACCACCACCGCAGCAGAATGTTTTTTCACGGGTAGTATCGGGATGCATTTCTTTAAAATTATTGCATGTAGCCCTGATTATATCGCGCGGCGGTTCAAGCATTCCTGTGGTTGCTCTTGCTACGTTACATGGGTCGTGATAAGTAACTTTTAAATGGTCATTAGCGGTTTTATCTAATTTGAAAGCACCTTTTTTAATCATCTCGTTTGTGAATTGACACACATGTTTGGGGTATTTAACAGTCAGGAAATCCATTGAACCTGATAAAGTCCGGGTCATATAACCAGCCCGCCAGGCGTGACCGCATTCACCCCACAATATATATTTTACATTTAAGTCCCTGGCAGCTTTTAATATCCTATTATTGATAGTTTTGTAATTATGATAATTCAGGAACATTCCAAAGTTACCGCCTTCGTTGCAAAATGTACTGGTAGTCCATGAAACACCGGCAGCATAAAACATCTTGGCATAACCCAGCATGGTGTTGGTGTTGACAAAATTATCCGCTGATGGCGGCACTAATAATACTTCTGCACCATTAACATCGACCGGTAAAGGAATTTTTAATCCGGTTTCTTCTATTAATTCTTCTTCCAAAAATTTGCAGTTATCAATCCATGCAGGCGCCCAGATTCCTAAGTTGTTACCGGTTGTATATACCTTATGAACCACTTCGGTTACATATTTGGTTCCAACTCCGAGCCGAGCCATTATTTCGCGGGCAGCCATAGTCACTTCGGCAGTATCGATTCCCTGGGGACAAAAAACGCAGCATCGCCGGCACTCTGAGCATTGATAAAAGTAAGTAAACCAATCTTTTAATATATTATCATCAAATGCGACACAATCTTTGGAATTTTTAAAAATCTTTCCCTGCATTGTAAAATATTTCCGGTAAACGCTTCTCATTAGCTCCTGACGACTAACGGGCATATTTTTTGGGTCGCCCGTTCCAAGGAAATAATGACATTTATCCGAACATGAACCGCATCTGACGCATGAATCCATGAATAGACGTAATCCTTTGTATTTATCTAACATTTCCCCGAAGAGTTCGACTGCTTTATTTTGCCAATCAGGTACTCTTTCGGTCGGAAGATTTATTGGTTCCATATCCTTGGCTTTGGATTTAAAGCAAACAGTATTAGAGGTTTTATTATCGACTAATTCCGGCACGTTTAATAATGGTGTTTGCTCATCATAAATCACTTCATTATATACTTTTCTTTTCATTTGTCTTAACCTTGATTTTTAGAAGTAAAGTTTTTTTTTATTCCACTTATTTTAAACTAATTGGTAGTTTTAATAATATCGAACTATCATACCTTATCCCAGGGATTCTTATATTTCCGAACTGAAATATCGTCCGGCTTACCAATGGTCGGAGAAAACCAAATTGCACCCGAATGTAATAATTTTCCGAATGGGAAATATATTACAAGGAGCATTACACTCAATAAATGAATAATAAACAGTAAATCCGTCGATGGTGCCGACCAGTCAAATGTAGTCAATCCAAGGGAAAAAGATTTTATATCCACAAGATAAGGTCGGTAATAATAATGCATTAATAAGCCGGTACCGGCAATTATTAATAATAGGAATAGAGCAAAGTAGTCTTCGGTTAATGAAATATAAACATCCCTATCGCTGAACATCCTTCTTGCAAATAAAAATAAAATCGATAAAGCAAGTGAATATCCGGCATAGACTCCTAAACTCTGGAATGACATTACCCATTCCGGTACGGGATAAAGGAAATATCTAAGGTGTCGCATTATTACTAAAAAGAAGGATACATGAAACACATATCCGTATAACCACAAAAATTTTGATTTGCGCAAAAGGGGATAGAAGAAAATTGCATTTCCAAACAATCGCATTAATGCCCCGAAATATGTTTTCGGCGCCGGCGTTAATGGTATTCTAAGCGGAGCGGGAGTTCGGAAATAAGTAACTAATCTACCTATAAATCCCGTAATAAAAATAATGACAGCTATATAAGCAGCAAATGATAGTATTATTGCATATAAATTCATATTAATTTCCGATTTATCAATATCATATTATAAATATATTCTGAATATTTCTAGTGGTATGTCACACCTACTTTGTCTAACTCATTCAAGATGAATGAGCTACTAATTTCTTAATATTCAAAGTAGGACAATCATCCCTGATTGTCACTTTATACCTGATTGTCTCTTTATACTTGACATAACACTAGAAAAATCTTTCTTGGTCATTCAGAACTTGTTTCAGAATCTTTCTTCTTGATTATGAAGTATTTTGGATTCCGAAACAGTTCCTTATACCAGATTTACTTATTTAAAAAATAGCAAAAATTTCAACAAAAAGAAACCCCCTAACCCCCTTTGAAAAAGTGGGATTTTATTTTTTCTATTTCTATATTCTACTTCCATGTTCTACTTCTAAAACCGGGAGTAGGGGGTTTCTCCTGAATTTGTCATTGCATATTTTTTTTCCCATTATTCCGGAGTTCAGAATAACAATAATTGGAACCACCCTCAATTACCGTTTCCAACAAAGTTCTTTAATTGAGCAGAAATCTAAATTATACACATCCCGTAGGCTTAGCCAATCCTGCAACTTTGCATGCGCCTTTGGCTGGTCCGGACGGGAAAAGTTCATAAATTTCTTTCAAAGGAAATCCTGTTTCCTTGCATAGTTGTCTTATCATTGGAGCAATCCCGTATTTAGCAAAATAATCGCGCAAATAATGAATTACTTTCCAATGGTTAGGAGTCAATTCAAATACATCTTCAGTTGTTGCCAATGCTTTGGCAACATCTTCGTTCCAAGTGGACGGATCTTCGATAAATCCATCCTCGTCGATTTCTATGGAAATATTTCCATGTGTGAATACCGCCATTTTAATTCCCCTTAAATAATGGTAAAAAACAATTATTTCATTTCCAAATAGCCACAAGGACACTGCTCTGCGCATTTTTTGCATCCCTGGCATAATTCAAGTTTAAATATATAAGGCTCGCCATGAGTCTGTGGCTTTTTTATTGCCTGGTCCTGGCACAAGCTCCAGCAAGTTCCGCAATCAAAACAAAAACCGCAACTCATGCATCTTTTTGCTTCGTCAATAACCTCATCCCGGGTTAAAGTATAACTGACCTCGGCATCAGGATTTAACAACCGTTCATCCGGGGGCAATACTACATTTACATTTCTTTTCTTCTCTTCATAAAATGCCAATGCCATCTTATCGTAAAGAATAACACTCCCATTTAAAACTTCTTTCGGAATTAATCCCCTGAATTTACTATGTATAGTTTCCGCTGCTATTCTGCCTTGAGCTATAGCAATTGTAACCAATCCAAGTTCGATGTCATCTCCGCCGGAGTATGTTTTTTCCAGATTAGTGGAACCATCTTGAGCTATTTTAATCCAATCTTTTCCGTTTTTTAAATTTTTCAGATGTTCAAAATCCGGTTCCTGGCTGATTGCAGGTATAAGACAGGAAATTTCTGTTAAATATTCCGAACCCGGTATAGGAACGGGTCTTCTGCGACCGGAAGAGTCCGGTTCACCCAATTCCATTTTCAGGCATTTGATAGCGCTAACCAATTCCCCTTTTTTCATTATTTCTATTGGAGCCGAAAGATATTCAATAATGATGCCTTCTTCTTCGGCTCCGGTTATTTCTTCTTCTATTGCCGGCATTTCCGTTCTTGTTCGGCGATATACTATTCTAACATCCGATGCTCCATGTCTTTTGGCTACTCTTGCAGCATCTATGGCTGTGTCGCCTCCTCCGATAACGACAACTTTGTCTCCGATTTCAACACTTTTTCCCGAATTCACTTTATTCAGAAAATCAGTGCCTGTGTAAACATTTGGAGCATCTTCGCCCTCCAAACCTAAGGTCTTACCCTTATGAGCGCCGATGCCTACAAAAATGGCATCATATTCGGATTGTAAATATGAATATTCAATATCAACTCCGACAGATATGCCGCATTTAATATCAACTCCGAGAGCTTTTATCCTTTCGATTTCTTTATCGAGGATGTCCTGTGGAAGCCTGTAATCGGGAATACCATATCTAAGCATACCTCCCGGTTTGCTGAAGGCTTCGAATACAGTAACATCATATCCCCTTCGGGATAATTGGTAAGCACAGGATAGCCCTGCAGGTCCGGCGCCGATAACGGCAATTTTTTCGGGGTTTTTCTCGTCTGATAGTTTTCCTAATTGAAATTTATTTTCGAGCGCCCAATCGCCTACGAATCTTTCAATATTATTAATAGCTACGGGAGAATCCTTACCTTTTCTATTACATTCTTCTTCGCAGGGATGCGGGCAAACCCTTCCGCATACAGCAGGGAAAGGATTTTTATCGGATATGATTTCCCACGATTTCAAGAACGCCTGTTCATAACTTATTTCCTTTTTCTCAGCTTGGGCAATAGTTGTAATTATTCCGCGAATATTTGTTTGATTCGGGCATCGGTTCATACATGGCGCCAATTTTTCTATCTGATATGGTCTGAGATTCGATGTTTCAGTACCTGATGAACTTGCAGATGCTCCTCGTACACTAAGTTGTTTTTTTTGTCCTAACAATCCCATATTATTTCCTGCTTTCTATCTTTCAATTTTTTATTGAATCAATTTTTATTTTGTAACTCATAATTTTTTGTCGCAGCATTTATAAGCCCCTTTGCCCATGCTTTATTTCCAAGAGCATGGAAGTGAAAATAGCTCGCAAAGATATTTTTAAAAACAATCCCATCTCTTTCCTTCAAAGCTCCGGTTCCTTTTTCAATTTGAAATACGGAATGTATTGCATCGGTAGTCGGAGTTGCTTCAGTGTAATGAAATTCATGTCCCTTGAATTTTGTACCGATAGGAAAAAATGTATTGTATTCATCAACAATTACTTTGCAATAGCCATGCCCCGAAGGTTTTTCCCTGAAATTTATTTTTAATGGTAATAGTTTGCATAACTCATAAATTTTATCTTTATATGAAATGGATTCGGCTAACCAAATTAATCCTCCACATTCTGCATAAACCGGAAGTCCATTCATACCTGCTTTCCGTACGGCATCCAATAATCCGGTATTTTCAGACAATTTCAATAAATGAGTTTCGGGGAAGCCGCCACCGATGTAAAGTAAATTAATATCCGGCAGTTCTTTATCGTTTATTGCAGAAATCGGGATAAGTTCTGCTCCGGATTGTCTCAAAGCATCTAAATTTTCAGGATAATAAAAAGTGAAAGCAGAATCATAGAAATATCCGATTTTCAACGTTTGAGCTATTGAATTCTTCAAGGATTCTTTTTTACAGGTTTTAAGTTTAATTGCCGAATTTGCAATTTTAACAATTTTTTCAATATCAATATATTTTGAAATTTCGTTCCCCATTTGCTCGAGCTCATCAACGCCATTGGTATTTTCTTTTGGAGTAATCAAACCAAGATGACGCGAAGGCAGGATATTGAGTTGTTCAAGTTCGGGGAGGACTCCTACGATTGGAATACCGGTATATTTTTTTATTGAATCGGTAACTATTTTCTTATGGCGTAAAGTGCTGATTTTGTTAATGATGATTCCCGCAATATTTAAATCTTTGTCAAAATTCTTAATTCCCGAGATAATTGCAGCTAAAGTACGGGTTGCTTTGGTAGCATTAACAATTAAAATAACAGGAACCTTTATAAGTTTGGCAAGTTCTGCCGAACTTGACTTTCCTGCGGTGTTTATGCCGTCGAATATACCACGGTTGCCTTCAATTATATTTATACCATTAGTTAAAGCATATTGTAAAAAAGATTGTTGAACCTTTTTATTACCCATCATATAAATGTCCAGGTTTCTGGCAGGATTGCCGGAAGCTTGAGTCAGCCATGCCGAATCGATATAATCCGGACCTTTTTTGAAAGCCTGAACTTCATAACCCATTTTCTTTATTTGAGTTATCAGCCCTAAAGAGATTAATGTTTTACCATAATCTCCACCCAAACCGGCAATCATTATGCGCGGATAATGTTTCATAATAAAAAATAAACAGACCTACTCAATCATTAAAAAATAATTGTCAATTGTTAATTGTCAATTGTATGTCTTGGTCAATTAACCATTAACCATTGACAATTAATCATTATTTAAAGAATCAATAAGTAAAGTCCGATTCAGTCACACTGCTTACTATTTCAATAATAAGAGAAAATTATTGAATCAAATAATTGTTGATGCTTTAAATTATCATAACCTACAATAATAAAAGTCATCAAAACAATTTTTCTCTCACCAACCAATGCGGCAAGCAGAGTGAAAGATTTAATTTTCAATCATTAGCAGCGGCTTCCCTATGCGGGATTTCAATAAAACTACCGCCAAAATAAGTATATACGCATCTTTCCGATTCGATTAAAATTCTAATCGCTTTTTTGCATAAGTCTTTATTGCATCTATCAGCGCCGAATTTTTCAATCATTTCTTTTTGAAGGTCTGTGGCTTTATATTTTTTTAAGCCCTGTCCTTCTTTAATGATGCGAAACATTGCATCGGCAACTTCTTCAACTTTTACACTTTCAGCCATTTTAACACCTTTGAATTATGATTGAGTTAAATGGGTTGAAGTTTTGTAAGTCAAACCTGCATGTTTGAAATCGTCGATATGTTCTTTTTGGAATGGTATATCCGTCAGTTTGAAGAACTTAGGCCAACCGATACGGTCAATCCATTCTCCCATTCTTTCGAAATTGCGGGCATTTTTCTTCCAAACATCAACAATATTCTTTACAGCCTCAACCGCTTCGGGCCATCGAGGCGGATTATTGGGCAAGTAAGGAATTGCGAGTTTTGAGAATCGAGGTTCCGTTCTTGCGTTCGATACCTTACCTCCAACCCAAATCGATAATCCGTCAAATTCCGAATTATTAAGTTTCATCGAAGGGCAGACTGTGAAACAGTTTGCACAAAACATACATTTTTCCTCCAAAACTTCTACTGTTTGTTTACCATCTATGGTAACCGGGCGAATCGCAGCAGTAGGACATGATGCGCTAAGGGTAGGTATTTCGCATGTCTTCGGCAGCATGTCATGATTGATTTCCGGGAGTTTCCTATGTACACCGAGCAATGCAATATCCGAACAGTGGACAGCTCCGCACATGTTCAGGCAGCATGCAAAGGCTATTCTTAATTTGCCGGGCAGTGACATTGAAGTAAAGTCGTCAATTAATTCATCCATAATTGCTTTTACTACTCCCGATGCGTCTGTGGCAGCAGAATGACAGTGAACCCAGCCTTGTGTATGAACGATATTAGAAATTGCCGGACCTATGCCGCCGACAGGATGACCAATAGAACGCAGGTCTTCGATAAGCGGTGGGATTTTAGTCTCATCGGTCATTAGAAATTCAACATTATTCCGGCTTGTAAATCTCAAAAATCCGTCTGAGAATTTATCTGCAATGTCGGCAAATTTCCTGATTTTATCTATGGATAATAGTCTTGGTGATGCAGCCCGAACTGTGAACAATTTTGCGTTTGTCTCGGATACGTGAACCATTACCCCGGGTTGAAGAATTTCGTGATATTTCCATTTGCCGTAATTTGCTTTTATAACCGGAGGCAAAAATTTCTCATAATGGGGTGGACCTATATCCGTTATTCTTTTTTTAACAGTTTCTGACATTTTATTTTCCTTTTATTATTTTATAAATTTTCATTTTTCTATCTGATAAAAGATATAGGGATTATCGCGCGGAGCGCCGACCATTTCAGGTGTTGGCTCTAATCCGATTGCTTCGACGAAATTAGCAAGCCCGACGCGTCTGATGAATTCCCCGATTCTTTCCCTGCTCTTGCCTTCTTCGCACCATAAGTCGATTATTGCATCGAATACTTCATAAAGGTCTTTGTAGCTTTCCTCATCATCCAGCTTAACAAACGGGATTAGTACCGAAGATAACTGAGCGCCCTGCATTATTGGCGCTTTCGAGCCGATTAGTATTGCAGCGCCCCTGTCCTTACCTGGGCTCAATGCTTTTGGCATTGCATTAATGCAGTGCATACATTTAACGCAATATTCATTTTCGATGGCTAAATTATTACCATCCCAATCCATACATTTTCCCGGGCAATTATTGACTACATCCCGGTTAATATCAAGTCCGGCTTTTGAATAATTCCGGACTTCGTCCTGAACCAATTGAATATCATCACGCCATGTTCCAATAATTGAAATATCGGCTCTGGCTATCGATGCAACACAATCGTTCGGACAGCCGGACATTTTAAATTTCCATTTATAAGGAAACGCCGGACGATGCAATTCATCCTGGTAATGTTGTGTGATATCATAAGTAAGCTTCATTGTATCGTAGCATGCCCATTCGCATCTTGATTGACCGCAGCAGCAGCTTGGAGTTCTCACGGCAGAACCGGAGCCGCCAAGGTCGAATCCAATTGCGGTAAGTTCCTGGAATGTTGACTCAAGCTGGTCGGTAGTAGTTCCAAGGAGAACCATATCGCCTGTCGAGCCATGCATATTAGTCAAACCGGAACCATGTCTTTCCCATATATCACAAAGTTTGCGAAGAATATCGCTCGTGTAATACCATCCGGCAGGTTGATTTACCCTGACGGTATGGAAATGGGAAACATTTGGAAATTTGTCGGGAAGGTCGGAATATCTTCCGATAACTCCGCCTCCATAACCAAGTACTCCGACAATTCCTCCATGTTTCCAGTGACCTATTTTGTCCTCATAGGACTGTTCAAGCTGACCAAGAAGGTCTTTAGCCATTTTATTTGTCTTGGCAGCAGTTTTTATTTCACTGACAAAACTTGGCCAAGGACCTTTTTCAAGGTCGTCTAATTTCGGTGTTTTAACTTCTTCAGACATTCTTTTACCTTTTAATTTGATTTTAGAAATAAATAAATAATTAAATATTAACTTTAAGATTTAAATTATCATACGATTTCTTTTGGTTTCTTCCGTATTGCTTAGCTATAATCATCGAGAGTGTTCGATAGAAAATATGCGCAAATTTGGAATACATTACAAACCATAATAATATAAATATTGCAGTCAAATGCAAGATATAAATTCCATAAGCAAGTTCGGGTATTTGTGCAATTCTTGTAAATTGAGTTGATAGACCAGTTATCCCTACTAAATATAAGAAAAGCAGGAAACTCCAATCAATATATGTACTTTTTAAATTATTATCTTTATTGGTGAGCCGACGCACAACGAATATTGTACAACCGGTTAAAATGGCAATACCACTTAGATTGCCAAGTATTTTAATTGGATGGAAGAATGGTATGGGGGCAGGCATCCCGAATACAATATCAGCTATCAAAGCCAAGCCTGCAGTTGCCATCGCCCCGAAAAATCCGAATAAAACAAGTAAATGAGCTATTTTTCTTGAACTCTTTGCATCACAATCGGCAAATTTTTTATGAAGAATGATTTCCTGTATTGTAAGAATTAAAGCTTGGAGAAATCCGGATTCAGGCTTTTGTTTATAATGCTGACGTACTTCGGAATTGTATTTTAATAATGAAAATGCTGCCAAACCAAATATAATAATATTCCCGCCAATCCAGAAAATTTCCAGGTAACTATGCGGGAAAAACTGTGCAAATACAATCGTTCCCTGATGAAGTTGCGAAAAATCTCCACCAATATTATTATAGAAAAAAAGCGAGAATAAAGCCAATGGTATTAATATTAGTAACACTAAAAATTTTGGATTTGAATAAACCCTTGTTAAAAATTTTGGAATTGCATATTCTTCGATAACGGAATATCGAATAGCAGACATCACATTGCCGGGTTTGGCTCCGCGCGGACATTGGGCTGTACAATCATTACAATAATGACAAAGCCAAACATCGATGTCTTTAACTAATTTTTCTTTCAAGCCCCAGTTAGCCCACAGCATTTCCTTTCGAGGAAAGGCATTTTCTTCAGGCGATAAATTACATACAACACTACAGGTGGCGCATTGGAAGCATTTTTTCAAATCGTTACCACCGTACTTTTTTAATTGTCTTATAAACTCTATATCGGGATTCAGTTCCATAATTTATAATTTTTTATATATTTCATTTTCTTTATTTTTTGAAAAGTTCTAAAATTTAAAGTACATTGAGGCTGTCCCATAAGCCAAGAAGAATGTCATTCTGAACGAAGTGAAGAATCCAGTCCCAATGCGGCTTCTGGATTCTTCACTTCGTTCAGAATGACATTCATACATTTTTTAGACTTATCAGACAACCTCATTTTTAGAACTCCTATTATTGTTTCCTGATTTTTATATAATCAATTTTTTCTTCAAATAAGCTGAATTTCAACCAATCAAATCCGAATTTTAGTAATTCGATTTCATCGGTTTTTATTTTATCCAATAAAGTTGCAGGCAATTCAAAGCGTTTCATAAAACTTGAATGAAAGACAAATTCCCTGAACTTATCGATATTATAACACACCAGATGGAACATCTCTATTTTTTGAGGATTCAATTGTTTCCCTAATAAAAAGAATTTATGCATAGAAACTTCTTTGAATAATTCACCGATTTGGTCATATTCATAAACTTCCTGGCTCTCCATCCAACTTTTTATTGACCATTCTTTCTTTTCATTGAAACCGTTACAAACATCTTCATGTAAAATGAAATAGAAATTATCACCATTACCATTGTGTTTCTCGGTTGCAGATGCTTTTCCCAATGGATACATACGGCAGGGCCATGGTCTGTCTTCATAAACTGTGCATCCCTTTTCCGAAACGAATGGGCAGGATTTATTTTTATCGCTTTCCATTTTAAGTAATATAACTGGATGACTCTGGTTGACATCGAAAGGCAAAAGTGTATATTTGTCCAGAAACTCTTCCGAAGAAATCCCTAACCTGTTTTTTAAACGGATTATATCGAGGGGAGTCAGAAATATGTTTACATCACTGCAGCAATTATTAAAACATGATATTCCCGGATGGCATGAAAATTCAAATTTATCATCTATACTGCATCGTTTGTAATCTTGTAGAATTTTTTCCTTAAAGTTTTCGAGCTCTTTCACGTAATTACTACCTATAATTATTTAAACTAATTTATTTACTAAATTCATATTCTCAATTTTTTCCTGTTGGTTCTGATTGAAAGGTTCAACAATTTGATTTTTGTGAGCATTCTCAGACCATACGGGAAGTGGTCCCATTTCCAGATTGAACGGATTAAACCTATGGCGATAAGAAGCTTTAACACTATATTGCACCTTCATCCATTCCCAACCACTAACATAATAATTACAGTCATCATTAAAACAGACATATTGAAATTCAACTCCCCAACTCGATTCCGGTGGACATAACCATTTTTTCAATTCGCTTTTGCAGTGGGGACAATAATATTTTTCATTGTTTTCCATTTTTTTCACTTAATTTATGTCAATACTTTAGTTCGATTATTCTGCCCGTAAAAAAGTAGGAGCAAGCTGCCTCGCTCCTACATATTATCAGCTAATCAACAATCTGATGAATCGGTCGTTTCATCATTTCCCATTTATCGGCGGATGGGTCATATTTACAATTTGCAAATACTTTCCAGTTTTCCTGGTCCATTTTCGGTGTATCAGAACGAAAATAATAACCGGGCCATCTGGTTTCTTCGCGGAATAGCATAGTGCGTACGTGAGCTTCCGCTTGCCACATTCTCTGAACGTTTTCCCAGCAGCGCATCAACTCATGCAGGTCGGGAGCTGCAAGTTTTTTCGAATCTTCCCGTAAGAAGTTAAGCAATTCGAGTCCTCTGTTGAGTAATGCCTTGCTTGTCTTAAACTGCGACGAGACGCCACCGGCGTATTCATCCATAATTTTCTGCAACCGGAACATAAACATCTTAGGTATTATATATTCGGGATTTATTGCAGGGTCGCTTGTCTTCTGGTAATTCGTTTCGTAATTATCCAAGGGGCAGAGTATTTCATTTTTCAAATCCTCAAGAACCTTGGCATCATACTTTCTTTCGCCAGGATTATCAACTATAAAATCAACTGCTGCTTTGGCTGCAATTCTGCCTTCTGCATGTGAGCCGGAAGAGAATTTATGGCTCGAAGCTCCGGATGCATCGCCTGCGCAGAATAAACCTTGTACGGTTGACATATTTGCATAGCCCCAGTAATAATCATCAGGCGCTAAATCTTTTGGTCCGCTAACCCAGGCACCGGAAGCGCCTGAATGTGAACCGATGAAATAAGGCTCGGCTGCTGCGATTTCGGAAGCTATTTGATCGGGAGCTATATTCTGGGCAGCCCAAAGAATTGCCTGTGAAATTGTCATGTCGAGGAAGTCTTCCCAGGCTTCGGATTCCAATTCCTTTAGTTTCTTCTTGGCTGCCTTTTCATCACCGGCTTCGGCAACAATTTTTCCTATGGCTTCTTCGGTGCGCATATAGATTGGACCTTTGCCTTCCATTACATCGAGCATCATAAGCCAGTTGCGCAGATTTGCCGGAACAGGTTTCACATGTCCGTAGGGAATCCAATTTTCCAATTCGGGTTTTCTTTCGACCATATAATCGCCTCCCATTCCATTCGTAGCGCGGGATTTGAAAAGTAAGAACCAGGCTCCAACCGGACCGTAAGCATCTTTGAAACGAACGGGAATAAACCGAACTTCCTGGCAAGTCATTTCGGCGCCGGCTTTTAATGTGAAGTATGCACTCGAGCCGGAATTCCATGGCGGATACCATGCCCTGCCCAAGCCTTCGCCTGACGAACGCGGCTTGAATACGTGTACTGCGCCACCCATTGCTACCAATACGGCTTTTGCTTTGAATACATAGAATGTCTCTTCGCGAACACTGAATCCGACAGCGCCGGTACATGTGTTACCGTCCATTATCGGAGCTACGATGAAAATTCTTTCGTAAATATTTTCCATTCCGATAGCATTTTTAGCCGCTTCGGCAACTATTACTTTGTAGGATTCGCCGTTAATCATAAGCTGCCATCTGCCTTCGTGAACATAAGCTCCTTTTTCGTCTTTCCAAATCGGAAGACCCCATTTTTCGAACAGATGAACTGTGGAATCAACATGACGGGCTATATTTGCTACTAAATCTTCACGAGTTATTCCCATCAGGTCATTCCTGACATATTTCACATAGTCTTCAAGGGTATTTTGTCCATCCCTCAATCCGACATATTGGTTGATAGCCGACAGACCCATAGCTACTGCGCCACTACGGTCAACTGCCGCTTTATCGACTAATGTTACTTTTAATCCGTGCTTCTTAGCCCAGTAAGACGCTTCGACTGCAGCTCCACAAGCAGCCATGCCGCCGCCGAGAATAAGAAGGTCGGTATTTACCTCTTTAACTTCAAAATTTGATTTCATTTTTTTTCCTTTCTTATTTTAACGTTTGTACTGATGATAAGCCAAGAGACATTGGCTCTGTAAATAAATTCGGGCTTTTCAGGTTTTCATCCCCGGTAGTCCAACCGCCATCGGGAACAGCAGTTCCTTCCTGAGTTGTTCGAATCGGAAATTTGAACCGTTTCAATGTTCCGTTTCGGAATTTAACTGTCCACATAATCGAATCGGAGCTTCTCAACGGGGAGACAGTGGCTCCAAGTGGAACGAAATCGGCATAACCCCTTACTTCAACTGCTTGGGTCGGACATATTTTAACACAGCTAAAACATTCCCAGCACATTTCGGGTTCGCGGTTGTACGCTTTAGTAATCGCCTTATCCAGGACCATAAGGTCATTGGGGCAGATATACTGGCAAGCGGTTTTGTCGAGGGCTTTGCAGCCATCGCATTTGTCTGGTATTACGTAACTAGGCATTTTATAACATCTCTTAATGGTACAAAAAAATTATGAGAAAAACTATAAATATAAAATAAACAAATCATTTTTTTACATCTCCAGTAGCATATTGATGCATTTTAATCTCGACTTTTTCGGTCAGGGTTGCATAATAATCCTGTAAAATTTTCAGTATTTCGGGACGGCTGAATTGTTTTGGAATCTCACCTCCTTCAGATAAACCTTTTCGTAAAGCTGTTCCACTAAGGAAAAGTCTGTCGGTTTTATCATGAGGGCAGGTCTTCATCGAAGCCATTCCTTCGCATTTATAGCAATAGAATGTCCAATCAATGGGAAGGGGTTTTAATTTTAATGCGTCTTCGGGTATTTCATAGAAAATTGTCTGGGCATCGAATGGTCCGTAGTAATCACCCACTCCTGCATGGTCACGACCGACAATTAAATGGGTACAACCGAAGTTTTGCCTGAATATGGCATGTAATAGCGCTTCCTTCGGACCGGCATATCTCATATCGAGAGGATAACCGCCGCAAAGGACTGTTCCTTTAACAAAATAATTTTCAACAAGGGAATCGATACACTTGACCCTTACATCTGCTGGTATATCCCCAGGTTTAAGATTACCGACGAGTTGATGTATATATAATCCATCAACGACTTCCAAAGCGATTTTCGCGAGATATTCATGCGAGCGGTGCATGGGATTTCTCAATTGTAAAGCGGCAATGGTCCTCCAGCCCCGTTCTGCAAAAATCTTCCTGCTTTCATCGGGACGCTGGTAAAGACCTGCAAAGTCTTTGGGAAAATAGCTTTCCGAAACAACTTTGACTTCTCCGGCAATATTCCATGACTTCTGCTCCATAACCATCTGAACACCTGGATGCTTTGGGTCATTAGTACGGAATACTTCTTTACATTCCAATTCTTTATCAATATTGTAGATATCGGAAACTTTCATAGTTCCCATCAGTTCCTTGGTTTCATCGCTGTAAAGCGCGATTTCACTTCCTTTTTTCAAACTTTTTGCAACTGAATCATCAACCGATAAAGTAATTGGAATAGGCCAGAACAAGCCATCAGTCATCTTCATTTCCTTTACTACACCCTTCCAGTCGTCATAGCCCATGAATCCTGTCAAAGGCGTGAATCCACCTATTCCCAACATTATCAGGTCACCGGTTTCACGACTCGACATAACAACATGAGGAAGCTTTGATGCTTTGTGTTGTTCTTCTGCTAATTCTTTTCCTGACAGAATTAAAACAACGAGTTCATCGCTCCCATGCGGCTTAATCAAATTTTGAATAGACATTTGAACTCCTATCAATTTTATATTTTTCTGTTAACTTGTGTTGTTAACTTCACAAACTTATATTTTGGTAATTTGTGTATCAAGTCAGATTAATTGATTGAAGCCAATGAGTTGTTTTGCTGAAATGATTGGATTGTGAAAAATATATTCATGTAAATATATTATTATTCAATAATATACTAATGTAATATTATATAAATGGGATGGGAAATTACTGAAATGAATTATCTCTTGGAAGCATGAAATTTGAAATTTGTAGCCCACGTATTGCTATTTCTATAACAAATTTTCTCATTTCATCGCTTTCTTCGCTAATATCGAGTGGGATTGGTAATTGATTATTTGAAAATTGTTTAAAAGAAGTCTGAACGGGAGTCTGCATATATAATGATAACCTGGAAAAACCAAAGTCGAGAGGAGAAAGCATTGATTGTGCAATCCAGCCATTCACCAATGGATACGGGTTTTCCTTCAGGATCCTGAAACCTTTGAATCTTTCTATGAAGTGCTCTTTTAATCCTTCTATTCTTCTGAAGGAACGAGTAATTATCCGGGTTTCCAATCTTTCCTTAAAATAAATTTTTGACTTTTCCAAAATCTCCCTCATTTTCTTTTCCTTGAATAAAAATGAATATTCCCTGAATTGAGGTTTAATGACTGATTGATATGATGCAAAAGCCTCGGTCAATAGCCTGTCGGTTTCATAAGTCATTTTAATTCTGTTTTGTAGGTCCCGGTCGAAGACTTTCCTGAAATATTGTGTTAAATGAGTCGAGTGGGGCAAAATCTCCGATAAAACTTCCTCGACATATTTTGAACCTTTGGACATATATACCGGACATAGAATACCCCTGCAGTTTAACCGGTCTAATAAATAATACCAAATATCTTTTGATTCCTTATTGTCTATTTCAAAACCGAGTATTAAATTAGATAAAGCATCCACGGCAAGAGCCAGATACATTGTATGATTGTGATCACCATTATTCCCATTTTCTGAAGTGCTATCATCATAGCAATGAAATGAAAGGTCAATAAGATGAATTAAACGGGATTCACGGTATTTCGGAACACATGTATCTACATAATTCTCCCATGATGGGAGTTTGGTGAGGAAAGAACGAATTCTCTCATT
Source organism: Ignavibacteria bacterium (assembly GCA_016844745.1). Classification (GTDB taxonomy): domain Bacteria; phylum Bacteroidota; class Ignavibacteria; order Kapaibacteriales; family UBA2268; genus JAERMQ01. Next base: position 6,004 of record JAERMQ010000055.1, on the reverse strand, counting down.
CAAATGATGAGCTGATGCGTGATACTTATCCTGCAGATGTCTGTAGGATTCTCCGGATAAATATTCTTCAACTAATTCTTCGAGACAGGGGCAAGGATTTTTTTGATAATCAGACCAGGTTTTATTACATTCGGCACAGTGAAATCGTTTAGTACCCTTTCGGGTTCTTCCATAATGGATTATATTATTGGACATGCAACAGGGGCATGTTATGCTTGTATTGATTGTCTCTATCATGATTTTCGACTAATTAGTTAAATTTTATGAATCAAATCAAATAAGAGAATTTGTCAGGTTATCTTAGTGCGATTATTTAACAGTTCAACTATTAAAAATATTTAAATTTTGGTTAATCCGGCTATGTATTTTTTTTTGTTGTTTAACACCTCCTTTTTATAATTAAATTATTTAAATATAATACATAAAAATTAACTAATTAAATTCAATTATCAATATTTTATTATATTTGTATCATCAAACAAAAATTAATAAAAACCCTTACAAAAATACAGAAACATCAATGATGCTGGATTCTAATAGCTAATACAAATAACATTCTGTAATCTTCGTGTTTTTATTGAGTGTTATAAATCTGATATGGTCTCAAAGGTCAGGAAGAAGGTCATTCGTATGCGAAGTGAAGAATCCAGAAGCCGCATAGGGACTGGATTCTGAAACAAGTTACCAATGACAGATTTTTCTTGATTCAAAATAATGCAATAATTTCAAGTTTGGGAAATCCCCCTTTGAAAAAGGGGGGTAGGGGGGATTTCTCTTGAATTTGTCATTTTTTATTATGCCCAATATTTTGGAGTTCAGAATGACAATTTCTTAGATTTAATACTTTTCTCACTGCCTCTTTTTGATGAATGACATTTAATAACTAATAAAAATCTCTACATATCCTTATAAGGATTTTGACCAACATCCTTAACTTGAGCAACAAAATCGTTTATCATATCAGGTATTTTTAAGGCATCATCAATTGCAACGATTTCAATTTTAACGCGTTCAGGTTCCAGAACGAGTTGTTTTAATTTTTCCTGGACATTTTCCATCCTTGTATTTGCAAGCTCGCTGCCTCGAATGAAATGGCATTGGTAATCGTCACCATGCTTGCAGCCCATCAGCAGGATTCCATCGAAACCATTCGACAAGGCATCATTTATCCATATAGTATTCACAGAGCCTAAACATCGAACCGGAATAAACCTCACAGCAGGGTCGAATTGCTGATGCCGGAATGATGATGCATCTAAAGCAGGATAGGCATCATTTTCACATACAAAGCCGATTATCCGGAATTTTTCTTCATCTTCTTCGGGTATATCAATTGATTTTATCATTGCCGAAATTGAATGAACCGAATAATTTTTAAAGCTGATTATTCTTTCAGGACATGCTCCCATGCAAATTCCACAACGACGGCATCGATTCGGGTTTGGTTTGGGAGTTCCCTTTTCATCTTCGTCTAAGGTACCGAAAGGACATTCCTCCGTGCAGCGCTTGCATTGCGTACACCTCTGTAGGAAAAATTCCGGATATGACAGGTCACCAACCCGCGGTAGAAGTGTTTTCCCCTGAGAAATCAATTCAACTGCCTGGATTGCTTTCATAGCAGCTCCCAGCGCATCATTTTCTGCTGCTCCTGAATCCATTGGTTCGCGAACACAGCCTGTTGCATATATTGCGGTGCGTCTTGTTTCGTAGGGGAAGCAAATAAAATGGGAATCGGGAAAACCATATTTTAATGTTGGTAAGTCGGTTCCCTGGCGGTAAGTAAGATTTAATATTTTTGCTCCCTGCTCGGCTCCTGCGGCTTCTTTTTTTCCATCGGAAGTGAGTTTATTTTCTTCATTTTCTTCAAACGGGTCAACGTAAGTGGAAGGAACCATACCGGTTGCGAGTACAACCATTTCGGCACGAACCACAACATTTTCGCCAAAAAGCGTGTCTGATAGTGTGATTACAAGCTCATTTGCTTCTTCGGTAATGCTTTCAACTTCTCCTTTGGTTAGGAAGATATTTTCCTCCTGTTGTGCCTGCTTGTAGAATAGCTCCGATTCTCCTGGTGTCCTGATATCTTTGTATAGAATAAAAATCTTTGTATCTTTTTGTGATTCATTGATGTATAATGCCTGTTTAAGACTCGTGCGGCAGCATACGGACGAACAATAAGGAAGATGATTCTCATCCCTCGAACCGGCGCATTGGATAAAGGCAACTGATTTGGGAGTTTTACCGTCGGAAGGTTTTTTTATGCCATTGCCGCTTTTAACCATTTCTTCAATCATAACATTTGTTACGATATTTTTATATTTCCCGTATCCCAAGTGACTTAATTTATTAGGGTCATAAGGCTTCCAGCCTGTTGCCTGGACTACGGAACCAACATTCACTTCGGTAATACTACCATTTTTGATATAAGCTGTGAACTGACCGGGTTGACCTGTAATTTTTTCAATTGTAGAAGATTTGTAAACTTTGATGTTCTCATGCCGGACAACCTGATTAATCAAATCGGGGATATTATTTTGTTCCAATGAAGTAAAGGGAAAATGTAGCGGGAAACTGCTTTTCCATTTACCTACCCAGCCACCTAAAGTATCTTCCTTTTCAACAAGAATTACTTTATAACCGGCTTCTGCTATGGAAAGCGAAGTGTTCAAGCCACTCACTCCCCCGCCGATTACGAGAATATCTTTACAGGTATCCTGGATGAAAGGCTCGGCTGGCTCCAGGTTCCGGGTTCTTGCAATCCCCATTTTGATATAATCTTCCGCTAAGCTCTCGGTTTCTTCATCATTCGGGGTATGGCTCCATGCAACTAATTCCCGGATGTTCACTCTTTCGGTTAATAAATTTGTAGTTACATCTGAAAAATCAAATTCTTCGATTTTTACCCTGGGAGAGCATCCTGCAATAACTACCCTGTTCAGATTTTCATTAATTATATCATTCCTGATTTCGGTGATTGCATCGGTGCTACACAGGAACTGATTTGTTTTAAGTAACTCTACTTTAGTATCTTTTGTTATTGTTTGGGATAATTTTTCAATATCTATAGATTTAGCAATATCGCATCCCGAACAGATATATACACCAACTTTAGTTTCTATTGACATTTTATGCTCTCCTTAAAATTTTAATTGCTTTCATAGCCGCACCGGTAGCTTCTTTAACAACACCCGCAACATCACGAGGCGCACAAGCAACTCCGGCTCCGATTATTCCATATATATTATCGGATTTGAGAAATCCGTTTTCGTCGAGCGATTTATTTATTATGTCCACTCCGTCAACATTAGGAGCCATCCCAACGGCGAGAACAACCATATCAAATTCATTTACGGTCAGGTTTGTTGTTAAAGTGTTTTCAGCTTCGACAATCAAATTAGCATTTTCTTTGTTCTCGATAATTTTTGCTACTTTTCCGCGATGAAAGAACATTTTATTGTCTTTCTTGAGGTTGGTATAAAAATCTTCCAATCTTCCAGGTGAACGGACATCGATGAAAAAGAAATGTATCTCTGCATTGGGATATTTCTCCCTAACATAAGTAGCCTGTTTCATCGAAGCCATGCAGCAAACCGATGAGCAATATGGCAGATGATTCTCATCGCGTGAACCGGCACATTGAACGAATGCAATTTTTTCTATGGCTTTATTATCCGATGGACGAACGATATTCCCGGATAGATGCCCGTTTGCGGAAGCCATTCTCTCGAACAAAGTATTGGTTACAACATTTGGGAATTTGCCTAAACCCAGATTGTCCAGCTTTTCGGCGTTATAAGATGACCAACCCGTTGCCCAGATAATTGCACCAACATTAAATTCCAAATTTTCTTCCTTCTCCTCTAAATTTATTGCATCGACAGGACAGACTTTTAGACACTCGTTGCAGCTTACTCCTTTGCAGGTTTCGGAATCTATTACATAGGTCGCTGGAAACGAATTATCGAAAGGAAGATATGCAGCCTTTGTATTGTTCATGTTGTAATTGTATTCATTTTTTCTTTCGACGGGGCAAACTTCTTCGCATAATTTGCATAACGTGCAATTGGAGTTGACGAAACGTGGTTTCTTTTTGATTACTACATTGTAATCCCCCTTTGTACCGGTAATTTGTTGAACTTCGGATAGGGTATGGATTTCAATACCCGGATTAGTTCTTAATCTTTTGAGATTAATCTCGAATCCGCAGGAAGGCGGACACATTTTAGGGAAATATTTATTCATTTGCAGGATTCGACCGCCAATATAGGGTTCTTTCTCAACTAAAATAACTTTCTTGCCGATTTCCGATAATTCTACTGCCGAAGTAATTCCTGCTATACCGGCTCCTACTACCAATACATTGGCATGAATTATGGAATCGCTTTCTAATTTGTTTTGCATTTTAATTTCCTTATAAAGGTAAATTCATTTTGAACTTATTTCAATATTTGTAATAAGCAAATTTAGCAGGTTCTAAAATTTGAAAAAATCAATTAAGGAATGATGTTGCCATTGAGTTGGTAAGAATTTAGGCTGATAGGCTTTTAGGATGTAGGTTTTTAGGATGTAGGTTTTTAAATTTCACAATAAGAGACCTCTGAATAATAATAAAATGTTCAAGATTGTCATTCTGAACGCCAAAATACTGGGCATAATAAAAATAAAAAATGACAAATTCAAGAGAAATCCCCCCTACCCCCCTTTTTCAAAGGGGGATTTAAGAATATATTTCTTATCCCCCTTTGAAAAAGGGGGGTAGGGGGGATTTTTCAAACTTGAAATTATTGAACTTTTTTGAATTAAGAAAAATCTGTCATTGGTAACTTGATTCAGAATCCACTCCCAGTGCGGTTTATGGATTCTGAATCAAGTTACGAATGACATTTTCCAGATGTCCCTATAAAATGTTTTGACTCTTGGATAAGGAGCAATATAATACACCTAAAAGCCTACAGCCTGTAAGCCTTAATGCCTATTTCCCTTTTGAATGCTTATCTTAAAAAATATAGCAGAATATATCTGATACCAAGAAATAATAATATTATAACAAGTAATATCTTTATAGGATTCTGTGGAACAAACCGCTGGCATAAAGCGCCAAGGTAAATACCAAGAAAACCTCCTATTCCGAATAGAAATCCCAGTAGCCAATCTGCGCTCATCGACATATAAGAATATAAAGTAACCCCGAAAATTGAAGTGATGAATGTTCCGATTAACGATACACCGGCAACAATGTAAATAGGTAACCCGAAAAGAGAAACTAAAAAAGGAGATATGATTGCTCCTCCTCCAATTCCATAAGCGCCGCCAACAACACCAACGATACAGCAAATAAAAAATAATTTAATTGATGATATTTTATAAGTTTTGCCTTCAAATTCCAATCTTATGGTTAGCCAATTAAATTCCAAAATATTGATTTTACTATGCAAGGGTATTTGATGGTTTAACTTTTTTATTGATACCTCCGATTTTTTCTGCAGTTCATATCTCAATAATTCGGAAACCATACGCAGGGCTACTAAAAGTAACACAAATCCGCAAAATAATTTGAATGTATTTTGTTCGAGAAAGACTGTTTGTCGCATGTATGTCCCGATAAAAAGACCTGGTATAGTGCCTGCAAGTATGACCCATAAGATAGGCAAACAAATTCGTCCCTCTTTAAAATACCTGTAAACTCCACCCGGAATGGCGAATATATTGAATGCAAAATTTGTGGCGCTTACATTAGGAGCCGTGATACCTAAAACGGAAACCTGGAAAGGAAGAAGGAATATAGCTCCGGAGATTCCTCCCATTGAAGTGAAAAACGATATAATAAACGCAGCTACCGGTGGCAGCCATAGAGGTATTTCAATATTACTGACTGGAAAAAACATGAACGTAATTCTTCCTTTTATATTTATTACCTTAATCAGTGAGTAAAAATCAGATGATAGAATTAGCCTGATTTTTATACAAATTTTTTAATTTCAGCGATATGTGCTAATTTTCCTTA
>JAERMQ010000054.1 GCA_016844745.1 Ignavibacteria bacterium | reverse complement strand
AGCATTCAGCATTCAGCATTCAGCATTCAGCATTCAGCATTCAGCATTCAGCATTCAGCATTCAGCATTCAGCATTACTTCGTAATAACTGCCTTCTCCGTAAAAGTGAAGCTTCCTCCCCGCACAACGCATAAATACACGCCGCTGCGCCATGCCGAAACATCATCTATCCACCAATACCTTCACATTCCTCGAAGCTGTGCCGTGGATAATACGAATGAAATACACTCCAGGAGTAATACCCGTGCAGTCCCATGAAAGTAATCCTTTGAAGTTGGCTTGTTTGTCAATAATTATTTTTTCCTTTCCACTAACCTTAGTACCATAGATATCAAAAACTCCAATATCGTCGCTATCTATATCTAAACTTGTATCCCAATAAATCAGTGTTCTAACATAATGTGAAGCCGGTATGGGATAAGGAGGCAATGAATAAAGATAATTACGGAATTCAGGTTGTACTTCAATTACCGAAGTTGTTGTATCGATGCCTTCACCACTTAAATATGATATATTGTCCGAATCCGGCGCATTGGAACGATACACTATACTATCTATATATACTTTTTTTGCTTTTGGTTTAAATGTAGCATCGCATTCATAGAATTCTCCCGGTTTAATTGTTAGTGTGTTAAGGGAATCGATTTTTGGCAAATTAGTTGTGAAGGAAGAATCCTTTAGCTGCGAATAACCGGTAATGATTAAATTGGCATCTTTTGAAAAATTCTCAATTTTTATTGAATGAGTTTTATTTCCACCCGATTTGATATCAATCTTCCCGAAATCCCAGTCAGAAGCAAGGATTTTCGGCTTTGGTTCGATTGTATTTTCAATAGTGAACCAATAAATATTATTTTCTCTTTGGTCATCAGCATACCGAGCAAAGAATTTGTCTCCATATTTTTGGAAATTCAAAAAAATCCGCCCGTTATTAGGAAATCTATAATACTTCCATTGGCTGGGGTTGTACAGGTCGTTAATATAGAAAAGAGTATCTTCAATAGCAAGGTAAACCAAACTATCGTCATTACAAATAGCAAAATGGTTTTTTGATTCGTAATATATTTTATTTATTTTATATTCGTAAATCTTGGAAACCATTTTCGCTTCTATATCCAATACATCGACTGAACAAATAGAGTCAGCATTTCTAAAATAGAACAGGGCAAGCATAGGTTTGTTCTGATAAACAAATTCTTTGTAATGTAAATTACTATCTTTGATAGAATACTTTTTTATTATATCCCATTTCAAACCTTTATTTTCAGTATATTTAAATTCGGTTGTGGTATCGTTCAAATTAAGGCAGTGAACCAGAAAAGTGTTTGTATCCTTTGAATTTATAAAATCTACAACCATATTTGAATCCATATACTTGGATATAACTTCAAATTTTTCATTAAAAGTATAAATGTATGAGTAGGTTCTTTGAATATTATAATTTTTGAACCAATTAGCAGTAACTATATAATTGTTATTTTTATAAATATTGGGAAACCGTGATAAATAGGGTTTATAAGGAGCGCCCCAATTGGAATAAAATTGAAAACCGGGTATCAGTCTACTTTCAAAATTTTTACCAAAATCCTTAGAAATAAATACACCCTCACTTGAATTAGGTATGTTGCCGCCTAAGTATAATGTTTTCGTTGTTGAATCATAAAATTTGAAAAGGAATTGATATTTCTCAAAAGTAGGATTCTTTAAAGGGTCAACTGTTGCTCTGAAAGTTAATGTACTATTTTCGGTTTTAAACATAGGATACGATAAAAAACCTTGATTATAACCACAATAAAATAGAAATGAAGATTCACCCATTCTATCAGGTGGGTAAAATCGAGATCCTCCAGTGAAATCTGAAACCAAGTTTAAAACAGTATCACCGAAGTTTGCAAAAGCTATTGTTTTCTTCCAACCAACAGTAATCAATTTATTGCCCTTTATTGCAAAATTTTTTAAATATATATTTCCGGTAATATCATTATTTTCAAGGTTAGCAATAATCTCGGAAGTATCTTTATCAATAACACGGTAAAGGCTGCATTTGTAAGGAAGATACGAAACAGGAAATGGCGTATAATCCATAACATATAAATTATTATTAATTAATTGGTATTGAAAATACCAATTTTTTGAACATTTATAATATTTTTCGAAAACCTTAAAATCTTTAGTTCTAAAGATAATACTATCGACTTTGCAATAGCAGTAAGTGGTATCCGATAATATTTGATAATTACTTATACAGCTTGTGCAGAGACCCAATTTCATTAATGAAACCGTATCAATAAGCCGAAGTTTATAATCCAATAAGTAATATTTCCCACTACCTGATTCGGCAATCAATTTCCCTTTAAAACAAGTTAGCGAATAATTATATTCATGGATATAATAAGAACCTAAAGTTTCGGAAACTAACGGGAAATCATTCTTAAATTTGAAGTCTTCCGAAATAGTAAAAAGCCTGCTTTGAGTTCTTAATAAATATCCTTCGGGATACTTAATAACAGCTATAATTGAATCTTTCCAATCTGCAGTTAGCTCCCAGGATTTACCCTTGTTAGTTGAAAGGCTAACCTTTCCGCTATCATTAAAAGCTATTAATCTATTCTGTTCAAAAAAGAGTTTCCGGATAACTCCGTTTTCAAAGACCTTAATTTGAGACCACGTAACTCCATTATCTGGGCTAAATAGCATTGAACCTTGGCTCCCATAAGTGAAAATTGTATCATTTCTTAATTCAATACCTCTTAAATTAAATACAATCGGTATGAACGCGAATTTATCTGCAAATGATACCTGAACAAAAGCTAGAATAAGAAAGCTAATTAAAAAATATTTTTTCATAATGATTCCTGATAAACACTCATCCGATGGCTTGGAAACCATCGGATGAGTGTTTGATAAATTAGGTTAAGGTGTACAAGATGTTGGTACAGTCCAACAATCAGTGTAAGGATTTTGGGGGTCGGTCGGGTCTGGCGGTTCCGTACTTGGTACTGGTCCACAAGCCTCCATAGTACATGAATAATCATTCCAAACCATTTCCCATCTATAAGTTCCATTTTGAACATCAAAGCAAACTTTCCATGCTTCGATACAATAACAATAACCTGGAAGAAGATGACAAGGAGTTACATATACATGCCCCTGATATAGGTTTTTTGACCAACATGTACTATAAATTAAATCGAACCATATCTCCCCTTGTTCACATGGGGGTATAGTATATTGCGCAAAATTACATAGATTTGTAGAAATAAAATTGTTTGTGTAAACAATTGAGTAAATTCTCTCTAAAACTTGTGTAGAATTCAATCCCTCTATATCATCACAATCAGGGTCTACTAATGTGAAGTACCTGACTTCGATGCGTGAAACACCAGTAACATTACAATCCCAGCAAATACCCACTTCATATTCACAATTATTGATTGTAATAGTGAAAGTGTTATAATTCGCTTGTCCGTTTGGACAGTTTTCCGGTGGTTGAGCTTGTGTCTCATAGCTTCCAACCAAAGCTAAGAGGGCTATAACGATTAATAAAACGAATTTCTTCATTTTATTCTCCTATTAATTATTAAAAAATTTAATTAATTTTGCATCCGAATGAGCGGCTGCTCATGCAAAGCTGCTCAAAACTTTTAAGCATGGCAGCAAGCCCATTCGATGTCGGAGGCCGATAGGCATTGCTGTCTGTCGGCTTCTGTTTATTTTTCGTTCGTCGGTTCCCTGTGCAGGTTTGAATGAAACAAACGGCACAGGGTTATTCAAGGGAATTTTCTTTGCAGCATGGCTTCTCCTCTTTGCTTTATGATTATTTTTTTTCATGATTAAAGATGCAAATTTTCTTACATCGACTATAACAATTGCAAAAATAATAATCGAATCCTATACAACTCCTATACGGAAATATTTTTTTTTATTTTTTTTTGAAGAAAATTTTGAATTTTAAAATGAGAAGATGTCCAACATCTGGCAGATGTTGGACATCTTTATCCCTTGAGACATACTCGTCTAAATTTTCGCTGAAATCTTCTTCATCCTCAATTATTAGTATTTTTTCCATGGATTATTTAAAATTATGATAACTTCCATCTGATTTTGAAAAAGAAATTTAAACAATTAAATTCTAATTCGCAAATGTTAATTATAATGAAAATATTAATTAGAAAATACGAAATAAAAAATTTGATTTACCTTAATTATTATTCTATTTTAATAGGAATTATGAAAATAAAAAAAATTAAAATATTTTTTAAAAATAGTGAAACTTTTTGACTTTTCAACTGTTGTTTTAAATATTGAGGCTATACAAAAAAAATATGAGAAAAAAAATGATTTTTTATCAATATTTTGAATATAGAAAAATTTTTATTAAGTTAATTTTTAGTATTGATTTATAATAAATAATTGTTGTCCATTCAAAGATTTGGAGGATCTAATGAAACTCAAACTTACTAATTCTGCGTTGATTTTAATTCTATGCGCACTTATCTTACCCGCAATCAGCTTTAGCGCTGAGAAAAAAATGATTGATGAAGCAGTCATCAAGAAAAATTTACCTGCTATGCTTGGAGCAAATAACGTTGGTAAAGATTTCTGGTTCACTATTCCACCATGCTTTGCCGATGAAGCAGGTGGTTATGACAATTTCATCAAGGTTTATGTTACTACAGCAGTAAAAACTCCTGTAAATTTAGAAATTCCATGTAAAGGAAAATTTACAACCAAAATGTCCATTCCTAATGATGTGATTCTCTTCGATTTGTTACCTGGAGATTGTCAGCCATTTGAAAAAAGAGGACCTCAGGCTGAAGTTGTCGAGCAAATATTTGTTGGACAAGGAGTTCATGTTTATTCTGATTATCCAATGGTCGTTTACGCCATTGTTCGATATAAATATACGAGTGATGGATTTCTTGCAATTCCTACTTCCTCTCTTGGAAAGGAATATATTTGTGCTTCCTATAATACCGACCCGATGTTTTCGGCTGTTTGGGGGTATCACCTTCCCAGTATGTGTGGTATAACTTCACCATACAATGATAACAAAGTTAAATTCGTTGTGGGCGGCAATCCCGCTTCCATGACTGCTGGTGATAAAAAACCCGGTCAATCCATTTCTATCGTCATGAATAAAGGCGATGTTTTCATGGTTTCTGCCAAAGGTGACTATGGTGACTTAGCTGGCAGTAAAATTATAGCAACAAAGCCAATCAGTGTAGTTTCCGGAAACCAGTGCAATAATATTCCTGCCGGTAATCAATGGTGCGACTATTGCTGTGAAATGGAATTACCAGCTTTCACATGGGGTAAAGACTATCATGTGCCAAGCGTTCCCGGAAGGAAATGGCCATCATTAATGCGGGTTTTTGCAAAAGAACCACTAACAACCATTTATCGCGATGGTAAGCAAATAAGCTTCATCAAAAACTATGGCGGAATTATGGGAGAAGGTTACCAGGAAACCCGTATTACTCCAATGGACCAAGCCCAGAGACCAGTAGTTATTTCGGGTGATAAACCAATTTATGTAATGGTTTATAATTGCGGTGTTCAGGAAGATGGCTATCCTCTTCCGAACAGTGACCCCTTCTGGATGGTAATGACCCCAATGGCACAATATCAAAAAGAAATTACTTTTTGCACTCCGGCTACCCGCGGAGGTATGGGATTCGAAGAAAACTACCTCAATTTAGTTTATCAGACCGATGAAAGCAGCATGATGCCCAATGACATGATGTTCGCTAATGTTGAAGGAGGACAGTTTAATTGGGTACCAATGAATCAAAAATTCCCTGGTGTTGATAAGCAATATAATTATGATTTAGATGGAAAGCATTTTGCTATGCGAACTTTAACGCTTCCCAGAGAAGGTGTTTTCAAAATCAAATCAAATATGCCTTTTGCAGCTTATTCCTTCGGGTACGATTGGTGCGATTCTTACGGTTATCCTACGAGCGCCGCTCTTGCTGACCTTGAAAGACCCGATACAGTGCCACCCGACCCGAAATGGACGTTACGGTGCGACGGTAGTCTTTTAAACGGTCCTGGGACTGTAACCGATATGCCAAATGATGATTCCGTTCGCTCCAACCTATCTATGATAACATTCCAGAAAGATGAAAGTTTCAATTATGATTTTACTTATAAAGATTTCGTTCCCGGTGAAACCAGAACCACTACATGGGATATAAATGTTATCGATATAACGAAGGATGCAAGGGCTGTTATAACATTTACTGACCGGCGTGGAAATGACACTACAGTTGTTATTAATTACTATGCCGTAAAGCTTTCTATCGACCCTGATAATTATGACTTCGGACGCATTAAATTGGGTGAGGAAGCTACACACGACTTTAAGGTTATTAATGAATCGGAAACGGGTCTTGTCTATGTCACCAGGCTTGAATTGGCAAGTGGTGGCACTCAGCATTTCGAAATAATAAATAATCCTATTCCATTTATGTTAGGTCCGAAAGAATCAAAGCCATTTACCGTTAAGTTCAAAGCAGAAGTAGAAGGTGAAAATTTTATGGATTCAATCCGGGTAGGCGATACATGCGTAATATTCCCAAAATCATTCATAAAAGCTAAAGTCGGACAGCCGGTGATTTTGGTCGGAGACGAACCTAATTTAAAGGTAGATGCAGATTTCGGATATGTTAAAGTCGACGAATCCGTCAGGAAACCCGTACATATCCGCAATTTAGGAAGCGCTGAACTAAATATTACTTCAGTAACAGCTTTGCATCATCCTGAATTCAGGGTAGCATTTAAATCCAAATTCCCAATTAAAATTCCACCTACCGGCGATGTTACCTTCGAGGTTGACTTTACTCCGTCGGCTGAACTTACTTTTCTCGATAGTCTGGTATTTTCAAGCGATGCAAATACTATTGACTCTGTTGCGCCCCTGAAAGGTATCGGTATCCAGGCTTCCTTGATTGCCAATAGCTATAATTGGGGAAGAAAACGAATCACCCGCCCTGCGTTCCCCATCGCTCCTTATGAAATCAATCAGGGCGATGACCCCGTAATTACTTTGCGCAATAAAGGAACTGCCGAACTTACCGTTTATGATAAGAAAATTATCGATACAACAAAGGCTTATGCTTTCCTTTTTGACAGGAATAAATTCCAGGATGTGAAAATTCCTGCTAACGGCGAATTATTTGTACAAGCTACATTCCAGCCACAGGATACCGGTAAGCATTATTTAAGGATGGTTTATAATAATGAGGTTGACAGTCCGACAGAAACAGTTCTTGAAGGTACAGGTATTGTCCCCTTGATTAAAACTTATGATTATGATTTTGGCACAACAGTAATCAAAGACGTTAATAATAAACAAACCAAAATGATATCAATTGATAACTCGCCATTATCACTATGGAGTTACGGGGATGATGTCACTATTTCCGACCTGATTATTGGTCCTTCGGGTACAGCAATTTCAACCGATGGTACAAACTATGGAACTGAAGGATTTATATTTGATAAAACTGCCCTCGGATTACCTAAAGTATTGAAGCCGGGAGAAAAGCTTGAATTCCCTGCGTATTTCGTTGCCCAACGTATTAATGACCATGACGCTACTGTTACGACCGTGAGCGATGCATTAATTGAAGTTACTTCCAAATGGCATGGCAACGGATTATCTGAAGGTCTTTCCTTTAATGGCGGCTCATTGAAACTTTGTATCGGCACATCGGATAGCATTATCGTTCATGTAAAAAATACCGGTACAGGAAAGATTGATGTTACGGATATATCCTTCGACCAACCGGTACAAGATGCAATTATCGTCAATACGAAACAATTCACATTACCTGGGAAAAGCAACGTTGTCTATGACATAGTTATTCGTTTTACTCCCGGTTCGGTTATGTCAAAACAGGTGAAACTGGTTTTGCAAAATAGTTCTATAGACAATCCGAAAGTCACTGCCGACCTATCATTCGAAGCTGTAAGTTATGAGCGGAATACGACAAGTACCGTTAATAAACAAACGGTCAATATTGGTGAGCAGTTCTATTATGATGTTTCAATTGAAGCTATTCCGGATATGGAACTTGCAAAAGTTGATGAACTTGCAATGAAAGTAACATATAAGGATGACTTTTTCAGCCTTGATGATAAAACGCCCATATCATTAGGCAGTACTGATTTATCCTTATCCGGCGCTCCTATTGTTACCGACAATTTAAACAGGGCTAAGGATGTTTCTTTTGTCATTAAGAAAAATAACGGATTCTTTACAAAAGACGCTATTAAACTAATGACTATGAGGTTTAATGCTTATCTGCCTTATGAAACTATTTCAAAGACTATTACTACCCAAAGCCAGATTGCAATCACTTCTTCTGTTGCACCTCTCGGTGGTTCTCAATGTCTGACAATTAAACCAAGCGCTGATACGGTTTCATTAGGTAAAACCTGTGTGTATGAATTACGAAAGATTTTCGTTTATTCTTCGAATTATACTTTGCAGGATGTAAATCCGAATCCAATCGGTACCGATGGCGCAGACGTTAATTTCTCCGTCGGATTAGACAATAGCCCGACGTCGATTCAGGTTGTCAATACAGCCGGCGCTGTGATTGCGACACCTATCAAAAGCAGTTTGGCATCGGGCACTTACTCATTTAGATTGCCAATTGAGAACATGGCTTCGGGTGTATATCTAGTCAATATGCAATCGGGTCTTGAATTCAATAAAACTATAAGATTCACGGTTAAGAAATAATTTGGAATTATGAAATTAAAAAAAGCGGGACCTCGTTCGGTTCCGCTTTTTTTTTGATGGAAGTACTAATGATAAACAAATAACAAAAAGAACTTTCGGAAAGTTTCCCTACTTTCAGAAAGTTTTTCTTTTATCTTGCAATAACAACCTTCTCCGTAATTGTGCCACCAGTACCCCGCACAACACATAAATACACGCCGCTGCGCCATAACGAAACATCGATATTCAAAGGATTTTCGCCTTCGATTTTGCTTTCATATATTTTCTCGCCTAATAGGTTGTAGATTGCAATAACGCCGCTCTGCAAGCCGTGCCGGATTGTGATGCTCTCGCCGGCGGGGTTGGGAGAAATGGAGAAGGGTTGAGTTGGTGGCGGTTTCTCCTCCACAATTGCATTTATTCCGGTTGTATCGAACTGGCAATCTTTAATGCGAGCACGGTAGAGAATACCATAAGATACTGATTTTGTTGTCAAAAACATATAATCATCGCTTTTATACAAAATATTAAATGGATAGGTAGATAATCTTAAAAACTTTTCTATTCCATAATTGAATTGCTTCCATGATTTGCCTAAATCAGTCGTATATACGATTCCTGAATCTTTTGTATTACGAATCCCTGCGAAAATCGTTTTTCCGCAAGTTTCAAGAGGCCAAAGGTATGTTTCATTATATATCAAATTCCATTTTGTAAGACTATCATTTGAAAGAAATAAATTACCGACATTTTTAATTAGGAAATTATTTCCCAATGGCAATAAATGAGAAATTTCTATCCTACCTTCACTCGGGAGTCCATTATTGAACCATATCAATGACTTACATCCATTTGTTGAATAAATTAAACCACGATTATGAGTAGCTATTAGAAAAATAGAATCAATATTTAACATTTTTTTAACATCTATTTCCTTAATAGATGACCAAGACAAACCAAAATCAGACGATTTATATAATTTTGTCCATGCCCCGACATATATATTTCCATTATAAAAATACATTTGACAAGTGAAACAATATTCGGAAATTTTATCTAAAATATTAACGTAAGTTTTACAGGAATCAGTTGACTTATATAATCCGAATGCTTCGGAAAAAAAAATATATTTATCCAATATTAAAATAGAATTTATTAAATCAGAAGGACTTTGATAATTAGTCCTATTCCAATTATCACCATTATTAGTTGAAAGGTATAAATATCCATCGGTGCAGCTTGCAGCAATTATATTTTTATTTGATGCTATTGTTACAATTGTTTCATTATTAGGCAGTCCTTTATCACATCTTTGCCATTGTGCAAAGGCATTTATGTTTATTAAAAAATTAATAAATAATAATATATATATGTTTTTCATGTTTTCTCCAATAAAAATAACTCATCCGATGACTGTGAGTCATCGGATGAGTAAATTGAATTTATTTAATAATCATTAATTTTTTTGATTTGACTATTTTACCGTTAAGTTCAATACCATATATATAAACTCCGGTTTTCAATTCCTTAGCAGATACAACAGTCTGCCCTGGTAAACCAATAAGAATATCGATTTTTTGATAAATCTTTGAACCTCTTTCATCAGCTAATATTATTGATGAGTGACCCTGATAATTTACAGGTATGTAATAATTAATTGAGGAAGTTTCTGCGAAAGGATTTGGATTATTCTGCTCTAAGATTATATCATCATAATTAGAATTAGCGCTTAATATAGTTGGAGCTTGAACATTTTTCTTTATGAAAATTTTACCTTTTCTTTCGAGTGAGTCAACACGTGCCAGCAAATCCTTTATTTTTTCTTCCAATTCCTTAATTTTGTCACAGGCATCTTTCAAACAACTCAAACTATCTTTGAATAAATTAAATTCATCTTTTTTTACTACACTATCCTTCAAGGAATTGAATACGTCATTTTTAACGACACTATCTTTGAAGGTGTTGAATACATCATTTCTCACGATGGAATCCTTGAACTTGACGAAATCATCTTTGTAAACAATACTGTCTTTGAATTTATTAAATTCTGACTTGCTTAAAGAAGCATTAATCTGGTTCTGCATGTTGCCGGTCCTGTTAATAAGCGCTTTTATTCCTGAAAAATTCACACCATCGAATATAACGCTGTTTATTGCAAGGCTGTCTTTTCCCCATAATGGAAATTCGCGATAGAAATCCTGCGCCATCGGTCCCATGTATCTTTTATCAAGCGCGGTTTTCTTAAAGTTCCAGGTAGTGACAGGAATTCTATCAATTGACTCTAAAATTTTATTACCATCAACAGGAAAGAAATTTTCCTTTTTGTTTTTATCAGAAATACTAAACCAACCTGTTCCGTCAGAAGCAAGATAAGTGTATATTCCTTCTCCTGAACTTGTATAGATAATATATGGATGTTCTTCAACATCACCGCCATAAGTATGACAGATTATTTGTTCGTCAGTTATCCGCATTCTTTCAATTGAGTTTGTTTTGAAAATTAATGGGTAGCTATTAGTTGTTCCAATAAAATCTCCTGTCGTTGCGCTTACCCCCGATAATCCCCAAGAGTGTTCAACGCCATACTTTAATGTATCAGTAATATTTGCCAATGCTTGGATACTTGCGAACATAGCTCCCTCCATGACGGAGGTGCATAGTTTTGTACTATCTGGAATACCAATGGGGAATTTTGAATAAAAATCTTGTGCCATTGGACCCATCCATCTGCAATTTGAGGAATCAATTACCTGAACTGAATCAACATAAGCGGTATCGTTTTTCCATTCCCATGTTTTTACTGGAACTTGTCTTAGATTATTCAGAGTTTCAATTAAATCGACAGGTAATATGTTCTTTTTTAAATTCCTATCCGAATCTTTTACCCAATCAACTCCGTTATGATAAAGATATATTCCAACAGGAACCTCCTTTTGAATAACGGAATCCCAAACCTGTTTTGTAATAAATCGGAAACAAGGAACGGTATCGTTATTCGGTTGTCCCATAAATCTGCAAGTAAATTGATTTTCTCCTGTTGAATGAAATACTTTTTCTGTTGAATCATCTAATGGAGCAAGATTGATTTTGTGGTCGCCAATAATAAATGAACCCAATTTATTGTTGGTTGATACAAATCTTCCCATGGCAGTTGATAAAGATCCGCTTGCGTGTGCCCAAGTTCCCAATGATATTCCATTCGTTCCAAAAACATTATTTCCCCAGCCAAAGGCAATTCCATGCTTTTTTATATGATTATTATGACCAATAGCAGCACAATCATCGCTATTTTCAATAATATTATCTACACCTGAAACGAATACCTCGTCACAATTAATTAATCTATTACTATCACCTACAACAAAGTTTGCATCTTTTATAAAAGGATCACTGCTCTGAATTGTATTATTTATTCCAAAGGCGCCGGAATAATCAGAATTAACAACATTATTATAACCAAAAGCAGCGGAATATTTCCCACTTACAATATTATTCGAACCTCCTACAAAAGAAGCATCGCCGCTTACTTTATTAAATGAACCAAAAGCAGCCGAGTAATCGCCCCCGGCAGTATCTTGTTTTCCAATCGCTACAGATGCCTCGCCTTCAACAATATTGAATTTGCCTGAAACTGTTGAATAATCCCCGCTGGCTGAATTACCTTTTCCGAAAGCAGTTCCTGCTAATCCATTAACAAAATTGGAATCTCCTGAAGCTGTTGAAAAATCATTATTAGCTATGTTGAGAGCTCCGAAAGCAGTGGAAGCATAGCCGGCGGCTAAGTTTGTATCGCCGGAAGAAGTCGAATATTTTCCGGATGAAATATTACTTTCTCCAAAAGCAGTTGAAGCCTCGCCATAGGCTAAATTAAAATGTCCGGAGGCAGTGGTATAATTTTCTGTAGCTTTATTATTTTTTCCGAATGCTGCGGAATAGTCTCCTATGGCTTTATTATTATGTCCAAATGCAACAGATTTATTACCAATTGTGTCCCATTCTGTTCCACTTACATACCCCGCTCTTATCGCCGCCTTTTCTGGTATCCACATAAAGCGAGTACCGGCGCCGGTTACAGGAACACCTCCGGAATCTCCTTCAAAAAGAACATTTCTATTTTTAACATGCAAGCCGGCTATTGGAAAAGTATCATTTATACCAACATAACCAATATTATGCGGATTTCCACTCGTTTCCAATCTCAAAGTCATTAAACTTTGCGTAGTCTCAAACCCGATTGTATTGCTTTGTCCCGACATAAAATCCATTAATGTCCCATAACAGCCGTAACAGTACGCAGGATTGTAATAACCGGTGCTTTTTATCCAAAAAGGAAAGGATTCTCCATTAATGGTAGGTACGTTGCCAGTGGGTCTGTAAAATTTAATAGTTGGGTCTCCGTTATGATTAAATAAAGTTATTTTACCTAAACCATAATTCCAATTACCGATATTGAAATCAACCCGACCGGTTGGATAAATTTTTTGTCTTTCTACATCTTCATACCATGTGTACGTTGATGAAGGTGCAATAAGTGAACGAGTAGCAAGAATAATGGACCTTGAACTATCTCTTGTTTGCAAAATAATATTCCCGCCATTATATTCCGTACCCATTCGACTTGCTACTAAAACCACATCCCCAAATCCTTTGGATGGCACGCTTGTGTACCAAGGTAATGGCTTTGTAAAATCAGTTAAAAGTGTTAAAAAGCAGTCATATTTTTCGTGATAGCTTAACCGTAAGGTTACATCTCTACATGGATCGTTTATATCCCGTCCATGTATGTCGAACATTTTTTTTGGTATTGAATTAAAGGTATTGATTCCGCTATATCCGACAACAGGGAAATCATTTGTATCGCATTGTCCATACAAATCCATGAATGAAATCGAGAGCATTGTTAGCGTCATGATAATTAACGAATTAAGTTTCGTTAATAATGAATAAATAGAGACATTTGTGGGGGTGGGGGTGGGGGGTGAAATTTAGAAACCCTTTTGAAACTTTTTTTGCAAACATGAGAACACCTCTTTGGTTTTGACTAAAAAATTATTTTAAAATGAAACTTAAAAACAGCGTCGTCTGGTCTTTCAAATAATTCGAAGTAAATTTAAAACAAAAATAATCTATTTCCAAATTTATTTTCTCCAATATTCAATAAACAGTTCAAAAGGTGAAAAGTTACATTTTGAATGCAGCCAAGCTATAATATATCTTGGGGTTTTAGAATATCTGCTTCCTCTCGGTAAGTTCCTACCACTCTATCGGATTTTCAACTATGATTTCAACTGTCCTGCAATAGAATCTTGCTTCAGGCAGGATATTATCGTAAAGTAATAAACTCTCGCCGATTGCTTTGGTTTTTATGCTCTTGAATTGCAGGGCCGTAGCCGTTTCTTTAGCCCGCTTATCCGATAGTAACAGATTATAAAGCGCTTCGCCCATTCTATCGGTATATCCTAATATTTTAACTTTGGAATTTGCCTGAATATTCTCCCTAACTAAGTCAATAATCGGCGAATGTTGAGGATTAAGCCTGTATTCATCGAAATCAAATAATATCAGTGAAAAACGGTTTATTTTTTTATCGGACAAATGCTCTTCTATTTTTCTAATGAGAGTCTGTTGTTGGATTGGAAGTGTCTTTGGTAAAGTTTGGTAAGTGTTACCTAAGGTATCGGTTATTTCGAGATTATATGCAATTGAATCCAAACCGAGTACAATTGGAATATTTTCCCCGTTCAAATTCCATTCAACCCTATCAGGAAGGGAATCCTTACCTTCAAAAATTTTCAGGAACCTGCCCAGGTGAAGTATGGTAATCTTCCATGTCCTAAGAGGTATTTTGGGTTGAATTTCAGAATAGAAACGAATTATGGGAGGTGTGATTTCACGTAAAGTATCAGTTGTGGTCAAAGGTTCCAGAATTTTATAAACATCGCAATCAAGCTCTACTCGGCGGTTTTCTTCCTCACCATCCTGCTCTGACGTATTAGATGGTTTGGCTGGTAAGTTACGGGATTCAATAATTATTTGTTCTGTTTTAACATTCCAAGTTTTGATGAAATAATCTGCGACGGCATTGGCTCTTGCCAGGGAAAGTGCAATATTATTTTTTTCGGTATTTTCATCGGAGTTGCATCCGGTAATTTTTAGTTTAGCTTCAGGTGTTGCCTTGAGCCTCATACCGACAATATTGAGCATTTCATAATAGCAATCCAGGGTGGGAAGATTATGCATTTTCTTTAGTGAAAAATTTGCGGTATCGCCTTTAATAATTTGCTTATATCTTCCCGGAATTTCGGCGGAATTATTATCAAAGAAAATATAATTTAATAAAGGTTTGATATTCTTCGATAGAAATTCCTCAATCCTAATCCGGCTGAATGGCTGCTCCTCGCCGTCGATTACGCCAACCGATTTTATACCTGCTTTAATTATTATTTTTTCCCCTGAAGTAGTAGTATCGTTTTTTTCATTTCCTTTTGTTTTTTGTGTTATATTACCATCAGACTTGTTATTTTTCAAGGAAATAATTTCTTGTTGAACTTGTGGTTCTTTTTTCTCATTTTCAATTTCGTTAGGAAGTTCAGTCTTTGGCTTAAATAACCAGCTAATGCCGATGGAGGCTGTCACAGAGCTTATCTTCCATGAAACGGTTTTCACATAATCAGTTAATCCGATTGAATAGGATAAGCCGGGATTGAGCATCAAAGTAGAATCTCCATTGAGCGGAAAACCTGCGGAAAACCCAACTTCAATATCGAAAGAAAATAATTCCGGATTTGGAATGTTGCCCTTTGAGTGATTTCGAACCGGTGTGCCGGTATCGAGGAAGATGCCTCTATCAGCAGGTTCGGTGATTTTTTCCTGTGCTTCGTATTTATTCGAGAATATATAGCCTGGTCTTGCTCCAAGATAGACATTATATGTATTGCTCAATTTTGTTATTAATCCTATATTCAATCCGGCAGTATTAAAGACAGCATCTAATGTATGCTCAAACTTGCCGTTTATTCTCGCTCCTGAAAGATTGATAAGTTCAGACTCAGTTGCAGAAAGCAATCCGTTTTTTGAGAAATAATCGATTCCGGCGGAAAGCGAAAATGATTTTGTCAGTGGATAAGCATAATAAAGACCTGCTCTACCATTGAAACCGATCCCCGATTCGAAAGAAGGGCAGCAGCTTGGTATTCCGGGAATTTCCCTAAAGTCCGGGAAATGCCGATTCAATACAAAGCTGCCGAAAACGCCTAATTGAGGGGAATTATCCTGAGAAAAGGATGGGAAATAAATAAAAAATAAAAAAAAAGTTAAGAAGAATGTCAATCTGATAGTAGAAAGAAAAGATGTATTATAAAAAAGAT
The DNA here is from genome assembly GCA_016844745.1 of Ignavibacteria bacterium. Classification (GTDB taxonomy): domain Bacteria; phylum Bacteroidota; class Ignavibacteria; order Kapaibacteriales; family UBA2268; genus JAERMQ01. Next base: position 9,853 of record JAERMQ010000054.1, on the reverse strand, counting down.
GAGAAAAATTCAGGAAAAATCCCCCCTGCCCCCCTTTTTCAAAGGGGGATAAGAAGAAAAATAATTCTAATCCCCCTTTGAAAAAGGGGGGCAGGGGGGATTTTCTTTGTTTTAATTTTGCATCTATTTGTATTGTCATGCAATTTTATCGTATTATTTCCAATCTCTGCAATTTTGTCCTGAAAGGAGTTTTTAGTATGGCAAAGTAGGAGCCGCTTGATAATGAACCTATATCTGCGTTTATTGAATATACTCCCGGATTTTTCTCGCCTGAATCAATAACGGCAACCTGGGTCCCGAATAAATTATATATCGCCAATTCAAAGTTACCTTTATCAATCAGGTTATATTCGAATGATACTAAATTGTCCGATGGATTCGGATATGCAGCGCTCAAATCGAAAATGCCGTTATCCATTATGAGCCTTGTCCCACCCTGATGGCAGATATTATTTAAAATAAGCTTGCCCGGAATTATTTTAAAAACAATCTTACCTCCGGTTGACTGAACGCTATCAGGTTCAATTATTGTCTCTTCGGCATTTCCCAGGGTTGTCCGGAAATATAAAGTAGTTAGAATATTTGGAACAGTTGATTTTATAGGTATGTCAATAGGGATTATTCTTGCGCTTTCTGAAATAGAGCCGTTTGAAGTGTTTTTGATTGGAACCATAAGAGTTGAATTAAATTTTATATTGGCTCTTATTGCCGAAGCTCGTGATTCAAGAATATTAACAGGTTCATCCAAATAAATTTTTAATTCAATTGCTTCGTTGGTTTTGGAATAAATAGTATCGATTCGCAGGGTGGCAGTCCCTATTACCCCTGTTCCGATTCCGAATAAATCAACAATAGCAGGTGAACCGAAAGAATTATGGAAAAATCCGATTCTACCGGAAGTCCTGCCAATGTTTTCAGGAGCAAATTCCACTTTTAGTGTACGTTCACCTCCATTTTGAGGAAGTGAAAAGCTGCCTCCTCCGCCTAATATTAGAAATTGAGATGTATCCGGACCTAAAAGAATTGTAGAATCTATATTAATTGGCAGCAAACCGGTATTTTTTAAAAGTATAATGACTGTATCTCTTTTGGTACCAATCCTTAAAGTATCGAAATCGAGCATGGAATGTACGATTTCAAGGGATGGAAGAATTCCTTCACCTGAAAGGGTGGAACTTGAAAAATAATTATTAGCCCAAATCTTAATGCCGGTTGTTCTTGTTCCTGCAGTTGAAGGTCTGAATGAAAATTCAACAGGTTTATATGAATTTGCATCGATTGTGAAAGGAGGCGCACCTGAAACTATTGCAAATTCTTTTGATGCGCCACCTATGAAATTAATGGAATCTATAACAATGGGCAGGGGAGTGTCATTATAAATATAATCATTGATGATAGTATCCTTAGTAGTACCAACAAGTACCTTGCCTAAATCCGCTTGTAAAAGAGTTATATTTGGAGCTATTATTGAAAACAAAGTATCTGATTGGTCAGCTAAGTATGCATATTGCTGACTGTTAATTTTCCATAGGAATGGCGCTGTTGAATCTGCCTGTAGTTTGCCTGCAGTGCCGAAATCAGCAATGTAACTAAAGGTACCGGTCGTATAAATATTCCCCTTTTTATCAGTAAATAATGAAAAAATTACTTCATTACCTGTTCCACCAACTTGCCTGAACATTATACATTTTCCGGATGTATCGTAAACCGATAAGAAGCCGTCAATATTAGTACTAGCTAAAGTTATAATGGAATCAAGAGCAATAGCTCCCTTAAAACCTCTCGCCCAATAAATATTCGAATTGGCATCAATAGATAATCCTATATTATAATCATAGAAATTGCTGTAACCATTGTTTCTACCAATATTTCTTGTCCAAATCAATGTATCACGTTTACATTTCGACAAACTTGAATTATTTGCAAGATATATATATCCGGAGGCATCGGTAACAATTTTTTGGCAAAATTCCGAATTAGTTGAAAAACTGAAATTATCCTTTAATACACCATTTGAGTCGAAGACAAGTATTATACCTCCGGAACCGGCTAAATAAATTGTACCATCGAATGAGACATTCAGTCCTGATGCAAATTCAAACACGACTTCTGTTCCGAATTGCCTCGCCCAAATACAATTGCCATTTATATCGTATTTAGCTATAAATATGTCCTGGCCGAAATCGCTGCTCAACCTGATTCCATTACCAAAATCTGTTGGACCTACAAATTCTCCACAGACAAGAATATTACCTGCTCCATCAAAAGCCAGCCCGTTTGAACAGGTAAAACAACTACCGTGGAAAATATGTGCCCATTGACAGTCTCCATCAGCCGAGTATTTTGCCAGAAACAGGTTTTCTTCATAACTGAATGAAGCTGATAAATTGACTCCATTGCCAAAGTCAATATTATCCTGAAACCTGCCGGTAACATATATTGAACCGTCATCCGAAACAATAATATCCGAGCCTCTGTCGTTATGAGCTTCCCCTGCATGTTTAGCCCAGATTACTTCACCATTGGGATTGTATTTGGCAAGAAAGAAATCCTGGTTACCATTTGTTAAAAATTTACCTGCCTCGCCAAAATCAATGGTATTGATAAACGAACCCGTCACATATACGTAATCATCTCTATCGGCTGTGATTGCATATCCTGAAGCATTCTCGGATTTGGCGGTAATGTTTAATAGCCAGGGTTTGGAATCGGGATTCAGGTTATGATTTACCCTAATCAGGCATTTATCCGAAGGGGTATCCGGAATATTGTTCCAGATATATTTAAGTTCATTTGCAGTGTCGGTAATGTGTTTCCATGTATTACCGCTATCAATGGAATACTTCAAAGTGACTTTATCCGAAGGGGAGATACCTTCCCAGATTATGATAGTATCAGCACCCGTTAAAAATTTCTCACCCCCATTTGGTTTTAATAATTTGAGTGTTGGTTTTAGTGGCGGCATTCCAGCTAAACCGGCATAGGCTGTAAATTTTCCTGAAAAACACGCATCGCTTTCTATAGTGAAAAGGCAATATTCAAAAGCGGAGTCCTGGGATGAATATTCAATTTTTATTGTCCTGCTTTCATCCTTATTAAGTGAAAATGTTGGTGAAGTACCACCCCAATCAATAACTTGAAATTTCGGATTTGATGCTTTTAAATCTGTAATGGTTAAATCACCATTGACAGCAGTAACCTGAATTGAAAAGATACTTTTTGAACCCGGCGAAACCAATCCGAAATCAATATTGGCAGAAGGTGAAAATTTGTAGTATGTAAATTTATCTTCGGGGACGCTATATTCCTGAATTGCTGTTAAAGGAAAATTATCTATGGATAACCGGGCAGTTTTTGTCATGTCGCAGCCTTGAGTATTCCACTCAACTTCGCAAGGTGAAATTTCAGTTGCATCAATTAAAATAGAAAAAAATGCCTCCTTTGCTTCATCCAGACTATTAATCTTATCAAAATATTTTCCTCCGGTTCGTTCTGCCGCATGTTGAAGAACGGGTGGAATACCCATTCCTAAAGTGACACAATAAATTACGGCATTAATCGCTATGGCTTTATTAACAATCGAATCTTCATTACCTTCAGCCTGTCCGTCTGTCAGGAAAACTACAATCCGTTTGTTAACGCCTTTTTCAGCTATTCTCAAGGCACCAGCATTTGTATCTACAAAACCTGCATTAAAATTCGTACCGGCTCCCATTGCAGGTTCCAATGTATTAATAGCAGAATTTAATACTCTTTTATCATTGGTAAAATCGCTGTTTAAATAATTCTTTGTGTTGAAACTGGTAATTGCACACTCAGAAACGCTTAAATCCAAAGCATCGAGCCATGTATATCCGGCTGCTAATGCACTCTGGTGATTTAAGCCAACCATCGAACCCGAAATATCGAATGTAAGTACTGCAGAAATTGCTTTTTGCTTAGTTTTTGTGGGGCATGTTACCGAAACAATATTTTGCTCCTTGTTTCCTTCGGTAATATGAACATTATTAATCGATAAATTTGGTAATGTTATTCCGGTTTGAGTCATAGCTAAAAACCTGGATTTGATTTTCGGATATTGACCTGAATTTACACCTGTGAAACTAAGCATCTGGCTTTGCAGTTGGTGAAAGCTATTAAAAAGTAAAATAAAAATTAGAAATAATAAATTGAAGAGAAACCCCCTAACCCCCTTTGAAAAAGGGGGAAGTTTTTTACTTCTATTTCTATATTCTACTACCATTTTCTACTTCTATGTTCTACTTCTATGTTCTACTTCTTAAACCGGGGTTAGGGGGTTTCTCTTTGTTTGACTATCTTCAATATAATTCATAATCAATTAAACCTGTAACTTACAAGTTCGGTTTTTTTGTAATATTCTAACAAACCAAATTTACCAATTTTATAATTTAGTGTTGAAATTAATCCGATATTAGGTGCAAGAAATAGAACTCTCCAGGGCTTATACCGGAATAAATTCTTGGTATCCAAAAGATTGTCGGTAAATTTATAACAATCGTATGAACCTGCGGGTGTATTGATTATTTCATTGTTAGATGATACCTCACGTGAAATTGCGAACGAATCACCATTTTCAATAAAGGATGGGAGCGGATATAACTCACCCGTTTTCGATGGATATTTATAATAAAGGAACGATGAATCTGCATACGAAAAATGTTTGCCTTCCCTCTGCATCATCCCTGCCGGTTTGTTTGCAAAGAGAAGGTTCTTATTTGTACCGAACCATTTTTCATTTGAGAAAGTATATACCTCGGTTATAGTAATTGTGTCGAAATAATTGGTAGTTTGTCCGGATACCGTATCCATCTCAGTCACCTTGTATATCCAGGTATTTCCAATATTCAGCGGCATAATTACCGAACCGGTCAGTGGAGTAATCCTTAAATTATCATCCAGCTCTTCCGGATTTTTGCATGATGTTACGAACAGAATTATAAGCAATGACAATAACACTGCTCTTTTCGAAGGATTAATCATAAATTTATCCGGCATTCTCAAAGCTGAAAAAATGAAATTCCTTTTCAGTTTCCGAAGCGATTCTTCAGCCTGATTCATATTAAATAACATTGGCTGTGGGTTTAATTCCTGCCTGTTATTAATTTTTTTTGCTTCGTTTTCCTGATAATCGGCTTGCATTTCCAAACTACTTAAAATTATAAATAATGCCATAATAAATACCGGCTTTCGATGAGTTGAAAGCCTTTCCCTGATAGCTATAGAACATTCTGTTGTATTCGCTGCCGAAGATTATCGAAATTCCGTCCGTAATCAAATATTTGGCGCCGAGCATGACTCTGCCGACGCTGCCTCCTGAATTTGCTCCATAGGAAACCTGCCCGAAAATTGGAGTATTCTTTCCGATTATATCCTTTTCGTAACGAAGTAATGCCGAGAAGGTAGTGAAATTCGGTTGAGTTTCATATAATTTGTTGATTCCGTTCCAATCCGAACCTGTGAATTGAAGGAAAAAGTTTTCCTGACGAATATCAATACCGGCAGAAAATCCGTTTTTTATCATATATAACAGGGCTAATGCCGTATTATTCATTTCAGTTGAATTTGCCGGATTGATATTTGCCTGTGGCATTGAAAAAGTTTTAATTCCTGATAATTCTAATGATAGTCCTTTCCAATAATCTCCATGTTTTTTGAATTGTTTATTTAATAATTTGGATTGAGAATTATTCTTATCAACTGAAACCATATCGTAAAAATCATTTTCAGATAAGTTAGATTTATTACCAATCATTAGGAGTTCATTGTTCGATTCCGTATCAAAATTATTGAGATTTGTACTTTGGTTTTCATCCATATTATCATTTTTAATTTGACTAATCTCATCCCGGTTCTTTTCAGGATGTTCAATCACGGGGATGGGATTGGCTCTTTCATTTGAAGTTATATGGTCATTCCTTTTAAATTGCTTGGTTGAGGTTACAATTGAATTAGATTTTTCAGAATCCGGTTGTAGCAAATAAGGAATAGTTGCGCGATTCGAAGGTTCCGGCGCTGAATTTTTATTCGATGGGAGCATGAAGAAAATGAAAAACAGCGATGTTAAAGTCACAGTAGTCAAGCCCGTTACAATACCCTGGGAATATTTACCGAGGAATTGTAAACATGAGTTAAGCCAGGACTGTCCGGCATTTTCAAAACTTCCCGTATGTGGTATTTCCAAACCAACGGCTGCAAAAATTGCTGATTTTGAAGCTGTATCCGGTCTGAAGAAATCCCTGTTATAATTAAATGTTGAATTCAATGCTAAAAGCTTTTTCATTTCGTTTCTTACGCTTGTATCAACGGCTAACACTGCAAAAAGTTCATCCTCCTGTGAAGATGGCAGGCTGCCTTCGAGAAAGTCGTTGATTTTTTTAAAGTGTTCCATTTGTACCTTCTATACTGTTTTATTAACATCATTTAAATATGGTTCTAAGATTTTAATAATCTTATGTTTTGCCCGGTAAACTAACATTTTTGCGTTTGATAGTGTTACTCCACATTTTACAGCAACCTCGGGATAGGGGAGACCATCGAATTCACGTAGAATAAATGCCTTTCTGTGGTGTTCGTCCAATAATTCGACGGACATTATGATAATTTCGAGTAATTCTTTATTTTCATAGGGAAGCTCGGAATCGTCGGAAAAGTCCATTCCGTCTATTTGTACAGTATCTTTCTCTTTTCGTTTCATATTAAAGAAAATACTTCTTACTATTGTGACTAAGTATCCTGATAAATTATCAACATGTTCGATTTTGTCGAGATAATTATAAAATTTAATAAATGTATCCTGAAAAATATCCTCTGCATCCTGTTTATTTTTTATCAGGCATCTGCAGTATGCGTGTACCATTGAGGAATAGCGCTCATAAAGCTCATTGAAAATATTGGCTTTGGTTGCCGAATTTTCCTTTAAGGCTATGAATAGCTCGCTGTCGCTATATTTAGAGTAATTTCTCAATAGTTTTTTCTTTTTTGTAACATCTACTACTATAATGACACAAAAAATTGAAAAAGGTCACAAATTATTTTCATTTTTTTTTAAAATTAGTAAATTTTTTTAGGTTAGCTTTGTAAAAATGGAATAATATTAGCAAAAAAGTTACTAATGATTAATGAAAAATTACATGAAATATCAAGATTATTTCCTAAAAACTGCAAAGTTGGCAGTTAAACAAGTCAATGACATAGAGGATTTTTACTTTGCGGCTTTGCTTAAAAAAATATTTATCACTAAGTTCGGTGAGAAAGTTATTCTCATTTGCGGCTTTGCGTGAAAAAAGAAACACACAAAGTCGCAAAGATGCAAAGTCGCAAAGATGCAAAGTCGCAAAGAAAATTAAAAAGATGTCATTTCTAATTTTTCTTAGTCCATTAATTTGGAGTTTAGAATGACATTATCCTTATTTGAAATATAGATTTAATCATTAAAATAATCTGAGATGAAGAATTACTAATATTTTATGGTTTGTATGATTTAAAACGACATAATATTTTTATAAAAATGAACAACAACCAAACAAAGATATATTTAAAACCGAAAAAATCTTTCAGCCAGAATTTCCTATGGGATAAAAATATTGCCCAAAAAATTGTCGATACACTCCAAATAGAAGATTCTGACAGAGTTATTGAAATAGGACCCGGTAAAGGAATACTGACTCAATTTTTATTAGAGAAAGCTGTGAACTTAACAGCTATCGAACTTGACATCAATGCTGCTCAATTAATTGAAGAGCTTTTTCCGAAAGAGAAATATCCCAATTTTAAACTCGTTCAACAGGATTTCCGGAAATTCGATTTTGCCGAATTTGAGAGTGGCAGCGCTTTTCCGGACTCAAAAGTAAAGGTGATTGGCAATATTCCTTATAGCATAACAGGCGATATATTTTTTCATTTATTCCGCTCATCGCAATTTATCGAGCGTGCTGTTATTATGATTCAGAAGGAGGTTGCTCAAAGAATTTCGGCTAAGCCCAGGACAAAGGACTACGGCATTTTGACCGTTATAACAAATTTGCTTGGCAAGGGGAAAATCCTGTTCGATGTACCGCCATCCTGCTTTCATCCGAAGCCGAAAGTGACATCCTCTGTGATTGAATTGAGTTTTCATAATGAGCCTCCTGAAAATTTCGAATCGCTTTTGGTATTGATTAAAGCGGCATTCGGGCAGAGAAGGAAGAAGCTCAGCAATGCATTGAAACAATTCATCGAAATGAAATGCAAAGCATCTTATGAAGAATGTGCCAAGCGTGTGCAGCAATTGGATAAAAATTATTTTGAAATACGTGCCGAAGAATTAACGGTAGAGGATTTTATTAAGCTGCATGAAGCGATAATTAGATGAGTGATTAATAAATTTCAATTTTTTTGCGTAATAAATGGAATAAGAAGAATGTCATTCTGAGGCAAAAGTAAAAGCGAGCTTTCACTGACAAGGAAATGAACAAATTTACCACCCCCTACCCCCTCCTATTTTAGGAGGGGACAATAGAATATAGATTCAAATCCCCTCCTATTTTAGGAGGGGGTAGGGGGTGGTAAATTCAATTATTACATTTACTTAGGACTATTTTTAACGTTGTGTGTTCATTAGGAGCGAAGCAAAGAATCCAGTCCCAATGCGGCTTATGGATTCTTCACTTCGCTTACGAATGACATTTTCATAGGTCTCTAATACTAATTTGGAAGGGAAAAATTAAATATTTAAGCGTTTGCTATGAACGACATTAATAACAATTATATCCTTTACCTGAATTCTGTAAACAAAAATATAGTTTTCGAAAGGAGCACATCTATAGCCCTTCTTCATATATTTTTCAAATCTGCAAATTTGATATTTTTCAGGGAAATTTTGAAGACCTTCAGAAAATTCATAAAGTCTTGCTTCATAGTTAATTGCATTTTGGGGAAATCCTTGCTTTTCAATAAAATATACAATCACAGATATACTATGAGTTGCTAACTTTTGATAAATAATCATAAATTGGCAGCTCTTAATTCATTTAGATACTTTAAAGTCTCTGCTTTTGCTTCTTCAAGAGTGAATGAAGGTCCTTGTTCAGCTTTTTCTAACATTTGGTAAATTTCTTCTTCAGTGGCTGGTCTTCCGGGCTTTATCCAGTCCTCATTCGTTAAAGGTTTTAACTTTTTTTTGTTACCCTTTGCTTTTGAAAATGAGCTTATATATTTTAGTTCCTGGAGCAAAGAAATAAATGGCTTTTCATATTTTTCGTTCTCTATTGTAACAAGGATTTCAACCATTAGTAATATTCCTTAATTTATTTGTAGTCAATATAAATTAATCATTTTTTTCAATAATCATCGTTTTTTATTTACGAAGAGGGATAAAAAATATTTTATTATTTCAGAATTTCCAATATTTTCTCTAAATTCAGAAGTTTCTTCTGACTGCTTTACCTCAAAAATAGCAGAAAAATTAAATTATTTCAATGTTATGTAAATGGTTGTCAGAAGGAACTTCTGACTATAGGGGAAGAATGTCATTCCTGCGGATGCAGGAATCCCCTGCTGGAGCGGTTCTATAAATTTTTAAATGTTATACTTGACTTTATGATAATATTTTTGTAGATTTGTTTTTTATATTCTGAAAAATGACTTTAAAAAAGAAAGGAAGCAAATGCCTGAAACAAATACAACGCCAATTCCTGTTCCCGCATTTAATATTTTTAAAAAAGAAGCAAAAAAAATATTATCTCTTCAAGCAAAGTGTACTGCACCAGCGTAAAAAGGACAAAATTGATAAAAAAATAATGTGTACTAAAATTCAAAAAACAATGAGTTTTCTTAGGTATAAATGACAGGAATG
>JAERMQ010000015.1 GCA_016844745.1 Ignavibacteria bacterium | reverse complement strand
ACCCCCTTTGAAAAATGGGGAATTTTTATTCCCCCTTTTTCAAAGGGGGTTAGGGGGTTTCTTTTCTTCAATTCAAATACAATCATCATACTGATTTGGAATAATTCATAACACTGCTTTGGAAGACCGGGTCGAGAGATGCAGCCACATTTCTAATAAAAAGAATTCCAATCTCGGTAATTTCGATTCTATCTTCCGAATAATTAATAATTCCATCAGCAGCAAAGGTATCCAGTGAGGTTTTATCAATAGTCAGACATTTTTTGATTTCTGCTTTTTCAATTTTTAAATTTTCCGCTAAAATATTGAAATCGAGAATTTTATTGCACATCAGTTCGTCAATAACTTCGCGGACAATTATTTCATGCGGCTGTAGGATATATCCCTTTTCAATTGGGAATATTCCCTGGTTAATTGATTCATTGTATTGCTCGATTGATTTTGTTGTCTGGAAGTAGCTGTTTTCGAGTTGTGTAATGGATGAAATCCCGAATGCATAGACCTGACCAGTAGTACGGCGAGTACAGTAACCTTGAAAATTACGATGCAACAGATGATTCGAGAAAGCTAAACTTAGCTCATCATCAGGTTTGACGTAATGGTCCATACCAATCGGCACATACCCATTACTCTTCATTTGCGAGTATGTATTAAGATAGAGTTCGATTTTCTGTTCCGGCGAAGGCAATCCCTTTCTCTCCAAGGCAGCCTGAGCCTTGAATACCGAAGGCAGGTGCGCATAAGAAAAAGTTACTATTCTGTCCGGTCCGATTGATATTGCTTCATCAATTGTACTGGAAAAACTATCAACCGTTTGTCCGGGCAGACCATAAATAAAATCGAAATTGATTACAGCTTTGGGATTTATGTCATGAATCATTTCAACTAATTCATTAACGGGAATTTCAGGTATTTCCCTGTTTACCGACTTTAGAATCTTTTGGTCGAAATCCTGAATACCAAGACTGAATCTGTTTACACCGGCTTTGTTCAAAGCAACTAAATATTCCCTGTCAAGATAAGCAGGATTGCATTCTATAGCCACCTCGGGATTTTCGATTGATTTGAATTCCGATAACAGATAGCTTGTGATTTCATTAAGATACCCTACCGGTATTACATTCGGTGTGCCTCCTCCAAAATGTATCTGTGAGAGTAATCTGGATTTATCAATATGGCTCAAAGCTGATTTCATCTCTGTTTTCAGGGCATCGATATATTTTTTGATGGCATTATCTTCAACCATCGAGATTTTATTGCAGCCGCAATAGAAGCATAGTCTCTTGCAAAATGGAATATGGATATATATCGATAGATTCTCAGGTTGCATCTTATTTGAGTCAATTAAAGCTTGAACGAAGTTATCAGTTGTAAATGTATCCTTGAAATGATTAGCCGGCGGATAGCTCGTATATCTCGGCACCGGCGAGTTATATTTATCTAATAAATGTATAGGAACGGTCATTTTTAATTGTCAATGGTAAATGGTCAATGTAAAGTTATAAATTATGAGTTATGAGTTATAAGTTATAAGTTGAAAACCTTAATTCAATAATTGAAACAATTATCCATAATCTATAATTCTTAATTTTTAATTCGTAATTGTTAATTCTTAATTATCCAATAGTAATTAGTAATTAAATTTATCTGCCCCAGTCAGTTGATTTCACCCAATCAACAACGAATTTGACATTGTTGAACAGATTATTGGGTGAGAGTCCATGACCGGTATTGAAAATCCAATTAAAATTATTTTTTCCGAAATTCTTAAATTTTTCCAATTCTCTAATAAGGATTTCCTTACTGTCGATTGATAACAGTCTCATGTCCAAATTGCCCTGTAGTCCTACGTTTGCATCAATTTGTTTTCTCGCTTCCGATATTGAATATTGCCAGTCAATTCCAGCATAATCTGCTATGTTTTTGGTGATATGTGTTATTCCGAGCCCCAATCCTTTTGGAAAGTAAATTACCGGAATATTCTGTTCCCGTACTGCAGAAGCAATTCTTCTAACATAAGGCAGAATTAATTCTATATATAACTCCGAAGGTATTAATCCGGCATGTGTTTCGAATAACTGGAATGCCGCTATACCATGTTTAGCTTGATTGACAGCATATTCAATTGATAATTCAGTGATTTTTTCTAAAACCTCAATCGCTGCCTTTTTATTCTGGTAAATCAGATTTATAGCATTGGAAAATTCATGATTTGCACTGCTTCCTTCTACCATATAGCAGAAAGTTGTAAAAGGCGCTCCGCAAAAGCCGATGAGCGAGCATTCAGGAGAAATTTTAGTATTTATTATATCAATAGCTTTGAATATATGATTGAGCTTCGAGGAGTCGGCAGATAAATTGGAACCAACGGTTTTTAGTGATTTCAGTGGGCTATCGAATCGTGGTCCTTTATCGGTAAAATGCACCTTCATACCCAATGCTTCGGGAATTACAAGAATATCCGAAAAAAGAATAGCAGCATCGACTCCAAGGTCATGAACAGGCAGCAATGTGACTTCTGCTGTCAGCTCGGGGTCGTGCATTAATTGACGAAAGCTGTATTGTTCCCGCAATTTCAAATATGACGGGAGTACCCTTCCTGCCTGACGCATGAACCAAACCGGTGGTCGTTCCCTTTTCTCACCTTTTAATGTATCGGTTAAGAGTGTATGTTTCAAATTAAAGTTCCTTCATTGCGTTAAAACTTGCTTCAATGGTTGAGTCGATATCGGCATCAGTGTGGGCTGCAGAAATGAATGAAGCTTCGAATTGTGATGGCGCTAAATATATGCCGGATTCGAGAGATTTGCAGAAGTATTTCGAATATTTTTCTTTATCCGATTTCATAACTTTTTCAAAAGTATCTATTTGTAACTCATCATTGAAGAACATCGTTAACATAGAGCCAATGCGGTTAATAACACCTTTTACACCGGTCTTCCTTAAATTGTCCTTAAGTCCGTTTTCAAGGCGTAGTGCTTTTCGCTCCAAATCCTTGTAAAAATCAGTTGTATCATTCAATACACTCAGCATTATTATCCCAGCGCTCATTGCCAATGGATTGCCAGAGAGAGTACCCGCCTGATAAATCGGTCCGGAAGGAGCAAGGCGGCTCATTATTTCACGACTGCCACCATAAGCGCCAACAGGCAATCCCCCCCCGATTATTTTTCCTAATGTTGTAATATCCGGCATAACATTGTAATACTCCTGAGCGCCTCCTTTTGCCAAACGGAATCCGGTGATTACCTCATCGAATATTAGTAAAGCTTCAAATTCTTTTGTAATATTTCTTAAGCCTTGCAGAAAGCCATCATTCGGAAGCACAACTCCCATATTACCTGCTACAGGTTCAACTATTATTGCAGCAATATCCTTTCCTGCCGCTTCGAATAGTTTTGACACAGATTGCAAATCATTATATTCTGCAATCAGTGTATCTGCGGCTATGTTACCGGTAACGCCTGGACTATCCGGTAAACCCAGTGTAACAGCGCCGGAACCTGCTTTAATAAGAAAACTATCAGCATGACCATGATAGCAACCAGCAAATTTTACAATTTTATTCCGCCCTGTAAAACCACGTGCAAGCCGAATAGCGCTCATAGTTGCTTCGGTACCGGAATTAACCATTCGCACCATTTCTATAGAGGGAACCATGGAAACTATGAGTTCTGCTATTTCAGTTTCCTGGTGAGTGGGAGCGCCAAAGCTGGTGCCGTTTTCCGCTGTTTTCCGGATGGCTTCGATTATTGGTTCGTAAGCATGACCTAAAATCATGGGACCCCATGAACCTACATAATCGATAAATTCATTTCCGTCAATATCATAAATCCTGGAACCTTTGGCTCGGGCAATAACAAGCGGATTGAGTCCTACGCTTTTAAATGCCCTTACCGGAGAATTAACTCCACCGGGTATTATTTCACATGCTTTTTTATATTCTTTTATGCTTTTTTCTGTGTTCATTAGATTATTTTTAGTTAGTATTGGAATTAAGAGAAACCCCCTAACCCCCTTTGAAAAAGGGGGAACAATAAAATCCCCCTTTTTCAAAGGGGGTTAGGGGGTTTCTCTTTTTATCTTGTATTTGAAAACTTCCCAAAGAACTCTGAATAAAGATTTCCAAAGTTCTTTTTTTGGGATAAATGCAAATTATTAAAATTCGAAATTTTCATCTATTCAATACTGCAGTTATTTCTTTTGCAAAATAAGTAATGATAATATCCGCACCTGCTCTTTTTATTGATGTTGCTACTTCCATCATAATTCGTTCTTCGTCAATCCAGCCATTTGCTCCTGCAGCCTTCACCATGGAAAATTCACCGCTAACGTTGTATGCTGCAACCGGAATATTGAACTCATGTTTAGCACGGTAAATTATATCTAAATAGCTCAAAGCAGGCTTCACCATTACGATGTCGGCACCTTCTTCGATATCGAGGGCTATTTCCCGCATAGCCTCGTCAGAATTCGCCGGATTCATCTGATAACTGCGGCGGTCACCGAATTTGGGCGCTGATTCAGCAGCTTCACGGAATGGTCCGTAAAATCCGGATGCATATTTAGCAGAGTATGACATGATTGGTATATTACTCAAGCTGTTTTCATCCAGGATTTGGCGAATTCTTTTAACCCTTCCATCCATCATATCACTCGGCGCTATTACGTCAGCGCCGGCTTTAGCAAGCGATAGAGCCTGACTTGCGAGAGTCTCAAGCGTAAGGTCATTATGTACATCTCCATCGACTATTGTACCGCAATGCCCGTGCGTTGTGTATTCACAATTACAGACATCTGCAACTATAAGCAATTTATTTTGAAGAGTATCTTTGATAGCCCTGATTGCTTTTTGTACGATTCCATCATCGCTGCAGGCTACATGACCATGCTCGTCTTTGCTTTCCGGTATTCCAAACAGAAGAACTGAACTAACTCCGCAATCATGTATTCTCTTACATTCCTCGACCAATAAATCAACAGAAAGTTGTGAATTTCCCGGCATCGAAGATATCGGATTATTTACATTTGTGCCGGGACAAACAAACAAGGGCATAATGAAGTCATTTAATTCCAAATGAGTTTCGCTTATCATATCGCGAAGGATTGGATTTTTCCTCAATCTGCGAAGTCTTGTTATTGGAAATGCCATTTTTTCACCTTTATTTAGTTCTTTAATAATAATTCCTCAATTTCCTGAGCAAAAATTAATCCGTCAGGTTTTGAGGATACCAGTAATGGTTTGTAACCTTGATTCAATGCAGATTCACAGGTTGTTGTGCCGATACAGGCAAATTTAATTTCTCTTCCAATTCCCTCGATTTTAGCTATATCAAGGAAATGTTCAAATCCGGATGGACTTGTAAATATGATAATGTCGTAATTATCGGATTTTATTTTATGAATAATTTCTTTTGAGTAATTTTCAATAGGCACTGTTCGGTAAACATTAATTCGTGTAACTTCAGCAATTCCCTGCAAACCCGCTTCCAGTGTGTTCTTAGCTAATTCCCCCAAAGCAAGAAGAATTTTTTTTCCATTCAAATCATATTTTATTATAATATTTCTAAGAAATTCTTTCGAAGTAGTTCCATTTGAAATAAAATCGGGAGTAAAACCAAATTTCTGTAGTTCTAAAGCTGTTCTATCCCCGATAGCCGCAAGTTTTATCTTCTCGGGAAATTTATTATTATGTTGCAATGAATGGAAATATCTGAAAAAATACTCTACTCCGTTTTTACTTGTAAAAAGCACCCAGTCGAAATTTTCTAAGTTTTGAAATATATACTTGATATTTTCACTTTCACGAGAAGGTAAAATCTCAATTAGAGGCATCCATAAGTAATTTGCACTCCTGCTTATGAAATAATCCTTCATATAATCCTCATCAGAAAGAGGCTTCGTTGATATTATTGTCCTGCCTGATAAATTACTCATTACTAAATTAAAGTTGAAAGTTAATAAAGTTTGTAAAGAAAAAATTTAAGAGCGAAGCGAAGAATCCAGTCTTCTTTAAAATCAACAAGATAGATTCTTCGCTTCGCTCAGAATGACAGTCTAAATTGAATTTTTAGAACCCACCTTAACTTCAATCCTAAATGTTTAACGTTATACCTAAATCGCCTGCTATGGCTTTAATTTTCATTGCCAGGTCGATACCTAATTGTTCGGATATGCTAAGTTCCGAACTTGCGGTTTCCTTATGGATTAAATAAGTAATATGATTTCCAAGCATTACCGATAATGTAAGAATATTATCATTTATCGTAGCATAAGCTGCTAATGGGAATTTGCATCCGCCGCCAATTGTTTTCATGAAACTTCTTTCAGCACGCGCTGCCAACTCAGATTCATTAGAATTTATTGTTCTCAGCATTTCAATTGTTTCATAATCATCCGATTTACACTCGATTCCGATTATGCCCTGTCCTATTGCAGGCACAAACCCTTCAACAGGTAAATATGCATTGTGTGGAATTTCCTTACCAAGTCTTTTCATACCTGCTGCCGCCAAAACTATAGCATCGTAATCTTCTTCATGCAACTTTTTAAGACGAGTATCAATATTACCTCTTAAATCCTTGAATTTAGCATTAGGTTTAAATTGGGCAATTTGTACGATACGACGGGGACTTCCTGTCCCAATAATACAATTATCATCTAATTCTATAAGAGATTTACATGATTTAGTTAAAACAATATCCCTTGGGTCTTCCCTTTTTGGAAAGCAGGCTAATATTAATCCTGAAGGTTGGTCGCTGGGTACATCTTTCAGGCTATGTATTGCAAAATCAGCCTTGCCTTCGAGGATAGCATTTTCCAATTCTTTTACAAATACACCGGTACCTCCGAATTCCGTTAAAGGTTTATCTGTTACTTTATCGCCATGGGTGCTGAATTTGATTATTTCGAATTCGCAATCGGGATTTTTTTCTCTAAGTTTATTTACAGTCTGTTCAGTCTGTGTAAATGCTAAAAGACTTGGCCTTGTTGCAACAATATATTTCTTTTTAAAATTATCATTCATAATTCAGCATTCATAATTCAGCATTCAGCATTCATAATTTATCATTCATTATTTATATCAAGAGTAAGAGTATCTTTTAAAGTATTGGTAATCGAAATTAATTCTTCTTTGGTGGCTGCCCGGCGGATATTTTTCATTATTACACGAATGATTTTATCTGCATAAGAATCAAGCATTTCACTAACTGTTGTAGCTTGCTTTTCTTCAAGATTCTTATAGAATGAATCATACGAAGCAATTGTTCTATCCTTGATTATACCCATTTGATTTTTAATAGCCATCATTGTAGGCATAATGGATTGCTTCATATACCATTCGAAATATTCTTCTGCAACTTCATTGATAATTTTATGAGCGCTTTCGATTTCCTCGGCTCTTCTACCCAGATTGGTTTCGATTATTTTATTTATGTCGTCAATCGAAAATAATTTACAATTCGGTATTTCTCCAATTCCGGGAGCAATATTTCTCGGAATTGAAAGGTCAATAAATAATCTTTTCTTTGTTTTGTTTCCATTAACTAATTGGCTTAATTCCTGTGAGGAAACTACATAATTTTCCGAACTGGTAGATACTACGATTACATCACTGTTGGCAATTTCGTTGTAACGATTTTCATAATCAATAACATCTGAGAAATATTTTTGGGCAAAAGCTATTGCATTGCTCTGTGTTCTATTTGTAACGCAAACGTTGCAGTTAGCAAAATGATTACGGAAATTCGACGCCGTTAGTGATGCCATTTTACCTGCACCGATTATCAATAAATTGAAGCAATCCTTCGAACCGTAATATTTCTTAGTAATATCAAGCGCCATATTGGCAACCGATACGGTTCCCTCGCCTATTTTTGTTTCAGAGCGAACCTTTTTGCCTGTTTGTATAGCTGCCTGAAATAATTTGTTGAGTAAACCATTGGTAGCATTATTTTCCTGGGCATAATTATATGAATCCCTTACCTGACCCTGGATTTCATATTCCCCGATTACCATTGAATCCAGACTTGAAGCAACCTTTAATAAATGAAATACAGCTTCATGACAATTCTTCTTATAAACGAGGGGATTAATATCATCGGGAGGAATGTTATGATAAGAACTCATAAAATTAATTATATCATTGAATCCGTTATCTACATTATCGACTGAAGCGTAAATTTCAACACGGTTACATGTTGAAAGTATAACGCTGCCCTGTATCGATTTTCTTTTATTCAGATTTGCTAATGCTTCCGGTAAACTTTCTTTTGAGAAGTGAAATTTTTCACGGTTTACAACATCGGCTGTTTTAAAATTTGTTCCTACAACTATAAAATGCATTTTAACTTTCTTTTTTACTTTTAAAAATTTCAAAAACATTCAATACCCGAATGTAATAACTAACAAATGCAAAATTACGAAATAACAAAAATATTCTCAAGAACTGAATTATTAATTTCAAAATGACTTATCTAAATTTTAGGTAAAATTAAACAATATAATATTTATACTTATGAAATAGTTATTAAATTTTAATAATATATTTTCTTATATATCATTGGTAATATATAAATTATTAATATGATTAAAGACATTTTTCAAATTAATAATTTATTTTGTAATCTTGTTTGTTGGAAAAGGGAGAATGCAAGTAGCTACTAAAATCAAAATAAATCCTATTTAATAAGTTAAATATCTCGGATTTTAATCGGAATGGGGTAATTATCTTAAAAATAATATAATTGCAAATTGAAACAGAAACTTTCAAAGCAAAATAAATGCTCCTAAAATGGCAACACCCAGCAATATCCTATATATTACAAAGATATAGGATGTTCTTGTTCTCAAATATCTCAGTAGGAATGCAATCGCAATATACCCGCTTAATGCTGATACAACCGTAGCAACAACCAATGCTAAACCGCTATTAGCCATTAAAAAATGCCTTGTTTTGTAAAATTCATAAATCCCGCTGGCAAATACTGCCGGAATGCTCAGTAAAAATGAAAATCTTGCTGCCGATTCCCGCTCTAATCCAAGAAATAATCCCGCTGTTATAGTCGTTCCGGAACGCGAAGCACCGGGTATTAAAGCTAAGCATTGAGCTAATCCTATCAATAATGCATCTTTCAATTTAATAGAATTATACTTTTTCGTGAATTTTGCTGTTTTTTCTGCTAAAGCAAGCAATAGTCCAAGTACAATCAAGCTTGTTGCTATTACAGGCAAACTCTTCGTCAAGCCGCCTTCAATCACCTTACTCAATAACAAACCTACTATGACGACCGGGATTGTACCAAGAATAACATACCACCCCATTTTAGAATTTTGGCTTTGTATTTTGAACGGTTGTTTTCTTTTAGTAAAATTTTCGGAAGTAAAGGCTGAGGCAATTTCACGTATTTCGTTGGCAAAATAAAAAATAACTGCAAGCATGGTACCAAGTTGGATTGTGGCTATAAATGCCGTCCATGCTTCGGGATGAGCCGGGTCAATCAGCCCCAGATATTTTCCTGCTAAAGTTAAATGAGCTGTGCTGCTGATTGGCAGGAATTCGGTTAAGCCTTGCAGAATACCTAATAAAATTGCCTGTAGTATGGTCATTTTGTTTCTTTAATAAATATTTGTAATTTAAATTATGAAAAAGTTATTTCTATCGGCAATAATAGCGTTCACATTCGCTACTTTATCCCTTGATGGGAAATTGCCTTCATTCCAAAGGCCTAATCCTATCGTTTACCGTATAAATGCCCTTCCTGATTATAGATTACGGAAACGTCCGATGAAAAGATTTTCTCTTGATATGGATTTTGCTTAATAAATTTAATAATCGAGGCTGGTTCAAAAGACAAGATGAATGTCATTCTGAACGAAGTGAAGAATCCAGAAAATAGTATTGAGAGTGGATTCTTTACTTCGTTCAGAATGACATTCTTTCTTTTTTTCAATAATTGTCCTAACAACTAATAAAAAATCTTATATATAAACCCATTATCTTATAACCTGAAATTTTCTTGAGATAATTGATTTATTCTCAGAAATAATACCTACTAAATAACTACCTTCCGAAAGGTTCGCCAAATCAAGTTTAACCTCACTTTGAGATGCCGGTATAAATGACTCGGTTAGAATTTTACCACTTAAATCGAAAATTCTAACTGAATAATTTGATGTATTCAAAAAATTATTCAATTTCAGAATAGCATAATCCCTTGCTGGGTTGGGCGAAATGACAGGTTCCAATTCCAAACCTGATAATTCCTCTTTTGCTGAAGTGACACCAATTTTATAAGTAATATTAAAAGTGATTTTATCATTTGGAGAATCTTTGATATAATAAGTTACTTCAAGTGAAGTAGTACCGGTTGCCCCAAATGGCAATAATACCATATAAGTATCATCCCCTGTGATTTCTCCGGGCTTCATTGAGACATCGGTTGTTTCATAAAAATCTGTTGTGCGTGGGAGTTTACAAACCCCTCCAAAGCAAAATTGATATTGATGTCCGTCGGATATTGATTTTACTTTTATATTCAATAAGACAGATTTTTCGGAAGAAGAAATATTCTGCAACTGGTAATGAGCTTTTACTTCTTCATCAATTGTTTCCCGCTCGACAAGCGAATCAATTGATACTAATTTCAGACTCTGGCTTTTTAATGGTATTGAAGTAAGAGTCAGTGTGATTAGCGCCAGGGAAATTATGAGTATATTATTTTTCATAAAATTATTAATAAAAGTTTTACAAAACTAATTCGTTAATATAACGTAGTATTGTGAAAAAAATTATTTTTTGAATGAAAATATTGGTGGTTTATGAAAAAAACAATCCTGGCAGCTATCTTTATAACAATCATATCGGTTTTATTTTTACAATCCGGAATTTCTGGAAGTAAAAAAATTCCTTCGGCTAAAGTTAAGAACCTAAAAGGCGAAACAATAGATACAAAGAATTTTTCAAATGACGGCAAACCATTCGTTATAGATTTCTGGGCAACCTGGTGCAAGCCTTGTATTCACGAACTAAATGTAATTAAGGATTTATATCCGAAATGGCAAAAAGAAACGGGAGTGAAATTCATTGCCGTATCTATAGATGATTCACGGAATAGCAAAAAGGTAGCCCCTCTCATTAATGGCAAGGGATGGACTTACGATATCTACCTTGATGAAAACAGCGATTTCAAACGTGCCATGAACGTCAATAATCCACCTCATACATTTCTCTGCAACGGAAAAGGCGAAATAGTCTGGGAACATAACGGTTTTGCCGATGGGGATGAGAAGGTTCTGTACGAGCAAATCAAAAAGATTTCGAAATAGGTAGTTGATGTTCCCAAAATCCGGCGTTATTGATTTGATAAAAAACAAATATTTATCTTTTTTCGCATTGTTATCTTTAGTTGGATGTTGCACATTCTCGGTTCCGCCTTATAAGGGACCGGTATCAGACCATTTCAACGGGGAGTCATTTTACAATTTAGATTCGATTAATAATACCGAACGTAATCTATTTTCCCTTCCAAAATTCTTTCTAACCAGACCTCATTATTTATGGAAGGATTCACTTGATTTATTACCAGGTTCAGCTCCGGAGGAACACATAGGTATTGGTAAAATCAAAGTAACATTCGTTAATCACGCTTCATTTTTAATTCAAACGGATAGCTTTAATATTCTTACCGACCCAATATGGTCGGAAAGTGTTGGACCCCTCTCATGGCCATCTTGGAAAAGAATGCATTCAGTCGGAATTCATTTTGATGATTTGCCAAATATAGATGTTGTATTAATTAGCCATAATCACTACGACCATCTGGATTTGCCTACTATCGAAAAGCTGAAGGCAAAGTTCAATCCATTATTTATTGTTCCTCTTGGAAATAAGGTATTTTTGGAGCAAAATGATATTTATAATGTTATTGAATTGGATTGGTGGCAGAACTATTCAATCCGGGAAAAATTACCAATAACACTTGTTCCGGCAAAGCATATATCAATGCGCGGAATATGCGACACCAGGAAAACTCTTTGGGGTGGGTTCGTCATCAATTCGAAAAAGGGACCTATTTTCTTTGCAGGCGATACCGGGTTCGGAATACACTTCCGCCGGATATTCGATAAATTCGGACCACAGGCTGTATCATTGCTGCCAATCGGTCCAATAAATCCTGAATGGTTTATGAAGGAAATCCACATGTCCCCATCTGATGCGGCAACAGCACACAAAATTCTGCAATCGAAGGTTAGCTTTGCCATGCATTTCGGTACCTTTGCACAATTTTCCGATGAACAGGATGAAGCGCCATTGGAATTGGAAAGAGTATTGCATAATGAAGAAATCTACAATTCCGAATTCATTTTACCGGTATTTGGCAGAGGTTATGAAATTAAATAAATTGAATAATAATCAAGTAGTGTCATTCCTGCATTCGAGGTTGTGTGAAAACATAGATAATGGGAAGAATGTCATTCTGAATATTTAAAGAACGAATAGTAATTTTGCAATATGTTATTGAATAAAAAAAATAAAGTAATATACGTCCTGAGTGGATTATCCCCATTCATAAAGCCTTTCGGAGGTTTACTGTTTTTTGCATTAGTATTGAATACAATTTTTTCTGCTTTGAATGCCATTTCAATTGCAATGATAAAACCGATTTTCCAGATTATTTTTTATCAAAAAATCGACATTGCCCAGATTCCATCAGGTTCTGCAGCAGATAATATCAAAAACGGTTTTTATAATTTTATTTCCGGATTAGTTTCGGGAAGTAACGATATGTCAGGGAATCTAATCAATTTGAGCATACTGATAATTGCCATATTCCTCCTGAAAAATATATTCAAATATACGGGTTCAATCACAACGGCAAAGGTAGAAGAAGGCATTATCAAATCAATTCGCGATAATGTATTCAAAAAACTAACTTCGTTATCCGTTGAATTCTTCGACCGCAGCAAGGAAGGCTCCTTAATATCGATAATAACAAATGATGTTGGTATTCTTTACAGCACAACAGTATCAAACTTAGTTACGATTTTACGCGAATCAATCCAGATTATTTTATTTCTTTTTTTATTAATTGCCCTATCGCCATTTTTAACCTTAATCGCTTTTAGTACATCTATCATCAGCTTTTTGCTGATGAGGATAGGAATTAAATTCCTTCGGCGGTACGCATCCCGAATGCAGTCTGCAATGGCGGATTTTACGACAGCGCTTCAGGAAACGATATCCGGGATACGCATTTTTAAAGCTTACAATGCTGAGGAAGTTTCGAATAAGCGTTTTTCAAGAGATACTGCATCTTATGTTCGTTCAGCCCTTAAGTATAACAAAATAATTTCAATAATTCCTTCAATTAACGAAGTATTTGCAATAGTTGCCCTGACCGTAGTCCTGTTTATAGGTGGTTTACAAACTATAAACGGTATCATGAAAGCAGATGATTTGATGACATTCCTTTTTGCATTATTTGCTATTATGTCTCCAATTGGAACCGTCGTAAACGGAATTTCTCAATTTCAAAGAGGAATTGTTGCTTCCGAACGTGTATTCACAATTTTAGAGCGGGAGCAAACAGTTGTATCGGGCGATAAAGAGTGCAAATCCTTCAATGATAAGATAGAAATCAAAAATTTGAACTTTGCTTATAACGATACTCCGGTATTACAAAATATAAATTTTAGGATTGAAAAATCGAAAAAAGTAGCATTCGTTGGAGCAAGCGGCAGTGGCAAATCCACTATGTTGGATTTAATCATCAGATTTTATGACCCAATCGATGGGGAAATAACCATTGATGGAGTAAATATCAGGGATTTGACAATCGAATCTTATCGCTCAAAATTCGGAGTAGTTTCGCAGGATTGTATTTTATTTAATGACACAGTAACCAACAATATCCGTTTTGGAGACCTATCAATTTCATATAAAGAGATTCTAAACGCTGCCCGTATTGCAAATGCATATAATTTTATAACAAATTTACCACAAGGTTTTGATACAATAATAGGTGACCGCGGATTAAATTTATCCGGGGGAGAACGTCAGAGAATTTCAATTGCCCGTGCTTTAGCACGTAATCCTGAGATACTCATATTCGACGAAGCCACTTCTTCTCTTGACTCCGAATCGGAAAGAGTTGTTCAGGATGCTATCAACGAATCTTTGAAGGATAGAACGGCAATAATTGTTGCACATCGTTTGGCAACTATTATCAATTGCGATGAAATTTTAGTATTCGATAACGGATATATAGTTGAACACGGCTCCCACACTGCTTTACTTAACCAAAATGGCGTTTATAAAAAATTATACGATATTCAGATCGGAAATTCCCTTATTTGAATTTTAAACATTCCTATATTATTATCTAAAATTATTAAATCTATTTGTTTATTAAGGATAAATATATTAAATTAATAATTTAGGCATGACTAAATATTAAATTATTGTTAATGATAGTATGAAACATTTTAGAAAATCCCTTGAACAAATTAATAGTTCGGTTGATACAACAAACGTTACCGGAAGCTGGAGGAAATTATTTGCTTTCATCGGACCAGCCTATTTAGTTAGTGTCGGATATATGGACCCTGGAAACTGGGCAACCGATATAGCCGGCGGAAGTAAATTCGGTTACTCATTAGTTTGGGTACTTGTAATGTCCAATCTTATAGCTTTATTAGTACAAAGTCTTTCTGCAAGGTTGGGAATAGTTAAGGGATTAGACCTTGCACAAATGTCAAGGGCTTATTATCCAAAGTATGTAAATTATTTTTTATGGTTCTTTGCTGAAATAGCGATTGCAGCTACAGATTTGGCTGAAGTTCTCGGAATGGCAATCGGCTTGAATTTACTTTTCGGATTAGATTTGATAACAGGCGTATCAATAACCGTGCTGGATACATTTATCATAATGCTTTTGATGAACCGAGGTATGCGCAGATTAGAGGCTTTTATTCTTGGCTTAATCAGTATAATCGGTATAGCTTTTATTATTCAAATGATTTTCGCACAGCCTGTTGTAGGAGATATTTTCAAAAACATTATCCCGAATATGCCATCCGAAGAGGCATTATATATTGCAATAGGGATTATCGGTGCAACAGTAATGCCGCATAATCTGTATCTTCATTCTTCTCTTGTTCAGACACGAAACATTGATAGAAGTAAAAAGGGATTAAAGCAAGCAATCAAATACAATTTTATTGATTCTGCAATAGCGTTGAATATGGCTTTATTCGTTAATGCTGCTATCCTTATTCTTGCAGCTTCTACATTCTATACAACAGGGAATTTCTTTGTTCAGGAAATCAAGGATGCTCATAGGTTGCTGGCTCCGTTACTTGGTTCAGAATTAGCTCCGATTTTATTTGCTGTGGCTCTGATTGCAGCCGGACAAAGTTCCACACTTACAGGAACACTATCCGGACAAATTGTCATGGAGGGATATTTAAACATAAGGCTCCAACCATGGTTGCGCCGTTTGATTACACGTTTATTGGCAATCATCCCGGCTGTGATTTGTATTTCATTATTGGGAGAGGGTTCAACAACTAAATTACTAATTTTAAGCCAGGTTATTTTAAGCCTCCAGCTTGGTTTTGCCGTTATTCCACTTATTCACTTTGTATCGAGCAAAATGATAATGAATGACTTTTATATTAATAAAAAAACAAAACTTCTCGCTTGGCTCTCTGCAGGAATCATTGTTTCATTAAATATTAAAATGGTGTTGAATGAGATTAGCAATTGGATTCAAGGTTCTCCTTCCCCAATTTGGATTTATTTTATTGTTATACCGTTATCAATTGCCATTTTCTCATTGCTTCTTTTCATAACATTCGAACCCTTGGTCCAACGGTTCAAGCTCGTTGTTCTCGGCACACCTCACGGCGCACAGAAGGATATTCTTATCGTTAAACCTGCCGCTTATAAGAGAATTGCCGTTGCTGTTGATTTCTCGAACATGGACGATGCAATTATTAACCAGGCTGTTAGCCAGGGCGGCAAGGAAGCTGAATATATCCTGCTTCACGTAGTCGAAACTGCCGGCGCAAGAATGATGCAATATGATATCCTCGATATTGAAACCAGTGAAGATAAGAATTACCTGCTTGAATACTCCTCTTACCTGCAAAATTTAGGATATTCAGTAAGTGTCCAACTTGGTTTCGGGAACCCTAATCAGATTTTACCCAAACTTATTAATGAATTAAAAGCAGACCTGCTTGTCATGGGTTCGCATGGTCATAATCGAATTATGAGCATATTATTTGGAAGAACTCTGGATAAAGTACAGCGACTCATTAATATCCCTGTGTTAGTTGTAAAGAAATAACATTTATCTGAATGTATGTTCTAAAAATATAAAATATCATTCCTGCGATTGCAGCAATGACAATTTTTAGAACTCTCCTTATTAGAATCCGGAAACATTTGAATATTTCAGGAATTTCCAGTAATTTAAACATTATGACATTGAATAAATAATGTTTGTTATTATGAAGAAAAGCTCGAGAAAAACAAGTAATTCTAAGATTAGTATAAAACCGGTCCATACCCCGAAGTTCTTCGTTCAAATCACAAAACACTCTTATTTGTTAATCATTATATTTTGCCTTTCTGCATACGGTCGTACAGCATTTTTCGATTTTGTCCATCTGGATGATTACCAGATAATCGTCGATAATAATAAAACAATATCAGACATAACGAAACTCCCGAACGCATTTATGACAAATGCGTATTTCAGTAAGGAAATCGGGGTTTATTACAGACCCATACTTAGCATTTCTTTTATGCTGGATGCCCAGATTGGTGGCGCATCTCCTATGGTTTATCATATTTCTAATATTATTTACCATTGCATAGTAGCCTGCCTGTTATTTTATTTATTAGGACTGCTCGGCTCCCCGAAACAATTGGCTTTGGCTTTATCATTAATGTTCGCAGTTCATCCTTTGTTCAATAATGCAGTATGTTGGATTGTTGCCCGTAATGATTTGCTTGCTACGGTTTTTTCGATGGGAGCTTTTATATATCTGATTAAATATCACAGGAAACCTGCTTCCAGTCTGTTATTTATCCATTTTGTCTTTTATATTTTTGCCGTTTTTTCAAAAGAAATTTCTTTGTTCATACCGGGAATATTCATTTTATATATTTTAATAATCAAAGATAATAAGTTATCGAAAATCAATTATATCTATTTATTCCTTGTTTGGACTTTATCTGCATCCACATATTTAATTTTACGTAATATTGCATTCGCGGGATTGCCCGCCGAAACGAGATTTTCATTTGACTACTTCCTGATGAATCTCGCAACTTTGCCGGAATTGTTAGGCAAATTTTTCTATATCCGGAACCTATCTCCATTACCTATGTTCAATTCAACTTCAACCATTGTAGGATTGATTTTCTTAGTCCTAATAATAATAATGATAAATAGAAAAAAAAGTTCTGGTTACAGGTCGACGGCTATTTTCGGTTTTTCGTGGTTTGTTGTGCTCATTATTCCCGGAATGTTTTCAAAGTTAGGGGATGTTGTATTCGATTATCTTGAATGCAGGGCTTACCTTCCGGCAATAGGCTTATTCATTATGTGTAATGCATTAATAATGAATTACAGTAAAACTGAAAACAAAATACTTTTCAATACTTTACCCATAATAATAATATTATTGATTTTAAATTGGAATAATAATATTGTTTACCAGGATGCAATTTCTTTTTATTCGAGGGCAATCGAAACCAGCCCCCGCTCTGCTATGGCTTTGAATAACCGTGGAATTATTTACAAAGAAAAAAAGAAGTTTGATTCTTCGATTCAGGATTTCACTCGTGCCATCGAAATCAATCCCGGATATGATGAAGCATACTATAATCGGGGACTTGCATGGTATTTCAAAGATGATTTTAACATAGCAATCAATGACTTTTCAAGCGCAATTTCCCTGAATAAGAAGTATGCCGCAGCTTATAATAACAGAGCCTTGGCAAGAGTCAGATTAAAGGATTTTTCAGATGCTAAAATTGATTATGATATCGCAATATCATTAATGCCAAAGAACGAATCATTTTACTATAACAGGGGAATAGCTTTTGCCGGACTCGGTCACTATGATTCCGCATTAGCTGACTATACCAAAGCTATACAACTGAATCCCAACTATGCCGAGCCGCATAACAATCGTGGTGTCATTCTCGGTATGCAAGGAGCTTTTCCAGAATCTATTGCAGATTTCGATGAAGCTGTTAAAATCAAACCCGACTATGGTGATGCTTATTTCAATCGGGGATTTGCTCATTATCAAATCGGCAATAGAACCCTTGCTTGTGATAATTGGCAGAAAGCCCTTGTTTTCGGTCATCCCGAAGCCCGCAGGATGCTTGAACAGTTTTGTAAATGACATTCTTTGAGTCAAGAGGAACTCTTGACTCGAGGAGAAAAACCAAAAATATGGGAAATAAAAAAACAAAGAATAAACCTGTTCCACGGGACAATGCACCGGCACAGAAGAAGGAAAAATCCGTTAATAAAACAGATGCTTTCATTTCCCGTTGGGTATATTTAATTGTTTTCATTGCTGCTCTTGCCGTTTATGGACAATCATTATGGTTCGGATTCGTCAACTTCGATGATGATGTTATCATTGTCAATAATTTCCATAATCTTAGTGACATATCCAAAGTATCAGAAGCATTCAAAACCGATGCTTATTTCCAGCAGAAATCGCATTATTACAGGCCCCTCTTAACATTATCTTTCATGCTTGATGCTCAAACCGGCGGCAAGGAGCCCTGGATTTATCATTTGAGCAACATCCTCCTGCATGGATTTGTCTGCTTATTAATCGTATATTTCTTAAAGCTACTTAAATTACCGGTAATATTTTTACTATTTGCCGGTTTGTTCTATGCTACCCACCCCCTATTGGCATCTACCGTAAATTGGGTTGTTGCAAGGAATGATATACTGGCAATGTTCTTCTTCCTTTTTGGAATTATCACATTGCTCAAATATTTCTCATCAAAGAAACCGGTGTTAATTTTTCTGCATCTAATTTCTTTCTTCCTTGCATTATTATCAAAAGAGCTTGCAGTTGTCTTCCCGCTTATATACTTGTTATTTGCTATTCTTTGGCTCGAAAAAAAACTGTTCGACAAACGATTGTTTGCCTTTTACCTTTGCTGGTTTGTCGCTATTGTATTCTTTATGCTGATGCGAAACATGGCTATCAAAGGAGTTCCGAGCTCCGATGTGCTTGGACTTTCAATTTTTATCGATAAATTAGCCACACTGCCTGAACTCTTGCAAAAGTTGTTTTTCCCTTCGAAACCTAATCCCATGCCAATGTTCGATATTTTCAGAACTATATTCGGCTCTATAATTTTTGTAATAATAATCGGTGAAATCTTTAGAAATAGAAAGTCCCCTGCTTTTCGCCGTTTCTTATTTGGAATACTCATGTTTGTTTTATTGATTATTCCAGGCATGTTTACTTCGCAAGGCAATTTCATGTTTGATTATTTAGAGAGCCGCGCATTTTTACCGGCTTTGGGATTTCTTCTTTTTATTTTTTATATCATTCCTAATCGATGGTTAAATCGAAAATACAATTATGTAATGACCTCATCATTCATCATTATTTTTATTTACTCTTGTGTCAATATTTACTACAGCCGTAATTACAAGGATGCCAAAACATTCTATAATTATGCCGTTCTCACCAGCCCTAACTCATCAATCGCACACTCTAACCGAGGTTTGATTCTTAATGCCGAAGGCAACCATAAAGGCGCTATTGATGATTATAACGAAGCTCTAAGGCTGCATCCTACAAATAGCGATGTTTATAATAACCGTGGTTTGGCGCTTTGCGATTTAAAAGTATATTCCGCCGCTATTGCGGATTTCGAGCATGCCATAAAGCTCAAACCCGACTTTGCCGAAGCATTTACTAATCTCGGTATATGCTATTTCAATATGAAGGATTTCCATTCAGCCATAGCCCGCTTTTCCGAAACGATCCGACTGAAACCCGATATTCCCGAAGCCTACAATAACAGAGCCGGCGCATATTTTAATTTAGGCGATTATAATGCTGCGATAATTGATTATACCAAAGCTATCGAGTTTAACCGGTTATATGGAGATGCTTTCATAAATCGTGCTTTGGCTCGTATCAATACAGGAGATAAGGATGGAGCCTGTTCCGATTTGAATTCAGCATTGCAGTTAGGCAAGGAAGCAGTCAAACCCCTTATCGACAAATATTGCAGGAAATAATTTGTCATTTTAACTATTTTCCTCGCTCAAGAGTTTCTTTCGGTGTAAAAGGAATCCCTTTAGGAATGAAATATTTATAGCATAGCATCAAATAAAAGCCCATGAAATCCCTTTAGGAATGACATATAATGATAAGATTTTGCCGGAATTATTATTTCATCCCTAAAGGGATTATCGTATTTGCACTTTCTTTTTTCTATATATATTTCATCCCGATGGGATTGAATTTGAAAAATCTTGGGTCAATTGGTTCTTTTAAAACCAAATCCTTAATTGTTAAGATTAATTCTTGGCTCAAATGAATCCCGGAGGGATGACATATTTATAGCATGATGACAAATAACAGTCCAGGAAATCCCGTTATGTTGACATATATTGAAGGATTATTTCGAGACAAATTTTTTTCATCCCTAAAGGGATTATCGTATTTGCACTTTCTTTTTTCTATATATATTTCATCCCGATGGGATTGAATTTGAATGTTCATTTGTCGTAGGTATATTAAAAGTATATCATCACTCATCAATTTAAATACCTGACGATAGTCCAGAATATTATTAAATATTATCTCCTGGTATCATATCTCCAAATACACTTCTTCATACTTAGGCACAATCAACTCAATATCGAACATCTCGACGGAGCGCTGGCGTGCATTTTCGGAAAATTTATTCCATTTTTTTGGATTGCCTAATAGCTCCTTGGCATATCTTGCCATGCGCTCGGTATCGCCAAACTCGGCAACATAACCAGTCTCACCCTGGTCGATTAATTCCGGGATTCCACCGATATTCGAACCAATCACAGGCACACCGCAGCTCATCGCCTCCAATGCCGATAGTCCAAAGCTCTCCGATTGGCTTGGCAGCAGGAATAAATCAGCACATGACAGCAACTCTACCAATGCGTTCTGCTTACCTAAAAATTTAACGTTCTTCTCAATGCCAAGTCTCTTGCTTAATTCTTCCGCTTCGTGGCGGTCGGGACCATCCCCGATTAAGATTAATTTCGATTTGATTTCCTTATGCACCTCAACGAATATCCTCAGGCAATCGCATACACGCTTAACGGGCCTGAAATTCGATATGTGCATCAGGATTTTCTCGTCTTCCTCTGCAAGGCGTTTCCTGATTTGAATACATGGCAATCTTTTGTAAACTTTCGTATCGACGAAATTATGAATGACTTTAATATTATTTTTAATATTGAAATTCTGCAATGTCTTTTCCTTCAAATAGCCCGATACGGCTGTGACTGCATCCGAGTTTTCCAATGAAAATTTCACAATCGGCAGGAAGGATGGCTCCATTCCGACAAGCGTTATATCGGTTCCGTGCAGGGTTGTTACAAGGCGGATTGGTTTGTTCTGCTGTAAAATTTGCTTTGCTAAATATCCGCTAACGGCATGTGGAATTGCATAATGAACATGCAGCACATCCAACTCTTCGTACTTGACTACATCAATGATTTTTCCGGCAAGATTAAGGGTATATAAATTAAATTCGAACAAAGGATAGTTAGTTGAATCTACTTCATGAAAAAAAATCCTTTCCTGGAAATTATCCAAACGCATTGGCTGAGAATAGCTGATAAAATGCACTTCATGCCCACGTTCGGCAAGTTTCATCCCCAATTCCGTTGCTACAATACCGCTTCCACCGTAAGTCGGATAGCATACCATTCCTATTTTCATCTGGGTTCCCTTAAAATTCCGATATTACAAATTTACAATAAATAAAAATATTATAAGAGATGGTACTGTAAATTTTCATTATTGAATTCTCTTGAATGACATTTCTATAGCTTTTAGATTCTCATAACGAAGAAAACATTTCAATTACAAACCAAAATAAGTAAATATAATTTATTGTTAATTAAGAAAAATTTTAGTATTTTTAAAAATTAAATTTTAATATTTATTGAAATATTTATAATTGAAATGAAAATTGAAATGATATAAAGCTAAAAAAAAAAATGATTTTCCACATTTAATTAATTGTCGTGGAAAAATTTTAAATAACGAATGAGAAAGGGTTTATATGACCAAATTTTAAAAAATAATTTATTCGGCAAGATTGCTATAATCGGATTAATAGCATTCTTTTTTGTTGCTTCTACCAACTTTACTTACGCAACATCGCAATGGTCCCGAAAGACAGGCATGGCTTGTAATTATTGCCACACGGTATTTCCCCGTCTGAATCTTGCAGGAGACCAGTTCCTTAAAAACGGATACGTGTTGGGCAAACCAGACAAAAAAGATTATTCAATAAACGCCGGTGGTGTTTCTCTTAGTGATGTATCGCAACTATTCGGCTTTCGCTTGAATGTAACGCCATTCATGTATGCAACAAATTCCTTCCTACAAGATTCAGGAAAAGATAAATCCGGACTTTTGACGATTGGCAATCCGAATTGGATACAATTCTTTGTTGCCGGTTCGATTTACAACAATATATCCTTTTTCACTGAATTGGAGTATGCTTCCGGAGGTTTTA
The DNA here is from genome assembly GCA_016844745.1 of Ignavibacteria bacterium. Taxonomy (GTDB): domain Bacteria; phylum Bacteroidota; class Ignavibacteria; order Kapaibacteriales; family UBA2268; genus JAERMQ01. Next base: position 43,223 of record JAERMQ010000015.1, on the reverse strand, counting down.
AATTCAATTGGTTTTACTTCAATTTTACAAATCTCTTATCGACTTCATACTTGAATTTACAGGTCGGTAATATCTCGCCATTGGAATTTGCATCATATCCGAACAGGCTACCACAACTTCCTGCAATAAAAGGTGAAGTATTTTTGAAAAAATCATCTAACGGTGGCGGTGAAACTTCTGTTGATATGTCGAGCGCTCGTCCAGGTTTACAATATTTCGGATATAATGATTATGGTACTTTATATTTAGGAGCCTCACCCGTCATTATTAAGAATTCATTAGCATTAACTCAATTCCAGAATTTTTGGGGCGGCTTGGTTCTGAATGTGCCTGAATCTATTTCTAAAGATTTAGAAGGTTCAACTGTTACTCTTCATTATTATACAGGCACAGATACAAAAAACACCGGCGTAACAGTCCCTGATAAGGCACAAATAGAAAATAAATTCACCAGAATCTCACCTCAGTTGAATATTCGTTATCGCAATATGTTCGATCTACAAGCAGCTTATGTAATGGCTGAAGACGAGAATTGGGACTTGGCAGCTACCAAGCCCGCTGATAAATTCAAATATAGCGGTTTGGCTGTCGAAGCAGGCTTCATGCCAAATGATGAATGGCATTTTGCTTTGCATTACGATAAATTTAATTCGGATGATAAAGTTGCTGCTACCGGGAAATATATTTTTGAATATCAAAGAGTTGTACCGGTAATTACCTATATAATAAACCAAAATATCCGGATGTCTCTTTATTATGAAAAAGAACTTTCTGATAAAGATGCAAAGGAACTCATAGATAGAATATCTATGAATATGAGGGTAATGTTTTAAAAATTATCTATGAGGTTGTTCCTGGAACAGTCATTCCTGAGGATGAGGCTGTGTGAAAAGTCAAGAAGAATGTCATTCTGAACGAAGTGAAGAATCCAGAAGCTGCATTGGGACTGGATTCTTCACTTCGTTCAGAATGACATTCTTCTATTTTTATTAGTTTTCACACAGTCTCGAATGCAGGAATGACAATTTTTAGAACTCCCCTATCGATAAATGTCAACAATTGATAACTTTATCGCTCTCAACTACCCATTGCGTGTATTCGCTCATATTGCTTCGCTCTACACCTTCTAAAACAGGTAGGTCAAAAATTCCTCTTGCTTGCGCACAAGTGCCACATGCTTTAACTTTTCCACCCCTATTCAAAACACTTTTCATCATTCTTTCAATGTTGTAATAGCCTTGTGGAGTGTTAGTACCCGGCAATGCGCAAAAAACGGCATCAGCCATTAAAAAAATTCTCACTTCGACATCCGTATGTTCCTTCTGAAGTGTCATTGCAAGCCTTAAAGCATTGTAAGCTTTTTCCGTGCCGTAAGGCGCATCGTTGATTACTAATAATATTTTCATTATTTTAATTTAATATTATTTAACAATTATTCAATAACTTTCAAAATTACTTTTCGTTCAAAATAATTCCCAAGCATACCCTTTTTTGCTTCACCCTTGATGGATTCCCCTTTTGTAAGCATCAATTGTAATTGAAGTTCCGAATCTTTAGCCTCTTTCGTAGGTTGAATAGTCATGGGAAGAGCAGTTATCACAGCACCTTCGAATCCATGTAACTTATCTCCTACCACACGGCATGATATTGGTAAATTCACTTCCCATCCGGGTGCAAATTTTGATAGTTCATTACTCTCAATTTTTGCAGGGTCGATGTAAATCCATGCATTACGATTTGGAGGGGGTAAGTTATCTCCCGAAGTGCGCCCGATAACGGTAAAAAAGGTTTTTTGTTCGCCTCGCTTTACTTCCAAAAGAAAAGTGCCGTCTGTCCGGCGAACTGATTTCATTGTTTCCTTATCAATGATATCTATAATTGTTCTTTCATTATCAGTCCAGGGACCATTGTTAACATGGCAGCTTAAGCAGGATTTTGATTTACTCATAATACCTACTGCCGGAGGATATGCATAGGTTGTATTGGCAAAAGCTATAAAAAGCCAAAAACCAATTATTATTGTTCGATAAGTCTTCATCTTTGTTCTCCTTAAAGAAATAATTATATATTTATTGGAATTCTTAATATTTTGACGCTAATTTTTAACAGATATTGATAAAATGAACGTTTCAAACCTATTGGCGTTAGCCACCATTTTTCGAATAGAACCTTTCCCAAATGCCATCTTCTTTTAACATTACTAAGATGAATTATAGGATTAGGTTCGCCATAAAAATTACCGTAAGCAAAACCGGATTCTCCGTTTCCGGCTTCAATCATACAATAACCAAATCCTTCAAATTTACTCGCAGAGTTATTTCCTGCAATTCTGTCAGAGATAATTTTTGCGACCGTTTCCGCTTGGCTATGAGCAAATACACCGGCTTTGGGCAGGTTCATTGGTATATCTTTTTTCCATCTTCCCGGAATAGATATTGATGTAACATCTCCGATTGCAAAGACATTATCGTATTTTGATTCGAGAGTATTTATATCAACCGGGAGCCAGCCACTTTCATTTGCTAATGCTGATTCCTTCAAAACTGCCGGACTTCTGTGGGGTGGTATGATAATTAGAAGGTCATAATTTACAGGTTCTTTGTTTTCAAAAAATAACAATCTATTTTCGTTATCAACGCTTTTTAGTTTGTGAATAGGATTAAATGCGATGTTTTTCGATTTGATTAAATCTTCTACTGCCGAACCAAGTTCCGGACCGGCTACAGGCATCGGCTGGGATTCAGGTGTATAAAAATTTATAGTAACTTTATCCCTCATACCTTTTTTTCTATAATAGTCGGAAATCAGTAGTGAACCTTCATGAGGTGCGCCCGGGCATTTATATGGGAGTGAGCATACAACAACTGCGATAGAACCGCCTTTGAAATTACTTAAATCTTCGTAAATTTTTAGTGAACCTTCGAGAGTATAAAAAGTGTTAGTTGCGGAAGTTAATCCGGGAATTGATTCGGGGTTTAATTCTGTGCCAAGAGCAATAATTAGATAATCAAAAGAAAATATTTTATTGCCGGCTTTGATGGTTTTATTAGACACATCAATATTATTAACCTCAGAAATAATCAATTCAATTCCGGGAAGTAATAATTTTTCCAATTTAACCTGAATATCAGAAATTTTTCGAGCGCCCGTCATTAACCATATAAATGATGGAGCGAAGGAATGTATAGGGTTCTTCTCAATTAAAATAATTTTATGATTTGAAGGCAGTGCTTTCCTTAACTCATTAGCAGAAACAATTCCGCCTATCCCGCCGCCTAAAATTAAAATTGTTTTCATATTTTTTTTAGGATTTAGTTATTTAATATTGAATTATTATTTTTCCTGTATAAATAGTTTGATGTTTGTCTTTCATTTGATAAAAATACATTCCACTCGGCAAGTTCAGGTTTATTTCGTAATTAGGATTTGTGATTTCGGATTGAAAAACTTTCTCTCCAAACATATTGTAAATTTCAATCACTTCATTTCCCATCCGACTTTTTGCATTTTTCATTTCAATAGTGAATTTCCCTGTTGTAGGGTTGGGAAAGGCTGATAAAAATTTATCTTTACTAATGGAAAAATCATCTTCGACTTCTGTAACAATAGGGCCGTTGTAGCTACTCGAAACAACTACATCGTCGAACCAAACTGTATCTCTTTGTCCAAGTGCTCCACCAGTCATATAATACAATAACCAGAAATAATTTAGTTTTAAGTTATTGTCGTTTCTCCATCGGAATCCTTCAAAGGGGAGGCTGTCGTTATTTGGATGGAAGCTGTCCCAAACCCAGTTACCCCGGGGAAAGCCCTGACCAAGATGATGAATTTTCTTTCCATTAATCCAGAAAGCCTGTTCTCCATTGAAAGAGTTTGTGGGATTATTAATCTTCATCATTAATTCAACGCAAATCCATTCGCCTCTTGTAACAGATGCCGGCGGGACAGGGTTGAAATCATTTCCCCAATAAAATCCTGCCTGAGGATTGCCCCGCATATTCATCCAGTAGGTATAAAAATCCCATCTCCATTTATCGCCCATAGGTTCTATACCGGTTGAGAACCTATCATTACCTGATGGCTTATTGCCGGCGCCGCCTTGAGGCCATCTTGTCGGGGGATTATAGCCGCCTAAATGGACGAAATGATGAACCGGATGATGTGTTTGAGCGAATTTTACATAAAATCTTGCATAGATTGAATCGAAACCTTGAGGGAACATTTTGTATAGATGCCCACCGGAATTTTTTTCAGCTTCGTAAGTCATCATCAATGATTGCTTTCCAGTGCTTGCCTGCGGGATATCGTTTGAAAAAGACATGCCATTTAAGTTGACAGCTTCATTCCAGCGGTCTTTCATATCCTGAAGTGTGGCTTCTTCAAAATCTTCAATAAAGACGATTGTTTGCGAGACGCACGGATTTGCCGTAATTATATCAAGTATTATCAACAGCGAAATGAGTAATATTTTTGAAAACATATTTTTCTTCCTTCTTCTAAAATTCTAATAATTAATCTGTTTTTTATTTATCACTTCGTATTAGAATTTTTTTTATGGCTTTCTCCAATTTATCACCATGAAGATTTTTAGCAATGATTTCTCCTTTGCCGTTTATCAATAAATTAAAAGGTAATTCCTGTAAATTATAAGTTTTAGCTACGGGAGAAGCCCAGAATTGTAAATCGCTAACCTGAATCCAGTTAATGTTATATTTTTTAATAATACCCTGCCAGGATTTCTTTTTGTTGTCTAATGATACTCCATAAATTTCAAACCCTTTTCCAACGGTAAAAACTGAATTTTTATACTTCTTGTAGAGTGCTGCTAATTTGGGTTGTTCATTTACGCAAGGAGCACACCAGGAAGCCCAAAAATCAATCAATACAATCTTATTTTTCAGGGTATATAATGAAACCGTATCGCCCTTAATATTCGGCAGTCTTATATCAGGTGCTATGTCTCCTATGTTTAGTTCTTTGGATTGAGAAAATGAAATCGAAAAAAGTAAGCACAGCACAGTTGCTATCAATATTAATTTTTTCATAACCGGATTCCCATATTTTACTTTTTAATTGCAAAACCCTTATCAATCCAGTCAACTTTTATATTTTGTGGTAAATTTAATAGTTTATGGTTTTTAAATCCCATTTCGTTTAATAAATTGAATACCGGTCTAATATTGGGACAGGCATTAAAAGGACAACATCCGCAATATATTACAATGTTAGCATCTTTAGGCAATTTGCTAAGCTGAAGTTTTAATTTCTTTAGACTCTCTTTATCACGTCCCGGTCCAATATCAATTGAATTTTTGATTATTGCCTGGAATCCAATGCTATAAATTACCGGTTGCGGTGATTTAGGGTTATTAAATGTTTTATTCAAATCTGCAGGCGCTAATAATTGATTTGCCTTCCAGGGTTCCTGACCTGAAGCATTAATAATTTGTATTGCAAATGTTAATAATACTATTGCAAGAAATGATAAAAGGTTAATTTTTATTTTTTTCATCGTTTCAATCTCCTATATATTTATAACTAATTATTTTCTAAAAAATCTTATTTGTTTAATAAATTAATTTTTCCATTTAAATTTTCAATCATAACTTCACGCATGATTTGACATGCCGTGGCTACTTTTACTGATGATAATTTGTAGTATGAATTAATCCCTTCTTTTCTTTGTATGACTAATCCGTTTGATACCATTACCGACAGGTGCTGGGACAGATTCGATTTGGAAATATCAAGAAATTTCAATAAATCCCCAAAGTTTAACTCTCCTTTATTTAGAATTTCAATTATCTCAATTCTTATAGGATTCGCAAGGGCTTTGCAAATTTTCGAATGTAATTCGTATATGTTTTTGTCATTCATAGTTTCACTGTTTATAAACTTCTAAACTTACAAAATTACGAATTTATTATTAAATACCAAAATATAATTAAAGGTATTTATAAAGATTGAGTCAACTCTAAAAAGTATTTTTTGTGATAATTACATTCCATATCAGAATTTTGGAATGAGATATATCAAGGACTTACTAATTCCAAAGTTGAACTTTGGAATTCAATTTTTAGTTTTTATAAAGGATTCAATAATAAGAACTACACATTATCTATTCAAAAAATATTCTCTAAAGGTTGCAATTTCTATGTTTTCAATTTCAATGTATCTTTCAAATATTGTTTCGCCTACCTGATGTCTCAATGCCGAAATCCCTACATCTATCAATCTAAGACCAGTTTGCGTAAGGAGTATATTATCAAAAGCCAAACCTCCGATATCTGATGGTCTTTTTAAATGCCGATGCACAAATCCGGCTTTGTGTAAAACCCGTAATTCATCCTCGAATACATCAATCCATAGCTCACGTATTTCCACTTCGTAAGCCCTGAAATCAATGGGGTGTATTCGTTCCATAACGAGCATTTCTGCTTTTAGGGGTTCATTATATTCAAGGCGGATAAATCTGACAACCAAATTATTGATGGAATTTGCAAATTGCATTTTTTCTGCTTCCGAACCAATATCGGAGCGAGTATCGCCAACAAACAATTTACCAACTTCATAATCATTTATCACAATAACCGTATTATTTGCTCCGGTTGATAATTGTTTTGGATATTTCATGTTATTTCTAATAAAGTAATTGTTGAAAATATCTAATCATATTTTAAGTTTAGTATTTTTATTTAATTTCTGGTTTAAGATATAAGGCAATTACAAAGTATCAAAGATTTACCTTGCTATTATTTAACCCTATTTTTTATTTTTCTTTTGCATTGTAAGTCACGCAAAATTACATTTTTTCCTTCAAATACTTATAATTATATCCGTATTTTCAAAATTATTTTTCGCTTCAATATTCGGGGAGTTCTAAAAATTATCATCCTGTGAATGAAGAAATGCCCTGAACCGCTCTGGGAGGGGATTCCTGCATTCTCAGGAATGACATTCTTTATTTATTTGACAATTTTTCAGAGGTCACTAACAGTTAGTTCTACCAATAATTCTACAACAGCTTTATTATATTCTCTTTCTGTTTCCAGCATTGAATCAATAATCTCATAATAAATTGTATTATCAATATAAAACTGGGTTAGAGATATATGACCGAGTTCATAAGACTTTTTGTTCAATTCAAGCTGGCTGAAATCTGTAAGCCCTCTTTGCTCATTCAATGAAGATTTAAGCTCAACTGATTGAGCAAGTAATCGCTTCTTTTCTATATAGAATTTTGAATTATACGATTGAATTTTCAAATCAGATAAATTAAGCTCACTTTCGGCTTTCGGTACTTTGTTCGTATTCTCAAAAAGCGGCAAAGACATCTGCAGACGGACACCTTTATAACTGAAATCACTTTCTGTTTCCTGACGATAGCCAATATCAAAACCGGGGAGCCAGCCTGATTTTGCAAGGCTGAGTTTCTTGCCGTAAAGCCTTTTCTCTTCTTCCAAAGACTTATTGTAGTAATCAGCTTCTTTTAACTTGTTGAATAGTGAATCAAAATCGGGACTAAATTCGATTTGCCAATAATCGGCAATATTAAATTGAAGTTGTTCTCCTCCATTGATATTCACCAATTCCGATTGAGTTGAGTTCTTCTCAATTTTCGCCATGTTTAGTTTGGAATTTGCTATTGACAGAGCCGATTTTGTTTTATTCAACTCTAAAATACCAACATCGCCTTTATCGAACTTTATTTGGACGGTTTTCAGCATAGTTTCAGCCAAAGCATACCGTTTTGTCAATTCCTCGACTTTCTTCTTTAAGTAGATGAAATCTATTAATAAATTTTGCGCGGAGATTAAAATACTTTTCTCAAATTCTTTTAAATGAAATTTATTAGCCGAACTCCTCAACAAAGCAATGTCTGATTTCAAAAAATATACAGTCGGGAATTCAAACGGCTGTGATACTATCAACTCCTGCTTGTTGCCTTCAATGCTTCCTTTGCCTGATAAAAATGAATACTCAACTTTTGGATTTAGCGGCAAATTATTTGTCCTGCTCTCGATATTGATGCTATTCAAATATTCTTTGTAAGCTTTTATTTCCTTGTTGTTGGCGATAATCTGCTTCAAAACATCTTTGTAGGACTGTGCATTTGCACTACTAAAAGACAGTATAAATATCAAAGTATATTTAACAATGGAGCATGCTCCATTGTTAATATTTCTTTTCCTGCTTTTTATCATATAAAACACAATAGGCAAAATCACAAGATTAAGGAATGTAGAACTAATCAGACCGCCTAAAATTACTTCCGCCATCGGACTTTGAATTTCATTGCCGGGTTTGTCTCCGGCAAATACTAATGGGATAAGAGCTAAAGCGGCGGTTAAGGCTGTCATTAGTACCGGATTTAACCTATCCAATGAGCCATTAATAACTGCATCTTTTATATTCTGACCTTCATCAATTAAACGGTTATATCTGGACACCATTAATATTCCGTTCCTGGTAGCTATGCCAAATAAAGTTATGAAGCCAATTAGAGACGGTATGCTCAATATGCCGGATGATATCCATACGGTTGCAATACCTCCTATTAAAGCCAGAGGCAGATTGATTAAAATAATTCCGGCAGTTATGTAATTTTTAAATTCCTGATAGAGCAGGAAGAAAATAATCAGCAATGAAATTATGGATACCATAAATATTATTTTTGATGCCTTCTCTTCGCTTTCAAATTGCCCGCCATACTCTAAAAAGTAATTTTCCGGTAATTTGATACTTTTAGCAACTGAATTTTTAATGTCAATTACAACACTTCTTACATCCCTACCGGCAACATTAGCAGAAATAACAATTTTTCTTTTAACATTTTCCCTGTTTATTACATTTGACCCTTTATCTGACTTAATTTCAGCAACTTGTGCAAAGGTAACTTTTTCCCCGTTCCATGTATAAATCATAGCATTGGAGATAGCATCGAGATTATTCCGGTATTCTTCCTTCAACCTGAGAAAAATATCGAAAGACCTCTCATTTTCAAATACATTACCAACTACCTGACCGGCAAATGCGGTATTCACAAAACTATTAAATCTTTCCATCGATATACCAAGTCTTGCAAGCATTTCCCTGTTTGGCTTGATATGTATCTGTGGAACAGTAACAATCTGCTCAACGCTTAGGTCTGCTACACCATTAATAGTTGAAATATTACTTTTTATTTCATTTGCTAAATTGTACATTTTCTCAAGGTCCGTACCGAAGAGCTTTATTGCTATACTTGTCTTTGCTCCCGAAATAATATGGTCAATTCTATGACTTATCGGCTGTCCGAGATTGAAAACTATTCCCGTAATGGTTGACAACTTTTTCCTTACATCTTTCAGGAACTCATCCCTCGAACGGTCTTTCAATACAAAAGGAGTTTCAATCTCGGATATACTCGAACCGAATGAATGTTCCGATAATTCTGCCCTGCCTGTCTTCCTTGCAGTTGAAACAACTTCGGGGATAGAAAGAAGAGCATCTTCTACTTGTTTACCGATTTTTTTTGATTCTTCGAGAGAAATACCCGGCGTAGAAGCAACAACTATTGTAAGAGAGCCTTCGTTGAATGTCGGTAGAAAATTCCTGCCGAGATATTGAGTAGAAACAAGTGATAATAAAAGTATCAATCCAACAGTTATCAATATTTTCTTTTTATGATTAAAAGCTAAGGTTAAAGTAAATTTATAGATTCTCTTCAAGAAAGCAATCAATCTATTGTCACCCGCCCGCCTACCCAATAACTTATCATTTGAAATCAGGAAACTGCACAGGACAGGAGTAATAGTAATTGATACTATAAGGGAAGCAAAAAGTGAAATAATAAATGCTATACCAAGAGGTTGAAGCATTCTTCCCTCTACTCCACCCAGAAAGAATAGGGGTAGAAATGCTACAATAATGATAATAGTAGCATTGATAATCGAAGCCCGGATTTCCTTTGAACCTTCAAAAATTACTTTTAATGGTTTCTCTCTATCTTCCTTTGGTTTATAATAATTTTCTTTTAGCCGTTTGAATACGTTTTCTACATCAATAATAGCATCATCGACCAACGAACCGATTGCAATAGCCATACCTCCCAAACTCATCGTATTAATGTTTAAGTTGAGTAATCTCATAATAATTATTGTAGTCAACAGCGAAAGAGGTATTGCAATCAAAGATATAAAGGTAGTCCTGAAACTCATTAGGAAAATGAACAGGATTATAATTACAAAAACCGAGCCTTCTAACAAAGCCTTTTCAACATTTGAAATTGCTGTTTTAATAAAATTAGCCTGATGAAATGGTTCGGTTTTGAATTCAATAGTACTTGGAAGTGTATTTTTCAATTCATTAAGATTTCTAACTATTTTTTCTGTTAAATCAATGGTTCCTATTCCGGGTTGTTTTACAACGGTTAATATTATAGCAGGCTTAGTTTTATACGAGGCATCATTGATTCTCTGTGCAGGAGCAATTTGTACATCTGCTACATCGATTATCCTGACAGGATAACCATCGTTCATTTTGATTATACTTTTCCCAAATTCTTCCGTAAGGGTGGTTCTTGTCATGCCACGAATAATATACTCGTTCCCATATTGATTAAAGAAACCGCCATTTGAATTTTCATTGATACTTTTGCATGCCTGAGTAAGTTCATCGAAAGTAATTCCGAAGTTTTTCATTTTTTGCAAATCAGCCTGAATCTGGTATTGCTTTTCATCCCCTCCCATAACAGTAACTTGTGCCACTCCACCTAAAGAAAGAATTCTTGGTTTGACGTTCCAATCAGCCAATGTTCTTAAATCCATCAAACTAAGTGAGTCGGAGGTCATTGCAAATATAATAACTTCACCCAATAGCGAAGTTTGGGGGGCGAGAATAGGAGCCGATACTCCCTCCGGAAAATTCCCTGCTATCTGGGCTAACTTTTCAGTTACGGTTTGCCTTGCCTTGAAAATATCGGTTCCCCAATCGAATTCAACCCAAACAATTGAGAAACCCATTGTTGAGTTCGAGCGAACACGCCTGACAGAAGGCGAGCCATTAACGGCAGTTTCAATCCTGAATGTAACCATTTTCTCTACTTCTTCCGGAGCCATTCCGTTGGCATCGGTCATAACGACAACGGTAGGAGCGCTCAGGTCGGGAAATATATCTACTTCCATATCTTTGGCAACGAATATTCCAACAACCATGATAATAACTCCGGTTATAAGAACAACAATTCTATTGCTCAAAGAAAAATTTAATATTTTATTTAGCATAATTTTTTCCTTTTAATGAGCATGTGAATTAGCCGGTAATTCCGACGATTTTGAAGCAAGCATTACCCTGTATGCACCCTTCGTTACTATGACTTCTCTATTATTCAAACCGTTACCGATAAGATAATTATTTCCATCAAATCCTTTAATTGAAATTTCCCTTTTTTCAAATAATTCACCATTTTTCTGAACAAAAACAAAGTAATTCCCCTGGTCTTCCCATAAAGCTTCTTTTGGAATTGTAATTGAATTTGGGATGTTATTTCCAAATAAATAAACAGTGATATAAGAATTAGGCAGTAATTCGATTTTATTTTCAAACTGAAGGAAAAGCGTTATAAATCCCGAAGAACCTGATATTATCGGACTACCTGAAAATTTACCATTTAGTTCTTTGATATTTATTGTTTTGTTACCAATGACAAAATTTGCATTGTTGTTCTTGCCTAATTTTGAATATTCCTTAGCAGGCAATTCTACCTGAATCATTAATTTATTATTATTAGCCATAATTGCAAGTGTTGTACCGGCTTCTACAAACTGTCCCTCCTGAACGAGAAGTCTTTTCAAATAACCTGATTTGGGAGATTTTAGCGTTATATTTTTGCCTTCCGAGGATTGCGAATAATTCTTAAAAATTGCTTCTGCATTCTCAAACGAAGATTTTACTTCAATATATTCTTTCTCTGACGAAATCCTTGATTTGTACAACTCGGAGACTCTTTCATATTCTTTCTTGGTTCTTTCATAATTTGATTTTGCCTGAGAGTATTTCAATTCCATATTGTCCTCTCTCAAACTGCCGGGTTTAATAGAGAACATTCTACTGCCAGCCGATACTTTCTTGCCGGGAGTTAGAGAGTTATCAAGAATTTCAACAACACCGGACGTATTTGCTGTGATAATGAACTCATCAGCAGGATTATTGATTAACTTTCCGGTTGCTTTGACTGTTTCCGAAAAATCTGATGGTATAACATGCTTCATAGCAAAATCAATTTTCCATGATTCTTCTTTTAGAAAAGTAATTCCTTTTTCAGGTGTTCTTTGTGCTTTTTTTGCTTCTTCCAATGAGGAATAGCAATGCTGGTTTGGAATTTTGATTGAATCGAACAATGTTCCATCAGTATAGATGAAGATAACATCTACGTTACCGGTAGTCTTCGGAGTAAAAGGAATGATGAATATTCCGGTTCTTGTAAGTGAATCGGCAGATAACGTTTCGTTAATTGTACCGCTTATAATGATTTTGAGTGAGCCGCTTGTAACAGGCTTGAAGTCTGCAATCTTTGTGAAATGAACGGTAAATTGTCCGGCTTGCTCCTTAATAAGAGGCGTCATTTCAGCAAACAATTCGTGATGAGATGAAAATACCGTAAATTTTATATTTTCAATTTCTTCTCCATCATGTTCGTTGCCGGCTTTTCCGGCTTTCTCTGATGAATGGTCATGAGTATCGTATGTAACTTTGGAACATGCTATAACAAATAACATGAACAGAACTAAACTGATAAATTTAGACATAATTATCCTAATTTGTTAATAAAAAAATTTTGAATGAAAAATGAAAATTAGGATATTTTAGGTGGCGCTCTTAAGAAAAGTGATAAACCAATAAAAGGATGATAATTATTACCTTCATTTTTGGGAATGTATTCTTTTAAATAATTTTCAAGTGGTTGATAGCAATAAATAGTTTCAAAGGTTTGAGATATATCGGAAATAAGTGATGATGTAGGAGAATTTTTTAATTGAAGATTAAAATGAGCTTGTTGAAGATGACAATGCTTGAATGGTAGTTCCTGATTTTCGCTTTCCGAGTGATGGCATCCGGTAAAAATATCATGAAGATGCTCGATTGCACGATGATTAACCAAGCCGGATAATGCTTCCTCATGATGTTCATGCAATTGAACATCATGAATAAAATTCAGCATGTAAACCAAAAGAATAAATAATATTTTTATTTTATTTTTCATCAACTACAAAAATACTAAAAAACTTTAAAAACAGGAATCCTATCTAAAAACCAAAAATTGAATTCCAAAGTGCAACTTTGGAATTAGTAAGTCCCTGATATATCTCATTCCAAAATTCCGATTTTGGATTGTAATTTTCACTAAAAATACTTTTTATAGTGGAATCTATATTTAATAGATTACTTTCATAATACACAATCAGCACTTGCAGCAACTATCCGATTCGGAATTTAACTCAAACTGGATTGTTGGATGCTCAATACCGAAGTCACGTTCTAACTTAGTATTTATTGTTTCAACCAATTGATTATCCGTTGGGAATTTTTCTACAACCAAATGTGCGGTAAGCGCTGTTTCAGTTGTGCTCATTCCCCAAATGTGCAAATCATGTATATCTTTAACGAATGGCAATGATTTCAAATATTCCCTTACATGATTAACATTGACCTTATAGGGCGCTGCATCCATCGAAAGCATAAAGGATTCTTTCAAAAGTCCCCATGTACCCGTTGTTATTACAAGAACGATTATCAGGCTTATTGCAGGGTCAAGCCACAGCCAGTTTGTCAAAGTTATCAAAAGTCCTGTACAAACAACACCAATCGAAATACCTGCATCGGCAGCCATGTGCAGGAATGCGCCTTTTATATTAATATCGTTCTCTTTACCTTTGAAGAAGAGTAGTGCAGTCAGAGTATTTATTACAACACCAATACCGGCAACAATCATCATTGTAGTCCCTTGAATCGGTTCGGGGTAAATTATTTTCCTGACAGCTTCAATTGAGATGGCTCCTACTGCTATCAATAAAATAATGGCATTGAAAAATGCAGCAAGAATTGTTGATTTTCTAAGTCCGTAAGTTCTTTTAGTTGTAATAGAAGTTCTTGCAAGGTAAGATGCTCCCCATGCAAGTAATAATCCCAAAACATCGCTTAAATTATGTCCGGCGTCGGCAAGAAGAGCCATCGAATTTATGAGCAATCCAAACACACATTCGATAACAACATAAATTACATTTAAAGTGATACCAAAAGCAAATGCTTTGTTATAATTTATTTGTTCGTTAGTATGATTGTGATTTTGTGCCATATCAATACATTTTGGTTTGTATAAAAATAATATTTCCGGGAATTATTAAGTTAAAACACCCTTTAGTTATATTACCAAAACTATTAATGAATTTGTTTTAACCAATACGAACTCCAAATCCCATCTATGTATATATTTTAAAAACGTTGTGCATAATTAACAATTCTTCCACTTTAATTAAATTAAGAACCCCACCCTAACCCTCCCCGAAGGGGAGGGTTAGGGTGGGGTTCTTAATTTTCATCCTTTACATCCTAAATACACCATACTTCTGTTCTGGAATCGGCATATTGAGCGACATTGAAATGCCCATAGCCAAGGCATTGCGCATATCCAACGGGTCAATAATACCATCATCCCAAAGCCTCGAGGATGAGAAGTATGGGCTTGCCTCATGTTCGTACATTTTCAGAATCGGCTCACGTATAGCTTGTATTTCTTCATATGTCAGCTTGTTTCCGTCCGCTTCCAATTGCTTGATTTTCACTTGTGCGAGAACGTCGGCAGCCTGCTCGCCTCCCATCACCGATATTCTTCCGTGTGGCAAAATCCAAAGCAGGCGGGGATTATAGCCGCGTCCGCACATTGCATAATTGCCGGCACCGTTCGAAGCGCCAACCATGACGGTAAATCGCGGTACCTGGGCATTGGCAACCGCATGAACAAGTTTAGCTCCATCGCGGGCAATGCCCCCATGCTCATATTGCTTGCCAACCATAAAGCCTGTGATATTTTGCAAAAAGATTAACGGAATTTTCCGGATGGTGCAAAGCTCGATGAAATGAGCGCCCTTCAAACTCGATTCGGAAAACAGAACACCGTTATTTCCCAGAATACCAACGGGATAGCCCATGATATGAGCAAATCCGGTAATCAAAGTTGTGCCGTAATTTTCTTTGAATTCCTGGAAGCGGCTGCCATCCACGATGCGGGCAATTACTTCACGAATATCAAAAGGAATCCTAACGTTTTTCGGCAGGATACCATATAATTCCATTGGGTCGTAGTATGGCTCTTCGGGCTGTAGGCGAGCTAATTCAAATTTATTCTTCTTCTCGAAATTCTCCACTATGTTGCGTGCAATATCGAGTGCATGTTCATCATTTTGAGCTAAGTGGTCGGAAACGCCGGAAATTTTACAATGCACATCTGCGCCGCCAAGTTCTTCATCTGTTACGACCATTCCGGTTGCTGCTTTAACTAATGGCGGACCGCCAATGAAAATGGTTGCTTGATTACGCACCATGACGGTTTCGTCACTCATAGCAGGAACATAAGCGCCGCCTGCCGTACAGGAACCCATTACTACTGCAACCTGTGGTATTGCCATCGCAGACATCTGTGCCTGGTTATAAAAAATTCTTCCGAAATGTTCTTTATCAGGGAAAACCTCCGCCTGATGTGGCAGGAATACTCCACCGGAATCAACGAGATATATACAGGGCAGCCGGTTATTAATGGCTATTTCCTGTGCGCGAACATGCTTTTTGATTGTCATCGGATAGTAGGTGCCGCCCTTGACTGTTGCATCATTTGCGACAATCATGCACTCCCTGCCTTTAACAATGCCTATTCCCGTAATTACACCTGCTGCAGGAGCAGCGCCTTCATACATATCGCAAGCGGCAAAAGCTGATAACTCGAGAAATGGTGTATCTTTATCGCAGAGTTTGGCAACGCGGTCGCGTGGGAGTAATTTTTTTCTGTCCAAATGCCTCTGACGGGCTTTTTCCGGACCTCCTAATTTTACTATTTCGAGCTTATCTTTAAGTTCTTTGACTATTTCGAGTGAATTTTCATAATTTTCCTTATAAGCAGGAGATTTTGTTGAAATCTTGGATTTGAAGCGATTCATAACTATTTTTCTAATTTGTTTGTAATTTTATTTTCTTATTTATGATTTGTCAAAAACTGTCATTCCTGAGAATGCAGGAATCCCCAGCCTTTGCGATTGGATTCCTGAATTCGAGCCTGTGTGAAAAATAAAAATTGAGCCATTATTAATTATTCCAAGAACCCCTCCCTTACCCTCCCCGAAGGGGAGGGAATTGAAAAATAAGATAGTTGCGCATTCCATCCCCTTCGGGGAGGGTAAGGGAGGGGTTCTTGGATTTTCTTGCTATCATCAATTTTTGATTTTTCACAAAGCCTTATTCACAGGTATGACATTAAAGTTCCTTTCATTTTAAATTCGCCAAAATAATTGCAACACTATTCTCAACTATTTTATAATTATGCACAGACCCCCCATTGAAAATCATTGCTACCGCCAATCTTTCGCCGGATAAAGTCCTGACATAACCGGCAAGTGCGCTGACGTTTGCATGAGTCCCCGTTTTGCCATGAAAATTACCCTGCGCTTTGGTACCAATCATTCTTTTGTGCAGGGTGCCGTCAATTCCCGCAATCGATAAGGTAGAATCAAACTTTGCGAAGTAGGGTTGATGGTAAAGAAATGCCAATATCTCAACAATAGACATAGCTGTCACTTTATTCCTTCGGGAAAGCCCGGAGCCGTCATTTATCCTGCATCCATCGCAATCGAAGCCGACTTTTTCGAGACTTTGGAAAATAAATTCTGATGCTGCCGTGGCACAATCCTCGTGATTGCCGGTTATTCCGCCTAACATCTTGAATACATGCTCTGCCGTATAATTATCGCTGTATTTATTAACCGGATAAAGCAAATCAATTAAAGGTCTGCGGAATACTGTCAATACTTTCTTTTTGAAATTGAAATCCGTAAATGATTTTTTCCCGATACCGCCTGAAATATGGATTCCATTTGCCTGTAATCTGCTTTTCAATGTACCTGCACAGGTTAATTCCGGGTCTTTAATATGATATTTATACGTAACGGATTGATTTGCCCGAAGCGAACCGCTAATTGAAATAATTTGTTTACCGTTTTGAGAATTGTTGATTGATATTCTGATGTTACTTCTCGAAGAAGCACCTGTACGGGCAGCTAAATAACGAACCGGCCCGCCATACATATTCATCTCTTTAGTAATGGCAGTTCTACTGAACTTCCGGTTTTTTTTATTATTTCTGCGATTTTTAATTGCAGGTTTATCGGGAGTAAGCTTTTTGCTGCCACGAACAGTTGCTGTTATGTTTTTAATAAAAGATTCCGATTCAGGCTCGAAATGGACACTGACAGGTTCACCGGGTGTCGCTCCTGCAACTACTCTCACTGTAAACACATTATTATTTATGCTCAAAGCCGTAACAGGAGGGAGCGGTTGAACAACGTCTCTATCTCCGCTATATGCCTTACGGTCGGTAATTCTATCGAAGAAAGAACCATCTGCAAATATAGAGCCGTTAATTTTTTTCACTTTTTGGCGTGAAATTTCACCTGCTATCCAATCAATATCTTTCGCAGAAAGCAATGCATCACCCTGTCCGGCAATATAAACATTGCCATTAAGCGTTCCATCATTTTCTATGCTGCCATCGGTATAAACCGATGTAGGAATCAGGTAATTGAATCCGACTCCGTTTAACGCAGCAAATGAGGTAAACAGCTTTGTAGTAGAGGCTGGAGTAAGCAATAATGAAGAATTTTTATCGAAGTAAAATCTATTACTGTCTAATGAGTAAATAACAATCCCATAGCGTGTTTTGGATAGTTGGGTACCTGAAAATGTCGATTCCAGTGTTTCTTCAAGCCGGATTCTGTCAATTGGAATATCGTAATTCGATTGCCTGGATTTTTTATTAGGTTTTATTTGCTTTATAATTTTTCTCTTTGAGGTTGAACTATTCTTTTTGGGACGAGAAATTAATTCAGCATTTAATAAAAAGAAGCAAATTGAAATTATTAAAAGATTTAAAACTAATCTATCAAAAAAGGTTTTAATCATATTTATCAAAAAAAATCCATGAATAAACTTACAAATTAAAGAATTATTAAATTAATCCGAAACTTTTAATGATAAAAAAAAATATTTGTTTTTTATAAAATTATTTATTATTTTGTAAATATTATTGTAAATAATTAGTTTGTTTAATACTTTATAAGGAGTTTTATGAAAACAAAAATCATCACAGCCATTTTCGCTTTAGGAATTCTTTTTAGTACAGTTTTATATTCCCAACCAACGCGCGATGCTAAAAGACCAACCCCGACAAGGGATGCCAAAGACAGAAAAATGTCAAACAAGGAATATGTTGCATTGGTTCGTGCTAAACAGCAAGAGTTGAAAAATGCCGTCAGAGCCGGCAGATTAACTGAGCAACAAGCGAGAGAACAATTAAAAAGATTTATGATGGAATTAAGAAAAAAGATGGGTTAATCGTTTCATCTATTCATTTAATCGAAAAATTATAAACTCTGCTTTTGCAGAGTTTTTTTTTACTGATTGACCTATTTTTATTGAGACCCTGAAAAATAATAAATTGTGCAGGAATGTCATTCTGAACTTTATTCAGAATCCAATCCCAGTGCGGTTTATGGATTCTGAAACAAGTTACAAATGACAGAATTATATAATCACTATTTTATTACTACTTACGGTTTAATAAATTATCTCATAATTAACAATTCAAGAAATCCCCCCTACCCCGGTTATAGAAGTAGAACATTGAAGTAGAAGTAGAAGAAGAAATAAATCCCCCTTTGAAAAAGGGGGGTAGGGGGGATTTCTCTTGAATTTGTCATTATTTATTTTTATTATGCCCAGTATTTTTGCGTTCAGAATGACATTCTTCTAAATAATTGTTTTTCTACAGGCTCTTAGCAAATCCTTTAAATTATTTAGTGTAAAATAAGTTTTATGAAAAAATATTTAAAAAAGTGTTAAATTGCATGTTTGTATTTGACATTTATTTTTGATATAGATGCGTTTTCATTGGTTCGACGAAAAGGAATTTATTCCCGATGACATCTCCCAGCGGCTGCCGGTGCTTGATTTGGTACGTTTGGTTGCAATGGTTATGATGATTCAGGGTCATACTCTTTTTGAACTTACCAGCCCCAATATCATTAATACCAATGTTTTTCCCTGGAATGTTTGGGACTTTATCAGAGGTATAACAGCGCCGGTATTTTTGATTGTCTCGGGAGCAGTCAATGTTTTTGCTAATAAAAGGGATTCTTCCGGTAGGATTAGTCCTAAAACTTCTCACCGCCGTTTAAAAATGGCATTAATATTAATTTTTATCGGTTACTTTGTAGTTTTTCCCGTAAAACGGATTTACGATCTGATATTCCTCGAAAAACAATACTGGTTGGGTTTTTTCCAGGTAAATATTCTCCAGTTGATTGGTGTATCTTTAATTTTCCTTCTTGTATTATTTATCTTTACAAGAAATGATAAATCCCTGTTCAAATGGTCGCTAATTATAGCTTTGGCAATTACTTTTCTTACTCCTGTTGTTCATGCATTTAATTTTCATACTTTTTTACCAGAGTATATAGCCGCTTATTTTTCGTACCAAAAGGGAACAATATTTTCAATCTTTCCATATACAGCCTATCTTTTTTTCGGAGCTGCTTTTGGTGCATACCTTAAAAATGTTCCCATACACAAAAGAATTGAATTTCTAAAGAAGAATAGCTTGGTTATAGGGGTAGCATTTTTTGCAATCGGAATACCGTTAGCTTTATTATTTCAAGAGTTCACTTATCTTTATAAATATAATTTGTTAAGCGTGGATTTAGGATTAGTATTCATTCGTTCGGGTTGTGTATTCATTGGAATGCCGCTAATAGCTTACCTTTATGAAAAAACAAAAAATCTTTCAAAATATTATTCTTTTTTCGGAAAGAAAGCCATTTATATTTATATAATCCATTTATTAATTCTTTATGGTACACCTGTATTCCCCGGATTTGCTTCATTCTATCAAAAGGCGCTCAGCCTTCCATCAGCATTTGGTTATGTAATATTAATCGAATTATCGACCATCGGAATAGCATATTTTATCGATTACGCTATGGCTAAATCTTCTCATGCAAAGGATTTGTTCCGTTATTCATTGACGGCATACCTTATTTATGTCCTCTTTATTTAGACTCTGTTTTCGAACTCTAAATCCCTACATTCTTTATAATTATTGTTACATAAGGTTTTTTTATTTAATTTTATTTTTTGAATTAATTAATATCGTTACCTGTTTTATGAATATTGGCGATGAAAAGATTTGCATAAGTGTTGATGCAACTAATCTTGAAGCCTGCAGAATAGCCTCCGGCAAGCATTACTTTATTGAATATAGATTGGACAACACATTCCTATCAATTAAATTTTTAAAGAGTTTGTTTAAAAATACCGGGATTTCAATTTCATCCTGTAGAAATTCCTTACTTTCATCAAAAGAAATTTATGATATTCTTAAGATGTCAATCAATGCCGGTACAAATTTTATTGATATAGATTTAAGTCTTGATGCGACATTCAGGAAAAAATTAATTTCTAAATCTAATATTAAAAAAGTTAAAATCATTCTCTCTTATCATAATTTTTCGAATACTCCAACAGAAGAATTTCTCGATTCTCTGATTGAATCATCAATGGATTTGCAGTTCGATATTTTAAAGATTGCATGTATGGTCAAAGATTCAAAAGATTGCAGGAGGCTGTTGTCCTTATATAATAACAAATTACTAAATCATCATAATAAACCATTGATTGCAATTGGAATGGGGGAAGAAGGAAAAATGACGAGACTATCAAATTTAGCATTGGGAGCGCCTTTTACATATTGTTCATTGCAGGAAGGATTGGAAACGGCTCCCGGACAATTGGATTTCGAAACTATGAAAACGATAATTGCCAATTTCTGATTGAATTATCAAAATAATCTATGAAAAAAAAATTATTCGCCGTTTGTGGCAATCCAATTCTACATAGCAAAAGTCCACAACTTTTTTCAGATGCATATCAAAATGCCGGTATTGATGCGGTTTACACGCGATTAGCCGTTGATTCTGCAGAGCAAGCAATTGAATTAGCAAAAGAAATCAGTTTGAATGGAATGAATATCACAGCGCCTTTCAAAAGCGACATCATAAATTTTATTGATAATATCGATATCCATTCGAAAGAAATAGGTGCGGTAAATACTGTTGTTCTTGATGATAACCAATATTCAGGATTCAACACCGACTATCTTGCTATTACTAATTCAATGACTTTACTATCGCCCCATATCAATGGATTGAAATGCCTGGTTATTGGAGCCGGTAACGCAGCAAAGGCAGCCGCTTATGCTTTAAAGATGCTCCATTGCAACGTTACAATTACCAATCGAACCAATGAGAGAGCAGAAATATTGGCTAATAAGTTCAATGTAAATTTTGTTTCAATCGAAGAAGCGCAAAGTAAAATCAACGATTTCGATGCTGTTATTTCTACCCTGCCTTATTGCATCGATATTGATAATTCTTTCAAAATAAAAGAAGGAAAAATATTTATCGAGGCTTGTTATGTCATTCCTACGGATTTGTTAAACGAAAGAACGAGAAAATTCCTTTATTTTTCAGGTCTCGATTGGCTGAAAGAACAGGCTATACCTGCGTTTGAACTTATGACAGGTATAAAAGCCGATTCATCTTTTATGAAAGAGTTTGTAGATTATGATAGTAATATGTCATTCCTGCGAATGCAGGAATCCCCAAAACTGTTACAGAAGGAGATTCCAACATTCGCAGGAATGACAGACTTTAAAAGTACTACAAATCACTCTATCTGTGAAAGAAATGATAATATTGTATTAATCGGATTTATGGGCGCAGGCAAGACCTGGACAGGAAGAGAACTCTCATCAATGCTGGATTATAGGTTCATTGATACTGATGAATTAATCGAGCAGTCCGAAGGTTGTCCTGTTTTGGATATTTTTCAAAATAAGGGTGAGGCATATTTTCGTGAACTTGAAACTAATATTATAAATTCATTGCTATGCACGACCGGGGCAGTCATCTCTTGTGGCGGCGGCGCTGTTTTAAATCCCAAAAACATAATAAATTTAAAAAAACTTGGCATTGTAATATGGCTTTTCGCTAATTTCAGGGAATGCCTGAATAGAATACCGCCCGATACAAGACCTATCCTTAATTCTTCTGAAGATATAAGCAAAATATTCAAGACCCGGATTCCTATTTATTGCTCTGCATCCGATTTAATAGTCCCATCAGGTCTCGATGAAAACCCTGTAAATAAAATTTATAATGAATATATTCTATGGAGGAAATTATCAGCTCAATAATTATCAATCCCGGCAGTTTCAAATGTGAAACAAAAGCTCCATCATCGAAAAGTATGTCAATTCGCGCAATTGCAGCAGCATGCCTATCAAGATTAGGATTATTAATATACGATTATTCAGATTGTCTTGATGGAAGAGCAGCTCTTAATTGTGCAAAAACACTCGGATTAAATTTTACCATTTCAGGTCGTGAATTAAGGGTTAAGGGAGGAATAAAGAGAAAAAAGCGACCGGTTGTTCTGGATTGCGGTGAATCAGCTTTGACAGTTAATCTTTTTTCCTTTATTTCTGCACTTCACAATGAAAAAACAATCGTTACAGGCAATTCAACTTTAAATAAAAGGAATTTTTCGGAACTCGAATCGGCATTAACCCAGTTAGGATATACATGCAAATCAAATAATGGATATCTGCCATTTGAAATTTCCGGGAAAATTTGTAATCATCAAATTACCATTGACGGTTCCACAGGTTCCCAGGTATTATCCGGATTACTAATGTCAATGCCGTTATACGATGAAGATACCCGGATAAATGTCAATAATTTAAAAAGTAAACCATACATAACAATGACATTACATGTGCTTTCAAAATTAGGTATTGCCGTTGAAAATAACAATTTTGAAGTCTTTAATATCAAAAAGAAACAACAATTCAGGAGGAGTATAATTCGTATAGATGGCGATTGGAGCGGCGCATCATTCCTGATGGTTGCCGCAGCAATCGCAGGTAAACTGGAAATCAAAGGATTGGATATTGATTCGGAACTTGCAGATTGGGATATTATTAATAATCTTGCAAACACAAAAGCATTAGTTATAATTCAAGGACCTTACATATTTGTTGAAAAAATGTCGTTGAATCCAATTTTTTGTAATTTATCCGACAATCCGGATTTATTTCCGCCTCTTGCCGTTCTTGCATGTTATTGTGAGAGGACAAGCGTTCTAATAGGTGTCTCACGGCTTGTTAACAAAGAAAGCAACAGGGCACAAGCGTTATCTACCGAATTAACAAAATTGGGAGCTAATATTAAAATTGATACTGAAAATGATTGTATGATTATTACAGGAGGTAAATTGCATGGCGGAACAGTCAATAGTTGGAATGACCACAGAATAGCAATGGCGTTAGGTATTGCAGCGCTTGGATGCGACAGCCCGGTTAAAATAATAAATTCCGAATGTGTTTCAAAATCTTATCCGGGATTTTGGAAAGTCCTGAAAAAGTCTATTTGTTAATTTTGGTTTAAGGATGTTTAAATGGGAAGGAATTTTCAATTATCAATTTTATAATTTTGCATTCAATTTCTAATGAAATAATTATTAATTATTTATTGAAAATTGAAAATTAATAATTGAAAATTTATTGAAAATTGAAAATTAATAATTGAAAATTTTAATATGACTCAAATGAATAAAAGTAATTCTAAATTATAGTTTGTCGATTAATTTATAATTGACAACTTAAAAAAATATCATGAACAGTTTCGGCAGAATATTTAAAATAGAAATTTTCGGTGAATCGCATGGTAACTACGTTGGTGTTGTTATCGACGGTGTACCTCCGGGCATAAGATTAACTGAAAAAGAACTTTCCCTAGATTTGCAAAGAAGGAAACCAGGCGCCATTGGCACAACCACACGAATCGAAGATGATAAACCTGAAATACTTAGCGGTATATACAACAACAAAACTACAGGAACACCAATACTTATTAAATTCGCAAACAAGAATGTAAAGAGAACGGAATACTCACAATTTATCGATATTCCAAGACCCGGACATGCTGATTTTGTTGCCTTTAAGAAATATGCAGGATTTTCCGATATAAGCGGAGGAGGTCACTTCTCCGGCAGGATGACCGTTGGATTGGTTGCAGCCAGCACTCTCGCAAAAAAAATCATCAGTCCTGTATCAATAAAAGCAGAATTAATCAATGCAGGCGGCAGCAAAGATATTGAAACAGAAGTAAGCAAAGCCCTCGATGAACAGGATTCTATAGGTGGATTGATTGAATGTAAGGCAGCAAATGTTCCAATCGGATTGGGCGAACCATTCTTCGATACAGCAGAATCGGTTATCAGCCAATTGATTTTTGCTATTCCGGGAATAAAAGCAATTGAATTCGGGGCAGGATTTAATGCAGTAAATATGCGTGGCAGCGAATTCAACGATGTTTATATAGATTCAAACGGAAGAACAAAAACAAATAATAACGGTGGAATTTCAGGTGGAATAACTAATGGTAATGAATTGGTGTTCAGGGTTGCGGTGAGACCTCCATCGAGCATTGGCAAACCTCAAACAACATATAATTTCAAGACTGGTAAATTGGATACTTTAATTATAAAAGGAAGACATGATTCATGCATTGCCCTGCGTGTACCTGTCATTGTTGAAGCTGCATTAGCCATTGCTTTAGCTGATTTGATGCTAATAAATAATGCTTTAAAGAATACATGAATTTTTCTGATAATCAATCAATGAATTTATTTAAAGAATTTATAGTTATATATCCCTCAACAACCCGCAGCTTTGAAGAACAGGCAGTAAGCTGTTTTGAAAGATTAAATTCAACATTAAGAAAAAGAAAACTAAAGTTCGAAAATATACTGAAACTGAATTTATTTATAGCTGCCGAACAATCGGATTTCCCTGCCAAAAAAAAATTTATTATTAACGAGTTTCAAAAGAGATACGTTTCAACTCCACAACCAATTGGCATTATTGCGGAACCACCCGCCGATACTTACTGTGTTGTCTTGGAAGTCTTAATATTTGTTGCGGAAGATTTCATAATCAAACACAAATCCATTGATAATTTACATTATTCTCTAATTGAAAATGAGAAGTATATCGAAATTTATGCTGGAGGATTAACTGGAAAGGATGTTCTATCAGGAGTTTATAATCAATCTATTGAAGCTTATGAGTCAATGAAAAAGATACTTCTGGAAGAAGGAATGACTTTCGGAGATGTAGTGCGGCAGTGGAATTTCATTGAAAACCTCCTTGAATTTACAACAATAAATGGAACTGAATATCAAAATTATCAGATTTTCAATGATGTACGTTCTAAATTTTATTCCGAATCGAAATTTCCAAACGGCTACCCGGCAGCAACCGGAATAGGTATGAACTGCGGCGGAGTTGTGATTGATTTCATTGCGAGAAAAAATAAAATTCCCGATAATAAAATTCAAATTATTCCAATTGGGAATCCTGAGCAAATCGATTCTCACAAATATTCCGAAAGAAGTTTATTAGGAAACTCTATAACAGGCGATGCCAATCCGGCTACACCGAAATTCGAGCGGGCAAAGGCATTACTCAATGAGGATTTTCTCGAAATTTATATTTCAGGAACTGCTTCAATCAAGGGAGAGCTTACTCAGGAACCTGATAATGAAGTCAGGCAAACAGAAATTACGATAGAAAATATCAAAAAGCTAATTTCAACTGAAAATTTGAATAGACATGGTTTGGAGGTTCATTCTAATCCAATTTTTAATTACATTAGAGTGTATATTAAAAACACAAAGTATATAGATATTATTAGGGAAGTATGCAAAATGTCTTTCAATGTAAAAGAATTCTTATTTTTGAAAGCAGATGTTTGCAGAAATGACTTGTTGGTTGAGATTGAAGGCTACGTAACTAATTATAAATTATGAATTATAAGTTATGAGTTTTAACAAAAATTTAAAAAGAAAAACAATTATATTTTCATTTATTTATTTATTCTTATTATTTCTTCTAAATCAGGGTATTTTTTCTCAGACACAATCCTCAATCGATGTATCCGAACTGTCTTTGAAAAGTTTGTCAAAGGGTATTTATATAACAAATCCGCAAAACGGAACGATTTATCCTCCGGAATTTGCCTGCCCTACTTTTCAATGGGAGGATAGCAGCAAAAATGTTGACTGGTGGGTTGTTGCCGTTACCGATTCGAAAAACACAAGATTAGCTAATCAAATAACAAATACAAACAGTTGGAAGCCGGCTCGGGAACTTTGGGAAAAACTGAAAAAGAACGGAATGAAGGATGAAATAACAGTTTCAATTTATGGAATGTTGAAAAGTTTCGATAAGCCTGTATCTTCCTCAATTGTAAAATTCAGGACTTCAAAAGATTCGGTTGGTGCACCTATTTTTTTTCGTGAAGTACCGCTTCCGTTCAGTTTTATTCTCAGGCACCTTGAAATGCTTCGCTGGAGGCTTGGTTATGTTTCCTCTGATTCAGGCGCTAAAGTAGTGATGGAAAAACTCCCTGTATGCGCCAATTGCCATTCTTTTTCTGCTGACGGCAGTACAATTGGTATGGACCTCGATGCTCACAGCGATAAAGATGCTTATGGAATAGCACAGATTGAAAAAAACATTGTACTACATAGAATGATTCGCTGGAGTCAATTCCAAAATAACGAAAAGACCTATGCGATTTTAACCAACATATCACCCAACGGCAGGTATTTAGCCAGTACATTGAGGGATAACGAATTTTTTGTTGTTCAGCCGGATACTGCATATTCACAATTATTTTTTCCGATTAAAGGAATCATCGCAATTTACGATAAAGAAACTGATAAGTATTTTGCATTGCCAGGTGCAGACGATACAAATTATGTACAGTCGAATGCAACCTGGAGCGCAGATGGAAAATTTTTGTATTATTGCAAAGCTAAAGCAATTCCCAGCCACGAAAGCGGCTTTATTACTTCTTTCGATAGGGATTCAATCAAATACCAGAAATTAGTCGATGACTTTTATTATGGAAGACGTAATCATAAATTTGACCTTTATAAAATACCTTTTAATGAAGGAAAAGGTGGTGAGCCGGTTCCTGTTCCCGGCGCTTCAAATAATGATATGAGTAATTATTTCCCTAAGGCTTCTCCCGACGGGAAATGGCTCGTTTACTGCCAGGCAAAAAATTTCATGCTTCTTCAACCCGATAGCAGACTTTATATTGTTCAGGCTGACCTATCGACTCTTCCCAGAAAATTAGATTGTAATTCGGATAATAAAATGAATTCATGGCATTCATGGTCACCGAATAGCCGATGGCTTGTGTTTTCATCGAAAAGACGAGGACCATTTACTAATCTTTATCTATCCCATATTGATGAAAACGGTCAGGATTCCCCGGCTATCTGGCTTGAGAATTTCAGCTATCCAGGCAAGGCATGCAATCTTCCGGAATTCGTCAATATCGGAAATAATCCTTTCAATTCGATTAAACCGAAATTTCTTGAAAGCGATTATTTCGCATTCCAGGATGGAGTAAGAAAGGTACAAGAGGGTGATTTTGCAGGAGCAATCATTGATTTCAACAAAGCTGCAGCCTTGGATTCAAACAATTTTATGGTGTTCGGTTCCCGCGGCTATACTTATCTCGAAATGAAAAAGTATGATTCTGCTATTATTGATTTAACCCAAGCAATTCATTTAAAACATAACGAGGCAAAACTATACAACATGCGTGGATTTGCTTATCTGGACATCGGTAAAAAAGCGGAAGCAATAGAAGATTTCAAATCTGCGGTGTTGTTCAACCCTAAAGATTTCGAATCCTACAACGCACTTGGATATATTATGGTTCAGGATGGTAAGAATGAACTTGCAATAGATTATCTCAACAGGGCATTAAAACTTCAGAAAGACTATCCTGAGGCTTTATATGAGAGAGGTACTGCAAAGTATAACATAAAGGATTTTGAAGGCGCATTGAGCGATTTTTCCAAAGCAGTAAAAATAAAACCCGATTTCGCTGTTGCGTATTATTACAGGGCTATGGTTTTCTTGGCAATTAATGATAAGCGGCAGGCTTGTTATGATTTAAATCGTGCTTATACGGCAGGGTATAATGAAGCATACCCTGAAATAGAAAAATATTGTAAAGATTTGAAAGGGAAGTAGTGAAGAAAATTATTATTAGCGTAGCAGTAATCCTGCTTTTGGTACTGTTATATATTATTTTTAAACCGTTATTCGGCGGTTTCAACATTAATGAATATCTGGATTATTGGAAAACAAACAAAAAGACCGGCTCGGTTGAAATAATCTACCCTCAGGACAGCACTGTATTCCCACCTGATATCGTTGCACCAACTTTCCGGTGGCAGGCAGATTCTACTATCGTGCAAAAATTTATCCTGTTGTTCGAAGTGGACGGTAAAGTAAAAGCAAATTCGGAGATTGTAACCGGACAGCACTGGAAGCCGGATACAAAGCTATGGAACGAAATCAAAACCTTTTCACGAGAGAAAATAATTAATGTTATAATTGTAGGTGTATCGAATGATAAAACAGCAAAGCCTATAGCTGTAGAAAGCGTATCAATTCTTACTTCGAAGGATGAGGTCGGCGCTCCGGTATTTTTCCGTATGGTACCACTGCCCTTCACTTTCGCATTGAATAATACAGAAAAAATTCAATGGAAAATCGGTTATGTTTCATGGGATAGGGCAAAAACAACCCTGACAAATCTTCCAGTTTGTGCGAACTGCCATTCTTTTTCTGCAGATGGAAAAACAATTGGTATGGATGTTGACTATGCTAACGACAAGGGCTCCTATGCTATTGCACCTATCAAAAACGAAGTAGAACTTTCCATAGACCATATTATTTCCTGGTCGGATTTCAAGCGGGGCGACGGAACAAAAACTTATGGCTTACTTTCCCAGGTATCACCGGATGGCAAGTATGCTGTCAGTACTGTTAAAGACCGTTCAATATTCGTTTCAAAGAATGACCCATATTATTCCCAGCTATTCTTTCCCATTAAAGGTATATTGACGATATATGACCGCCAATCAAAAATATTTAAGGCATTGCCAGGGGCTGATAATCCTAAATACGTTCAGAGCAATGCTTCATGGAGTCCCGATAGTAAATATATCTACTTTTCAAAAACGGAAGTTTTCACTACTCTAGAGATTGAAAAAAGTGATAAACCCATTCTACCGACATCCGTAGCAAAAGATTTTATTGAAGGCAGGAAACGATTCTTTTATGATATATACAAGATTCCTTTCAATAACGGCAATGGTGGCGAGGCTCAACCATTGAAAGGAGCTTCCCAAAATGGTATGAGCAATTACTTCCCGAAAATTTCTCCCGACGGACGCTGGCTCGTATTCACTCAATCGAAAGATTTCATGCTGCTTCAACCGGATAGTAAATTATACATCATGCCTGCCGAAGGAGGCACTCCAAGATTGATGAGATGCAATACCAATGAGATGAATTCCTGGCATTCCTGGTCGCCAAACGGACGCTGGCTGGTATTCGCATCTAAGGCAGGCGGCGCTTATACCCAGCTTTATCTGACTCATATCGATAAGGACGGAAATGATTCACCTCCTGTATTGCTTGATAATTTTTCCGAAGTGGATTTAGCCGCAAATATTCCTGAATTTATCAACCTTCAGAAAGGTGAAAGTTTCAAGATAGTCGAACGCTTCCTCAGTTCGGATTTTTATGCTGAAAACAGAAGCGGAGCAAAAGCTAAAACAGGTGATATAAAAGGTGCTATCGCTGATTTGGACAAGGCTATTGAGTTAAAACCAAATAATATCCAGTTGTTAATTGACCGTGCTGCCCTTAAACGCAAAAATGCAAACCTGAACGGAGCATTAGCCGATTTGGATAAATCTATTCAGTTGGCTCATGATAAGTCCTCTGCATATTTCGAACGAGGAATGGTTAATATGGATATGGGCAATTTCACAAAGGCAATTAATGATTTTTCTTCGGTATTAAAACTCGAGCCGGAATATATTATGGCTTATTACGAAAGAGCCGTTGCGAAATATTACCAAAATGATTTTCATGGCACTATCGAGGATTGCAATAAAGTTATAACACTGCGTCCGGATACCAAATATGCATATTTCCAGCGGGGTTTGGCAAATTACCGGCTTGGGCAAAAGGAAGTGGGTTGTTTCGACTTGAATCATTCCTATCAATTAGGCTGCCAGGAGGCATGGCAGGTACTGCAGGAATATTGTAAATAATTGTCAATGGTTAATGGTAATGGTTAATGAAAAATAATTTTTTATTTAGATAAAATAAATTAAGTTTGATATTCGTATTATAATATTGCATTTTATCACTTATGTTTGGAGATAAAAATGAAAACTTTTTTACGCAAGATTAGTATTTTCTTCCTACTCATTCTTATTCTTTCATTATCTGTTTTTGCCCAAACTCCCAGAAAATATATTGTGGAAGAAGGCACTAACGCAAGCTGCGGACCATGCGCCAGCCAAAATCCAAGATTCAAAATCTGGCTCGAAAGCAGGAAGGATGTTGTCATTCCCGTCATTTATCATGCTTAGTGGCCCGGAGCAACCGACCCAATGTACCTTTATGATACTGCTATGCAGAGAAACCGCATCAGCACTTATTATGGTATGGATAAAATTGGTGTTCCATGCGGCAGAGTCAATGGATTAGTAGCCGAAAAAACAGGTACGAATTATTATGGCGCCGTTGGCGACACTGTGGCTCTAACCATGAAGGTCGATTCATTTGCAACAACCTCTCCAATCAAAATTGATATTACTGCAATCAATACCGGATTAACCGGTCAAATTGAAGTTGCAGTAACTTCAACATCTGCTATCAGCCTTAAAAAACTTCGCATAATTGTTGTTGAACAAAGCCATTATTACGACGCCGCCGGTAATAACGGAGAAAAGGATTTCGAATGTTTAGCCCGTGCTATGCTTCCCGATTTCAATGGCACTACTTTAACACTAAAAGCTAATGAAACAAAAAAATTTAATTTCAACTGGAATATCAAACCCGGAATAAATTTCGATTTTAACATTGTTGCATTTGTTCAGGATGACGGAACCAAAGAAATTTTACAGGCTGAAAGTATAGAGTCTTCGCCGTTATATTCGATTACCTCTGCGAATTCTACTAATTTCTATCCGGGTGTGAAAGGTATGCCTTCCTCAAAAGATTTTTCAATTGAAAATAATTCCGGTAAACCTGTAACTGTTTCCATTCAAGCTATAAAAACTCCAAGAACTCCATCGGATTGGACAGCAGAAGTTAGTATCAAGAACAACTTTGTAATAAATGCCAATTCTTATAAAGATATAACTTTGGACTTTACACCAGGCGCAACAACTGGAATCGGGGATGCTTATATGCAAATTTCTTTTGTTGAAAATTCTTCGCTTGTTATCAACAGTCCTCAGATAACAATGCTTTCAACAAACGTAAAGACTCTGCAGGTAACCGATGACGACTCCAAATATTCAATTCATCAATCAATAATGAAACGGAAACCGGCGAGTGAGTATATAGAAATCTCAGGAGATAATTACCTAACTGTTTCCAATTCCCTTGATGATTTACGAAATTTAGTTTGGGATATTGGAGCTGCCGGTCAGTTAACATCTGCAAAAGCTAAGGCAATAACCGATGCAATTAACAATGGCGCTAACGTTTTGGTTTGCGGGAATCAGGCAGTTGGTAATTTAAACACATATAATGCACTTCCCTTCTTTGGAGTTCAATACCTTGGCTGGAATATGGAAGGTTTTGGCTATTCTCCCTGGCGGATATGGATAGCAGGGGTTCCCGGCGACCCAATAACAGAATTTCTTGGAGCTAATAAGGAAGGAAATTTAATTAATTATTTGCTTCCTGTTCTAAAAATTGTAGATAAAACCAACACTTTCCCACTACTCCATTTCCAGAATGACGGAAGGTATGTCAATATCAATAGTAGAACGGATACAATACCAATCAAAGCTGAAGATGCTATATTTGCAGTACGTACTTTGGCTTCGGAATCCCGTTTGATATTAATGAGTTTTTGCCCTTATGTAGTTGTAAGTCAAAAATATCGTGACCTTTTAGTTTATAATAGTATTCAATGGCTCGAATCCGGTATCGTTGGTGTTGAGGAAGATGCTGCATCAGTTGAGAAAGATGATTTGTCATTAGCTATCTCGCCAAATCCGATTGACAGGGAGGCTACAATTAATTTTTCTCTGAATGGCGATAGCCCTTCGTTAGTGAGATTATCGTTATTCGATATGCTTGGTCAGGAAGTATCAGTGCTTAAAAATAATGTTCTTACGCCCGGAAAATATGATGCATTTTTAAGTAATGCAAATCTCGCAAATGGCAGATACAGCCTTGTTTTGAGGAGCGGTGGGAAGTATGTTTCGCTGCCTGTTGTGATAATAAGATAATTACTAATTAAGAATTACTAATTAGTAATTACTAATTAAGAATTAAGAATTAAAATTTCAAAGATTAATGATAGATTGAACCTTCCGAAGGTTGGGAAACCTTCGGAAGGTTTTTCATAGTATAGAAAAAAATTACTCCAATGTAAAACAGTATTAACTATCGAAAAATAAAATAGAATAAATCATTTTACGTATTATATTTAATATTTAATTTACATTAAGATGTTTTATGTTTGAAAGAATAACAATTAATATAAACCAAATGGGAGGAGTTCCATGCTTGCGTAACCTAAGAATACCTGTTTCTACAATCGTAACCTTAGTTGCAGAAGGGATGACAAACCAAGAAATTATGAAAGCTTACCCTGACCTTGAATTGGAAGATATAAAGGAAGCTCTTGTATTTGCTTCGGAAGCTGTACGTGAACGGGAACTGCCAATATTAGCTGCAATATGAAATTT
Source organism: Ignavibacteria bacterium (assembly GCA_016844745.1). Classification (GTDB taxonomy): domain Bacteria; phylum Bacteroidota; class Ignavibacteria; order Kapaibacteriales; family UBA2268; genus JAERMQ01. The sequence continues at coordinate 9,983 of JAERMQ010000015.1, read as the reverse complement.
CTAATTGATAATGCTCTTTCGCCAATCATTTCACAGAAATTAAAGGTTTTTCATGTTTGATTTAGATGTCCAACATCTGGCAGATGTTGGACATCTTTAATTCTACATTTATACTATCCGAAATAATAATGCTTACGAACAGGCTCCAGCACCTTCCAAACGCATTGGAGTCCTTCCGGAAATGTTACAAAATCGCCTTTTCGGATTTCAACATCTCCAAGTGAGGAGGAAACGATTACTCGTCCTTCAAGAAATAAGCATTGTTCCTGTTCATCGTAGAACCAGTCAAATTCGGATACTTCTTTTTCCCAAATCGACCATTTCCTGATACCCCGGCGAGTTATTTCTTCCTCGCTCAATTTTTCAATTTGTATTTTCATAATCTTCATCCTTGTGCAATTATGACATTTTTCAAAATTTTAATGATATGAATATTAAAAAAATAACCCACTAAAGTTGAATCAATATTATAACTTATAATTCAGAATTCAGAATTCAGAATTAGATCCTCTGGTGCTCAACCTTAATACATTTATCCTGAACAAATTCGATATTATGTTTAGCTGCAAGTGCGGCAGCTTCATCCGAAACGATTCCTAATTGAAGCCAGATTACTTTAATATCTCCGTGTGCTGCTTTTCTTTGAACGGCTTCTTCGACGACTGCCAGGCATTGCTCAGAAGGACGAAATACATCCAGGATATCGATTTCATCCGGAACATCAGCAAGATTGTGATAGCACTTTCTTCCATCGATTTCATCAGCCATCGGATTGATGGGAATTACGTTGTACCCGTTCCCTAACATGTATTTTGGTACATGATAAGCCGCTTTCGCAGGATTTGTTGACATCCCGTAAACGGCTATGTTTTTATAATTCGAAAGTATTTGTTCTATTGTCATAGCTGCCTCTAAATTAAAAAATATTATTTATTTTCAGTGCTAATTGCCTTGAGTTAAGTGTTCCTCTTGACCCATCTCTGAATTTCAAGTGTAACACGTGACACTATGAAAATTAGTTAAATTTCAAGTTAATAAATTTTCAACGTTATAAAATACTAATTTTTGTTAAATTTGGAGATATTTTTTTTCGAGAATTAATAATTTATTAGTGAATTTTATTAAAAATACTGAAAATATAGAAATAGAATTATCAATTGTCATGCCTTGCTTAGATGAAGCTGAAACAATTGCAGATTGCGTTGCTAAAGCCCGAAAATTCTTAGAAACCAATAATATTAAAGGTGAGGTTATTGTTGCCGATAACGGCAGCATTGACGGGTCACAGCAATTGGCAATAAACGAAGGCGCCCGTATCGTCGATGTTCCAATGAAAGGATATGGCAGCGCTTTACGTGGCGGTATAACGGCAGCTTATGGCAAATTCGTAATCATGGGCGATTCAGACGGCAGCCATGACCTCGAAAATCTGATGCAGTTTGTCGAAATGCTTCGTAACGGCTATGATATGGTTATTGGCAACCGCTTCAAAGGTGAGTCAAAAGCAGGTTCCTTATCATATTTGCCAAGGTTAATAGGTAATCAGAGTCTCTCGTTAATTGGAAAAATATTTTATCGAAGCCCGGTAAGCGACTTCCATTGCGGTTTGCGTGGTTTTACTAAAGAAGCATTCATTAAACTCGACTTGCGAACAACAGGTATGGAATTTGCAAGTGAAATGATAGTAAAATCTTCCTTTATCAAATTGAAAGTAGCTGAGGTTCCAACTAAGATTTTTCCGTCCGGTCGCTCACGCCCTGCTCATTTAAGACCCATTCATGACGGGTGGCGGCATCTTCGATTTTTGCTTCTATACAGCCCCCGCTGGCTTTTTCTATACCCTGGAATTTCCTTTATCATTTTTGGTATATGCCTTGGATTGCTTTTGCTACCCGGAATCAGGTTCTCTCTTGACTTTCATACATTGCTTTATGCAAGTACAGCCCTGATAATTGGTTTCCAGGCAGTATCGTTTGCAATTCTATCAAAAGTATTTGCAATTCAGGAAAAACTGCTACCGGAACATGAAAGATTAATGAAATTGCTCAAACCATTAACATTGGAACGTGGACTGTTCGTTGGTTCTTTAATGGTCGCTTTAGGTTTAGGCGGGTCGGTTTATGCTGTCATTAAAGCGGAACAAGGTCAATTCGGCGCGTTAGGCTTGCAAAGCACAATGAGATTGGTGATTACATCGATTACTTTATTGGTTCTGGGCTGCCAGATCATTTTTTCGAGTTTCTTTTTAAGTATTCTGAAATTAAAATTACATAAATAAATGAGATTCATAAATGAAAGTTAAAACTTCAAAATTAAATTCCTTTCAATTACAGCCCGAATGGGCATTTGTCTTTATAGCAGCCATTTTCGGCATTGTGCTTGTATTCGTCAATCCGCCGTTCCAGACCAATGACGAAGACAGGCATTTCTTTCATGCATATCATATTGCATCCGGCGATATACTTCCAACTCAAAACGGAACTCAAATTGGGGGTAATGTCCCACTGAATCTAACTTATGTTGTAAATTATTTCCAGGGATTACCATTCCAAACTAAGGATGATGCCCAATTGGAAAACCTTCGTGCTACCATGTCCCAACGAAAAAAAGAAGCCGGAAAAATCACACTTAACGAAAGAAACTCTGAATACAGGCACGACCATTCTTACTCTACAAATCCAATACCATATCTACCCTACTCTATCGGAATAATATTCGGCAAAATAATTAATTCGAAACCCTTGTGGCTTGGCTGGTTTGCACGTTTGTTCGGATTAATCTGTTATATAATCATTATTTTTTACGCAATCAAATATACACCTGTTTTCAAATATGTTTTGCTGCTTTATGCCTTAACGCCAATGATTCTATATCAATCTGCTTCCGTCACCTACGACATGCTCAGCAATGGAATATCTTTCTTATATCTGGCATTCTGTCTGTATTACGCCTTCGTTCCCGATGCTAAAATCACTATTCGTTCATTGGCTTTTATCACGGTATTGGCTATACTGCATTATTATTCCAAATCCGGATATCCGTTAATTCTATTTGTATTCTTCCTGATACCTCCAGGTAAATTCGGAAATATGAAACGAGCTCTTACTATCTACGCATCGATGGCATTAATCTTTGTCCTTATATTCTTTTATTTGGATTCGTTCACATGGGGCGCGCTTGTTGCGGCACAACATTATGATCTCGGTAATGTGCCGCAATTGAGGAAGGAATACGATTTTGGCGGGACGTCTGAGAAAATTTCCTATATATTCAGTCATCCGTTTGAATATATCACTTTATTGACGAATAATTTCCTGTTTTTCCGGCAGGAGTGGGTCAGCGGAACAATTGGCAGGTTCGGATATTCATACCTGTTGATGCCAAAAATAATTATCATTCTTCATGGTATCGTACTTATAACCGTTGCATTGTTAGACTCATCAGCCAATATTAAATTGAATCTTTATCAGAAATTACTTGCATTTTTCATTGCAATAGGAACGGTATATTTGATTATGGGTGGGCTTCTGCTCTACTCTCCCAAAGGCGCTGAAATGGTATTCGGATTACAAGGCAGGTATTTCGCCCCAGCCGTACCTATACTATTGCTTGTCTTCTACAACAATGCGTTCCCGCAAAGTATTTTGAAGCGATTTTCCGGATTAATTGCGCCAGCTTATTCCGCTTTGGTACTGCTTTATACGGTAATATTTATAAATAATTTCTTTTATAAATAATATCTGTCTGAATTATGATTTATAGGATTAAAGGATTATAGGATTATAGGATATAGTCATATAATCCTTAATTCTAAATAGACCAATAACCATAGACCATTACTTAGCTGCCTCGCTTAAAATCTTCTGGAAAAAGTAGGAAAATCCTTCTACCGGAGTATCGGTATCCATGTTGCAAACTACAACCAGAGTTATTTTTTTTGCCTGATTATAATAGATGTGGGAATTAAACCCTGGCATAGTACCGGCATGCCCAACCCAATCACCTGCCTTCGATACAGAAAAACCGTAATGGTCTTCAACCCATTTAAACCTCTCGGATTTCATTTTTTCAGAAAGTAATTTACCTTCACCTAAGGCTTTCCCCCATGTTTTCATATCCCATAAGGTTGAAACCAAAATCCCTGCAGTGTAACCCCACGAAGGATTCCAATTGGTTGCTTCAATTATCGAGCCTTCAATCAAGCTATATCCATGAAGATAGGGTGATTGCAAAAAAATTGAGTTGGGCCAATAGGTATTTGTTAATTTTAAAGGTTTAAGCAACTTCTCGGAAATAACATTCTTAGCAGACATCCCTGTTACTTTTTCCATCAATAAACCAAGAAGAACAGTATTTGTATTGCAATAATCATATTTTGCTCCCGGTTCAAAGTTTACCGGATGACGGAATGCCATTGCACAAAGGGAATCGGGTGGAAAAGTCTTTGAATGATTACTTGCCACATAAGAATTCCAAAACCCAGCATCACCGGAATAGCTAAATAATCCGCTTGTCATGTTACCAAGCATGCGAATTGTAATTTTATACCCATTCGGAACCTTATATTCCGGCAGATAATAGGATATTGAACTATCTAAATTAATCTTTCCCTCATCAACCAGAATCAGGACTGCAGCGCCTGTAAATGGTTTGGTATTGCTCGCAATTCTAAGAAAGTGATTTTCATTCATAAGTTCGCCGGTCTCTCTGTTGCTAACTCCGCGCTTAATGAGATAGTCACCTTCTCCTTCAACGGAGATAAGCGCCATCATACCGGGAGTACTAACCTCGCCAAAACATAAATCGGCTATTGAGTCAAGTTGCGCTTTCACAACAGTCGTTAATATCTTGTTCTGCGATGGTTGAACCGGAGTACTATCTTTTGAGCAGGATATAAACGATAAACTCAAAACTAAAATTGTTGTAATTGAAACAAGTAATCTTTTCATATTCTCTCTTTCAAAAATTTATTAATCGTTAATTATAAATCCAATTTAATATTTTTTTTTATTAATTCAAGTACTTCATAGATATTGGATTTTGACATCTATCATTATGACAAATTATAATAATTTTAATTAAAAACAAAATCGAATACAGGAATCTATTCTAATCAAATACTTTTACAAAAATTAGAAAATAATTGTCAACTTTATTATGACAGTCCAATAGATAATTGATAGCTCAATAAATGTCTGAACCATGATTTACAGGATTAAAGGATTATAGGATGTATGATTTCTAATTACAATTTTCCACGTCCCTCGCCCCTTGCTTCCTGTCCCTATTTCATTAACCATTGACCATTAACAATTTACAATTGAATAAGTGCCTTTCGAATAATTTCCAGTCCCTCTTGAAGGTTCTCCTTTTTAATATTCAGTGCCGGTCGAAAACGAATAGATTGATTACCACATGGCAAAATAAGTAAACCATTATCGAAACAGTTCTGACGGAATTTATTTCTCAAATCAGTAGATGCCAAATCGAATGCACAGAATAATCCTTTACCTCGCACATTGGAAACTAAATCCGGATTGTTAACCTGAATTTCATTCAATTCATTCATCAGGTAGGTTCCAAGCAGACTAACGTTTTGTAAGAGATTTTCCTCTTCGATAATTTCCAAATATTTTGTTGAGCGCACCATATCGGCAAGTGAGCCGCCCCATGTTGAATTAATCCTGCCGGGAGTATGGAACACATTGTCGGGAATATCGTCAATTTTATCTCCAACCAAAATTCCGCAAATTTGTGTTTTCTTTCCAAAAGTCATTATATCGGGTTGAACATTAAAATGCTGATGAGTCCACCATTTACCGGTAATCCCAAGCCCGCACTGAACCTCATCGAAAATCAGCAATGCGTCGTTCTCATCAGCCAAAATCCGCAACTGTTGAAGAAATTCCTTTCGGAAATGATTATCCCCTCCCTCACCCTGAATCGGTTCGATTATTATAGCGGCAATATCATCCTTATTTGAGTAGAAAGCTTGCTGAATCTCACGTATGGAGTCATTTTCCTTATCTATCGTTCTCTCAATATTTTCCTGATTTTCCGGAAATTCGATAAATGGCGACAAAACCCGGGGCCAGGAAAATTTAGGATAATACTCCGTCTTTACCGGGTCTGTATTTGTTAGCGACATAGTATAACCCGACCTTCCATGAAAAGCATGCTTGAAATGCAGGATTTGCTGCCCATGTTCGAATTTATAACCATTTGAGAAATTTTTGCGGACTTTTCTATCGAATGCCGCTTTAAGAGCGTTCTCAACGGCTAATGTCCCTCCGGAGATAAAGAATGAATATTTGAAATAATCCGGAACTGCGATTTTGAAAAAGGTATTAACAAACGTTGCCATTGCTTCTGTATAAATATCAGAATTCGATGGTTTATTAACGCTGATTCTGCCTAAGTATTCGAGATAATTTTCTTCTAATAATTTAGGATGATTGAAGCCGACAGGAAGTGTTGCAAAGCAAGTAAAAAAGTCCAGATACTTTTGCCGCGTCCGGGCATCGATAAAAGTAGAACCTGCGCTGTCATACAAGTCCAACACGATATTGAAGCCGTCAATAAGCATGTGCTTTTTTAATTCATCAAGTACTTGGTCGGCTCCAATGCTATATTTTGGCTTATAACTAAGAATTGATTTGGTTTTCATTTTTTTTTACAAATTTGATTTTGGAAATACATTACAATTAACATTTATCTCAATTTCTAACACAAAAATTATTTTTTACTTTATAAACTTTCAACTTTATAAACTAATAGTTTAATAAGCAAAACTAAAGTTGAAAAATAATGTGTGAATAATATTAGGAACGACTTGTAGAGCTGGAGAGAAGTTCGCTCAGCAGCAGCAAATACATAATGGCGATACATGAAATAAAGGAATTTCCACGTATCGTACCGCCCAGTGCAAGGCAGCTTGCTGCTTTTATTGTCTTACTTCTCATAATGCAAATTTAACCAAATTTTCCCGAACCGAAAAATTTGTTCAAATCAATCAATTTCCTTAATTTAATTTTTTTATAATTTAACATAAATGAGAAATAAACTTTGATAGTTCTCTAACATTAAGGTTCAATTAATAAAATATGAAAAATAAAAGAGAAACCCCCTAACCTCCTTTGAAAAAGGGGGTACTTTTATTCCCCCTTTTTCAAAGGGGGTTAGGGGGTTTCTCTTATTTTAATTTATATTTAAGAAGGATAAAATGAGAAACATCCTTATTTTTTTATCTTTAATATTATTTAGCGCTTGTGGTGCAAAGCAAGACCCGAAGGAAATCATTATCTCTTCTTATCAAAAACGGCTTAATATTCTTTCAGCTCAATTCAATGTATCAGAGGTAAGCATTTCATCTTCCGGCGTAAAAAAATTAACCGAATATAAAGTATGGCTCAAAAGGAATGAAAACGATAATGCAATTCATGCCAAAATCAGGCTGGAGGATTCAGAAGGCAATATAATAACTTATAACGGCAGAACTTATGCAATGCTTATGCCGAAAAACAAGAGTGTATTCATCGTAGAAAAAATCTTTCAATCCTCAGAATTCATAAAAAAATATATCAATATCATTAAAGCAGTAATTCGCACAACAGATAAGAAATACGAAGATAATATTAATAAAGATTCCTCTTTTGTTTATCAGGGTTCGGCTAATTCGGATGGGGTAAAATGCCTGCTCGTTAAAAGCGAAGCTCCTTTGGATAATGAAGATATCGGACCAAACTCCAATCACATCTCGATAAATTATTACGGATGCGAGGACGGAGTAATCAGAAAGTTTGAAAATGTGCTATTGGTCAATAATATAAAAATAGAAGAAGAAAAGTACATTCTCAAAAATGTTCAATTAAATGTCCTGATACCGGATTCTTTATTCAAACCGCGTCCTCCAGCCGATTATGAGGTAGAATATTTCCGTCCGGAGAAGCAGGATGAAGCAGATGATTCTGAAGAATCCCATACCCTGCAAGAAGGAGATACAGCGCCTGATTTCACATTAAAGGACAGCAAAGGAAATGAAGTTAAGTTATCTTCATTCCTCGGTAAGGTAATTGTGCTGGATTTCTGGGGTACATGGTGTCCATGGTGCGTTGTTGCCATTCCGAAAATTCAGGCGATTTACGACAAATTCAAAGGAAAGCCTTTCGAGCTTTACGGCGTGAGTTGTAGAGAAACCAACGAAGCAGACCCTGCCGGATTCATCCGTGAAAAGGGATTCAGCTATAAAACGCTCATCCATGGCGATGATGTAGCAAAAGATTATGGCGTTACCGGCTATCCGACACTTTTCATTATCGGTAAGGATGGGAAAATTCTCTTTGTCCATCCCGGCTACAGCAAGGATATGGAAAAGGAATTGAGTGATGTTATTGAGAAGGAGTTGGAGAAACCGGCATAACAGAATGATGAATTTTATTATATTTTTATTATTTTGCTGTATAAACATTGTATAATTTAAAAAAGGGAATTTTATGCAGACGGTAATTAGAAAATGGGGAAATAGTCTCGGAGTAAGAATACCTAAAGTATTTTCCGAAAAAATTTCAATTAGGGATGGCTCGACAGTAGATATTGAGATAAAGAATCATACTTTAGTGATTAAACCGAAGGATAAAATTGAACTAAAAGATTTACTTTTAAAAGTTACAGAAGAAAATATTCATAAAGAAATTAGTTATGGTAAGCCGGAAGGAAATGAAGTATGGTAAAGAAACCTTATATTCCGGATAGAGGAGATATCGTCTGGCTAAATTTTGACCCTCAATCCGGGCATGAGCAAAAAGGAAAGAGACCGGCTTTTGTGCTATCTCCAATAATATATAATCAAAAGGTAGGACTTGCTCTTTTCTGTCCGGTTACAAGCCAGATAAAAGGCTATCCTTTCGAAGTAAAATTAAGGCATTTAAAGGAAATAGAAGGTGTTGTATTATCAGACCAGATTAAAAGTCTGGACTGGCAGGCTCGAGAAGCCGAATTTATCGAAAAAGCTCCTGATAGTATTACGAATGAAGTAATATTGTTGTTAAATACAATATTGCAATAGAAATTTGTAAAAATAACGAACCAGCCCGGCTATAGCAAGGATATGGAAAAGGAATTGAGCGATGTTATTAAGAAGGAATTAGAGAAACCGGCATAAGAGAATGAGTATCTTGATGAAATTGATATAAAAGAATAAGTGAATATAAACTTATTTCTTAAAAAAAAATAATTAAAATATTGAGGTGCAATAATGAAAAAATTAGTTAAGATTCTATTATTGTTAATTTTTAATTCATTTTTGGTAAATTCAAAAAGTTTTGTTAAGCCTGCATTAGAATTTATCCATATAACAAATGACGACGGCCTATCCGAAAACTGGATTAGATGTATATTACAGGATAAGCTTGGTTATTTATGGTTAGGAACAAATGTAGGTGGGCTGAATAGATATGATGGAAATAATTTCGAGATCTATCAGAATAATAAGAATGATTCTACAAGCATTAGTGATGATGATGGAATATCATGCATTTATGAAGATAAATATGGTACCGTTTGGATAGGTGCGGATAATGGATTAAACAAATACGTTAGAAAAACAAATTCTTTTAAAAGATATTCATTTGCGAAAATTGATTCGAATAAAAATAATTCTATCGGAATAAATTGCATACTTGAAGATAGAATGGGTAACTTCTGGATTGGTTGTGATAAGGGTCTAATAAAATTTGACAGAATAAAGGAGAAATTTAAAATATACAGGGCAAATCAAAAAGACTCAAATTGTCTGTTAGGGGATTACATTACAACCATTTTTGAGGATAAATCCGGGCAACTTATTATTTGTACTCCCGGAGGAAGTTTTCTAAACGATAAAAGAATTTGTACTGCACCAGCGTAAAAAGGACAAAATTGATAAAAAAATAATGTGTACTAAAATTCAAAAAACAATGAGTTTTCTTAGGTATAAATGACAGGAA
>JAERMQ010000053.1 GCA_016844745.1 Ignavibacteria bacterium | reverse complement strand
GCGAACCTTTGAATCACGTTCTTCCATTCTTCTAAGAAGGCTCTCACTCCAAAAGAATTCTTCATCGAGATTGAAAAGACCATAATTTGATATAATCTGTTCCAACTTTTCCTTAGTAGACTGTTGAAAAACAAATTAAATGGAGAAATGTCATTCTGAACGAAGTGAAGAATCCAGTTCCAATGCTGCTTCTGGATTCTTCACTTCGTTCAGAATGACATTCTTCCTGCCTTTTTCAACAGTTACTTAGTGGTGGACAATTGCAAAGCAAGACCGTTAAGCCTGTTCTTACTGTTTTTATAACCGGATGCTTCCCTTAAACATTCGATAATAGCTCAAAAGTTCCCATAACCATCCCAGCCAAGTTCTGCCCTTAGCTCAAGTATTTTCTCGTCATGACGTGCTTATGCATCATGGGAAAAGTAATAGGCATCTTTAGTCATAATAATTTATGGATTTCTCAAGATTGTGTGCCTGTATTAACTCACAAACACTTAATTTTGCATTGATTGATTTTTTAAACATTGGAGAGTTAGAAATGAAATTTATTGATCCTCAAAATCTTGAATTACCAAGAGTATATTTTACAGAATTTGATAGAGTTACATATTCTCAAGTTGAATGGAATAATCAGGAAATCAATGATATAAAATTGAATTTAGAGCGTAAGGTAAAATTACTTGCCTTAATCAAGGGATTTGTAGTAATTGCAACATCTCATCTCTTTGAATCAGAATTAGCTCAGGAATTTATTAAGGAAAATCCGATAGTTTTAGAAAAAGGTATTTTAGTTCCTGCTTTAATTTCAAAATACAAAAGTTTTACAGACTTTTATCATTATAAAAAAAATGAATCAAAGGAGAAGGAATTATATTCCCAAAAGGAAGATATTAATTGTTTGTTAATGAATAGTGTTGATTCTGTAATATCATGGGATGTCAATTTAACTTCTCAATGGTTTAAAGAACGTTTAATAAAAGATTTGAATGAAGAAAAATCTGTTCTACGCCATAATCTCTCAGATATAAAGAATACAGTAATATGTGATTTATCAGATAAAATTAGTGAAATTATTTCACCTTCAAGAGGAGATATTTATAAACTTGGAAAAAACACTGGTAATAAATTACTTTGGGAAATATTATGTAATTACACAGATTTTGTATATTACTTGTCTGGTGCTCATGCAGTTAACTCCGAAGGAGTATTACCACAAGAAAATCTTATTGATTTTAGTATTACAGATTTAGAAAAAGGGAAAACGAAATTATCAGAATACGAGATTTTTTATAAAATATTTGTTAATATCATTCATGATAAAACGCAAAAATATTTCCCCGTAGAAATTCTTGATTTATTAACTTTTAAGGAGATAATTGAATTAAGAGAATCATTATTCCATAGTAAATTTATTGAGAAATATAATTTATTAATGGAAAAAACAAAAAATAAAGTTGATTTATTTGATACTGATAAAATCATTCTCTCTTTGAGCGAGCTATGTGAATTTGAAGATGAATTACAGAAAATCTTTACCGAAGCAGTTGTTAATGAAATTAAAATTATGAAAAAAATTGAAAAAGTGAAAAAAGGTGGAAAACTACTTACTAACATTGGGTCAAGTTTTACTTTTTACGGAACAATTGAATCAGTGTATCAAATTATTATTAGTTTATTATCTTTCTCTGGTTTTGATAAACAAATTAACAATATTGAAAAACGGGTTTCAAATAATTTGATAAAGTTAAAAGAAATTGTTGAAAGAAATGATTTTGATAATAAACCAATTTTAATGAAATTTTTAGAGGAAATTAGAAAAAAATATGTAACTAAGATTGTTTAATTTGTAATTTATTATGAATTGCGAAAGATATATTTAATACGATCTTAAAAAAATATAAAATATTGTCGGAAAAATTGAAGTTGTATTAAGAAAAATTGAAAGTAACTCAAGATTCTCATCAAATTTCTCAAGAATAATTGAATAATTCTTGAGAAACTTGCTTTTTTTCTTTGGAAATATCGTAATTTTGCAGAGAGAACTTGTTGTTTTCTTTGGAAACTTGGAGTTTTTCTTTTGAAATATTGTAATTTTCTTGAATAAATTTGGGAGATTCTTGAGATGGCAAATTATTTTCCTACAAAAGACGCCGATTTTGTCCCTTGGCTTGCCAATTTCGTTACTATTGCTACTGCAAATACTGCGGCGCTTGGTCTTGTTGCCGGTGATTTAACACCGATTTCTACTCTTCAGCCGACTTATTCCACAAATCTGAACGACGTGGAAGCGAAAAAAGCCGCTCTTGCCTCCTCTGTCGATACCAAAGACGCTACAAAGGATTCGATTATTCAAAAAGTGCGGGTTGTGGTGAATAAAATTCAGGCAAATCCCGCTGTTACTCCTGCTTTGAAATCGCAATTGGGAATTTCGACGCATGAAGGCGGGACTTATCCCCAGCATCCGATTCCCCCAAGCGAATTAGTTGCGGAATTGCTTCCCGACGGCAATATCGAGCTTGACTGGAGCAGAAACGGCAATGCTCCCGGCACGCAGTTTGTGATTGAATATAGTATTCCGCCGTATTCGCAGTGGATTTTGCTCAATGTAGTAACAAAAACAAGTTTTATTCACATCGGGCATCCTCTTGGTTTGCCGATTCAATATATCGTAAAAGCCAGAAAAGGCAGTGAAACCAGCGGAGCAAGCAATATTGCAGTGGTTAATGCGGGTGGAGTGGTGCCGGCGGTGGTTGTGTAGGAAAGAATTATAATGAAAAAAATATTGTCACACACTAATATTCTACTTTGGATTTTTACAATCATTAGTATTGTTGTGATTGTTCTTATTAGAATTTTCAAATGTTATATAATTCATAATCCTTGTTCTTCAATGGATGTTGATGGTATAAATGATGTATTTGTTAATCTTGCTTATGGCTATTTATCTGGAATTCTAATATATCTTTTAACAACAATTTTAACAAATTATATAAAAGGAATTCAAGCCAGAAAAAGTATTCAACCAGATATAAATCTTATCGTTAAAGAATTTTATATAATATTATACTATTTCAAGACAAAATGCAATTCTAATAAAGAGATTAATAATTTAAATGAAGATGATTTTAAAACTTTTAAAACATTTTCAAACGATAAAATGAATTTTAAATATTGGCTTTTAGAAAATGATAAAATTACAACTTCATCAGGTGAATACACTGAAATTGATTATTTTAAGTTTATAAAAAATGAAACGATAAAAATAATTGATAATATCTTTATGATTCCTTTTTCAGTATTTATTGATGATAATTTAATTTTAACTCTTAGAAATCTTAAAAATTGTCAATTGTTTAGAGATGCTGATGGGCTTATTGTTTTTGAAATTCAAAATTTTTATAAGCATATTTTCGAATTTTATATTATAATAAAAAAATTAAAAGAGTATTCTACTGATTTTAAGGAAATTTGTGGTGAGATTACAAGTAGTTAAAATGAATCCAAGCCCTTCCACCCCGAAGGGCTTTTTATTAACTCTGCCATATTATCGTTTATCTGTTTCCGGCTTTCGATAACAAGCACATCTTTTCTGAAATCGCTTCTTCACAACTGCTCCCGAATAAGTTTTTTCAAATTTGCACAAATTCTTTCTATATGACACATGAAAAACGAAAAAGTCTCAAAATGAGCAAAAATTAATTTTGATTGTAAAACATCCTCACTCAGGAGTGTACCCCTTAAACCAGAAAGGATGTCATTCAGAGCAAAGCGAAGAATCCAATCCCAGTGCTGCTTCTGGATTCTTCGCTTCGCTCTGAATGACATTATTCCTGGTTTATGAGACATATCCATTTCCCATAATTTTCTACTTCTATAACCGGTTGAGAGAGTTTTATTTTCCTGTCAAACTCCGAATCCGTTCTGTAATTCTTTCGACCGGTGGAACTCCATTCGGATAGAATCGGCAGCTAAGCCTCGGTTCAGGCGGTTCGGGCATATTCTCAAAGTCAGCACCATTTATCAGTAAAGTTGGCGAACCCCGGAATTTATTGGTAATTGCATCTTCAGGTGTTTCTATATGTGTTTCAACAAATTCAACCTGATTACCAAAATTTGAAATCGCTTTTAAAACGTTACCAAGCATTACCGGTCCGTTCGGGCAACCCTCAAAATGCTGCACTTCAACTCGTATTTTTGATTGCATACTATTCCTTTGAATTATCAAATGCAATTTATGGAATAAAATCCTTTTTTCAAATTATAACCTTTCACTTATAAATTGAGTAAAATTTTATATTTTAGTAAACAATACATTGGATTATTTTAAGATTAAAGGAATAATATTTTTAACAAATATTTTGAAAAGTTAGAAAAGCGGAGTTCTAAAAATTCAATATTGTCATTCCTGCGAAAGCGGGAATCCACTCCCAGAGCAGCTTTATGGATTCCCGCTTTCGCGGGAATGACAATTTTTAGAACTACCCAAAAGAAAATATACACAAAAAGTAAAAGGAGAATATATGACATTTGAATCATTGACCGAAAAATTAAGGAAAATAAAATTGCTTGCCATGGATGTTGACGGTACATTAACCGATGGCGCAATGTACTACACCGAACGCGGCGAGGAGCTAAAACGTTTTTCTACTCGCGACGGAATGGGAATTAAGCTGCTGCAAAATTCAGGAATTTTTACTGCTATCATTACAAGTGAAAATTCTTTAATTGCTCAGGCACGTGCCCGCAAATTAGAAATTGAGGATTGCATTATTAATTCCAAAGACAAAGTAGCCGATATAAGAGAACTTGCTCAAACTCGTGGACTAACAACTAATGAGATTGCATATATAGGCGATGATATAAATGACCTTGAAATAATAAAAATAGTCGGTGTTTCTGCCTGCCCGTCCGATGCAGTGGATGCTGTACGCCAGAGTGCGGGATATGTATGCAAAGCTTCGGGAGGCAATGGCGCTGTTCGGGAATTTGCAGAAATGATTGTGACAGCTCAAAATAAATCCATTTCTTATGTAGATGCAGGCAGGATATAAATTATACCAAACAGTCAATAAGATTACTATCGTAGCTGTCTCAAAAGTCCAAAAATGGGAAGAAAGTCATTCAGAGGCAAAAGTAAAATCGAGCTTTCACTGACAAGGAAATGAACTAATTTACCACCCCCTACCCCCTCCTAAAATAGGAGGGGATTTAATTTCCCCTCCTATTTTAGGAGGGGGTAGGGGGTGGTAAATTCAATAATAATTATGACTTTCTTGTTGACTTTTCGTGACAGCCTCAATTGATTATTTATTAAATTGAGTCATTGGATTCCATACTTCGACGGTCACTGTCCTGCAGTAGAATCGTCCTTCGGGTGTTTCATTATCATAGAGCAACGGCTCGTCTTCGCCTAATCCTTTAACATTGAAAAATATGGATTTCTTGCCGCTTGGACTATCGAATGATAAAAGCTTTTTCAGAATAACGTCATTGGTAGAAATTTCATTCATATCGAAATCTGCCAATTTCTTTGATTCAAAACCGAAAAGTTTATCACAAGTGGATATAGCACGTTTTTTGGAAAGAAGTTGATTACCGGGTCTGTCGCCTAACATATCGGTATAGCCCGTTATCGAAACCACAGCGCCATCCTGAATCCGCTCACGAATTATATTGACAATTTCTTCATTCCTGGCTTTAACATCTGAACTGTTGAATTCGAATAAGATTAAACTAAATTTATCGAGAGTAGAGTCCTTGGTAGTAAACCTGATTGGAATATCGCCTTCGAAACCACATTCCATCGATTTGGAATTATTGAATGCAAATCGATAATGTAAATCGTTCTGGTTTTTAATATAATCGTCAATGTTATTATCCACATCAATAAGAATTTTATTCGGGACGGAATCCTTACCGGAGAAAGATTGAATTTCTTCGCCATCCCTGGTTATACTGCAGTTCCAGCTTTGAATACCGAAAGAAGACTGGACTTTGGGATATAAATATACCCTGCCGATTTGAGCAATATAAAAAGTATCGGTAGTGATAACAGGTTCAATGATAGACATATATTCCGGGTCAGGAATAATTTCGACTCTTCTGTTCTCTTCGTCAGCCTGTTTGAAGTCCCTTTCTCTTCCAGCCATACTGGGTTTTCTTGGTGCGCCGTCAGTTGGAATATTAGGTGAAACTTTCATTCTTGCCTGTGGAATTTTCCATACATCCCTTAGATAAGCCCGGACATTATCAGCCCTTGCAAGAGAAAGTTCAATATCGCCCTTTTCATCCCCGGTTCCGGAGTTGCATCCGGCAAGAGTAATTACTGCAGCGGGGTTGTCCGTCATTCGCCTTCCAACTATATTAAGAATATGGTAATAGGAGGTTAATGCTTTTTCGTTATGCAGGTCAATCAAATCAAATTCATTGGCTGCCTTTTTGCTTAACCTGATATATCTTTGTGGAAGCCTGCTCTGTTTGTAATCATAAAAAACATAATTCAGCAGTGGTCTCATATTAGTCGAAATTGTTCTTTCGATTTTAACAGCGGCTTCACTTGTAGCTGAACCGATACCGCTAACATAATCCGACTCGACGGAAACCGAAAAATTGTGATTTTTATGGTTAATTCCAAATGATTTCTCTATACTTTCGGTTTTATCATCGTTATCAAGAACCGTAAATTTATAATTAATACTATCGGTAATATCCTGAATCAAAGTTGTATCCGAATCAAAGGTATAGGTCAATTCATCTGGTAGCTTTGAACCGGTAAATGATTTTAATACACGGTTATTTGCTTTCAGCACTAAGTCCCATTTTGCAAGTCCAATGGTTGTCTCAGCCTCAGGATAAATTGTTATCTCTTTTTTATTCATCTGAGTCCATGAACCGGAACAGGTAGTTGTAAAATGGTCAATTAAAACAGCATCGACATCGCTCAAGGCAATACTAAGGGGAAATTCTTTTTTCTCGGAAAATTTCAAAGCAACTCCTGCTTTAATCCAGGCGCCGGACCAACTAATATTTTTTACATAAGGAGTAAGCGAATAATTGAAAAACAGTTCGGGAGCAAGCCGGACTGTGCGTTTTTTGTTCATGGGAAATTCGTAGGATGCGCCTATTCCCAGATGAATATCGAAGCCGAGTAAATCCGGAATTGGTTCCCCCGTTATTTCGTTTCTGGTTCGTTTGCCATTCTCGAAAGTGCCAAAATTTGCAGGTTCTGATAACTTTTCTGCCTGGTCGAAGGTGCCTTTTAAAAAATAGTTAAATCCCAAACCACCAAATAAAAGGAAGCGGTCATTAAACCTGGCTCCATAATAGGCTTGAGCCTCGATACCGACAAAATATGATGATATAATATGGTCGAAACTTCCCTTGTATTCCCTGCCGTTATATCCTACTAAAGTGGGTTCTGAGGAAGTCAATTCGGATGAAGTATAATTAAAATCGAGCCTGGTTGAAAGGAAGTATGTCTGGTCGAAAGGCGATTCATACAAAAAGCCAATATCGAAGCCATTGCCGGAACCACCGCTATATTGCGGACAGCAACTTGGGTATCCGGGTAATTCTTTGAAATCGGCAAATAGAAACCCTCTTTGATAATGAGCAAAAATGCCGTATTGAGTCACGTTCCATTTATTGAATGTAATTGAGTCAGGTTCGACATTTTCGGTTTCCTGAGCCTTAATCGTACAAAACAGGCAGCTTCCTAAAAATAGTGAAAGAAGAATAAATCGTAAACTTGTCATAATGAAAAACTATTTTATTATTTGCATTCTATTACTTAGGTTTCTTGAAGGCGTTTTCAATACGTAATAATAAATTCCTTGTGGAAATGCGCTTACGTCAATAGGCAGGGAATATTTACCGGGTTTTTGAGGTATATCGTTCGTTTTAAACATCTCTTCCCCAAGGGCATTATACACTGAAAAAGATGAATATCCCTCCTCCATCAAGCCAAATTCTACTGTTGTAGTATTATTGCAGGGATTGGGATTATTCTGGGCTAAGAACAACTCACTGTTGGCAATTGATAAAAATAATCTTATGCCGTCTGCATTGCAGGTTTTAGTACAAATTGTGAAAAGCCCATTTTTAATAACAGTGTAGATTTCACCATCGTTCAATATTACAGAATCCAGATGCAAAACAGTGCATGGCTCATTACCAAGGAGTTGAACAAATCGTATTCCTGAAAGCAGCAATGAATCCCAATTGTTAACATTTGGTTCAGTTAAGATTTCATTGACATCGAGCTTATTATTAACACCTTTAACCAATACTGAATACAACATTGTAGAATCAAATTTACCCGATAAAATTAACTTTCCATCGTAATTATATGTAATACTGCTATCCAATACCGGTACTAATAAATTAGGGTTAAAATGCATATAAATTTTATATGTATCCCCCGGTTTTATTTGTTTTGTTAGATTACCGATATAAAATTCAAACTTAGATGTATCGCCCGTTTTGAAAACAGTATCTTTCCCACCGATTAAGTTGGAATAAGGTCCCTTGCACATACCGGCTAAGTCGAAGAAAAATTCCTTATTGAAAATAAGATACTTGAATACCAAATCATTATAAATATCAATTAACTCTTTACTACTTTTAGCCTTAAAGTGTGCGCCACCGGTTTCGGATGCTATTCTGCTCATATTAAAATCATCTACTGATGTGCCAAGCCCAATAGTGAAAATCCTGATATTTCGTGCTTTGGCTTTAGCTATAACCTTATCGGGAGTGTAACCCCTGTTGTCATTATCAACACCATCGGTTAACGCAACGATTACTCTTGTAAATGAGCTTGAAGAAATGAGTGAACAAGTAGTATCCAAGGCAAAATAAAAAGATGTTTGACCGGATGCGGTCATATTATTAATAGCCGTTCTCAATGCAGGCTTGTTTGTTGTTAATTGCTGCCGAACCGTGAATCCTGAGGAGAAAGTATAAATTGCGGCTTCATCCCACTCATCGGTATTAAATTTCATATTGTCAACAAATGAAAGTCCGGCTTTTTTGGCACCTTCTAATTTTATAACTTTGTCGGTCATCTCCTCATTCATACTACCGCTGACGTCAAATAAGAGTGCAATTGCATTAGATGTATAATTTTCCGCCCTGAAGAAAAGCCTTTGATTTTCTATCCCGAATTTCCTTGGTGAGAACGAAACATTGTAAACCTTTGATTCATTGGTCAACAAGGTATCGTACATCGGAATTGTACCTGAAAATGGAGGGGTTACAGGCATGTAATAATATAATCTTGCCTTTTTTTCGCTTATATTTGTAAATACGATTTGCTTAGTGTTCATTGCCCTGTAATCGACATAACCGAAATCAGTCACGAGCGATTGAACATCAATCCTGGGTAAATCGCTTTCCCCGAAAAGCGGAAAAAACGATGCAAAAATCAGGAAAAAAATATGTAAGGAATTTTTCATAATGGTCCAAAAGTTTAATTTCAATATATATAAAAACGTAATTATCGCAAAAAAAGTTTTATATCATTTCAAAATATGAAAAAATAATTTATTTTCCAAAATTTCTTTTAATATTGTATAGGTAATTATTAGGAGACTATTGAAAAAGTAATTATTTAGAAGAATATCATTCGTAAGCGAAGTGAAGAATCCAGTCCCAATGTCGCTACTGGATTCTTCACTTTGTTACCAATGACAGATTTTTCTGAATTCTCAAAATTGCAACAATGAGAAACCCCCTAACCCCCTTTGAAAAAGGGGGGACAACCAATCCCCCCTTTTTCAAAGGGGGTTAGGGGGTTTCTCTTGAATTTGTCATTACTAATTTTTATTATATCCATTAATTTGAAGTTCAGAATGACATTCTTCTCGACTTTTTCAACAGACCCCTAATTAATCAATTATTTAATTACCTGCATCCTATTACTTAAATTTCCTGACGGTGTTTTGAGTATATAAAAATAAATCCCTTGCGGAAATGTACCAACATCAATTGGTAACGAATATTTACCCGGCTTTTTAGGAATGTCGTTAGTCCTGTAAACTTCCACTCCAAGAGAATTAAATACCGAGAATGATGTATATCCTTCTTCCATTAATCCATAATCTACGGTCGTTGATATATTGCAGGGATTTGGGATATTCTGAGCTAAAAATAACTCGCTGTTCGGTTTTGATAAAAATAACCTGGTTCCTTCGACATCACAAGTTTTTGTGCAGACAGTACAATTCCCGTTTTTAATCAGTGTAATAATTTCTCCTTCGTTCCAAACTAATGAATCCATTTGCAAATTGGCGCACCGCTCGTTGCCAAGCATTTGGGTAAATCTTATGCTCGTTAGGGGGAGTGAATCCAAATTAACTGTATTTTGCCCCCTGAGCGTAAGCATTCCATCGTAATTATATGTCATTCCGCTGTCAATTACAGGTTTTAAAACATTCGGATTGAATCGCAAAAGGATTTTGTATTGGTCCTGAAGTTTAATTTTCCTTGTAAGGTTGCCGATATAAAATTCGAACTTTGAAGTATCACCGGTATTAAAAACGGAATCTTTGCCGCAAGTCAGCTCTGAGAAAGGTCCTTTGCACCTACCTGCTAAGTCAAAATAAAACTGTTTATCGAAAGTTAGCAGCCGGAATATTTTATTATAAATATCAGATAATTCCTTGCTGCTTCTGGCTTTGAAATAGGCTCCGTCTGTTTCGACAGCAATTTTAGTAAGTGTAAAATCATCAACCGGGCTTCCTAATCCAATTGTGAAAATTCTTATATTTCTTGCCTTGGCTTTTGCTATGATGATGTCTGGGCTATGAAGATTCATGTTACTACTGTTATCCATCCCGTCCGTTAATGCAACAATTACTTTAGTAAATGTACGTGAAGAAATCAATGAGCATGTAGAGTCCAATGCATCATAGAACGCTGTATTTCCACGTGCAGTCAAATTATTTATTGCCGTCCTTAAAGAAGGTTTGTTTGTAGTAAAAGCCTGTGAAATAGTGAAAATTGTAGAGAATGAATAAATTGCGGCTTCATCTTTGACATCCTTCGTGTTCTTCATCGAGTCAACAAAGGAACGACCTGCTTGTTTAGCGCCGGTCAATTTTACAATTCCGTCATTCATCATTTCGTTCATACTGCCGCTAATGTCGAATAGAAGAGCAACGGAATTCGAAGTTCTGTTTTCTGCCCGAAAGAATACTCTCTGATTATCAATACCGAGTTTTTTGGGTGTATAACTTACATTAAAAATTTTAGATTCATTTCTTAATAAAGTATCATATAACGGAATAGTTCCCGAAAAAGGAGAAATAATTGGCTGGTAATAATATAACTTTGCAGTTGTATCACTAATGTTTGTAACGATAATCTGCTTATATCCGGTTGACATAAAATCGACATAACCGAAATCGGTTAATAATGCCTGAATATCAATCCTTGGTAGATTGTTCTGCCCAAATACTGGAAGAAAAGATGCTATTAACAGAGCGAAAATATATATTGACTTTTTCATAACCATCCCAAATTAAATTACAATATATAATAAACACTTAATATATAAAAAAAGTTACAAATCAATACAAAATTAGTTTAAGAGTCTGTGGAAAAACTAATTATATGGAAGAATGTCATTCTGAACTCCAAAATAATGGAATTAATAAAAATAAAAAATGACAAATTCAAGAGAAACCCCCTAACCCCCTTTGAAAAAGGGGGAACAAATAATTCCCCCTTTTTCAAAGGGGGTTAGGGGGTTTCTCTTTTTTGAAATAGTTGCCATTATTTTGGATTTAGAAAATCTGTCATTGGTAACGAAGTGAAGAATCCAGTCCCAGTGCGGTTTATGGATTCTGAAACAAGTTCAGAATGACATTCTTCTTGAGTTTCAACACAGCCTCATTCGCAGGAATTAAATTTTGTAATATTTAATAACCACTTTAAAATAATTGCTAACTCTTACAACAATTAAAATACACGAACCAATATAATTTTTCGTGTAAAAGAAATAATTTGCTTTAAAAAAAAATAATCTCTATATTTAAGTTCAATAAATAAGAAATAATTTACAAATTCAAATTGAGGATAATATGCATCCGAACAGAAATTTGACCGAAGAGCATGTTATTCTTCGGCAAAGTGTAAGAAAATTCGCAGAAGAAGTAGTTAAACCAGCAGCAAAGCTGTTAGATGAAAAAGAAGAATTTTCGGTTGAAATAACAAAACAAATGGCTGAGCTTGGGCTGCTTGCGGCATTTGTACCGGAAGAATATAACGGAAGCTGTCTCGATTATGTTTCATACATTATTGCCGTAGAAGAATTAGCCCGCGTGGATGGCTCCCACGCAGCTACCGTCGCTGCCCATAATTCGCTTGGCGTTGGTCCTATTTATTATTTCGGCAGCGAAGAGCAAAAGAAAAAATACCTGCCTAAACTCGCCGGGGGTATGTTGTGGGGATTTGGCTTGACAGAACCCGAAGCTGGCTCCGATGCCGGAAATACCATGACTACAGCCGTGGAGGATGGAAATGATTGGATAATTAACGGCGCTAAAATTTTCATAACGAATGCCTCTACTGATATAAGTCTTGGCTCTACCGTTCTTACCGTTACAGGGAAAAAACCTGATGGCAAGAAGGAAATGACTTGCTTTTTAGTCGAGAACGGCACTCCGGGATTCGAAGCCAGAGCAATGAAGCATAAGCTTATGTGGCGTGCATCGAACACAAGCGAACTGTTCTTTTCGGACTGCCGCGTTCCGAAAGAAAATATATTAGGAAAACGTGGCGACGGATTCCATCAAATGCTTGGCACTCTCGATAACGGCAGGTTGTCTATTGCCGCGATGGGATTAGGTCTTGCGCAGGGCGCTTTTGAATTGGCTTTGAATTATGCAAAGCAACGCAAAACATTTGGTAAACCGATAGCTCAATACCAGGCAACTTCATTCAAGCTATCGGATTGCGATATGGGAATAGAGCTTGCCCGTAATTACCTCTATGAAGTTTGCCGTATGCTCGATGCAGGCGAGAAAATAACTAAAGAAGGCGCTATAGCAAAGCTGTATTGCTCCGAGCTTGCCCACATGTGTGCCAATCATTGTGTACAGATTTTAGGCGGGTATGGACTGATGAAGGAATACGATGCCGAAAGGTTTTATCGCGACCAGAAGCTGCTCGAAATCGGCGAAGGCACTTCTGAAATCCAGAGATTGGTTATTTCGCGTATGATTGGCTGCTACGAGTAATGACAGAGTTCTTTTGTAAATTGTCATTTTGAGTGATATAAAGAATCTATTTCTTTTAGAAAATCTTCACTTCATTCAGAATGACATTTTCCCATAATGTTTGTTTTCACACACTCTCAAAAGTGGGAAAGGAAATTTTTATAAGTGACTAAAATATTTAATATAAAATTATATTTTAGATAATCGATGTATAGTTCTTACCAAGCTATAAGAATTTTTTATTGCATTATCAATATTCCAGTGATAAGTTATAAAAGGTGCCATTGTAGAATTGTAAAGATGTCCTTTTCTTGTTTTATCGATTGCAGCAATACCCTCTTTTATGATTTTATTACCGGTGCTTTGAATAACTTCTCTAATTAAATAAAGACTCGACTTATAGGGGAAATTCATTTCAATTATATGTGGTTTTATTGGGGATAAAATTTTTGAATTTGGAATAATTGATAACGGAACCTTAAAATACTCTGCGAAACCTTCTCTATCAGCCATTAACCAAGATTCAGCTTCATCAACTGCAATTCTAATGATGAAATTCGGATTCTGCCTAAAATTTTTAAACCATGAATTTAATAAAGCCGGTGGACAGTCATAAGTATCAAGGTCAGTTAGCATAATTATTGTATTATGTTCTGATAATTTATTGAAATTCATTAATAATGATTTGATTTTCCCGCCCCTAACAGGCATTTCGTTGAGTATATTGAACTTATTTGGAAAATAATCTAATATTTTTTTTAGCACAATTCTCGTAACTTCATCTTCAGCTACAATTATCACATCCATATTATTCGAACATCTTTAATTGTGTAATATTTTCAATATTCTGAGGTTTGGTATGAGGAATTGTAGCTTCAGCAATTGAAAAACCAGCTTCGATTGCCTGAATAACGGTTTTAATATCATAAGGTTTTTTTATAGTAGTACCTTCCTTGCCTTGTTCCAAAAGCAAGATTTCATCAGGTGAAATTGTTTTTGTGTCTAATAAATCATAACTGTGGGTAGTAATAATAACTTGTCTTTTACCGGATTTTCTTTTCTGAATTTTTGCAATAAATTCTGGTAATTGTTTTATAATTTCAGTATGAAGATTTATTTCAGGTTCTTCTAACAATACAGGTTCTGTACCGTCAAGCAATGCCCAAAGAAATCCTATTAATCTCAATGTGCCATCGGAAAATTGGTCTTCTTGCTGTTTATTACCCCTCGGTCTCCAATGTTTATAATTTGCCTGCAAATGGGGAATTCCATTACTATCTTTTATTGGAGTAATATTCTCGAATTGAGGAATTGCTAATTGAAGCACATCATTAATCTTCCTAAAATATGAATTTTTTGTTTTTTCATTCAACTTCGATACTCTTTCAAGTAAATTTCTTCCATAAAAATCTTCTTTATCCTTTGATAAAATTAAAGATTCGGATTCTCTAATAAGCAACGGAACGATATTCAAATATTGAATTTCACTACAAAAAGAAGCTATTTCCCTAAATTCTTTATTTGCTGTAACCTGTTCCAAATGAGTAAACTTTTTTGTTTCTTCGTCTTCACCAGAGCTGCCTTCACTTCGATCCAAAACATATTCGTTTTTATCTGCAGACCATACCTTTTCATATTTAACAGCTACTTCATTTTTAAATACACCCCCGCCAGTATGCTTTAGGTCTAATGAATAAATCCATTTTAATTTTTTATTTTGAGAGTCTGAAAGATGTACTTCGATGTTAACATTTGTAGCTTTTCTGGCATTAATATATCTGATTTTTTTCATACCTCCTCTTGCAATATTAAAGGCATACTGCAAACCACCGGATTGTTTTGATATATCCCTTAAAAATCTGATGGCATCCAAAAAATTTGATTTACCAGTAGCATTAGCACCAACAATGAAAACCCTTTCTGCAAGTTGGATATCAACCTCCCGAAAATTTTTCCAATTATATAATTTGATTCTACTTATAAACATTTAAATATTCCAATTTATAATAAGGAAATTTTAATTACAATATTACAAATCTAAGAAATATAGTTCTACGATTTCTAAATTCTTCGGAAAATAAATATTTAGATTCATCTTTTTCAACTATTTAATCTTTATAACTTCCTCTCCATACCGAAACCAATTCGTAAGCCGCTATTCCGGCTGCTACGGCAACGTTTAGCGAATGTTTGGTTCCATACATCGGTATTTCGATAGAACCGTCGCACAAGGCAAGCACGTCATCGTCAATGCCGGTTAATTCATTACCCAGAACTAAACAAAGAGGAAATTCGCCTGTTGTAATACTTTGATAATTCCTTTGTTCATCGGTAATTTCGAGCGCTAATATTTTATTACTTTCCGATTTTAGTGTATTTATTGCATCTTCAATTTTATGAAAATACCGCCAGGGAACGGTTTGAGTAGCGCCAAGAGCCGTTTTATCAATTTCTTTTCGAGGCGGATGGGGAGTAAATCCGCACAGTACTACCTCTTTCAATAACGCTGAATCAGCCGTTCGGAAAATCGAACCCACATTGTAAAGGCTCCTGATATTATGCAAAATCAAAGTTACAGGATGTCTTTCGGAAAGCGCCGGGTCATCTGGATTCAATCTTAAACCGGATATTTCGGAATGTAGTAATTTTCTCATCTTACCACGCGAAAAACAAAGAATTTTAAATATGAGGTTTCCGGCATCGAGAGCAGTACAGGATGGTCAGCCGCCTGCCCGCCGCGATATAGCATAGATAGATTTATACTTAGTTTTGAGGCTTCATTTGATATTACATTTAACAATTCCTGTTCCGAAACATGCTGTGAGCAACTTGAAAAGCACAGATATCCTTCATCTACAATAAGCCGCAGAGCCAGACGGGCAAGTTTGCCGTATCCTTTAAGTGCAACAGGTACGGATTTTTTATTTTTAGAATAAGCCGGCGGGTCTAAATTTATTATATCCCATTTAGCGCCGAGTCTCGACTGCCTTTCAAGTTCTTCAACCACATCAGAACGAATGAATTTCAGATTTTGATAATTATTTAAAGCTGAATTACTTTCAGCGAAATCTAATGCTGTTTGTGAGGAATCGATACCTAAAGCAGACGCAGCCCCGCCGGCAATTGCATTTAAAGCGAAACTGCCCTGATATGTGAAACAATCCAGAACATTTTTACCATTTGATATTTTCTTTAATAATAGTCGATTATCCCTCTGGTCGAAGAAGTATCCCGTCTTTTGCCCTTCGGTAAGTGAAATATTATATTTTATTCCATTTTCTTTAATTTGAATCAGTCCGGGAATATTTCCGAACAAAATTGCTTGATTCTGCTCCAATCCTTCGTACAAGCGATGCTGGGAAAAATTCTTTTCAATGATTCCTTCGAAGTTGGGGAATAATTCACAAATTACGGAAACAACCTGCTCCTTTAAATTATCCATTCCAGCGGCTAAAAATTGCAGTGACAAGTAATTTTCATATTTATCCGCAATCAATCCGGGTAATCCGTCGGACTCGCCATAAATCAAACGGTAGCTATTTTCATTTGGAAGAATTTGTTTCCTGAATTCATTAGCTTTTTTTATTCGATACAGGAAAAAATTGTTGTCGATATCCTCGAAATAATTTAAAAGGCGCAGCGATATCAGGCTGTTCCTATTATAAAAAGCAATACCTAAATCCTTGCCTGTCGATGTATGAACGCGAACGAGAGAACCTGCCGGAAGTTGAGGAAGAGTATTCAATTCATTGGAAAAAATCCATTGATGCCCCGAACGGATGCGCTTTTCCGCTGATTTTTTGATTTGGATTATATGCATAAAAAATTAAGTAAAGATTAACAAATTTTTATGTCATTCCTGCGAATGAAGCTTTTTGTGAAGTCATGAAGAATGTCATTCTGAACGAAGTGAAGAATCCAGAAAATACATTGGGACTGGATTCTTCACTTCGTTCAGAATGACATTCTTCTCATATCTAATTAGCAGAAATGACATTATTAGAACTTACTATAATTAAAAAAACAAAAGGCAATATTAATATTTAGAAAAAACTCCCTTATAAATACAAAGTCCTGCCGAAAAATACCAACGATGCCAATCACCTTCCGATGTAACGCTGAGAATCGGCAAACCTGCGCCAATCCATATTGAGGAGTAAGTTCCCAAACCAACCTGAAAATCATATCCTAATTTAATCTGAGGTATCAAATTTACTTGTCTTATAGGAGGAGTCTTACTCGATTGCATATTTCGTTTATAAGGATTACCGGTTGAAAAATGAATCTCAGGGGGTGATAATATATTCTGGGTATATACAGGAGATATCGTAAATGAGTATTGGGTGCTTAACGAGAATATCGTTGAAAAGTGTGTTTCTAATATTCTTCTCTTTATACCAAACTCCAAATCGAGCAATTGCTGCTGCAGGTTAAAATTATATTCAAGTAATAACTGATTAGTTAAGGTAGGATAAGATTCGGCATTTTTAAAACTTGAATTGGTTCTTGCATACGATAATCCGGCAAAAAAAGCATAATTACCGGAATGCCAGTATTCGGCTGCTATTCCGACATTCCACGAGGAGCCATCGCCATTATTGAAATTTGTGCAAATAACATCTTCAGCAAAATTAAAAGAGCCGTTATTGTAAGTATAACCAATAGATGCTTTTACACCGGCAAACAGGATTGGCGATGGCGCAGGCATTCGGGCAGAATATTGCCAATCGAATCCCTGTGCGGAAATACGTGTATTGGATACAAATATGAAAAGAAAGAGAAACAAAACAATCCTAAAATGGGTTTTAAAAAAAGTCGCGTTAGTTTCAAAAATAATATATTTTACCATACCTGGGAATGAGTATGTGTGAAAAGTCAGGAAGAATGTCATTCTGAACGAAGTGAAGAATCCAGTCCCAATGCGGTTTCTGGATTCTTCACTTCGTTCAGAATGACATTCTTCAATTTTTAATATTTTTAACACAGTATCGAATGCAGGAATCCCCTGCTGTATCGGTTCAGGGGATTCCTGCACTTGCATAAATAACATTTTCATCAAAATATTGAGCATTTTTTTATAATAATTAAATTGTCGTAAATTTAAAAATAATTTAATCAAATTTTGCTCTTGGCAATGTAAAGAAAACTGTTGTACCTATATTTTGCAGGCTCTCTAACCAGATTCTTCCCCCGTGCTTTTCTATAAATTCCTTGCAAATGATTAATCCCAATCCGGTGCCTTTTTCCCTATTAGTCCCCTCGGTTGATACATTAGAATCTATCCTGAAAATTTTATCTATATATTTGTCGGCTATACCCACGCCGGTATCCTTAATAGAAACTGTAATAAAGTCTCCGGAATCAGGGTAAGCCGAAATACTGATTTTTCCACCTTCAGGAGTAAATTTAATAGCGTTGTTAATTATATTTCGCAAAATTGTATTCAGCATATTGGAATCAGCTTTTACAATCTTACCGTTACCGATATTGCTTTCTATTTGTATAAATTTTATTTGAGAGCTTTGCCTGAAAAGAAGTAATTTATTATTTATTATTTCATTTAAATCAAGAATAATAGGGAAAAAATTCAGTGTACCTTTTTGTGATTGCGCCCATACCAGCAGGTTTTCCAACAAGTCGTAAATAAGTTCTGACGCAGTTTTCATTGAGGATAGAAATGTTAAACGCTCCTCTTCCGTAAATTCCGTGAAATTGTCAGCCAGCGCTTTAGTCATGCTTCTGAAACTTCCAATCGGATTACGCAAGTCATGGGCAATAATTGAAAAAAATTTGTCCTTAGTTGAATTCAGTTCCTTCAATTTATCATTTTTCTCTGTTAATATTTCATTTAAATCATTTACTTTTCTGGTTTCTTCCTCCAATAAATCCCTCGAAACCATTATCTCTTCCAATAGTTTTTGTATTTTCTCTTCATCTTTTTTTCTTTCGGTAATATTCCTGGATATACCCATTATCCCAATAGGCTTACCATCATTCGAATGAATCATATTTATTGATGTTTCCGTCCATACGCAAGTATTATCTTTACAGAATTGTTCAAGTTCGAATATACCGATAGGAATGTATTCTTTCGAATTATTATTAAAATTCGCCGATAGAAGGATACGGTCAACATTTTTTATCGAATTTATTGTAAATGTATCGAAAAGGTTTTGATGCAATATTTCCTGTGGTGTATAGCCGCGGAGTTTCATAACAGAAGAATTTACATATTTGAAATTACCATCTAAATCGGTTGTCCAAATTACATCGCTGGTACTATTCGTCAGGAGGGTGAATTCTTCTTCCTTTATGAATTTGGATAATTCGGTTTTTTTTAATTTTATATTAATCTTATAAGTATAAATGAGAAAGAAAGACAATAGTATAATGATTGAGATTCTCATCCAAAATTCATGACTATCAAGTTGGAATAAATTAAAAATTAAGGTATTATTATTAAAAATAAATGTATGTAAAAGACCTTCCAATATCCACCCGGCTATAATCAATACTATAAATCCGACAGCCACTGCACGCGGATTTGAGAAATTGAAAGAATTATTTTTCTGATTATCCTTGACTTGCATGTTATTACTTAAACTCCTGACATCGTTATTTCAATTTGTATTTTTTATGTTCCCGAAGAATCCGGAAAAAATCAAAAACTCAGAAAGCCTGTTTTTTTATATACCTTTGACAGTGTCTTTGCTGCTGTCCGTCCGGCTTTTTCGGCTCCGGTCATTAATATTTCCTTCAGGAGTTTATCATCATGCCTTAATTGTTCATACTTTTCGCGCAATGGACGAATGAAACCGGCAACAGCATTTCCAACGGCAGCCTTGAATTCACCATATCCTTTGCCCTCAAATTCAATTTCAATTTCTTCAAAGGATTTACCGGTTGATAGATGGTATAATGTAATAAGATTATAAATTCCCTGCTTTTCCGGATTAGCTTTGATGTCCGAACCGGAATCGGTTACAGCCCGTTTGATTTTATTTTTAATAACTTCGTCGGTATCGGTCAGATAAATCACAGAACTTTGATTGTCGTCGGATTTGGACATTTTCTTCGATGGGTCCTGCAGACTCATTATGCGGGCGCCGATTTTCGGGATATAAGGCTCAGGAACTTTAAAGGTAGGTGAATAAAGATTATTGAATCGATTGGCTAAATCGCGGGAAAGCTCCAGATGCTGCTTCTGGTCTTCGCCAACGGGAACTGCATCTGCCTGATACAAAAGAATATCGGATGCCATCAATACAGGATAGGAGAACAATCCAACGTTGACGCTTTCTTCAGACTTTTGAGATTTATCCTTGAATTGTGTCATACGGCTGCACTCACCCATCCCTGTTAAACATGATAATACCCATGTTAATTGAGTATGCTCCGGCACATGAGATTGAATGAATAGCACAGAGCGTTCGGGATCGATGCCACATGCGATAAACATTGCAGCAGTATCGAGTGTGCGAAGTCGAAGGTCTGCTGGCTTCTGCCGGGCAGTGATAGCATGCAAATCAGCTATCATGTAGTAGCAATCAAAGTCATTCTGCATTTGCGACCAATTTTTCAATGCGCCTGCCAGATGTCCTATTGTCAATATTCCAGTAGGCGTTATTCCGCTTAGTATTACAGGTTTTTTTATATTTTCGTTTTCCGTCATATTTACCAATATTATTTATGCTTTTTTAAATAATTTTTCAATTTCTGCAATAAAAATGAGCATGTCATCAATCTGTTCTTTTACTTCCTGCTCTTCATATACGACAAAATCTCCATAATCGCTTTCCTGACGATTATCATAAGCTTTTTTATAAATCTCAAATAATTTTCTTTCTACTATTCCATCTTTAACGAAATTATGTCCGAACCAACCCATTAATTGCTTATGCTTTGAAGTTGAAAAGTCAAATTTTACAGACAAGGCAGATATTATATAAAAAATTGAATAATATACTCTGTTAAGTGCTAAACCAAAGCGAGTATTTGTAAATGCAAGCATAGCTTCATCAGATGTATCCTTTGACTTCTTAATACGATGTTCAATAAGAGCAAGTTTTTGTTCAATTTCCATAAAAAATTCCATCATTTTTAATATTTTCAATTAATGGAGTTTTAGGGCATAATAATTCTATATATCTCAAAATCGGATTATCAATAACGATATTATATTTTAACATATATCCCGCTATGATTGAACTTATAACTTTCTTAAATCGCCAATCAATCTCCCTGTCGAAAATAAAAGCCAAATCGTAATCCGAATCATTTTGAAAATCGCCTCTTGCCCGTGAGCCAAACAAATAGATTCCCCTGAAATCAGGATATTTTGATTTCAATTCAGCTTTTAATTCGTCGATAATTTTTTCTTTTAATTTATCTTTCATACTAATCCTGGAATTTATTCCTTTTCAATTAATTTTTCAATTTCAGAGACAAAGTAAAGCATGTCTTTATAATGCTTTTCGACATCATTAATTTCAAATTGGACATAATCTTCATAATCACCTTTTTGCCTATATTTCAATGCGTTTTTGTAGATTTCATTTAATCTTACCGGTACTTTACCCGAATGAACTATGTTTTTATTAAACCAACCCATCAACTGTTTATGCTTTGAAGTTGAAAAATCGAATTTTATTGATAATGCCGAAACAATATAAAAAATAGCATAATAAATTCTATTCTCGGCATTAAATAACAGCCGATTATCTATTGCCACCTGAGCTTCTTTTATCGTTTCTTTAGCCCTTGATACTCTATATTTAATCAGGGTTTCTTTATCAAGATTCGAAATAGATTCCTTCATTTTTAACATTTAACCTGAATGGTGTTATTGGATTTATTATATCATTAACATTATATGACTGAATATCAAGAAAAGTATCGTAGTTTAAGTCATATTTAGCGCTCAAATTTGTTATTTCATCGTCGAACTTGCAATCTATTTTTCTATCAAATACAGCAACCAAATCATAATCCGAATAATTACCGTAATCCCCTCTTGCCCTTGAACCAAACAAATAAATTCCCCTGAAATCAGGATACTTTGATTTCAATTCGGCTTTTAGCTCATCGATTATTTTTTCTATTAATTTATCTTTCATGCTCAGTAAATATTAATAACACTATAGTTTTTTTCCTTTCCCTTTCCCTTTCCCTTTCCCTTTCCCTTTCCCTTTTCCCTTTCCCTTCCCCTTTCCCTTTCCCTTCAAATTAATGCGTTAAAGCCCATACAACAATATTCACGCCAAATTTTAATGATAACTCCCGCCGTTCGGGTGTATCGCCATGAACTTCGGCATCAGCCCAGCCATCGCTCGGATTGCTTTCGTAGGTATAATATACGCAAAGCCTGCCTTCGTGGAATAATCCATATCCCTTAGCAGGTTTATTGTCATGCTCATGAACTTTCGGAACTCCGCTTGTGAACTTGAAATGGGCAGAATATAATCCATGATTATATGGCAATTCGATTAAATTCTGTTCCGGGAATACCCTTTTCATTTCCCGCTTAACAAATTCATCCAAACCGTAGTCGTCATCAATGTATAGGAAGCCGCCATTCTGCAAATAAGCCCGTAATTTCTTTATTTCCGTCTCACTGAATTTCATATTTCCGTGACCGGTTATAAATATCAGCGGATATAGGAAGAGATTATCTGAGGAGAGGTCAACAAATTCATAAACAGGGTCAACATTGATATTAGTGCATTTGGCAACATATTTCAAAAGATTAACATCACCGGATGGGTCATTGTACCAGTCCCCACCACCGGAGTATTTTACGCGGGCTAATTTTACGGCGCTTTTAATTTTTTGCGATTGAGCTTCAGGTATCAATAAAGTGGAAAACAAAACAATTATAATTATGGATGTTATTTTGAAATTCAAGAAAAATCCCCCCTGCCCCCCTTTTTCAAAGGGGGATAAGAAAATATTTTCTTCAATTCCCCCTTTGAAAAAGGGGGGTAGGGGGGATTTTTCTTGTTTAAATTTTGTTTTTTTTAGTAAAGTGTTCAATTTATAATTTTAAAAAGTAACTTAAAAAAATTTGTATTTTATTTCTTCATTAGTTTGTACATAACTGCTTTTTGGGCATGAAGACGATTCTCTGCTTCCTGGAATACTACCGAATAAGGCGAATCAATAACATCGCCGGTAACTTCATCCCCGCGATGCGCCGGCAGGCAGTGCATAAATATCGCATCGGATTTGGCATTATCCATTAATTTTTGATTTACCTGATAGGGTATAAATATTTGTTTACGTTTTTCTGTTTCGGCTTCCTGTCCCATGGATGCCCAAACGTCTGTATAAACAACATCGGCATCTTTAACTGCATGGAAGGGGTCGTATTCAACTTCAATTTTTGCGCCTGTTGCACGGGCATCTTCCCTTGCCAATTGAAGAGCTACGGGATTCGGCTCGTAGCCTTGTGGGCACGCTATTGTTACATTAACGCCTAAACGCGCACCTGCAAACATCAGAGAATGAGCTACATTATTTCCGTCTCCGCAATAGCATAGTTTCAAGCCTTCAAATTTCCCTTTAATTTCCGATATTGTCATGAAATCAGCCATTGCCTGGCAAGGATGTGAATAGTCTGTCAAGCCGTTAATAATAGGAATAGAAGCGTATTTTGCCATATCTTCAACGATGTCGTGACCGAATGTGCGAATCATTATTCCCTGCACCATGCGTTCAAGATTTTTAGCAACGTCATAAACTGATTCCCGCTTGCCGAGGCTTATCTCGTTAGGTGATAAGTAAAGTGAAAATCCTCCTAATTGCTGAATTCCGACATCAAAACTTGTGCGGGTACGTAGAGACGGTTTCTCGAATATTAGCGCTAAGGTTTGCCCTTTCAGGCTTTCGGAGTATTTGAATCTATCAAGTTTCATATCTTTTGCCAATTCAAATGCTTCAAGAATCTCTTCTTTTGTAAAATCCCTGACAGATAAAAAGTCTCTTTTCATAATCTTCCTTAATAAATATATTAAATACGAATTTTATAATAAATTATTTCTAAAAACCTGTTTTCTATATTTCAAATTTAAGGAATTGATGACTATTAATTATTATAAGAGGAATTTAGAAACATAATGAATTCCCAGTTAGATATTAAAAATTAATAAAAACAATCTAAGAACACTAACAATACAAAAATCAAAAAATCAACCGTTAAATTTCATACACAAAATTGTATAAACCATTAAAATAACTTAATTTTACAATCCTATAAGTTATTATTTGAAAATTAGAGAATTAAAATGTCAAAACAACGCGATAATTTTGCCTTAACAAATTCAGTTTGCATCCTTACGGATAAAGATAGCTCCAATCTTACAAGGCAGGATTTAATCAAAGTTATTCTTCAGGAGCAAATAGAAAGAATTACATTTCATTACACTGCACTGGACGGACGTCTGAAAGAAATGAAAATTCCCTTAGAATCGCTCAAGCATACCGAAAGCGTACTTGCCGATGGAGAACGATTAGACGGTTCCTCGATATTCAAAGGCTTAGTAGATACAGGAAATTCCGATATGTACATTGTTCCGGATTATACTACTGCATTTTTAAATCCTTTCGAATATGGCAGCATTGATTTTATCTGCCGTTTCATAACTCCTGAAGGTGAGCTTGCTCCTTTTGCTCCGGATAATATTTTGCAAAAAGCATCAGCATTGCTACAGAAAAATTCCGGTTACCAGCTCAATGCTCTTGGTGAGCTCGAATTCTTTTTACTTCATGAACCTGAAAATATTTATTATTCCGTTCCCAAACAAAAAGGATATCACAATAGTTCTCCATTTGCAAAAACATCTGAAATCCTAAACGAAATGCTTAGTTTAATCACAATGGTTACCGGAAATGTGAAATACGGGCATTATGAAGTCGGCTGCCAGGATATAATTAACAGCGATTCAATCGAAATCAACGGAAAAAGAGTCGAACAAGGTGAAATAGAATTCCTGCCTTCGCCAATCGAAAAAGCTGGTGACAGTTTAGTGCTTGCAAGATGGATTATCCGCAATGTTGCATACAGGAATGGTATGATAGCGACCTTTGCACCAAAATTGGATGAAGGTTTAGCCGGAAACGGAATGCACATCCACATGGCTTTGAAGAAGAACGGAAAAAACCAGATGGTCAACGGTAAAGGAGATTTATCTAAGGAAGCAAAAAAGGTGATTGGCGGGCTTTGCACCTATGCCGACAGCCTTACTGCATTCGGCAATACTGTATCGGGTTCGTATCTGCGATTGGTGCCAAATCAGGAAGCTCCGACAAACGTTTGCTGGAGCGACCGCAACAGGAGCACTTTAATAAGAGTTCCCCTGGGTTGGGGTAAAGGTAACAATTTAGCCCAGAAAATAAATCCCCAGCAGCAAGAGCCTTATGAAATAAAATCCAGCAGGCAAACAGTTGAATTACGCTCGCCCGACGGAAGCGCTAATGCCCATCTGTTGCTTGCAGGTATAGCTCTGGCTGTGGATTGGGGTGTGAGCAGCCCTGAATCTTTGGAAATTGCCGATAATCATTATGTTACCGGAAACGTCCATCAGGATAAGGCAATAATATCGAAACTGCAATCCCTGCCAACAAGCTGTTCGGAATCTGCTAAAATACTACTTATGCACAGGAAATTATATGAGCGGGACGATATTTTCCCTCATTCCATTATTTCTTATATTGCGAATCAACTTCAGGCTGAGAATGACGATAACCTGAATAAGCGTTTATTAGACTTGCTTTTCGAGGAACGATTGGCGGAATCGCGAAGGATAATGCATAAGGATTTACATAAACATTGATGAATTTCTTAAAATTTCTTAAAATAAAACAGCAACATAATAGTTTCATTGTTTATGTTAGATTGAAAAATAAAAATATTAAATAGGAGTATAAAATGAGTGATTCATCAAATTCATTCAGCAAAGGTTTCATAATAGGAACTGTTATTGGCGGATTAGCCGGGGCTATTACTGCTTTGCTTCTTGCACCTAAGACGGGCGCCGAACTTAGGAAAGATATTGCCGATAAATCTTCCGAACTATACGATAAAGCAACCGATATGCTTGCAAACACACAAGAAACCGCTTCAAATACAATTAACGAAGGCAGAATCCGTGCCCAGAAAATTGTTACCGATGCGCGTCGCCAGGCAGAAGGTTTATTAGCAAATGCAGAGCAGGTACTCACCGACGCCCGTTCGAAAGCAAAAAATTTCAAAGAGAATTTGCAATCGAAAGTCGAAACCGTAAAAGACGCTGCCAAAGCCGGCGCAGAAGCATTTAAAAACGAAATAGACGGAAAATAAAAGAATAGTGTAGCTCTAATAATTGTCTTTTCCGCGAAAGAAGATGTGAAAAGTCAAAAAAATTGTCATTCTGAACTCCAAAAAAATATGCAATGACAAACTCAAGAGAAATCCCCCCTACCCCCCTTTTTCAAAGGGGGAATTAAATTTAATTTTGCTAATCCCCCTTTGAAAAAGGGGGGTAGGGGGGATTTCTCAAACTTGAAATTATTGCACTATGTTGAATCAAGAAAAATCTGTCATTGGTAACTTGATTCAGAATCCATAAACCGCACTGGGAATGGGTTCTGAATCAAGTACAGAATGTCATTCTCACATTTTTCTAAATATTCACACAGTCTCTTTCGCTGGAATGAAACTTTTTAGATTGAGCTTAAATATATTAATTTTATAATTTTATTTCATAATCATAACCGGTGTAAGTATGGATATAGCGCTTCAAATTCTGGGAATTATCGCTCTTGTGGTTTTTATTATTCTTGCTGTTTTCGGGATAATTTCACTATCGAAATTGGTTCATTTGACAAATGATATTCACGTCTCCCTTGATAATTTAACCCGTGATTTTGCCGAAGTAAATAAGAAATTTATTCAAGCTTTAAACGACATTTCGGAAATAAAAATTAAGTTGAATGAATCCCTCATTAAAATTGACGGATTATCAGAAGAATTAAAGCTCCAGGCATCAAATGTCGGAAATGAATTAGCGCCTGTACTGAAGGCTACCAAACCGATAGCCGAATTGCTTTCTTATGCATTTGAACGGATTGCATCACCCATGATGCAAACCGTCACCTTGGTTTCGGCAGTATCAAAAGCCGTAAATGCTTTTATTAATAAGTTTAGTCATAATAAATCATAATAACTATGAGTGTCAATCGTTTATTATCAATTGTAAAAAAATAATTGATATAAAATGATTAGAAAAAAATTAGTTTTATTAGTAGCTATAGCTCTTTTTACGAGCTGCAATGCCCAAAACGGCAAACCAACCATAGTTGTAACCAACCAACCCCTTGCCGGCATTATCAAAGAATTAATCGGAACGCGATGCGAAATAGTCCAGTTGCTGCCTCCCGGAGCGTCTCCGCATACTTATTCCCCAAAAGCCTCCGATGTTATCGAGGCTCAGGCATGCCGGGCTTTATTTTATGTTTCTGAAGAGCTTGATGGATGGGCGTCCAAACTTCAGACTCCTAAGAAAATAAAAGTAATTGATTTTTTACTTGACTCGAATAAATTAACTTATTCCGAAGGAGTTGTCGACCCTCACTTCTGGACAGACCCAATAACCGTAAAAGGAATGTTGCCAAAACTTGTCGAATCTTTAAGCGAAGTGTTACCCGACTTTAAGTCATCAATAACCGCTAATGCAACAATATTTGAACGCAGATTGGATTTACTCGATAAACAGGTTCTGCAACTTGTTGATAATTTAAAAGGGAAAAGCGTATTCCTCTTTCATCCTTCGTTCAATTATTTTCTGAAGCGGTATGGTATGTTCTATGCCGGTTCACTCGAACCCTCGCCGGGAAAAGAACCATCACCGAATTATATGATTGAATTAACGGAAAAAATTAAACTAAGCGGAACTAAAGCCATCTTTTCGGAACCGCAGCTTCCTGCAGCGCCTGCCAAAGCACTTGCCGAAGCTGCAAATGTCCTGCTCTACATTTTAGACCCCCTCGGAGGTACCAAGGGACTCTATACTTATTCCGATATTATTCTCTATAATGCCCGCATCTTCAAAAAGGCTCTGGAATAATACTTAGTTGTCAATGCAAGTATGAACGATAAACAAGTATTATCCGGGAAAATCCGGGAACTTACAGGTTGGAGAATTCCTCCGCATCGTATAAAAATTATAACTGATACTACCGAATGGATGGATATATACAAGGGCTGTATTATTCGTCTCAATGGAGATGATTATTTAGTGCGCGGAAACATGCGCGAATCCCGTTTTGGTATCGATGACCAGCCTAAATACTGGGTTTTCAGCGCTATTGAAATGCAAACCGGTAAAGAAAAAATCCTCAAAACTGTTTTCAATGAAGAGTTCTATGTTCATATAGCGCTTTTCAAAATTCGCTGCTATAGAAATTGCAATAAAGAAAGCCAGGTCATCGATACCGTCCGGAATGATTACAGGTTTATGCAGGGCGAAACATGCTTCGATGAAAAAGGTAATAATGTACGCGTAATTGATTATATCCGCGGCAGGACTTTTTTCCAGGCGATTCCTGCAATTCCAAAGAATCATTATGAATACTTTACAGAAGATTTGCCGGAAATTTTGCATAAACTCCAACATTCTTTTTTTGGAATTAAAAAACTGCATGATTTCGGCTTGACCCACGGAGATATTCGAAACGACCATTTAATTATTGATGCTGCAACCGGTAATTATCGCTGGATAGACTTCGATTTAAAGGAAGATGTAAGCGATTTCGATATCTGGAGTATCGGGAATATTATAGCTTATGCTGTTGCTAAAGGACTTGCATCGTACGATTCAATACTGAAAAACGACGCTTATCCGGAATCAATCCGCAGTACTCTATCGCCTGCCGATAGTTCTGCATTTTATACTTACCGCCTGATGAATTTGAAAAAAATATATCCTTATATTCCGGAAAGTCTATCGAATATCCTGCTGCATTTTACCACTAAACCGATTGCTTTCTATACAAGTCTCGATATGCTTCTCGATGATTATACCGAAATGTTGGAGCGGGATTTCAAATTGAAAAATTAACTGAAATCAACCCGAATTTCGTAATGCAGAAACCTTAACCAAAGAATTATTTCTCTCATCCCATAATTTAAAAGATAAGCCTTTAATTCCCTGGAACATTTTAACAGGCTTTACTTCCTGCAATTCCGGCACTTCTTTAAAGCATTGATTTAATTTATAATTGGGGATTCCCGGGTGCAGGTGGTGTATGTGATGCAAGCCGATATGACCTGTAATCCATTGCAGAACTATAGGAAGTTTATAATATGAACTTCCTTGCATAGCCGCTTTGAGAGGGTCCCAATTTTTACTATCGGACCAATAAACATCTTCAAATTGATGTTGTATAAAAAACAAAAGTATCCCAATATCCTGGACAATAAATAAAATAGGAGCCATTACTAAAACGTAATTCCAGACTCCGACTGTAAAATACGCAATGACTAAAGTTAATGGTATGAAAATATCGAGCAGGATAATATTAGTTAATTCTTTCCCTTTTGTGCTTTTACTTGGGATTCTGTTAATAATAAAAAATCTAAGTAATGGACCAAAAATCAGGAACATATATGGACTGCGGAAGTTCCTATACATAAATTTTTTAAATGTACTTGCAGCAAGATATTCGCCGACGGTTAAAGTCCAGACATCGCCGATACCTCTTTTGTCAAGTTTTGCAGTTGTAGCATGATGGATTATATGAGAATGACGGAATTCGTCATAAGACATAAAAGTAATATATCCGCATATATTGCCTAAGATATTGCAGGCACGCTTGGAACGGAAGAAAGAGCCATGGGAGCAATCATGAAGGATAATAAAAATCCTGACCATGAACATACTTGTAATGAAACCCATTAGCAAAACGAGCCAATAGGGCAATCCTATACTAATACTAATGAACATTCCTGTCAATAATGCAGCAAAAGGAACAAAGGTTGAAATCAATTGTTTAACCGATTTATTTAATTCCGGTTTCTCAAATTTTTTTAAATTCTTTAGCCAATCCGGTTGTTTCATACAAACCCTTAATCAATAAGTAATTTATTAAATAATAATATTTTATAAAAATAAATATTCTAAAGAGACGTAATAGATTAATAAAATTTTATATTGTTTAAAAAATAAATTAGGCAAAGTTAATTTTAATTATATTCTTTTTATTTCTACAATAGAGATGATTTAATTATTAAAATTTTTCCCTTATTTCTTTCTCTCAATCTTGCGTGAGTCATTCTTTCACGTAGCCCGCCTTCTTTTAGGAAATCTTCCTCTAATCGTTTTAATTGTCGGTTGAGTAGGAAGGATGCTACTTTTATTAATCCTATCATGACATTTGCACAAATTTCCGGATTTTCGTTTTCGATACCTTTGCGAAATGATTCATAATTTCCATCCGGGTTTTTATTTAATTCACTCAATCTTTTAAAATAAGGATGAATCTTATCCCATTCTTTATAATGATTTATTCTTAGAAAATCCTTATAGTCTATTAATAATTCTTCAAGACTGGCTCTTGCAACGTTTGTAAGCTTTATCTCGGTTTCTTTTGAAGTTCCGGATGCCATACTTGCTTCGGCGATATTTTGTTTGCCGGAGCGAGCTGCCTGAACCATTTGGTCGATTGTTCTATCATATTTGGGAAAAAATCTTCTACAAAAATATACTGTGCCATCATAAATAATTTCGGCTTTTTTATAAGAAAGCAATTTCTGATAGCCTCCATGGAGAGGGATAAATCCATTTTCGTTATATTGGTTTTCTTTTGGCATTATATTATTTCACCTAATTATTTTTTTAGTTCATTTTTTGGACATAAAGGACTTGAACGACACTTTGCGTCGTGCGAGTCATTCTTGTCCTTTTGATTTA
Source organism: Ignavibacteria bacterium (assembly GCA_016844745.1). Classification (GTDB taxonomy): domain Bacteria; phylum Bacteroidota; class Ignavibacteria; order Kapaibacteriales; family UBA2268; genus JAERMQ01. The sequence goes on along the minus strand of JAERMQ010000053.1, from coordinate 19,003 downwards.
CCCAATTATTTTATAAACAATACTTTATTTTTTTTCAATTTATTATTTAGAATTATTCTCAAATTTAATAAATTATTCTTTTAATTTGAAAATTTTGTATTTTTGATTTATTGATTGATAAATGGAATTTTTTTTTAAGTAGATTAGTAAATCTTTGAATGTTATGCTGAATTTAACTCACTATTCCGATGACGAGCGATTTCAAACGGTTCGTTTTACGGTAAATGGAACGTCACTCAGACTCGCCATTCCACCCACAATGCTGCTGATTGATTTAATACGCGATGTATTGAATTTGCAAGGCACTAAGCCGGGTTGCTACGAAGGCGAATGTGGCGCCTGTACTGTTCTGGTAGATGGCAAGGCGATAAACTCATGCCTGTTCCTTGCTGTAAATATTGACGGCTGCTCCCTTACAACAATAGAAGGAATATCGACAGTCGAGAAACCGTTAGACGACGTTCAGGAGCTTATGATTAAGCATGGCGCTGTGCAATGTGGATTTTGCTCTCCCGGCATGGCAATGTCAATAAAAGCATTTCATGCAGAATGTGACGCAAATCCCCTTCTGGGACGCGATAGAGAATCAATTATGAAGGCTATCGAAGGGAACCTCTGCCGCTGCACAGGCTATGTTAAAATCATCGATGCAGCAGAAGAATTGCTGTCGGTTTAATATTAAGGAATAAAATTGAAAAAGATTCTTACCATATTACTATTATTCTTATGCTTTAGTTGAATTAGTAACCGAGTACTAGATAACAAAAATATTATTTGGGATATTAAGTTAACTCAAGCCTCAAATTCAATTATTAGAATAAATGCATTATTAAAAAATGAAAGTGAATATACAAGGGCATTAATATTCAGGGATAGCACGTTTTATCATATTACACATCCAAATCCCTTTTGGTTTATGTTAATTAAATTTAATGATAGTATTCGAATGTTTGGTAATGAAATATTATTTAAAATGAGAATACCCATAAAAAGAGATTATTATATTTTTAAACCTAAGGAACAAAGGCAATTAACTTTTGAATTTGATATAACAAAACTGAAATTTACAGAATTTGAACAAAACGATGAAAACAAAATTAGTATTCTCAAAGGATATATAACCTTTCAATTATTTTATTTTGATCATTTTCAAAATCATCCTTTGGCAATTGATTCTTTGGCGAGCAACAAAATAATATATAATTATCATGAATAAAAAACAAACCTTCGATTTAAACGACCCGGAAACAATTTCAGCCATCGACGAACTTCCGCTTTGGTCGGCGCCCTTCGGACTTACTTTACTCGAAACTGTGAAAATAAGGAGGAATATAAATATACTCGATATAGGCAGTGGACTTGGCTTTCCGTTATTGGAACTTGCCGGCAGGTTCGTCGATTCCTGCAAATTATTCGGTATCGACCCGTGGGATGCAGCCAGAGAGAGAGCCATTCAAAAAGCGAAGTTATATGGATTGAATAACGTAACATTAATAAAAGCAGTTGCAGAAGAAATGCCGTTCGAAGATGATTATTTTGACTTAATCATGTCGAATAACGGCTTGAATAATGTCGAGGATTTGGAAAAATCATTATCCGAATGTCGGAGAACAGCGAAAACCGGCTGTCAGCTTGTATTTACAATGAATCTGCCTGGGTCAATGTCGTTATTTTATGAATATTTCGAGAAAACGCTAAGGCATTTTGGTCTGGATGTAAGGGTAGATGCCTTGCAGGAACATATTTTTCAGAAGAGGAAACCGGTAGATTTTATGATTGAAACAGTAAAAAAGTATAATTTCGAACCTGTAGAAATCAAAGAAAACAGCTTTTCATTAAGGTTTTCAGACGGAACAACCCTATTCAATCATTTTCTTATTAGAATCGGATTTTTACCGGCATGGAAAAAAATAACGCCTGAGGAATATTCTGAAAAAGTGTTTACCGAATTAGAGAACTCATTAAATCAATATGCGGAACTTAACGGCGAGATAAGTTTAAACATTCCTTACGCTTGTTTTGATTGCCTATGTACTAAATAAATTTTTTTATTTAATTTTATTATATTAATTTTGTTATTCTACTTTTCTACTTCTATCTTCTACTTCTATGTTCTACTTCTATAACCGGAGGGGTGGCCGAGTGGCTGAAGGCAACGGTTTGCTAAACCGTCGTAGGGTTTATAGCTCTACCGCGAGTTCGAATCTCGCCTCCTCCGCAAGTTTTCAAATACTTCATCATATTAACAAGGGAGCATGCTCCCTTGTTTGATATCATTCGTAATCCTGTCGAAGTTGGCGTAAGAAATCAAAAACAAAATAAAACCGGATTCTTTGTGTTCTTTGTGCATTTACTTTGTGTCCTTTGTGGTAAAATTCTGAACGCCGTAGAGTCGAAAAATTTTTAACACAAAGGCACTAAGGTTTATACACAAAGTGCACTAAGGTTCTAAGAAAATTAGATTCTTCCTTTTCAATGCAAATAACAATCTATAAAATATTAATTTTTCCAAGTTATGAAAAAAATAATTTCAAAATTTTTGAGACGTTTTCGCTGTTTCTGTGTCTATATAGTTAATGAAGTGACAATTTTCAAAAAACTTTCTTTGCAAATGAAGAATTATGATATTTCAAAATCAAAAATAGAAGGTATAATCAGGGTTATAGTTCAATTTCATAAAATATAAATTTTTATCAATAAAGGAAAATAGTCAAATAATAATAATAAAATTCATCTGAGGTCGAAATGAAAAAGTTTACAATTTTAATAGCATATATACTTATTTGTATATCCATTCAATCAGAGGCTAAAGACGATTTAATCCCTAAACTGTTAGAAGCAAGGGAATCTGGTTATCAGGGAATGGAATTTTGGTTCTCAGTACCTCCACCCGCTGATGATTATATTGAAGAAGGGCTAAACATCACACTTCATATATTTTCTGCAGAAACCGCGAAAGTTTTTATTGAGATACCTAAAGCAGGGTATTTAAGGTATATTACAGTAAAACCTAATGTTGTATATGACCATAATATTATTCCTGAAGTAGCTTGTCCATATTTCAAAGCAAAAGACGCTTCTATCCCTAAGGATATTCTTTATAAAAATGCCGGCATTCACATTTATACAAATAAACCTATAAGTATATTCGTAAATATCAATAATAACAATGAGGGCTTCGTACCATTGCCGGTTATGCGGTTGGGCAAAGAATATATATGTTCATCATATAATACCGAACCGTACTTTGAAATCATTGGTTTTAAAAATCCGGTTATGACCTGCATAACAGCAACCGAAGATAATACTGATGTAAAGTTTGTAATGGGAGGAAATCCTGCCAGCATAACTACGATTGGATTAAAGCCCGGACAAAGCACTTCTTCTATATTATCAAAAGGAGATGTATTGGTTTTTAATTCTGGTGGTGGTTATGGAGACCTTGCCGGTAGTAAAATAACTTCATCAAAACCGGTATCAGTAATTACCGGTAGCCAAGCCAATAATATTCCTTCGGGAAATTTCTATTACAACTATTGTGTGGAATCAGAATTGCCAACAGAACTTTGGGGCTTGAATTATTATATCCCTCAAATTAATGGAAGAAGATGGCCCTCTTTGATGCGAATTTTTGCTAAAGAACCTAACACAAAAATTTTCCGGGATGGAAAATCAATATCTTTTATAAAGTCTGCCGGTGGAATTATGGGTGATGGATTTCAGGAAACCAGGATTAATCCCATGGACCAAGCTCAAAGACCGGTTGTAATATCCGGAGATAAACCAATTAAGGTAATGTTTTATAATACAGGAATCGAAGAAGATGCAAAAGCCGACAGTTCAATATTCCCTTTTTGGATGTCCGTTATTCCGGATGATTTATTCCAAACCGAAGCTACTTTCTTCGCTCCCGGAAACGATCGTATTATTCTAATATATCAAACAGATTCTAATTCTCTTATGCCTCAGGATATATCTTTTGGTTCTTTTAATTCAAATGGGTACATAAAGTGGGAGAATTTATCAAAGAAATTTCCTTCCATTGACGAGCAATTTCAATATGATATTGATAATAAGCACTATGCACAAAGAACTATTCCCTTACCGGGCAAAGGATTATATAAAATTATAGGCAATCAGCCTTTCGGTTTGTATTCTTATGGTTTTAACTATGATAAAGCTTATGGATATCCATCGGGAATAAGTCTCCCAATGATTATTGATTCTACACAAAGAGCCGATACTTCCCCCCCTTTGCTTAGTTACACTGTTGATTGTGACGGCTTTGTCAATGATGGCAAGGCTGTCGATAAGCCTGATATAATAAGCGTTTGCTCCAATCTTAATTCAGCATATATGCTTAAGGACAGCAGCTATAATTATTATTTCAATTCTTCAAAGATTGATTCCGGGAAAACCAAATCGATAGATTGGACATTGGAGGTTATCGATAAAAATAAAAATGCCCGTGCTGTTTTATTCTTCATTGATAACAGAAATAATTTCTCTAAAGCAGTCGTTGAATACAAAGCAAAAATTATTCTGGCAAATCTCGAAAGTGTAAATACTAAATATACTTCTCCCGGCATTAATGAGCATTTAGTAATAGCAATTAAAAATATCGGACCAACAAATATTTATGAATTATTTGCATTACTGAAAAATGGTAATACAGGCTTTACAAATCCATTAACGATTAGTGCATTAAAAATTCCGCTTTACGGAACCTTTAAATTGGACGTTTGGTTCTCTTCCGTTCAATTAGGACTTCACCGCGATACCGTTGTTATTTACGATACCTGCCGGATATATGAAAATATTCCAATTGATTATTTAGTTCACGGGGGTACAGATTCAATGATTATTCCCGAAGCAACACCGTTTTATATCGATTTCGGAAAAGTTTTGCCGGACAATGTTGTGCAAAGACAAATCAAACTGCATAATCCAAATGCTCAGTTTATGGCTGCTATTACTAAAATCGACTTTAAATCCAAACAAAATTATTTCTATACATCAGCAAAAACTCCCCTTGAAATTTTTCCTCTTGAAAATCAAGATTATTCGATAAACTTCAAGTCCAAAAATATCGGGATTTATTATGATACACTTTGTTTGGGAAATTCCATAACTAATTCATGTCCGGTTATCGTACGCGCCGTAGCAACTACAATTTTGGATAACGAAGAGGAATTTAATACAACCTATAACGAGGTAATTTATGGTATTAGGATTATCCCTCAACCAGTCAGCGGCAATGGTATAATTTCATTTTCGAATTCGAAGCCGGTAACGCTTACGATTCGATTAACGGATTTATTTGGCAACAACGCGTTAAGTATATTAAATAAATCATTATTAGAATCAGGACAGCAGGAAATTCATTTTGATGCCGAAAGTTTATCACAAGGAATATATTTTCTGGAAATATTCTGCGAAGGAAATAGATACGTAAGGAAGTTTGTAGTAGTGAAGTAAAATATAATTAATATACTTGAGTCCTCTCTAAAAAGCATTTTTGGTGAAATTTTCATTCCAAAATCGGAATTTTGGAATGAGTTCTATCAAGGACTTACTAATTCCAAAGTTGTACTTTGGAATTCAATTTTTGGTTTTTAGATAAGACTCAATTTTATAAATAAAATATTTCTCAATAAATATCAACCTAGCTCGTATTAATTAATTTTTAATTATGAGTAAATCAAACATGGTAATTTTCTTCGGAGTATTCTTTCTCGTCTTCGGTTTATTGAATTATTATATCTACCTGCGCGCCAGTCAATCCATCCCAAATAATCATTCACAAAAAATTCTATTTGCAGTAATCTTTGTTTTCGTATCAACATCATATCTAACCGGCAAAGGATTTCAGAAATTAGGTTATACTACGCCTGCCGATTCACTGATTTGGATTGGTTCATATTGGTTTGCATTTATGGCTTTGTTTATAGTATCGATTATATTGCTCGATTTGTTGAGGCTTTTCAATCATATTTTCCATATTTCCCCTTTATGGATTATTCAAAATTATTTGCTCACAAAGAAAATTGCAGCTTGTGTAGTAATAGTATTCAGTCTCGGTTTGATTATTTACGGCAGCTTCAATGCAAATAATATTAAATTGAAAAAACTTCAAATTAATATTTCGAAACATGCTGGGGAAATGACACACCCCTTAATCCCCTCTCAAGAGGGGAATAAGAACTTAAATGAACTCCGTATTGCATATGCATCGGATTTGCATTTGGGAGCCATTGGCAGCCGTGAGCGACTTACTCAAATTGTAAATTTAATCAACTCAATCAATCCTGATATCGTACTTCTTGGTGGCGATATAACCGATGAACGCCCCGAACCGGTTATTGCCTACAATATGGGAGAAGAATTTAAGAAAATCAAATCCAAATATGGCATTTTTGCTATTACAGGAAATCATGAATATATCGGACATGCGGAATCGAGTATTGCCTATTTGCAAAAGTGCGGCGTTAGATATTTGAGGGATGAAGCTATCACAATAGATAAATGCTTCCATCTGGTTGGACGGGAGGATTTGAGCGCACGGATGTTTGCAGGGATAATAAGGAAGCCGCTCGATAAGCTGCTACAGGGATTAGATAATTCAAAGCCGGTTATTTTAATGGACCATCAGCCGGTTGGATTGGCAGATGCCCGGAATCATAATATTGATTTGCAGTTATCCGGTCATACTCATCACGGGCAATTGTTCCCGATTAATCTGTTTACTTCGATGATTTATGATATAGATTGGGGATACAAATTAATTAGCGGCACACATTACTATGTATCCTGCGGATGCGGCATCTGGGGACCGCCCGTGAGAATTGGCAGCACTCCGGAGGTAGTAGAGATTTTGGTTAAATTTAGGGATTGAAATAATATATTATTATTTTCGTATATATGTATAATTGTATATACGACTTTACAATGAAAGGAAAATAATGCAAATTGCACAAAATTCAATGATAGCTATCAGGGTTTCTGATATTGAGAAGAAGAAGTTTAAGTTGCTTTCCGAACTTGAAAACAAGTCCGTTTCTCAAGTGGTTAAAGAGCTTGTTGACAGGGAATTAAAAACAAGAAAATTAAGTGCATTAGAAATCAGGAAACTCCCAAAGCAATCAAGGACTGAAATATTGAAGCAAATGACCGAGATAGCAATGCCATTATATAATAAATATAAAAATGAACTGGAAATTGAAGAAACCGGAGACGGTATCGAATGAAAAAGAAGTTCTCCGAATTTATACAGGGAGATATCTGTTTAATTGATTTCAATCCTTCTAAGGGAGTTCAAATTCAAAAAATCAGACCTGCAATAATCATTAATGGTGATTTTGCTATTGGTTTGGATATTAAGATCGTTGCGCCGATAACAAGCTGGAAAGCCGAGTTTGAAAAAATATGGTGGCTTTTGAAACTAGTGCAATCAAGCGATAACAGCCTTGATTCTGATAGCGCTGTAAACTGCTACCAGATGAGGTGTGTATCAGTCGAAAGAATTATAAAAAAGATTGGCAGGGAAGTCAAAGAGTTGGAGAATATAATTGCAACTGCCCAGAATTGTATTGAGATAATCTAAAATGAATACGGATTTCCTCGTCCTGCTCAACACTTAAAAAGATGTCCAACATCTTGCAGATGTTGGACATCTATAAAAAAATCTATCTTTAAAAATAAATCCTTGCTATAATCATTGCTGAAGTTGAAATTTGTGCTTTAGAATATTCCTTAAATTTTACTTCGGATGTTCCTGATTTTTCAGTTGGTTCGCCGTAGCTCTGGTAATTCAGGTTAACTTCGGCGCCCAAACTGAAATTCGGAGAAAAAAAATAATCGCCGCCAATCACTCCGGAAAGCATAATTATTGATTGGCTATCTTCAAAATCACTACTTGAAGCATTTGATGAAGAACTGTTAGAGCCGTAACCGAACTTTAAACCTAAATACGGTACTGTTGATTTATTGGCGTCAAAACAATAAAAAATACCTGTTCCTAATGCAATTCCTGTCTCATCTTTTTCGATTTTTTTGGATCCTGTTTCTGTTTGATATGCCGAATTGGAATTGTAATAATAGAAAAACGGCTCGCACCGAAAATTTTTTGTGAAGTTAATCGGTACATAGAACTGCGATAAGTTTAGTAAACCGGCTGGACCATCGCTGGATATAACAAAGTTCATACCGAAACTCGCTCCGATACCGATACGAACTTCATTCTGGCTGTATGCCTGAATTACTAACAATAAAACTGTGGCTGTTAATACTAATAACTTTTTCATAAATCTCCCAGGAAATGATAAATAAAAACAATTATAGAATAAAAATAATTCAATATTTAATAATATCCAAATTCTTTTTTTATTATGAAATAAATTTAATTTGTTATTTAAATTCAAATCACTTTAATATTGATATTTTAAATCTTTTATCCACTCTAAAAAGTATTCTTTTTGAAAAGTTCATTCCAAAACCGGATTTTTGGAATGAGTTTTATCAAGAACTTACTAATTCCAAAGTTGTACTTTGGAATTCATTTTTTAGTTTTTAGAGGTGAGCCAACCTTTTGAAAGGCATATTCTAAAGCAGTATTAAAACATTGTACAGTTTTTAAAGTTACTATAATGCAAATGATTTTGAATGTTTTATCCAAATTTTATTAGTTTGAAACAATCCATTCGATTAATCGTATATAGCATTGAAACAAGCTATAAAATCCAAAAGTGAATTTTTTAATGGATGCTTGATTAGTTAAAAGTTATTAAAGTTCTTAAAGTTTATAAAGTTTGCAAAGAATTTTTTTTAAATGAAGTATATATTTAGATTATTGATTTTTATTATATGTTTGCAGCACGCACTTGCATTGGATGGCGCCGACGCAGGCTCTATTAACGGCTTCGTAAAAGATAAGGAAACCGGTGAAACAATTATCGGTGCAACTGTAACGCTTAAAGATACTAAATTAGGCAGCTATACCAACAAAAGCGGCTTCTTTACTATTTTGAATATTCCAGACGGTACGTATCAGGTAAAAATTTCTTCGCTCGGATACAATAAAGTCGAAGAGAAAATCAAAATAAAAGCAGGTGAAAGCATACGGAAGACTTTCGAGTTAAAGCAATCTTCGATTAAAATGAAGGGTATATCGGTAGAAGCCGAGCGCGAAGAAGAAAGGCGGGAATTGATTATCAGCCGTGTTGATATCCCCGTTGCCCAGCTCAAGGAATTGCGGGTTGGCGGCGAATCGGACGTTTATCGTTCGCTTCAATTTTTACCCGGAATTCTGACATCATCTCAAATATCCAGCGGATTATTCGTTCGCGGAGGCTCACCCGACCAGAACCTGGTACTGTTAGACGGCTCTGCGATTTACAATCCGACCCATTTGTTCGGATTTATTTCTACATTCAATACCGATGCAGTCAAGGATGTCGAGCTTATAAAAGGTGGATTTCCATCCGAATATGGCGGAAGGCTTTCTGCTGTGCTTAACATTACTCAGAAAGAAGGCAATCGAAATAACTTTGAAGGATTGGCTTCTCTTGGTGCTATATCATCGCGAATAAATCTCGAAGGACCGCTTTTAAACGGTTCATTTTATATCGGTGGACGCCGGACATATCTTGAATTAGTAAAAATGTTGATTCCTGATGACCCTACTACTCCATTACCGAATTTCAATTTTTATGATGTCAATGCAAAAATTACACAGCAGCTCAGTGATAACGATAAATTATCGGTTAGCGGCTTTTTGAGCAGTGATGCCCTCAATTACAGTAGTTTCGGTTTGAATATGGAAATGTTTATGGGTAATAAAATGGGTGCGCTTAACTGGACTCACATTTTTTCGGATAATCTTTTTATGAATTTTATATTTAGCGGCAGCGAGTACGTTAATGGTTTAAAAGGTGACCAGTCGGGTTATGGTTTTAATATTGAAAATAAAATTACAGATTTTACCAACAAAGCGTCTTTTGAATGGTTTACCTCTGAAGACCTTACATGTAAATTTGGTTATGAATTGTCTAAATTTATATTTTATTATAAACAGGATTTTTCAGGAAGTACCGACTCGTTATCACTTAAACCACCCTTTGAGTTTCCCGATTATAACGGTTCAATTTTTGGACAAGGTAATTATTCCATAGATGATTTATTAAATTTTCAGGTAGGACTTAGACTTAATTACGCATGGTTAAGAAATATCTGGACAATAGACCCACGGTATGCAGTGCGCTGGAAATTCCATCCTTCTATGGCTATCAAAGCAGCTTATGGAATGTTCCGTCAAAATTTGAAATTAGCTGCCCAACAGGATTTCTCCTTTTTCGATACATGGCTTCCCACTGACTCATCGGTAAATCAATCCCGTTCCGAGCATTTCATTTTAAGTTTAGAAACCGTTCCATATACTGATTTCGAGCTTAATATCGATGGTTATATTAAAAAAATGTATAATATTAGCGAATTAAATACTACAGCTTTGCAAACTTCACAGTCGAACAATAGGGTTGCAGATGTATTTTATATTGGAAACGCAATTTCTTACGGAGCTGAAATATTTTTACAAAAGAAGAGCGGGAGACTTACCGGTTGGATTGGTTATGCTCTTGGATATATTTATTCCAGATTCGATAGTATTAATTATGGTAACGAATTCCGTCCTAAATATGACAGAAGGCACGATTTCAAAGTCGTATCACAATATCAGTTAAATGATGATATATCCTTAGGGGGGAGTTTTACTTTTCAATCCGGGCAGTCCTATACAGGCGCAACCTCGCGATTTCAGGATATTATGTATGGTCAGACAAATGGAAGAGGTAAGATTATCCCTTCGGATAGATTCGGTTTGAGGTTGCCTGCAAGCCATCAATTGAATTTAAACATTAGTTATTCATTTTCGATGTTCGGATTACCTTCAAAAGCTATTTTAGATATATACAATGTTTATAACAGGCGCGATATTTGGTTCAGGTATTATAATACACGTGAAAATAAAACAGTCGTTGAAGATGTTCGCCTTTTACCGATTATTCCTTCCATTTCGTTGGAAGTAAAGTTTTTGTAGAAAATAAAAGGAATTAGATAAATGAAAAAAGGAATGAAAACCGAAGATGTCCAACATCTGGCAGATGTTGGACATCTAATATCCACAAAAGTAAATAATTTTGTGGACATAGTATTTTTTTACCACAGGTGTACAGTATATCAGAAACTCAAATTTACGTTATTTATAAGTATAATATTAATTTCACTTTCTTCCTGCGAAGACCCTGTGCCTTATGATTATATTCCGGATACATATATTCAGGCATATTTAATTGTGGGTGAACCGATAAGAAATATTGTTGTAATGCAGACACAACCGGTTAATTCTACCTTTGATTTTAAAAAGAGTTTGATTCAGGATGCTACTGTTAAAATTAAATCCGAGGGAAATGAATTTTTATTGGCATTTAAGCCCGATTCATCCGGTTATTACTTTCCGGATTCGAGCTATTTAGTAAAACCAAAAACACAATATTCTCTTGAAATCATTCTATCAGATGGAAAAATAATGACATCAAATGTAGTTACACCAGACCTGATAAATTGGGTAAACCACTCGCCAAAGTTATTGCAATATCCATTAGACACCGTTAAACTACCGGCAAAGGATACAATTGAATGGAGCCGGGAAGCAACGACTTTTTTTTATGCAATTATCGTAAAATGTTTGGATACTTCAAATTATGGAAAATATCTCGAACCTGTAATTGATGAGAAAAACCGGCGGGTTTTCAATCCTTACAGACAAGATAATAAGATTTATGAAATTTCAAGTACAGCATTAATTCCAAACACAAAAACCTCCATTGTCTGGTCTATTTTCAAATGGTTCGGTAAGCATGAAATTGTCATTTTAGCTGCCGACTATCCAATGTTGGAAGCCTTTGTCCAAAATATGATGTCTAATCAATACCTCCCGAATCTAAACAATATTAATGGTGGTAAAGGACATTTCGGCTCTGCATCGGCGATTAAAGATACATTTATGTTATTGAAGAATTTGCCGTAATTTGCAAATTTTATAACAGCAAATTTGAATCAAATATTAAATATAGCTCTTCCGATTCCGAAGAATTGTATATTTTCATATTTACCGATTCCGGGAACGGAAAATGAAAATTTAACCGGACACCGGGTATTGGTTCCTTTTGGTAATCGCACTGTTACCGGAGTAATAGTTGGAAATTCCCCGCCTGATGAAAAAATTAAATACAAACAAATCATAGAAATTTGTGACGAATCGCCCGTCTTTTCTAAGGAAATGCTCGATCTTACACGATGGATTTCTGAGTATTATATGGCTTCATGGGGTGAAACATTGCGTGCAGCCCTGCCTCCTGGAATGTCGCCTCAAAGCGTAATCAATATTGAAATAAGCAAAATAGCTACTGATTCGGAAATTCTTGAAATGGCTAAACGCTCCCCTAAACGGGCTGCCCTTCTTGAATTACTTCAAAATCATTCCGGTCCTTGCAGAGTATCAACACTCGAAAGAGAATTGAAAACCGAAAATATCAGGTTGCAATTGGATGCACTTGAAACCGCAGGATGGGTGAAATGCGAAACTCAAATGGAGAAAAGCGCGAAACCGGTTTTCCGAAAAGCATTGAAAATAACTTCTGAACTAATTGAAAATCAAATGCTGCTCAAAACAGCTCTTGATAAATTAGATGCAGAAGCTCCGAAACAATCCCTTCTTCTCAGCAGAATTTATCTCAATGAAACTACGCACGGAGAAGCTCCGTTTCAATCGGATATTTTGCGGGAGGTGAAGTTCGGGATTGCTTCGGTTGATGGATTAGTTAAGAAAGGATACATTGAAGTATTCAAAAAGGAAGTGAATAGAGCTTCGCTGGAAGATGCAGGCAGTCTTGGAAAGGGTGATGAATCCGTGCTTCAGCTTACCGAAGAACAACAAACAGCATTGGAAGAAATTGAAAATGCTTTAAGTAATGAACAATTCAAATCATTTCTGCTTCACGGAATTACCGGAAGCGGCAAAACCCTCGTATATATTCACGCTATCAAAAGATGCCATTCGCTTGGTAAAACTGCTCTGTTGCTCGTTCCCGAAATTTCGTTAACACCTCAGCTTATCGACAGATTCAGGATTGTATTTCCCGGGCAAATTGCCGTCCTGCACAGTAAAATGTCGCAGGGAGAGCGCTACGATGCATGGAGAAATATTCATAAAGGAAATATAAATATTGTCATAGGAGCACGTTCGGCATTATTTGCACCACTTCCTAACTTAGGTTTGATTATAGTTGATGAAGAGCATGAATCAAGCTATAAGCAGGAATCGCCTTCTCCAAGATATTCAGCACGCGATTGTGCATTAATGCGCGGAAGACTTGAAAACACAGTTGTTGTTTTAGGCTCAGCAACACCCTCATTGGAAAGCATGTACAATGCAAAATCCGGGAAAAGCAACCTGCTCTCCATTGCTCATAGAGCTGACGGTGCAATGCTTCCGAAAATTCGTATTATCGATATAATTGAGCATTACAAAAAAGGAAGGATGAAAGGGCAATTCTCCCGTGATTTGTTGGATGCCATAACATACAGGATACAGAGAAAAGAAGGAATAATATTATTCCGGAACAGGCGCGGATTTTCTTCTTCGCTGGAATGTACCGACTGCGGCAGCGTACCGGAATGTAAAAATTGCTCCGTTACTCTTACATTTCATAAAAAGGCGCGGCAGCTTCGATGTCATTATTGCGGATATACTGCTCCGGCATTCAATGTTTGCCAGGTATGCGGGAGTATTGAATTACGGGAAATCGGTTCCGGTACTCAGCGCGTGGAGGAGGAACTCACGGAAATCTTAGCACAAACCGGTATTGATGCAAAAATTGCCCGCATGGATTCCGATACGACATCGAAAAGAGGTGTGCTAAGAAAAATACTAACAGACTTTGCTTCCGGCGAAACCGATATTCTCGTAGGTACTCAAATGGTAGCCAAGGGACTCGATTTCAGCCGTGTAACTTTAGTTGGTGTTATTAATGCGGATATTCAGCTTTTAATACCCGACTTTCGTTCTTCGGAGCGAACATTCCAGATGCTGACGCAGGTTGCCGGGCGGGCGGGACGTTCCGGTGAGCTGCAAGGTGAAGTTATAATTCAAACGGCGCATAGTCAGGAACCGGCTATTATTGCTGTAGGTTCGAGCGATTTCGAGTTGTTCTATTCGCAGGAAATAGATGCCCGCAGAAAGGCGATGTACCCCCCATTTACACGTTTCATTCGCATAGAATTTTACGGAACTGATGAAAAGCTTGTCGATGAGCATATAAACAGATTTCGCAAATTACTACCGAAATCCTCGCCGGCGCTTACTATTCTTGGTCCGACTGCTCCGGCTGTTGCCAGGGTTCGTTCTCAATTCAGAAGAATATTAATTATTAAAAACGATAAAGCAAAAGATGCTACCGGGAAAAACCTCCGGGCTGTTCTTCATTCTGCCATTGATAAATATCAGAAGGAGCATGCAACCAAGAAAGTTCGGTTTGTAGTTGATATTGATTCTTTTGCCGGAGTATAAAATTAATTACGAATTAAATATTACGAATTAAGAATTATAAGAATGAGTTTTTAGATATTAGTTATGAAGAATGTCATTCAGAGCGAAGCGAAGAATCCAGTGCGGTATTGGTACTGGATTCTTCGCTTCGCTCTGAATGACATTCCTCTTTCTTTTTATATTTTCTCTAAAGCTGGAATAAAATTTAAATAATTTACATATAATTAATAAATTCTTAATGAAGAATATAGTTGAAATAAACTCCGGCGCTTACCAGATTTATCTTGAACTTTCGAGGGATTGCAAAATTCAAATCGGCGTACTCGGTAAATTCACATTTAAAAAAGGGAAATATGTTTATACAGGAAGCGCTATGAAGAACCTGCTGCAAAGGGTAGCGCGCCATAAATCCAAGTCAAAAAAAATTAAGTGGCATATAGATTATCTTCTTGCTTGCAGATACGCAAAAATCAACGAAATTGCTGTTTACCCGTCATTAGAGAAAAAGGAATGTGAATTGAATATGGAATTAGTAAACAGGAGCAAGGTTACTGTACCTGTTCCGAATTTTGGTTCTTCGGATTGCAGGAGCTGCCCGGCTCATTTGGTTTATTTAGAGAATGTCTGAACTTTGATTTGTATGATTTTATTGATGATAGACATGATTGGTAATAATTTTTGAGTTTTCTTCTTATAGGGAGAATAGTTTAAAATAAATATTTATAAAAATCGTAAATTAAATTTTGGAGATTTAATATGAATAATAAATATACGGCGGTTATCAAACAAGATGGAGATTATTGGATAGGATGGATAAAGGAAATTCCCAGAGTAAACTGTCAGGAGAGAACTCAAAATGAGTTACTCAAAACTTTAAAAGTTTCATTGACTGAGGCTCTTGAATTTAACAGTCAGGATGCAATTGTTTCTGCCGGTTCAAGCTACCGTGAAGAAATGATATTTTTATGAAACTTTACAAGTTAATAAAATATCTTAAAACTTGTGGCTGCATTCTCCTGCAATAAGGAGGAAATCATTCCTGTCATTTATGCCTAAAAAAACCTCATTGTTGTTTGATTGTATATTCACATTGTTTTTATTACTTTTTGTCTATTTTACGTTGATGCATTACACTTTTTATTACCACAAATTTGAGGATTGATTTTTCTCAACAGTCAGAAGGAACTTCTCACGGAAAAAAATAAGTACAAGAAAATTCTGTTTTATCTCTCTTTTAACTTTTTCATTATTTTTGCATAATTGAAATTTATTTGAAAGAAATATGAAAACAGAATCAGGAAATAATGCAAGTTTAATTTCATTCCGGGGATTGGAGCCGCGCATCCATCCATCGGTGTTCCTATGCGAAGGAGTCCGAATTATCGGTGATGTTGAAATAGGTCAGGAAAGCTCGGTTTGGTATAATACCATTATTCGCGGGGATGTGCATTACGTCCGGATTGGTGAGCGTACCAACATCCAGGATTTATCCATGCTGCACGTAACCAACGGCAAGTACCCACTTAATATAGGTTCCGATATAACGATAGCACATTCTGTAACGGTACATGGCGCTACTCTTCGCGATGGCTGTTTTATCGGAATGGGAGCATGTGTATTGGACGGAGCTGATATTGGTTCAAATTCATTGATAGCTGCGGGTACAGTTGTTCGCGAGAACTTCATCGTTCCCGAAGGAGTTATGGTAGCAGGAGTTCCGGGTAAAATAATAAAAGAATTAAACGATGAAGACATTGCCAGAATGAGGTATTCCGTTCAGCATTATCTTGATTATGTTCGCCAATACAGGGGGAAATAATGGAAAATGGTTAATTAAGAAGAACAAATCCTTTAATCCTAATAATCATAATTCAGACACTTTAATTGACCATTGACCATTAACCATTAACCATTGACCATTAACCATTGACCATTAACCATTATTTCCCAGTCAGGCTGTGGATTTTCTCTACTCTAATCAAATGCCTGTTGCCTTCGAAATCTGTCTTGAGGAATGTATCGATGATATCCTTAGATTGCTCATAAGAAAGAAGACGGGCGCCTAAAGTAAGTACATTGGCATTGTTGTGCAGTCTCGAAAGGCTTGCCATTTCAGTATTAACGCAATTAGCAGCCCTGATAGTTTTCATTTTATTAGCAACAATTGACATGCCAATGCCGGAGCCGCAAATCAGTATGCCGTAATTAGCCTCACCCGATGAAATTGCTTCGCATACCGGGAAAGCAAAATCGGGGTAATCGACCGGTACCTCGTTGAAGCAGCCGAAATCTAAAACCTGATATTCATATTCTTTCAAATATGCAGATATTTCATTTTTCAGGGTAAATCCTGCATGGTCGCTGGCAATTGCAATATTCATAATTCAATTTTAAGTTATCAACAAACAAAAATACTTTTCCACAACTTATCAAAATTCTTAAATGCAAAACTACGATTTTTTTGATTTCCCTGTTGATAATTTGTTCAAAATTCGATTTGGATTTTTGGAATTTTCATTTTTATTGTTTCGGTTTTCTTCTTATTCAATTATCAACAAGTTTCCCACATTCCTTTCAACATAAATATTCTAATATTGTAAACTTGTAATTCTTTTTATTCTATGTATTTAATTGTTTTTCCAAATAGTTGTTCCACTTATCAATATAGCTTATTAGTATTAAGGAAATGATAAAATACTTTTTTATTATATATGTTAAAAGAAGAAAATTTATATTCTAAACTGCATAATTCTACTTTTAAATTGAAATGAAATCAAAAATATATTCTGATTAATTTCGTATATTTGCTTGAAAAGAGATACTAAAAGTGTGAAATAATTGAAACCATAAAACTGCAATCAAAGAATGGGAAGGAGTAAAAGGCGGTTAATATAAAGTGCCGTCAATTGAAGCGGCTTTCTGCGATACCGATGAAATAATTTCATTGATTGGAAATTAGTCTGTAGGTGTTTAGTCTGTAGGGATTTGTTTTTATTAACTCCTAATTACCTACAACCTATAACCCTAAAAGTTAAATAGCCTAATTTTGAGACGTTTTGGCTGTTTTTGTGTCTATATACTTTGAAGTGTGTCAAATTTTGAAAAAGTTTTGGGAGAGATTATGAAAAAGCTGATGTTTGCTGCAATCCTGATGTTCATTTCGCTGAATGTCGTAAGTTTAGTTGCTATGGAAACTGTTTGGTCGAAGCAGGCTCATACTGGCAGCCTGTTATTATTCAAGACCTCTCCCGATGAAAAGTATATCTATACAATCGGCGCCGATAAAATCTATAAGAAATGGGATGCCAAAACAGGGGATATGCTTGAGCAAAAGGAATTGAAATTTGATTTTGATGCTGCAGATATTAATGCAGATGGTAAAATTATTTATTATGGTAATTATAAAGATACTGTTTGCAGATTTTACAGTTATCATATAATAAAAGATTCCAGTGAATTAATAGAACAGTATACTCAAGCTTTTTTTCTTAAATCAAATAATACTGGTTCCAAATACATAATAATTAATAATATAAGAGTACTTCTCCATCCCGATAACACCAGGCTTTACTTTTGGATGTCGTTCAATTATTGGCATGGATTCTATAACGATCAAAAAGCATTTGATGGGTATTTGGTGTTATTGGATCAAAGTAAAAAAATTGTTTTTAAAGAAATTGATAGTTTATTTGCTGGAATTATTAATTTATCAAATGATGGTAAAAAAATTGCTTTAAACAGTTATATTGGTTCTATTGGACGTAATGATATTGGATTTTTATATTCGATTAAATATAATTTCTCTATATATTACGAAGAATTACAAAAAGAAAAAAATATTTCTGAAGAATCTTTTATTCACATTACTTTTTCTCCCGATTCAAAATATATCTCAACATGTACAAGACTATTTAATAATAAAAATTATATTAAAATATGGGATAACGACCAAAATAAATTAATCTCAAATTGGTTGGATTCCGATACATTAATATCATCACAGTTTTCAAACGACAGTAAATTTTTAATTATTTCGAAATTTCCTAATTTAAAAAATAAAAATAATATAATTAATATAATTAATATAAGATATGTTGGTCATGGAAATATTATAGATTCGCTTCCATATCAAAACAAATTTTATTTTGTTTACCCATCAAATGAAAACTTAACCTTTTATACTTTTTCATCGGATATGTGAGATGCTCCCCAAAATTAGGACAGTTCAATAAGGTGGAAAAAGCTTAAATTGAGCTAAAGAAAAGGAGCATCAAAATGAAGAAAAATCGGACACGTTACAGCGAGGATTTTAAAGCTAAAGTAGCAATAGAAGCCCTGAAAGACCAAAGAACAATCAACGAAATAGCCGGTCAATATCAAATTCATCCGAATCAGGTAACA
>JAERMQ010000096.1 GCA_016844745.1 Ignavibacteria bacterium | reverse complement strand
TCCTGTCATTTATACCTAAGAAAACTCATTGTTTTTTGAATTTTAGTACACATTATTTTTTTATCAATTTTGTCCTTTTTACGCTGGTGCAGTACAGTTATTGGTCAAGAAAAATTGATGATGAAAATAGATTAATTTATAAAGTTGATGATATCTCCATTTTTATTATATCTTGTAAGGGACATTATCAATAAAAACTATATATCAATTGGGTTAAATGATTGTTCCTCGATACTTTATCAAAACTACATTCAAACAGGAAGTTCCCACAAGTCCGGAGATTATCTTGCCTCAGGTCAGAAGTCCATCTGACTTCCAAGACTGGTGCAATCAGAAAGTACCTCCGACTGTTGGGAAAATCGGAGTATATTCTAAGAATCATTTTAAAATAAATCCATATTCTTTTTAATATAATTTTTATCCCAATACTTTTTCGTTGTTTATCTTTGCATCGGTGTGTTCTTTGAAAGCAGGAGTCAGTTTATAAAGTTGAAATTTCTTAAAGTTTGTAAATAAGAATAGACGCCCACGTTTGTTCATATCAAAAAAAAACGTAGAAAAGTGTAGAACATTGTAGAAAATCGGTGAATAGAAGTCATCCGATGACTCCCAGTCATGGGATGCTATCATTCTTGAAAATGATATAATGAATGGTAGTATAGACATCCCCGTCTGTTAAAAAATTCTAAATTATATGAAATCGTAGTAAACCATAGAAAAGTGTAAAAAATTGATAAAAAGAAGTCATCCGATGACTCCCACTCATCGGATGACTATCTGATTTAATAAGGTTAAAACCTAAAAAAACGAAATTACTTAGTAAATAGTATTAAAAAGCAGTATTTTGAAAATGAACCAGTTTGAAAATTTTACTGTTCAAAAAAAAACGAAATTACGTAGTAAAAAGTAGTAAAAAGTAGTAAACAATGGTTAATGGTTAATGGTCAATGGTTAATTATAAATGATAAGGTAGAATAGACGTCCTCATCTGTTCAGCTAACCAGAAAAAATCGAAATTCCATTGTTAAAAATAATATCATGTAGTAAAATGAACCTGTTTGAAATAGAAAGAACCCAAGATGTCCAACATCTGCCAGATGTTGGACATCTAAAATCAATGACAATTTAAATTCCAATGACTCGAATATAGAATCTTAACTAATAGAATTTTGAATAAAATTCGGTTTTTATCCTTAACTTTGTAGTTTGTTTATAATGAAAAATATAAAATGAAGTTTTCATCTGAAATAACGATAACTCTTAGAAACGGCATACTCGATGTGCAGGGCAAAACCGTCGAGAATGCCCTCCATTCAATCGAATTTCCAATGCTCACTAATATTAAAATGGGGAAATTCATTCGTCTCGATGTCGAGGCTCCCGATAAAGAATCAGCTTACAGCCTGATTTCCGATGCATGCAATAAATTAATTGCCAATCCGATTATCGAGGATTATAAAATTTCCATTATTGAAAATCAGGGAAGTTAAAATATGAAATTCGGTGTTGTAATGTTTCCCGGTTCCAATTGCGACCACGACGCTTTCTATGCCTTATCAGTCAATGCAGGCAAAGATACTACCTACCTCTGGCATAAAGATACCGTTATTCCATCGGGTATTGATTGCATAATCTTACCAGGTGGTTTCTCCTATGGGGATTATCTCCGCTGTGGCGCTATCGCACGCTTCTCCCCTATTATGAATGAAGTAATCAGGTTCGCAAATAGCGGCGGTTATGTGATGGGAATCTGCAATGGATTCCAGGTATTGACTGAAGCAGGGCTGCTTCCGGGTACTTTGCTGCGGAATAGTTCACTTTCATTCGTATGTAAAGACATCTTTTTAAACGTCAGAAATAATAACACAGCCTTTACTTCGTTAATGCAAGTTGGAGATGTGCTAAGGATACCGGTAGCTCACGGCGAAGGGAATTATTTCGCGGATACCGAAACTATTAATATCCTTGAAAGTGAAAACAGGGTTTTATTTAAGTATTGTGCGGCAGATGGTGCGATTAATGAAGAGTCAAATCCGAACGGCTCTGTGAATAATATTGCGGGAATAATCAATGAAAAAAGAAATGTGCTCGGAATGATGCCGCATCCCGAAAGATACTCTGATAAAATGATGGGCTGTTCGGACGGAATTGCGATTTTCAATTCTCTGAGCAAGCAGTTTGAGATTATTTGAATTTATTAATTTAACATAAAAAGGTGAAGTTATGTTTGGACTTGGTACACCGGAATTAATTTTAATTGTTGTTGGTATATTTCTTCTATTTGGAGCAAAAAAAATTCCCGAACTTATGAAGGGGCTTGGCTCCGGGATTAAGGAATTTAAAAAGGCAGCTTCAGTTGAAGTAGAACCGGATAAAAAGAACGATGATGAAAAAAAATAGATATGTTTCAAAGTTTGTCAAATTTACCGTTGAGATTTTGTGAAATCCTGATAAATGAGAAGAATGTTATTCTGAACGAAGTGAAGAATCCAGTCCCAATACTGCTTATGGATTCTTCACTCCGCTTACGAATGACATTCTTCTTGACTTTATACACAGTCTCCAACACAGGAAAGACATTATGAATTTAGGAACAAATGAATAGATTTTACGTATTAGGAATTAAATAATTTATTTTAGTCAAAAATTTTGGAGATATTCTATGAGGTTAAAGCCGTTAATATTCGTAACAATGATTATCGCAGTTACCATTTTCATAAACGGTTATTTATTTTCTGAGAAAAAAGATGCCAGGGTTTACAAAATAGCAACAGTAACAAAACCAGCTACTGGTAAAGCCATTGATTTCAGTTTTCAGATGGATGGCAAGACTGTAACATTCGCTGAATTAACAAAGGATAAAGTTGTGTTCCTGAATTTCTGGGCAACCTGGTGTGGTCCATGCAAAATGGAAATTCCGGATATAATTGAAATAAATAAGGAATTGAGCGGAAATAATTTCATTGTGATTGGAATACCACTCGAACGCGACCCCGACAATGCTATAGCCGGTGTTCAAAAATATGCTGAAGCAAAGGGTATGAACTATTTAAATATTTGTGACACTAAACATGCACTTGCTACTGCTTATGGCGGGATTTCCGGTATTCCAACAACTTTCTTCATTGATAAAAATGGTAATGTATCCGAGAAAATCGTAGGTATGCAGAGCAAAGCAGCTTTCCTGCAAGCAATCGAAAGAGCTAAGAAGAAATAAACGACTTTTTTTATTTAATATTAGAAAATAATTCACCCCTTAATCACCTTTCGAATGGGTATTAAGGGGTGATTTTGATTGTAGTCTTATAGTTTTCCAATATATTAAACCTCAATTTTACAATTTTCAATTTTACAATTTTACAATTTTACAATTTTACAATTTTCAATTTTACAATTTTCAATTTTACAATTTTCAATGAATTTTTAATAATAAATTTAAAATTAATAAGTTTGGAATTTAGAAATTGAATGAAAATTGTAAAATTGATAATTGAAAATTTTTAAGGATAAGTACGCCCGACAGGATTCGAACCTGTGGCCCACAGCTTAGAAGGCTGTTGCTCTGTCCAACTGAGCTACGGGCGCATAATTGGATTACAAAATTAAGTATATTCTTTCAATAATCCAAAAGAGAGTTTCTAATTAATAATTTTCTCTCTATTAAAATGTCATTCCTGCGAATGCAGGAATCCCCTTCTGAAGCGGCTTTGTGGAATAAGTGCATTCGAGGCTGTGTAATAAGTTCGGAAGAATGTCATTAGTAAGCGAAGTGAAGAATCCAGTTTCAATGTCCTTACTGGATTCTTCACTTCGTTCCTAATGAACACTTTATTTAAAAATGAGGTTTAAGTAAATGAAATAATTAAATTTACCACCCCCTACCCCCTCCTAAAATAGGAGGGGAAAAGAAAAAATATTTTACATCCCCTCCTATTTTAGGAGGGGGTAGGGGGTGGTAAATTAGTTCATTTCCTTGTCAGTTAAAGCTCGATTTTACTTTTGCACCAGAATTACATAATACTTGACTTTTAATTAATCGTCGAATGCTGGTATGACAGCCTAAGTTATATAAACATACATGAATATTTGGATGAATTTTGGATAAATCAATTAAAGTGCGTAAATTTGTTTTCCTCCTTTCTTATGATATTGAGAAGTGGGAATTTGAAAATTGGAAAACTGAAATGGAAATGGAGAATATCTATTTCCGCAAAATAGGTCAAGTCCCGTGCGGTTAAGTTGAGCCTAACCCCGCCAGATCCGGAAGGAAGCAACGGTCGGTTTGTACTTTTCGCGACACGGTCAGCTTGACCTTTTTTTTAGTGAATAATGAATAAGATTTCAATTTTTTTAATTTTACTTTTCTGCTTTATTCCTTACTTTTGTAAACAAATGAATTATTGATTTATGATTAAGAAAAAATGAAAAAAGATAGAAGTAAAATAATAAAATTATCAAATCAACCCAAAAAAGAAAAAGTGATACCTTATCATCACAGACCTGATGATTTGACTATCGATGATTGGCAAGCCGGATTAAGAAGGCAGTTTGCAATTAACCAAAACTTTATTATTGAAAATATTGGCGAACATCCGGTATTTTCAGACTTCAGTGTATATAATCCCATCAGTGCTAAAACTTATAAAGTAGCCATCCGTTCTAAAGAGCCAGGCTTGAATTTTTGTTCATGTCCCGACTTCAAAGTAAATTTATTGGGAACCTGTAAACATATTGAATTTGTATTACATCAAATCAATAGTAAAGAACTAAATAAAACTTTGTTTAATATGGATAACAAACAGTTTTATTCTTCAATTAGTTTGAAATATGGAGCCGATAGAAAGGTTTATCTGCGGATAGGAGAAAATAACAATGATAAAATCAAAGAAATTGCAAAAGAATATTTCGATTCCGGGAATTTTCTGAAACCTGAAGCATTTGATGAATTTGAAAATTTTCTTGAAAAAGCTTTATCCGTTGATAATGAATTTCGCTGCTATCCTGATGCAGTTGACTTTATCATTGATGTACGAAGCAGGCATAAAAGAATTCGTCATATTGAAAATAAATTTGCTCAGGGAATGAACAGTCCCGAACTTGATGATTTAATCAAAGCGAATCTTTATACCTATCAGAAAGAAGGAATAATATTTGCCGTCAAAGCCGGAAGATGCTTGCTTGCGGACGATATGGGGCTTGGTAAAACCATTCAGGCTATCGCTGCAATCGAAATATTTGCAAAAGAATTTAATGCGGAAAAGGTATTAATCATTTGTCCTACATCTTTGAAATATCAATGGAAAACAGAAATAGAGAAATTTACCGGCAGAACTGTGGTTGTAATCGAAGGAATGATTAACAAAAGAGTCGAACATTATAAATCAAACGAATTTTATAAAATCACAAGTTATAATTCAATAAAGAATGATTTAAGGTTTATCAACGATTTTTCACCTGACGTGGTAATTTTGGACGAGGCACAACGAATCAAAAACTGGAAAACCAAGACAGCTCAAAGCGTAAAAACAATCGTTTCGGAATTTGCATTAGTATTGACCGGCACTCCGCTTGAAAACCGGCTCGATGAATTACATTCTTTGGTTGAATTCGTTGACCGCTACAAATTGGGCGCATTATTCCGATTTTTAAACGAACATCAAACACTTGATGACAATGGAAAAGTTATAGGATATAAAAATCTTAATGAAATTGCAAAAACCCTTGATTCAATCTTAATTCGTCGTAAAAAAAAGGATGTGTTATTTCAATTGCCCGAAAGAATAGACAAGAACTATTATGTTACAGCTACCGAACAACAAATGGAAATTCATAACGATTATTCCGATGTTGTTGCAAAATTAGTTTATAAATGGAGGAGAAACAAATTCCTATCCGAACCCGACCGTAAGAGGCTGATGCTTGCTCTTAGTTGTATGCGCATGGTCTGCGATAGTACTTATATTTTAGACCAGAAAACACGATTTGATACTAAAATTGACGAGCTGATGTTATTACTTAGGGATATTTTCGAAAATAATGATGATAAAGTCGTTATTTTTAGTCAGTGGGAAAGAATGACCAGACTCGTTGCTAATGAATTAGAAAAAATAAATATAAAATTTGAATATTTACACGGCGGTATTGCAAGCGCTAAAAGGAAGGATTTATTAACAAATTTTGCAAATGACCCGGATAGCAAGGTTTTTCTTTCTACCGATGCAGGTGGAGTAGGACTAAATCTACAGTCTGCCAATATAATAATTAATCTTGATATTCCCTGGAATCCTGCCGTTTTGGAACAGCGAATTGCACGTATATATAGGCTTGGTCAAGGTAAACACGTAAGGGTTATTAATTTTGTTACTAAAGATAGTATCGAAGAAAGAATCCTTCATTTACTTAGTTTTAAGCAATCTGTTTTCGATGGAGTACTTGATAACGGCGATGACCAGGTATTTATGGATGATAGCAAATTCAAGAAAATAATGGCTGTCGTTGAAAATCTTTCAGAACCTCCTTTCGAGCAGAAAGAAGTAGATTCTGATGAAGTTTCTGAAATGGAAGTCTATGGCGGAACATTATCAGAAGCTGAATTGGAAGTTTATAGTGAAGTTAAATCAGAAGAAAGCGATTTAGAAGCCGAAATTTCTGATGAAGATATTACTAAAGCCATAATTGAAGAAACCACCCCAAAAGAAACTGAACGTATTCCGACACCCGGAACACAAAATATTCAGGACCTATTTATTTCAGGTATAGATTTCCTACAAAAATTAAGCAATACTTTTTCAGCTCAAAATACCACAAAAGATATTATAACATCATTGATTCAAAAAGATGAAGCTACTGGAAAAATGAGTATTAATATACCAATTCAGGACGAAAGTATTATCGAAAAAGCTGTTGATGTATTGGATACATTATTGCAGATGTTTAAAGGGAAAATGTAAAAAAGTTGGAGTTAATATGATTTAATGTTCATGATTAAAACTTTTAAAATAATATTTATTTTAATAACCTGATTTTGTATTTTTGCAAAAAAAAACATTGGAGATTATATGAAAAACGAATGGCAAAAGGAAATGTTCAAAAATCATGAATATTGGGGGAGAATAATAGCTATTGCTGATGATAAAATCATTGCGGTCGCTGATAATTATAACGAAATTGAAGAAAAAGCACTAAAAATTACTCAAAATTTCAGTTGTTATGCTGTTCCGAAAAACCCACATGCTATTAGAATTCGTACTTTTAAAGTTAGAAGTATAAAAAAGCATGAGTGGGAACCTAATTATCTTATTAAATTTTTTCTGGATGACGGTAGTATAAAAGAAGAAAAAATGTTGATTGACAGCGGAGCTGATATTTCCGTCATTAGTTATGATTTCGGGAGAAAACTTGGATTTGAAACTACCATGCATGACGAAATTAATACTGCTGATGGTTTTGGTTCTCAAGTTGACTTTATTATGAAAACAAATGATATCGAAATTGACGGTATCCGGTTTAAAAACCGCTTTGCATGGCTCCAAGACCCTGAACTGTACGATATGATAATCGGCAGGGAAATAGTATTCGACTTATTTGATATTGAATTTAAACAAGCAGATGAAGAAATTATTTTTAGAAAAAGGTAGTAGGTAAGATGTGCCACATCTGCCAGATGTGGCACATCTAAGTAATCCAACTTTTGAAGTTTAAAAACTTTGCGAACTCTGCTTTAAATTCCTTTTTCCCGCAAAGGTGCTAAGTCGCAAAAATTGAAAATGAAGTTTATAAATTATCGGAGTTATTATGAATATCAAAAATCTAGTATTGTCACTCATTGTATTATCCTTTTTGATTAGTTGCAGCAAAGATAATACAACTAATCCAGCAAATAATTTTGAATCCGTAACCATAGGCACTCAGGTTTGGATGTCGAAAAATCTTGATGTAAGCACCTACCGTAACGGCGAAGCTATACCACATGTAACAGACCAAACAGCATGGGGAAACCTAACAACCGGCGCCTGGTGCTATTACAATAATGATGCAAATAATGGTACAACATACGGTAAACTTTACAACTGGTATGCGGTAAATGACCCGCGAGGTTTGGCACCGGCTGGTTGGCACGTACCAAGTGATGCAGAATGGACAACACTAACAACTTATCTTGGTGGAGAAAGCGTTGCAGGCGGCAAATTGAAAGAGACAGGTACTGCTCATTGGAACAGCCCGAACACAGGAGCTACAAATGAAAGCGGTTTTTCCGCTCTTCCGGGTGGCTGGCGCTCCAACTATGGAGCATTCTTCTACGTTGGAAACTATGGCTATTGGTGGTCGGCTACGGAGAGCGATGGTACGAACGCGTGGCTCAGGGACCTGGGCTTCGATAGCGCCGATATCTACAGGGACGGCTACTCTAAGGGAGATGGGTTTTCTGTCCGTTGCTTGAGGGATTGATTGACTATTTGTCTATTTTACTATTTGGTTTTAGGGGTCTGGGGCGTAGCCCCAGCGGAAATTTTTTTTGAAATGTAAAGTATGCCAATGGAAAAAGCCCCCTCCTTGTTAAGGAGGGGAAATAAAACTAAATTACTTTTTCCCCTCCTTAACAAGGAGGGGGCAGGGGGTGGTTATTAGATGGTGGACTGTGTTCTATAAAGAGATTACAGAACTGAACTGGGTTTATTTTCCCCTCCTTAGCAAGGAGGGGGTAGGGGTGGTTATTAAGAATTAGCTGAAATATTATTATAGGAGATGAAATGATACTCAATAATAAAAAAGAACTATATGAGCGACGTAAAATTCTCCGTAAAAATATGACGGAAGAAGAAATAATTTTATGGTCGGTTATCAAGAAAAGTGCATTGAAGAATTATAAATTTCGTAGACAACACAGTGTTGGATTCTATATATTAGATTTCTATTGCCCTGTAAAGAAACTCGCAATAGAACTTGATGGGGGCGGGCATTTTCAAGAAGGCGCTCTGGAATATGATAAAAATAGAGACGAATTTCTGACAGCTACAGGTATCACGGTTTTGAGATTTACAAATACTGATATAAGAAATAATTTGAATGGAGTGTTGCAGCGGATTGAGGAGGTTTTGGATAAATTAAAGTCCTATGGAAACCACCACATTGAGTCATAAAGAAATAAGAACCACCCCCTACCCCCTCCTTAGTAAGGAGGGGAAATGCAATTTGGTTTTATTTCCCCTCCTTACTAAGGAGGGGGTAGGGGGTGGTTCTTCGGTTCGTAGCTTATACTAATAGATTAGATAAAATCCGTATTATTAGTTCACGATTGGCAACCAAACAAGAAAGGAAGATATATGAAAACAAAGACTAAAATATTCAAAGGTAACCAAATAAATATTATTAATGACCCAAATCAAAATCAAGATGATGAATTAAGGGATGAATATGATTTGAGTTCAATGAAATTGAAACCCAATCCGTTTGTTAGCAAAAATAAAGTAATCATCGAACTTGAACCAGAAGTGGCAAGATATTTCAAAACGACAAAACAGGTAAATGATTACCTTCGCAATCAAATAAAGCAATTTCAAAAAGTGATATTATAAAATTACTTTTTTCCGTTCGCACCATAAAAGAAATGTGTTCTTACAAATAAAATAAAACGCCTGCAATTTATTTTGTGTGCTGTTTTTAGGATGGTGGGCTGAGGCGCTGTTTCTGATAAAATAATAGCATCAAAAAATAAACTATATTTAATTGTTATTCGTTTACTTTTATATCTTTTCTTTATATAATTTTTGGGTGAGTAATGTACGCTACATATACGCTAACTAAGGAAGAACTCACTTATGAGTTTCTGGATAATTTAAAAAAAATGTTCAACGAAGGCTCACTACAAATAACTGTGGAGAATTTCGACGAAACAGATTATTTAATGAGGTCGCCAAAGAATCGTGAATATCTTCTTAAATCAATTCAAAATGTTAAAGAAGGAAAAAATTTAATAACCGTTCCTATTGAGGAAATTGAAAGACAAATTAGTGAAACGGATAACATTTGAAGCGGAAGCCTTCGAACAATATAATGAATGGGCTTCGAGTGATAAAAAATCCTTTAACAAATTTCTTAAGCTAATTTATGAAACAGTCAATACCCCATTTATTGGTACTGGTAAACCTGAGCCTTTGAGATATGACTTGCAGGGCTTTTGGTCTCGTCATATCACCGATGAACACCGTTTAGTTTATAAGGTTACTGATGAAGAAATAATAATTATATCATGCAAATATCATTATTAATTTTTGTTTGAAATTCAATTATTATAGGGAATATACAAATGGGTAAAACCATGGAAAAAGTTCTGGTAAAGAACTATTATGATAGTTTTTTAGCAGAAAAGGGGTTAATCAAACCAAGTGAAATCCGAAGTGTAGAAATTGACGCAATAGTTGATACTGGAGCCACCTATCTCTGTTTACCTCCTAAAGTAATAGAAGAGCTTGGTCTTAAATATGCATATATGAAACCCGTTAAAACAGGTAATGGTAGTTTGGAGTTAAGAATATTTAGAGGCGCTGAAATAATAATAAAAGACCGCTCTGCTGATATGCGGGTAATGGAAAATAAAGATGATAATGTTTCAGCATTAATTGGTTATTTAGTTCTTGAAGCTATGGATTGGGTAGTAAATCCAAAGAGTCAGGGAATAATGGGAAATCCGTTGAATGATGGTAAATGGGTTAGATATGTATTAATTCTTTCTGTTTCAAGTCATTCAATCACTTTTCTTATTTCGGTTCAACGTTTGATGGTTAATGTGTGCCAAGAAACAAACTGAAACACTTACATTTTATTTTATGCTGTTTTTAGGATGGTGGGCTGTTTTCAATAAAGAGATAACAGAAATGAACCACCGACAGAGTTTAAACTTCTGAAGTTTGGTAAACTTCGGAAGTTTGCGCTCAGAAAGATGACCTACATCTGGGAGATGTAGGACATCTGAAGAGACGGGCTTTCAATACAATAATTAATAATAATTATCGTAGGCTTTCAATACAATAATTAATAATAATTATCGTAAAGTATAATTAGATTAATTTTTAAAATTAAGGAAAATACAAATGGGAAGAACATCAGAAAAAGTTATGATAAAAAACTATGGTGATATGGTTTTGGCAAACAAAGGCTATATCAAGCCAGGTGAAATCAGGAGTGTAGAAATTGATGCATTGGTTGATACCGGCGCATCTTATCTCTGCTTGCCACCTAAAGTAATAAAAGAGCTTGGACTTGAGTTCGCTAATTCTACTCCTGTCAAAACGGGGAATGGCAAACTGGAACTTAGGTTATTTGATGGTGCAAAAATGACAATTAAAGATAGAACTATTCAAATGCAGGTTATGGAAAATTTAAATGACGAAGTACCGGCTTTAATTGGATATTTAGTACTGGAAACCATGGATTGGGTGGTGAATCCAAAAACCCAAGAGCTTATGGGAAATCCCTTGAATGATGGTAAATGGATTATGGATATGTATTAATAAGTTAAATATTATCATTCATTGTTTCCGTTCGTTGTATCAAAAATTAAGTGTGCCAAGAAAAAAACTGAAACGGTTGCGATTTTAAAGTTGAGTAGATGTGCCACATCTGGGAGATGTGGCACATCTTGGGATTGAGATGCAATTACTCTTTCCTACTCGATTAGATTTTTTCTATTTTTAAAAATAACTATAATATTTATTCGTTTAAGTAAAATGGCTAATATTAAAAATTAATATGGTAAGGATAATGAACGGCTTACAATCAAATTTAGTGAAAATAATGGATGACATTCCATACTATTATTTTCAGGATTTATTGGATTACGCAATATTTTTGAAAGCAAAATCCGAAAAAGAAAATGATACCGAATATTTGGAAAGTATTCCGGGAATGGTTGATTCAATCATTAATGCATCGAAAGAAGAATTGGGTAATTGTTCAAAAAACTTGGACTGGTAAATGTGGGAGATATATTTTATTTAGCAGGCGCAGAAGGATTCAAAAAAAATTGCTAACTCAGATTTGAAGGGTAAAACTCAGAAATTATTGATATTATCAATGAAGACCCGTTTAAATATCCGCCAAAATTTGAAATATTAAAAGGGAAATTAAGAGGTTTTGTTTCCAAAAAATTAATGACCAACATAGATTAGTATATCAAGTTTATGAAAAAGATAAAGTAATCAAAATACTCAAAATGTGAACACACTATGAATAGATTTTATATTATTCATGAAGAAATATGATGGTAAATTGGTTGTTGATATGTATTAAGGGTAGTTCTATTAAAAACCAAATTGTATAGTACTGTTTAGCAATAATATTAATATTTATCTTTGAAAATAATTTTATTGGAAAAAATCAAAATGGGAAGAACATCAGAAAAAGTTATGATAAAAAACTATGACGATATAGTTTTGTCAGATAATGGCTATATTAAGTCAAGTGAAATCCGAATTGTAGAAATTGACGCAATAGTAGATACCGGCGCCGCCTATCTATGTCTGCCTCCTAAAGTAATTATTGAGCTTGGGCTTACTTTTGCTTATTCTAAACCCGTTAAAACAGGCAATGGGAATTTGGAGTTGAGAATTTTCAGAGGCGCTGAAATAATCATTAGAGACCGCTCGATTCAAATGCAGGTTATGGAAAATAAAGATGATAATGTTCCTGCATTAATAGGTTATCTGGTTCTTGAAGAAATGGACTGGGTAGTTAATCCAGATATGTATTAATTCTTTCTGTTTCAAGTCATTCAATCACTTTTCTTATTTCGGTTCAACGTTTGATGGTTAATGTGTGCCAAGAAACAAACTGAAACGTATGCGATTTTGAAGTTGAGAAGTGTGCCACATCTGGGAGATGTGGCACATCTAATCATCTTTCTTGTGCTGTTTTTAGGATGTTAAGTTGTGTTCAATAAAGAGATAACAGAAATGAACTACCTGCAGGGTTTAAAACATCCGAAGTTTGCTAAACTTCGGATGTTTGCGCTCAAAAAGATGTCCTACATCTGGGGCTTTCAATACAATAATTAATAATAATTATCGTAAAGTATAATTAGATTAATTTTTAAAATTAAGGAAAATACAAATGGGAAGAACATCAGAAAAAGTAATAGTAAGAAACATGTTTGATATTGCAAATGCAACTCAAGGCATATTGAAGGAAAGCGCTATCCGCAGCGTTGAAATTGATGCTTTGGTAGATACCGGAGCCGCTTATCTCTGCTTACCCCCGAAAGTAATAAAAGAACTTGGGCTTCCATTTGCAAACTCTACACCTGTTAAAACAGGTAATGGCAAGATTGAATTAAGGATATTCGATGGTGCTAAAATAACTATTAAAGAGCGGACAATTCAAATGCAGGTAATGGAAAATATTGATGACAATGTTCCGGCATTAATAGGATATTTAGTACTCGAAACAATGGACTGGGTTGTTGACCCGAAGAGTCAGGGTATAATGGGAAATCCAATAAATGATGGTAAATGGATTGTAGATATGTATTGATTTCCTACAATTCAATAATTGTTACTCCATCCCCACCTTCGTGAATATCCCCTACTCTAAATGAAACTATTGACGGATGCTTCTGCAAAAATTCATGAACAGCTTTACGAAGCGCTCCCGTTCCTTTACCATGAACGCAAGTCAGAAATTGCAAATTGGACATCAATCCTTGCGAAATAAAATCATCTAACAGCTTCAAAGTCTCCTCGGCTCTCATTCCCCGTACATCGAGCTTAGTGGAAGCATCGTACCGTATATAATTCGAGTAGTCACCCTTCTTTTCAGGTTTCTTGCTTGTTGGCTTTAATTTATTATATGCCAGCCGGAATTTCATTCCATTAAAATCAACTATTGCGATTTTTAGAATATTATCAGCCTCCAAAACGCTACCTGTTGAATTATTTTCAATTAATAGTACGCTATCACCGGCTTTCAACATATCGGCAATTCCATCTTCAACATCATTGCGAACGGATTTGCGAATTTCCTTTTCCAGGTCTTGCTTGTGCTGAAGATAATCCTTTTTTACTTCATGCACAGGCTTTGCCTGCTCCCTGATTTCACGTATCGTATTTTCGACTAATGAATTAGCATTCTGCAAAATACCACGAGCCTCTAAGCGGGCTTCTTCCAATAAATCCTTGCGTTTCTTCTTATATTCTGCATATTTATTCTGATATTCCTCTTTTACCTTGCGGGTTTTTTCTCGCTCATCGAAAAGTTCGGTACGGATTTCTTCAGCTTCGGTTCTGTATCTTTGCAAAATGGATATGCTTTCTTCCAACACTGAGTGGCGTTCGCCTAAATACTTGCGTGCCCTGTCCAATACAAGACTTGATATACCAAGGCTATCGGCAAGAACAAATGCATAGCTATTACCTGGAATACCGGATAAAAACTTGTAAGTCGGTTTTAGTTGCATTTCATTGAATTCCAATGAAGCATTAACTATTTCTCCCCTGTTGAGTGCATAAGTTTTCAATGATGATTGATGGGTTGTAGCAACAAAGAAAAGATTCAATTCAATAAATGTATCGAGAATACCTGCAGCGAGAGCCGAACCTTCCTGAGGGTCAGTACCGGAACCGATTTCATCGATTAAAACGAGGGATTGAGCATTACAATCCGACAAAATATTTTTCATTTGGAGCATCTGTCCGCTGAAAGTACTTAAATCATTTTCAATCGATTGCCTGTCTCCTATCGATGAAAACACCGTTCTTATATTAGTTCTACATTCCCCTAAAGGAAAAATTCCCGAAAGAGCCATTAATACATTGAGTCCGATGCTTTTAAGCGCTACCGTTTTACCACCGGCATTCGGACCGGATATGAGATGACCACGCTTCATATTGCTGAATTCAATTGATAACGGTACAACATTCTTTACGCTTTTAGAGCGAACTAATAAAGGATGCCTTATATTTGATAAAGATATTTCATTTTCTTCATGGATAACAGGCTTGATACCTCCAAATTCATTTGCATACCTGGCTTTTGCAAAAACAGAATCTAACCAGGCTATTGTGCTGATTGATTCGAGGAAAAGATGAGCCTCCTGCCCAATCTCAGTGGTCAAATTCGAAAGAATTTTATATACTTCACGCTTTTCTTCATTGTTCAATAACGAAATATCATTATTCACTTCGATAATCTCGGCAGGCTCGATGAATACAGTTGCTCCGGTTTGAGACACTCCATGAATAATACCCTGAATATGACGTTTATGTTCGGATTTAACCGGCAAAACAAATCTACCTTCTCGAATAGAAATAAATTCTTCTTCAACCAAATCTTCATCGGTTACTTTTTTCAGAATTTTCTGCAATCTTGAACGCAGACGTGCGGATTTTTCCTGAATCTCGCGGCGGAGGGCTTGCAACGCTCTGCTTGCATTATCGCGCACTTCTCCGGGTTCGATTATTGCATCATCAATATGCTTCTCGAGGATTCGATTTTCATGTAAAAGAGATAGTCGTTCGGCTAATTTTGGGAATTTTTCTGCCCTTGCAGAAAAGTAATTTTTAAGCATACGAATAGCCCGTATCGAATCTCGCAGGTTCAGCATTTCAACAGGAGATAATACTGCATTCTGAATCAGGGTTTTATGTAGTTTCGTGCGTACATCACTAATTCCTTCCATGGGAATTGCATCTTCGAATATTAAGAGCCGGGTCATTTCATCGACGGCATCATGCTCGGCGCGTAACCATAATAAATCGTCCGACGGTTTTGTATTTAGGATGATTTCAGAGCCTAAATCCGAAAAGCAGTATTTTTTAACATGCTCTAAAATGCCTGCGTATTCTAATTGTCTGAGTGTTTCATCAAAAATATTTTGCTCTTCGGGCTGTAAGCCGATTTCCATTTATGCTCCGAGTAAATTTTGAACAATTGAGCGCGCATGGTTTCCATCGGCTTTCCCACTGATTCTTTTCATAAGCTGACCCATGACTTTCCCCAAATCCTGGGGAGCGGATGCGCCTGTTTCCTGAATAACTTCCTTAGCAATTTCAATAATTTCATCATCCGAAAGCTGCTTAGGTAGGAATTCCATTAATACTTCAAGGTCTTTTCGCTCATTCTCGACCAAATCCATACGATTGCCTTTTTCAAACATCTCGATGGATTCTTTTCGCTTTTTTACGGCAGAATTAAGGATTTTCAATACGTCGGATTCTTCCATAGCCCTGCCTATACCCGACTTGTTAAATTCGATGATCGAAGCCCTTAAAGAGCGTAATGTTTCCATTCTTGGTCTATTGCCTGCTTTAGTAGCAGCTTTCAATTCTTCGTTTACTTTTTCTTCGAAGTTCATTGTATTTACCTTTCAATTTTTTTATAGTTCAATTAGGAATTCATTCCTGAATAGGAACTTAATCAAAATTCAAGAAGAATGTCATTCTGAACGAAGTGAAGAATCCAGTCCCAATGTTGCTTCTGGATTCTTCACTTCGTTCAGAATGACATTCTTCCATCTATTTATTTTTCTTACATTTTCATTAGTATTATAATAATTATTCAATTTGCTCTATTGCTTTCATCACATTTTCAGGTAATAAATGGTCCAAACAGAAATATTCTATGTTTGTACATTGGGGTTTGAAAAAGCATTTACATTCAAGCTCCGGCTCAAGGATTACTCCCCTGCCGTAAAGTTCGAATTCTTTTGGATTGAAAATATTATTGAACAAAACAACATTCTTTTTTAATCCAATTGCAATATGCAAACCCATTGTTACTGCTGTAACTACCGTATCGCAATGATTGATTAAAGAAATAAATTTTTTCAAATCGAAATATCCGGGATAAAAAGAGCCGGTTTTTTCGGAAAGGAGTTTGTTCTTTTCATGCTCCTGCTCACCTCCGAGAAGAATGGGAGTGTATCCCTTGCTAATTAGTAAATTGATTAACTGCTCCCAATATTCGAATTTCCAGAGCCGGGAAGTCCAGCGGGAGCCGCAGCCGGTATTTAGCCCGACATACATTTTATTGCGGGCAGGTAATTCCCATGAATAGGAATCATCCATTTCAAGAATATATTCTTCACCTTTGAACTCGAATCCGCAGATTTCAAATATTTCATCCACATAAGATTTATCGTTGGCTTTATTGACATCATCCCATAAACCTGTAAGGAATTTTTGTTCCGATTCGGGATTAGCCGGTGCGGGCTTCCCGTCAGATAATGTAAATCCAATGATTTTCTTTGTTTTTAAGTTAGAAGCCAAACTGCAGGCATGTAAATCTTTATCGAAATTGATAACAATATCAAACTCAATTGCATTCAGAGTAGTGATGGATTCAAGGTTGAATGGCAAAATCTTATCGATTCGGGAAGGAAGTATTTCCGGTGAATTAGTCAACCACCAAATCGACGCACTTGGAAATTCCCTCCAAAGTTTATGCAATAAAGGAGTAGTACGGATGACATCACCTATAGCGCCGAGCTTTATTATTAAAATGCGCTGGTTCTGTGGGAAAAATTCTGAACATTCGACACAATGAATTCCTGTTATTTTATGAGGCTTGCAGGGTACATCTCCGCGAAAGTGCTTGCAATCTGATTTATATGTTTGACTCATTAAATTTTTGTTTTTCTGTATTTGAATTTATTTTTAGATTTATTATTTCAAAAGCCACCCCCTTAGAAACTGTCTTATAAACCAATTAATTGGAACTGAAGCTGGGAACAAGAAAACTTAAAAAATATGAGTAATGACATGATTTAAGATGGACTCCACCTCGCAGGTGGAGTCCATCTGTGTCCGATGTCATTGGTAACGAAGTGAAGTATCCAGTCCCAATGCGGTTTATGGATTCTTCACTTCGTTCAGAATGACAATTTTTTTGGCTTTTGAGACAATCACTGATTGGATTTCTCTTTATTAAAAATTCCATGTACTAAAATATTTTGGGTTTGAAATTTTTTGCATTAGTAATACTGGCGCTATTTCCGGTTGCTTTGATTGTATATAATCCTTTTTTGGCTGCCATTCTCTCGCTTCCACCATCTTCAGTTAGGAATGCTACTGCTCCAATTATTCTATTTGGAGCAAATCTCGGCAATACCTGCTTGAATTCAGAAAGTTCTTCTAAAAATTCGACGATATCATCTGGTCTTAAGGTTGTTTTCACTTCAACGACAACGACCTCATCGCCATTTGCAGCTATAATATCGAATTCGTACTGTCTGTCGTTATAGTATGTCTTTACCCGTGGATATGTTTCTCTGACTGCAATTCCTTTTTCATTCAAAAGCCTGATTAAATCACCTTCAACGAGAGATTCAATCAGCTTCCCCCACTGACTTGTAAACAAATGTTCAAGTTTTTTAGACTTTTTATCAGATTCAAGAAGTATCTTATCAGTTTCCTGGAATTTAATATCAGTATTCAGAATAGCCTTTTCCATTTCCTGAAATTTTTTATCAGTCTCCTGAAATTTTTTATCAGTGTCCAGAAGCATCAGTTTTGTTTCCTGGAACTGTCTGTCAGTCTCTTTGAACTTCTTATCAGTTTCCTGAAACATCAGCCAGACTTTTTCAAAAGAAAGTTTGTCTTGTTTTGCCTGCATTACTCAATCCAATATTTTAATGTTAAAACGAATGATTAAAGATTATATTTCTTTAATTGTCAAGAGAAAATCTTGAAAAGAGGGTGAATACTAATACTCTTAATATTTTTCGGTCTTCATTAAAGTTCCGTCCTCATAATAATATTTCCATGTACCTGTCGGTTTTCCTTCATCAAAATATATTTCTTTACTAATATTTCCATTTTTATCCCATTCCAAACATTTTCCATGAAATTTATTGTTCTTATAAGAAGTTTGAATATCGGGCTTTCCATTATCGTGATAAATAGTTAATGTACCATTCCCATTTATTATACAGTGGTTTCCTGATATATCCCATGCATCCATTGATAATATTTCCCCATTATCATCAAAAATAGATTTACTTAATAAATTTCCATTTTTATAGTAAAACTTCCAAATTCCGATTTGTTTATCATTTTTAAAATTTCCTTCTCCTGCAAGTATCCCATTTTCATGATATCCAATGAAATATCCGTCAAAATGTCCATTTTTTGTTTGGTATTCAGCTTGTAATGAACCATTTTCATAATATTCCTTTTTTATTTCTATTGAACTACAAGAAATGATTGTAACCAAAAAAAATAGTATGCAAATGTTTTTCAATTTTACTCCCATTCAATATGATAGGTAAATTGACGCAATTATTAAACGAATATTGGTATAGTTATTTGAAAGTAAAATCTCGTTTAATTTCCTTAATTTTGTAATTACTTTTTTTCGATTATGGAGTTCAAATGCAGAAATTTAAAAATTATATCAATGGTCAATGGGAAGAACCCAAAACAAATTCGTATTTCAATAATATCAATCCTGCCGATACTTCCGATGTCATCGGTCAGTTCCCCCTATCAGGTCAGGATGATGTGGATGCGGCTGTCCATGCTGCAACTGAAGCATTCAAACGATGGAAAAGATTACCTGCTCCAAAGCGTGGTGATATGTTACGTAAGGCAGGCGACATTTTTTCTGCCAGGAAAAAAGAACTTGCCAAAGTGATGACCCGCGAAATGGGTAAACCTACTTTCGAGACCGAAGGCGATGTCCAGGAAGCTATAGATACCGCCTATTATGCAGCTACTGAAACCAGAAGGCTGTTCGGTCATACTGCTCCGAGTGAGTTAGGTAATAAAATGAATCTCTCATTCCGGGTTCCGGTAGGTGTTTGTGGGGTTATAACTGCATTCAATTTTCCGATTGCAGTTCCCTCCTGGAAAATATTACCCGCACTTGCTGCCGGCAATACAGTCATCTTTAAACCATCCAAAGACACTCCTCACTCAGGAATAATTTTCGCTGAAATTATGGAAGAAGCCGGATTTCCCGCAGGTGTTTTCAATGTCTTGATTGGTAAAGGAAATATGGGTAATATGTTGGTTGAACATCCGGGAATCAACCTTATCGGTTTTACCGGCTCGACTGACATCGGATTGAAAATTGCCGAAACAGGTGGCAGACTCAATAAAAGGGTATCACTCGAAATGGGCGGAAAAAATGCCCAGATTATTATGAATGATGCCAATCTTGAATTAGCAATAGAAGGCGCTTTATGGGGCGCTTTCGGAACTACCGGTCAAAGATGTACCGCAACATCTCGTCTTATCGTTCAGAGTGGTGTTTATGATAAAGTTATAGAAATCCTTGCTGAGAGAGCTTCAAAGCTTATTTTGGGAAGTGGACTTGTTGATGGAAATCAGATTGGTCCGGTGATTCATGCTGATTCATTGGCTAATTGCGAAAATTATATTAAAATCGGGATGGAAGATGGCGCTCGTTTGGTTTGTGGTGGTAAACGTGCTTCTCAAGGCGATTTAGCCAAAGGATATTTCTTCGAACCTACTATATTTGCTGATGTTACTCCGAATATGAGATTATTTAGGGAAGAAATCTTTGGTCCTATTTTATCAATTGCCAAAGCTGAAACATTGGAACAGGCAATCGAGTTCCAAAATAACTGCGATTATGGCTTGTCATCATCGATTTACACACGTGATGTTAATGCTGCTTTCCAGGCAATCAGGGACATAGAAGCAGGTATAACCTATATCAATGCTCCTACTATTGGCGCCGAAGCTCACATGCCTTTCGGTGGTGTTAAAGGAACCGGAAACGGACATCGTGAAGGAGGTTGGACTGCATTCGATATATTTACCGAATGGAAGACCGTTTATATTGATTATTCTGATACTTTGCAGAGGGCGCAGATTGATAATTATTAATGGTTAATTATTAATGGTTAATTATTAATGGTTAATGGTCAATGGTTAATGGTCAATGGTTAATGGTCAATGGTTAATGGTCAATTGTTAATGGTCAATTGTTAATGATTAAGCTCAATTTTCCATGGGGGAAGAGTTTCTTTTTACTTGAGGTAATATTATTTAAACCATATTATTTATACAATTAACCTTAGTAGAAATATACTCACTGATTAACCTAACCTTATTAATTCGTTGAAAAAAGAAAAAAATAAGGTAATAAGGTTGATTCTTTTGTGTTATGAATATTTTCTACTGAAGTTAATGGTTATTATAAGGTTTAATTGAATATGGTTCAGGATATTTCATTCATAATAAAATTCTCATTTTGATTAACCTTCCGAAGGTTTTTCAAATTGTCTAATTTTCAAATTGGTACATTTTACATTTTCAAATTAAATCAATTTCATCCGGTGATATTCCTCTTGATTTCCCTTATTACCTTTTGATGATTTATTCCCAACCCCCTGTCAATCTGAGATTCTGCAATTTTAATATCATTTATCATTTCACTTTTTTCTATCAAATCTTCATAGTCTTTTACATTTAGCATAACGGCAACACTTTTACCATGTTGGGTTAGAACCAAGGGTCTTTGTTCAACATTTATCTGTTTGATATAAAATGCGGTATTTGCACGAAATTCCGTTAAAGGTTGAATATCGCTATCTAATTTTATCGGTCTCATTTTAAGTCCTTTATAAAATATTTATAATGTACGTTTAAACGTATGGAATAATATTTTATTTTGATTTTTTTCAAATTAGAGGATTACTGCATTCGCAGTCATGATATTCTTCAACAAGAATTAGTAAAACAAGGGAAATCCCTAATTATCCCCTTTTTTTTAAGGGTATTTCATTAATCTCCCAATTTATTTATTAGGGATTTTCCTTAAAGGCTTAAATTATTTCATAATTACAAAACTTTTTTGCATTATTTCATCCTTTGTTCTGATAACAAGGAAATATAATCCAGTGGATAAATCACCCTTTTGGTATTCGATTGTTTTATATCCAGTAGAAACTTTCCCGTTGAAAACTAGAGATAAAGGATTTCCCAGAACATCATATATAAAAATTTGAATATTCTGTACTCCTGAAGAATGATTAATAATTGATATTTTGATTATATCATCTGCCGGATTAGGACTTATTTGAATATCAAAACCGTTTTGGAAATTGCTTCCTTCTTGTACATCATTCGGTATGTTATCTATGATACATCGAACACATAAGCCTAATGACTTAAGAAAAGAGAATGAATTCAATGAAGAAGCACCTAATTCTATCAAAGGTGCATTTTGGGCATCTGTCTGCTCAGATGTCCAGAAGTATGTTCTGGTGTCCGGGTTCATCGCACTAACTCGATATGTACCTGTCATAGTGCAACGGTATCCGGTTAACAAAGCTTCGAAACCGGAATTTCCTCCGGCTAACAGCTTACTTCCAGCCATATTTCCTCCTAAATATGACAAGAGAGTATTCCATTCCTGATTCGAAGGAATATGCCAACCCTTTGGGCATAAACCTTGAACTGGTAACTGTGGTTGCCCTCCCCAAAATTGCAAAGCTTCCTGCCATTCATAGAATCCGCCTCTTTTCATTATTCCATCACCACCATTGCAGTTTTCATTTTTGTCTTCCCAGCAGTATTTTTCGATAATGCTGTTATTACTCATTATCGAACCGCCTTTGGTTGAAGTTATCGATGTTCCTATATTCAAATTTTCAGCCATCCATACCTGGTCGCCGATTTGAACGGTTTTGTATGATTGCCCATCACGTTCGTCGATTAATGGGTCTCCGGGTTTCCAGCCAGCCTGCAATATGCTTGTCAACAGGAATACGATTAATAA
The DNA here is from genome assembly GCA_016844745.1 of Ignavibacteria bacterium. GTDB lineage: Bacteria > Bacteroidota > Ignavibacteria > Kapaibacteriales > UBA2268 > JAERMQ01. Next base: position 4,471 of record JAERMQ010000096.1, on the reverse strand, counting down.
TGTCAATAGAGTTTTCATAATTTTTTCTCCTTTTTATGGGTTCCTATACAAAAGTTATTCCTGCAATCGATGCTGTGTGCATACAATTAAAAATGGAAGAAAGTCATTCTGAGAGAAGTGAAGAATCCAGTCCCAATACGCCTTCTGGATTCTTCGCTTCGCTCTGAATGACATTCCTCCTGACTTTTCATACAGTCTTAATCGCAGGAATGACTTTTTATGATTATTAGAACTACACATTTGTGAATAATAAAATCATTCAATTAGAATAATTTGTTTGGTTACTTGATATTCATTTAATTTAAAATTGATAAAGTAAATACCTGAAACCATATTTTGATTTAATTTTATTTTATACAATCCGGGATTCAGTGTTACTTTGTCATTCAGCATAATTGAACCGCTCATATTAAATATCGAAATTTTTATTGATTCGGTATTTAAACCATCATAAAGTATATCAATACCCGAATTCCTATTAATAATATTCCCAATCAATTGAATTTGTGAGCTTTTTGAATAGTTATCATCTATCCCAAGTGTTGATTCCATAACAAATGATAAAGTCGAATCCCTGATTAAGATAATAGTATCTTTTATATCTTTAAAATTTGCTTTTGTAATAGTTAAAATCTTCTGACCGTAACTTATCAATGGAAATACGACCGTACCGGAATTATCCGTAACTTTCTTTGTCCCTGACAAATCAACATTAGCGCCAACCAATGGTTTGTCATCCCATTGAAGAGTTAAAGTAAATGAAAATGTCAGGGCTTTATAAGATGCTGTTAATATTATATCCTGGTCCGGCATATTAACGTTGGCTGTATCATTCAAAAGGTCGTCCAAATAATCGGTATGACCTTTCCATGTATCGAATTCAAATCCCGGTTGAGGTTGTTCGGCAATAATAACAACATTTGTACCGGCAAGATAACTCCCAGTACCACTACCTTTGTTTACAGTCAGTTTATGTTTAACAGGAGTTCCTGAAGAAATGGTAATTGCATAATCTTCACATTCACCATGCTGACCTAAACCATTATTTGAATTTAAATATCCACAAGGATTTGGATTAATATGTCCGTCGGAAAAAGGCATATCTTCATAAACTCTCATACGGGTTGTACCGGTCTTAGCCGTTGATGGTACATTGAATGAAGTAGTGAACATAACAGTTGGATTGCTCATATTAACTGAACTGCAATTTTTCACCGAAGCAACAACTTCTTCACTAGGGTCGGCGAAATCTTCGTCCTGATTCCAATCTATCCATACCCGGACATTTAAATTACCTTCAAACATACTTAACATAGAAGGATTATAATACAATTCTATTGATATAGAGACATCTTTGCCTTTTGTAACCTTTGCTGCTGAGACGGATGAAGTATAATCCGAGTATCCGTCTGATAAACCGGATTGTTTACTTATCCCTCCAATTTCAACTTTTGCAATAGCGGTATATGGTCCTGATTTGTACTTTGGTGGTTTGCAATATGCTCCAAAAGCTATATTTGAAAGTAGGATTATCAAAAGTGTGGTTGTAAGAACAAAACTTTTCATAAAAACTCCATATTTTTTGTTAAAAATTTATTTACTCAAATTTATTATAATTTTATATTGTCTTTTTATTTATTATACTTATCAATGCTTAAATTATATCAAATTGAATTTTGAAGATAAAATGACTTAGTATAATACCGTGTTAGGTTTGTATAATAATAATTTTTGAAAGAATATTATGACTAATTTTGCAATATGGTAAGCGTTATAAATAACAATGGGTATGCGAAAGCTACCCGAAAAGAAATTTTGATTCATTCCATTATTTTTCTCCTTTTCGTTTTTTTATTCTGGTTTTTGTATGCTTATGATACGATGAAGGATTTTATTTCGTTTGCACGTGTTTTCTTATATGCTTTATCTTACGGAGTCATCTTATTATTCAATATTCATTATATTTTTGGAAAGCTATATTTAAATAGAAGATTTGTTTTATATATTGTCATTACTATTAGCTCTTTTTTACTTGGATATTTATTTCAAAATGCCGTTTATGCTAATAGCGTTAACGAATGCATGAATTTCAATTATCCAAGTACGGCTGCTTTAATTAGGGATGTAATAATTAACATCCTGACCTTTACAATGTTAGGCGGTGTTGGATTGGCTTTTATGCTTCTCCATCTCTGGAATAAAACCCAGAAGCAAATGACAGAACTACAGAATTTGACTTTGAAAATTGAGTTACAGAATTTAAAGAATCAGGTTAGTCCTCATTTTTTGTTCAATACACTTAACAATTTATATATTTTATCAAAGACTAATAATACTCAGGCGGCGGAAACTATTTTAAACTTAGCCGATATAATGAGATATCAGTTAATTGAAGCTCAAAAGGAGAATGTCAGTCTGATTCAGGAGATAGATTATATCAGGAATTTGCTCGATTTGGAAAAAATTCGAAGGGATAATCTAATTATTAAATTCGAAATGGATATACATAATGAAAATATTCCAATCCAGCCAATGCTTTTTTCAACGCTTGTTGAAAATGCTATTAAACATGGCTCTCAACAAATGAATGATTGCAATATTTCCATAAAAATTGAGTCGAATGCAAGAACAATTAATTTTATAATTTCTAATACGAAACCGACTGCCAGTTCAAATTTAAATAACACCGGCACCGGACTGATTAATTTGAGACGACGCCTGGATATTAGTTACCCAAAAAAGTATAATCTTGAGTTAATAGATAACAAGTCAACTTTTACAGCAACACTTAAAATAATGGACTTCTAAAAATTTTATATGATTAAAATGAATTGTATTGTAGTAGATGACGAACCATTGGCTCGAAGCGGGATGCAGCTTTTAATTAAAGAAGTCCCAATGCTGAATCTAATTGGTGAGTTCTCGAATGTAATAGATGCAGATAATTTTCTAAGGAACATGAGCGTTGACCTGATATTTATGGATATTCAAATGCCTAATATCACCGGTTTGGAATATTTAAAGATGAATACCAACAGACCTATGGTTGTGATTACTACTGCCTATCCGCAATATGCTATCGACGGATTTGATTTGGAAGTCGTCGATTATTTAACCAAGCCAATTCGTTTCGAAAGATTTTTCAAAGCCGTATCTAAGTGTTTGAAGATTTATGACAATAATAAACAACTACATCAAATGAGTCAGGAGGAACTCTTGACTCGAGGGAAAATAAGTGAAAGTGATTATATTTTTATTCGTTCCAATCGCAAGTATATAAGATTGAATTTCAATAAAATCAGTCACATAGAAGCTATAAAAGATTATGTATTGATATATTATGAAAACGAGAAGCATCCGCTTGCAATGAATTTGAAAGCAGTTGAAGTGAAATTGAATAAATCAAAATTTATCAGGGTTAACAAATCTTATATCATCAATATTGATTTTATCAACAGTATTGAGGGCGACTTAATAACTTTAGGGAAATATGAAATCTCTATTGGCGAAACTTATAAAGATGAAGTACTGAAGGTGCTTTTAGATGGTAAAGTAATTAAAAGAGAATACTAAATCAATTTTCAATTGTTAATTGTGTTGTAGAAATCCAAATAGAAATTCGAATCATCATTGGAGTTACCAAATTTATTCGGGAATACTTATGCACTTGCAGAATGATTTTTAATGTCATCTGAATAGGAGGTTAGTTTTTCCGATTTTCATTTTCAACATTATTATAACTATAATATATATTATTTTATATTATAATAAGGTTATATTAATTAAAAGAAACTATATTATATATTTATGATTAAATCCTTGATTTTGTAAAATCCGATTAATATATTTGAAGATAATCATTCTGCAAGTGCATAAGCATTCCCGAATAAATTTTGTAACATTTTTATTTTTGAGAAAATATCCATGTTAATAAAATCGAAAGAATTATCAGCAATATTATGCAACTGCACAAAAGGTCTTCAATTGAAAAAATTGGAAACCATGCCAATCAAATTATTAATTTCTGTTGGTTTCACTATGAAACCATTGAACAAGTCTTTATAAAGTTCTTTTTCGGAATTTGATATATCAATAGCTGTTTGAGCTACAATTTGCATTGTGTTTCCATTTGGAAGATTTCTGATTAATCGAGCTGCTTCAATGCCATTCATACCAGGCATCCGAATATCCATTAATACGAGGTCAATGGTTTTATTATAAACACAATACTCGATTGCCATTTCACCATTGTTCGAAGTAATAGCATTTACACCCTCTTTATTTAATATATATTGAATGAGTTTTGTTTTGCACCAGATGAAAAACAACAAAATATGGTAAGAATTTTGTTAATAATCATTTGGAGGTTAAATATAGCTTCCAATAAATAATAGTTAATTTAAAACAAACACACCCGATTATTGTGAAGTGCCTTCCCATTGTACTTGTCGTCCACGTAGTCAACTATCGA
>JAERMQ010000014.1 GCA_016844745.1 Ignavibacteria bacterium | reverse complement strand
ATTATCATCGCTGCAACTTGCGCCCGGAGTGAGCTTCAGCAGGAATCCTTGCAGTTCATTGGATGAGAGCCTGATACCGTTCCCGAAATCGACAATACCCTTGAATAAACCGGTTACATAAAGGTTATTATCGGAATCATAAGTTATTCGAATAGGATAAGAAAGGCTGGTTGCATCGTCGCTTGTGCCGTTGAACGCCCACTGACAATTACCGTTTGCATCATATCCGGCAATAAATAATTGTTCGCCTTTGGAATTTAATACGATTCCGTTTCCCAAATCGACATTTTTATTGAATGAGCCTGCTACATAAGAAAATCCGTCTTTTGTGGTTGTATGGCACATTTTGCTATTCGGTGACGGCACTGTTTTAGCCCATTGGCAGATTGAGTTTCTATCGAACTTTGCAATGTAGCCGTTGCTGCTGCCGACAGGTTTAATATTAATATTATTTCCCAAATCCATTTGACCACCGAATATTCCGGATATATAGAAATTATCATTATCATCGGTTGATGAATTTATTGCATAATCGGGTCCGGAACTGCCATAGGAAGAAGTTTTTAATAAATTTAAATTCCTATCAAATTCTGCTAAACTAATATCCATCTCGCCTTTTGAATAGTAAAAATTACCATTTAGAAAATCCTGAGACGTTTTATAATTGCTTAAGGCTAATATATTTCCGTTTCTCAAATATGAAAAGTTATGAAAATTATCGAATTCTGGGGAACCGCATTGATAAGCTTTGAAACAATTATTATTGGCATCATAAGCTGCAAAAAAAGTGGATGCATGTTTTCCATTTAAAGAAATTCCATTTCCAAAATTCATATTGTCAGTAAATCCCCCGCAGATATAAAATCCATTGTTATTATTCATTTTAATATCCCATGCACCATCGCTACTTTTAGCGCCTGCTTGTTTAAATAATAGTATTTTACCGTTACTATCTAATTTAGAAATTAGAACATCATTATCACCATAACTCTGCAATTGGTATCCATCAGCATTTAAATTTCCATAAAACCAACCGGTAATCCAAATATTTGAATTTATATCAATAGCGGCTGCAGTTACGTAATTATAACTATATGAACCTGTTATTAACTTTGCCCATTTTATAACACCATTAGAATTATACCTTGCAATAAAACCATCCTGTTGATTGCTGCCGCTTAAACTTATACCATTTCCGAAGTTTGATTTACTATAAAAAGCACCACATACATAAACATTTCTGTTGCTATCGCAAACAAGATTTGGAGTTAATGTACCATCGACAGCACCGTAGCTGCGCACCCATTCAACCTTGTAATTCTGTCCGGCCATACATGGTATTAAGGACATGGTAAGAAAAATAACAAGAAAAGTTTTCATATCGACTCCCTTTAAATAATCAGAAGACTCAATTAATAACTTAAACGAAGTTAAATTTGTTTTATTTTTCAAATTGAAAAAAAAACTGAAATATTTCTTAATTTTGTAATTGAGACTTCTGGATTCTTCACTTCGCTAATGAATGACGTTTTTCAGATGGATGATTGAATAAAAAAATATTTGAGAGAGGAATCAATGTTGGAAAATGAAGAACAAAGTCAAAATTTCTGGGAAGAACTCTGCGGAACTAATGCTTTTATTAGTTTAGGATTAAAAGAAATTAATAATGAGAGTTTATCCATATTTGATAAATGGTATATGGAATACTATCCATTTTTATATAAATATTTAATGCTGAATGAGATAAATAACAAAGACGTTTTAGAAATTGGTCTGGGCTTTGGTACTGTCGGAGAGCAACTTGCACTTCATTCTAATTCATATATTGGTTTGGATTACTCAATCAATCCGGTAAAAATGATGAACCAGCGATTTGTATGGAAAAATATAACTCATAAAGCTAAAGCTATTCAGGGAGATGCAAAATCTCTTCCTTTTGATGATAATATCTTTGATTTTATTGTTTCAATAGGTTGTTTGCATCATACAGGTAATACTAAAAAAGCTATTGAAGAGGTTTACAGAGTATTAAAACCAGCGGGTAAAGCAATGATAATGCTTTATTCTAAAGGAAAAATACGGAACAATATTATAGAACCCTTATTCTATTTTGTGGTTAAAACTATAAAAAAACCAAAAACTTATTCAGCCCTTAAATTTAATAATCTCAGTGAGTTTAAACGAGCATTAAAAGATTCCGATTCTGATGGAAATGTAGCTCCTATAACAGAGACATTTAGTAAAAATGAAGTAAAAGAGATTTTTTCTAATTTCAGTAAAGTTAGTATTAACAAAGAAAATCTTCAAGATATAAATATTCCTTTTATCAATAAATTTATTAACAGGAAAAAATTATTGAATAATATAGCAAAAAAAATAGGAATTGATTTATATATTTGTGCAAGTAAATAGTTTATGAAAATACTGATTATCTACCATCAGAAATCTGAAAGAGAAAGAAATACTGTTGTTGAATATTTGGAATCTTTTAGAAATTATTCTAATGAAAAGATTTTCTATTTAAATGCTTTTTATAGAATTCCAAAGTTTATTAAAAAAATAAAATTCGATGCTGTAATTTATCATTATTCCTTTTGCATAACAAAATGGGAAGGAGCTAAATATTTTAATCTTGTACTGAATAAAATCAATATATTAAAATCCGTTTCAGGATATAAAATTGCTGCACCACAAGATGAATATGTTAATTCCGATTTATTAAATCACTTCTTCAAAGAATTCGGCATCAAAACTGTTTTTACCTGCTTTACAGAAGAAGATTGGGAAAAAGTCTATCCAAAAGAAAAATCCGGGCTGGAATATTATTTCTCCGTTTTCCCCGGCTATATAGATGAAAATGCTATCCAAACTATTGGGAAGGATTGTAAGAAACATTCGCAGCGTTCATTGGATGTTGGTTACCGCGCAAGGAAAGTGCCGTATTGGTTAGGCTTCTTCGGCTTGCGTAAATGGCTCGTTACCGAAAAATTTCTCGAATGTCCCGCCAGCAAAGAACTAATTCATGATGTCTCTAACGACGAACATAAAGTATTCTACGGTGATAAGTGGTACAAATTCTTAGGCAATTGCCGCGTATTCCTCGGCAGCGAAGGCGGCGCCAGCCTCCATGACCCGAATGGTACAATCCGGAAAAAAGTTGAAGATTTCGTTACCAAAAATCCCAATGCACCTTTTGAAGAAGTAGAAAAGAACTGCTTTGCCGGCAATGATGGGAATATCCGCCTTTACTCACTTTCACCACGGCATTTCGAAGCATGTATAACCCGTACCTGCCAGGCATTAGTCGAAGGCAATTATGGCGGTATCTTCAAACCCGGAGTACATTATATCGAAATCAAAGAGGATTGGTCGAATATTGAAGAGGTTATTGATAAAATAAAAGATGTAGCATATTGCGAGCAATTAGCCGGGAATGCTTATAGGGATATTGTCGAATCCGGAAAATATACATACCGCGAATTCGTGAAAATAATTTTCGAACATGTTCGGAGTGTGCAGCCAATAGTTAGTAATAACGATAATGATTCATTTTGGGAGTTCCTGCTGAAATTATATCACAAAATTGAATTCCTTCGCCCGAAATATATTATGATGAAGTTAATTTTTATCGTTTATCACAAAATATTGAATATTGTCCCGGATTTGCAGCAGAATAAGTTATTCGTAAAAATCAAAAATGTAATATTAAATTTGACGAAATGAGGATTATATGAAAACCACCCCCTACCCCCTCCTTATCAAGGAGGGGAAATGTAATGTTTTTCCCCTCCTTATCAAGGAGGGGGTAGGGGGTGGTTAATTATCAATTAAATGAAACTTAACCATAAAATATTGATTCTATCAGGCTATACCGGCTACCCGATGCGGGCAAGTATAAAAGACCAATTGTACTGCTTCCGCGAATATTCCGGCTGCCTTTGCTACTTTGTAAACTTATCAGTCGCCAAATTCCCTGATTTTCTCAAAAATGTAAATTTCGATTTAATCATTTTTCATACTACATTGCTATCCGACAGGTTTGCCGGCAGCCGTCTGGAATCCGCAAAAGGCATGGAATTTATCTGCAAAGAGCTTGCCTCAATCGAGCATTTGAAGCAATCCGATACAGTAAAAATTGCCCTGCCACAAGACGAATGGTTTTTTATCGATGCGGTGAATTATATAATCAACGAGTTTGGCATTAATTTCGTCTGTACCGTGGCGCCGGAAAGCGAATGGAAAAAGATTTTCTATAATGTCGATTTTGCGAAAGTGAAATTTGCACAGGTATTGACCGGCTACCTGGCGCCGGAGACTTTGAAAGAAATTAATTCGATGGAAGAAAAGATTAAGGAGAAAACAATCGATATCGGCTATAGGGCTCGGAAATCGCCATATTGCTTAGGCAGACTTGGATTTCTAAAGACCACTATTGCAGATGTTTTTTCTACGAATTCAAAAAAATATGCTCTGAAGACTGATATTTCCTTGAAAGAAGAAGATACATTCTTAGGTTCGGATTGGTACGAATTTCTTTTGAAATGCAAATATATAATTGGAGTGGAGGGTGGTGCCTCGCTTATGGATAAGGACGGTACGATTTGGGAGAGAACAAATAATTACCTGAAGCAGCATCCTAATGCAGAATTCGAGGAAGTTGAAAGTGAGATTTTCCCTGGGATGGACGGTAAATTGCATAACGTTGCAATATCACCGAGGCATCTGGAATGCTGCGCAACGAAATCCTGTCAGATTCTTGTAGAAGGAGAATATAACGGTATCTTAAAGCCGGATATTCACTACATTCCGGTTAAAATGGATTTCAGCAATATTGATGAAGTACTGCAAACGGTTGCCGATGACGACCGACGTGAAGCCATAGTTGATGCGGCTTACCGGGATATTGTCTCTTCGGGAAAATACACTTACAAATCCTATGTTGAACTGATAATTAAAGAATCATTGCCGTTGGGAAATAATGAGAGTAAAAAATTGTCGAACAAAGAAAAGTTATTATATTACGTAAATATATTAAGGGAATTTCTCAATATGAGGAAGATTCAGGCTGTAGCAGTATTGCTCAAGCATTTTCCATCGCTGAGAAATACTCTTTTTAAATTGTCGATGAAAGTAAAGAAATGAATTTTTTGAAAGATTAATATTAAGAAATTAAAAATAAAGAGAAACCCCCTAACCCCCTTTGAAAAAGGGGGAAAAACCAATTCCCCCTTTTTCAAAGGGGGTTAGGGGGTTTCTCTTTATTAAATTTTGGAAATAAAGAATTATTTAGAGAGATTAACAAATATATGTGCGGAATAGCGGGAACACTAAAACTCGATTATCAGGAAATACCGGCTTTGGGTGAGTCTTTGGAAGCAATGAATCAACTTATTGCCCACAGAGGTCCGGACGGCAGCGGCACTTGGATGCATGATAACCGGTATGTCGGATTAACTCATAGAAGATTGACTATAATTGACCTGAAAACCGGCGACCAGCCTATGAAGGACCGTTACGGCAATATAATTGTTTACAACGGGGAATTATATAACTATGTAGAATTGCGGGAAGAATTACGAAAGGATTACGATTTCCTGACAACTTCAGATACAGAAGTTATACTTGCAGCTTATCGCAAGTGGGGCGCTGAATGTTTGAACAAATTCCGCGGGATGTTTGCATTTGCTATTTGGGATGAAAAGTTTAAGGTTTTGTTTTGTGCGCGAGATAGGTTCGGCATTAAACCATTTTATTACACGCATGAGGGTAACGGCTTTTATTTTGCTTCCGAACCGAAGGCAATGCTGCCATTTTTAAGCAAGATTCAAACTGATACGGATGCACTGAAGGATTACCTCGTTTTTCAGCTTTATTTAGATGGAAAAACACTTTTCAAAAATATAAACGAACTACAACCCGGACATTATTTAATAATCAAAAACGGTTCAATTCAAGTAACCCGTTACTGGGAAGTTTACTACAATCATGACTGGGAACACACTCCCAAATATTTTTACGAACATCTGCAGGAATTAATCGAAGATTCAATTAAATTCCACCTTCGGAGCGATGTACCGGTGGGTAGTTACCTTAGCGGTGGCGTCGATTCCGGTATCGTTTCATCAATTGCTGCAAGGTTGCAGACTGATTCCGAATTTAAGGCATTTCATGGAAAATTCGAATTAGGCGAACTCTACGACGAAAGCTTGTATGCAAGAGACATTGCTGAGATGCGTAACATTTCCCTGTATGAAAAAGCAATTACTTCGAAAGATTTCATTGATAATATCGGGAAAGTGATATTCCATCTTGATTATCCTGTAGCTGGTCCGGGCTCATTCCCGCAATATATGGTTTCACAATTGGCATCCCAGCATTTAAAGGTGGTACTTGGCGGACAGGGCGGCGATGAAATATTCGGTGGTTATGTGCGATACTTAATTGCATATTTTGAGCAATGCATCAAAGGTGCAATTGAAGGCACCTTGCATAGCGGTAATTTTGTCGTAACTTATGAATCAATTATTCCAAACCTGACATTTTTGAAAAATTACAAACCGCTTATGAAGGATTTCTGGCGGGATGGATTATTCGAGGATATTGACAGGCGCTATTATCACTTAATCAACCGGGCTCCATCGCTCGAAAAGGAAGTCAATTGGAATGAACTTGGAACATATTCGTCATTCGATACATTCCGGAAAATATTCAACGGCGAAAATGTTGGCAAGCAAGCCTATTTCGATAAAATGACGCATTTCGATTTTAAGACGCTACTGCCCGGACTGCTTCAGGTAGAAGACCGAATGAGCATGGCTGATAGCCCAATCGTTGAATTTGCAGCTTCGATACCATCGGATGTAAAGTTCAAAAACGGCACTCTAAAAATGACATTAATCAATGCTATGAAGCATGAATTGCCTGATTCCGTTGTTCAGAGAAAGAATAAAATGGGATTTCCTGTCCCACTTAACACATGGCTGAAAACGGATTTGAAGGATTTTATTTTTGATTTATTTAATTCCCAGTCAATTAAGGACAGACCTTATTTCAATAAAGAAGAAATTTTGAAGGGCATTGGAGTTGAATCCGAATTCGGGCGCAAGGTCTGGGGATTGCTGTCATTGGAGCTATGGCACAGGGAATTTATCGACAAAGCTGATTATTACAAGAATTTACCAAACAATATTAATTTAAATAAAGGATAAGAAAATGAAAGTTTTAATTACCGGTGGAGCCGGATTTATTGGCTCCCACTTAGCAGAAAGACTTATTGCAGAAGGCAATCAGGTACATGTAATAGATAATTATTCTACAGGAAGGCGGGATAACCTTACTCCGCAAAATAATCTAACTATAACGGAAGGCACGATTGCTGATACAGCCCTTGTCAATCAGATTTTTTCTGAATTCAAACCCAACATGGTAATTCATGCAGCGGCATCTTATAAAGACCCGGGAAATTGGACAGAAGATACTTTAACGAATGTCCTCGGTACAGTCAACATCGTTAAAGCTTCTATGGAGCATAAAGTTGAAAGAATAATTTATTTCCAGACAGCGCTATGCTACGGTTTAAAGCCAATCGAGCAGCCGATAACATTTACGCACCCACTGTTTTCAGGTGGTTATGCAGGAGGCAGTAGCTATGCTATTTCGAAAACGGGCGCCGAGCAGTATATTGAATTGAGCGGATTGGATTTTATCTCATTCCGATTAGCGAATGCTTATGGACCAAGAAACCTAAGTGGACCGCTTCCTACATTTTTCCAAAGATTATCAACGGGCAAACCTTGTTTTGTTATGGAAACCCGCAGGGATTTCATTTTTGTTGACGACTTGGTTGATTGCGTTATGAAAGCGGTTGCAGGCTTGGGGGATCGCGGATATTACCATATTTCCTCCGGCTCGGATTATTCTATTAAAGAATTATTCGATGCTGCTGTGAAAGCTTTGGAAATTAATCTTGAAAAAGATGTGGAAGTGAGACCCCGCGGTGAAGATGATGTATTCACAATTTTAATCGACCCATCGAAAACAAATAAAGATTTCGAATGGAAGGTCAGCACTCCATTGGAAGCCGGTATAAAGAAAGCTATTGAATGGTATCAGAAGTATGGAATTACCCAGACATTTACTCATTTGAAGCATACCAGCGATGAGAAGAAATAGTTGAAAGTTCGTAAAGTTTGTAAAGTTTATAAAGTTTATAAAGTTTATAAAGTTTGTAAAGAAGTAAAAGAAATTTATTCTTATTTATGAAGCAAACCTATATGTCAAGAAGAATGTCATTCTGAACGAAGTGAAGAATCCAGTCCCAATATCGTTACTGGATTCTTCACTTCGTTCAGAATGACATTCTACCTTATAAATAAATCGAAATAAATAAAAAATCGGAAAATAATAATGGAAGAATTTAAAAATAAGAACATATTAGTTGTTGGCGGTGCTGGCTTTGTAGGAAGTAATTTGGTAAAAATAATACTGAATGACAATCCTGATGTAAGAGTGAATGTAGTGGATAATTTGCTTTCCTCCGAACGTGAGAATCTGCCGATTGACGACAGGCTGAATTTTATCGAAGGTTCGATTACCGATGAGAATGTGTTAGGGCAGATTGAAGATAATCTGGATTATATTTTTCATCTTGCTACTTATCACGGCAATCAATCCTCAATTCATGACCCGTTGGCTGACCATGCCAATAATACACTAACGACATTGAAATTATTCGATTGGGTAAAGAATTTCCAAAATATTACAAAGCTCGTATATTCCTCTGCAGGATGCTCCGTTGCAAAAAAAACCTTCGATACGGCTGTGCCTACGATTGAAGACAACCCGATTGAATTGAAGCAGGATAGCCCTTATTCCATTTCAAAAATAATTGGCGAGTTTTATTCAGTTTATTATTTTAATCAGCATAAACTTCCAACCGTCAGGGCACGATTCCAGAATGTTTATGGTCCCGGCGAAATATTAGGCGCAGGCAAATGGCGAGGTACACCTGCAACCGTTTGGAGAAATGTTACCCCAACATTTATTTACAAAGCGCTGAATAATATGCAGTTACCTTTGGAAAACGATGGAATAGCCACACGGGATTTTATTTTCGTTGAGGATATTTGCCGCGGACTAATTGCGTGCGCGCTTCACGGGACTCCTGGAGATGTTTACAATCTTGCAAGCAGCGTTGAAACCTCAATCAGGCAATTAGCGGAAATGATTAATGAGATTTCCGGTAATACAGCAGGCTTCGAACATTTACCGAAAAGACCCTGGGATAATTCCGGCAAAAGATTTGCAAGCGGTGAAAAATCACGAACACAGCTTGGATTTCAGGCTAAAATCGATATTCGTACAGGTCTTGAAACCACAATTAATTGGACTAAGGATAATTTAGATATTATCAATAAGAATATTGATAAGCATAAAGATAAAATGGGAAAATAATTACTTGGATGTCTTGTCATTTTGAACTCCAAAATAAGGAACTTAATGAATGATAAAATTAATTTGAAAAAGGGGGAATATATATTCCCCCTTTTTCAAAGGGGGTTAGGGGGTTTCTCTTTTCTTAAGTTTTAGATATTTTTTTTAATCAAAACAAATAATTAAATAACGGAGCAAACCATTGTCCACTGTCATAGCAACAATTGTCGGAGCAAGACCTCAATTTATCAAAGCATCAGTAGTATCAAAAAAGATTAAAGAATACGCTGATTTAAAAGAAATTATTATTCATACCGGACAGCATTATGATTATGGCATGTCGGAGGTTTTTTTCGATGAATTGGAAATCCCCCATCCCGATTACAATTTAAATATAGGTTCAGGAAAACAGGGCGAACAAACCGGAAAAATGTTAGAGAAAATTGAAAGTTTATTGCTTGAATTGAAGCCTGATTTGCTTGTTATATATGGCGATACTAATTCAACATTAGCGGGAGCTCTTGCCTCTGCGAAACTACATATTCCGATTGCTCATATCGAAGCAGGTTTGCGCTCATTTAATAAAAAAATGCCGGAAGAAATAAATAGAATTGTTGCAGACCATTGCGCGGAGTTTCTGATGGCTCCAACCCAAACAGCAGTAAATAATCTAAAAAATGAAGCAATTTCAGAAAATAAAATTTTCCTGACAGGCGATGTTATGTACGATAGCGCTTTGTTTTTCGGCAAACTCTCGGATACGAAAAGTACTATTTGCAATACGCTGAATCTTGAAAATAATAATTATATCTTAGCTACCGTGCATCGTCAGGAAAATACGGATGACAATGAAAATTTAAGAATAATCTTCTCGGCATTTATTGAAATTTCATCTCAAATACCTGTTATCCTGCCCTTGCATCCACGAACGAAAAAGAATTTGCAGAGAATCGGTATGAATGATTTTGGCAATAACCTGAAAATCATCGACCCGGTGGGATATTTAGATATGATACAGTTGGAGAAGAATGCAAAACTAATTGCAACCGACTCCGGTGGCGTGCAGAAAGAAGCTTATTTCTACAAAGTACCTTGTATCTCGCTTAGAACCGAAACGGAATGGGTGGAATTGGTTGAATCGGGTTGGAATAAAATAGTTCCTCCGAAAGATATTAATTTCGTTGTTGAAGAAATAAGAAAGTCATTGAATTTTGTTCAGAGGGATTATCAATACTTCTACGGAAAAGGAGATGCAGCCGGCGAAATAGTGGAAATCATATCAAATAGGTTTATCAAATAATCATTTAATAAAATTAATTTATCTTTGCGGCTTTGCGTGAATATTTTTCACGCAAAGCTCGCAAAGAAAAACACGCAAAGTTCGCAAATAGAAAATAAAGAGTGTTCTAATTACATCATTCTTCCATCCGAATTAAGTAAAATGACCAGAATGACAATACAAAATGTTCCACACTATTAAAATCCCTTACAATAAAATATTTTCAACTCTGTCAACAAATTAGTATAAATAGAATTTTTAACTTATTTTTGCTTTAGTTTAGGTATTTTCAGGAAATAAATTTTTCCATAATAAATTGTAAATAAACTTATTGGAGCCAACATGAGAACAATCATTATTATTTTTCTAATTATTTCTTCATTATCATGTTTAGCTGGTCAGGAGTATAAGGTTGAATGGGTGCATAACTGGCAAAGTGAATTCGAATTAACAGTTCCGAGATTGTGTAAGGATAGTTCATCCAATATTTATGTTATAGGCGATTTCCGGAATACTGCTGATTTTGGCAATGGAAATATTCTAAAAGCTAAAGGAACTGAAGACATATTTGTTATTAAATTTGATACTGATGGAACATTAAAATGGGTTAAACAACTTGGGGGCACGCAAGATGATGCAGGATTTTCGATTGTTGCCGACAAAGATGGTAATATTTATATCAGCGGATATTTCTTTAGTACAATATATTTTGATAATCAATCAATAACCGCTGATGGTTATGATGATATGTTTATTGCAAAATTGGACAGTTCAGGAAAATTCATTTGGATGAATCATCCAAGAAGTGCTACTGATGGTTTCGAAGGAGCAACAGCATTAGCAATAAAGGAACATTTTTTATATGCTTTCGTATCCTTTTTACGTCAGGTAAGGTTTGAAAATTTAATTTTAAATCCAATTAATAGTGTTCAGGACATAGCAATCGTTAAGCTTGATACCGATGGCAATCCGCTTTGGGGTAAAACTTATGGTGGAGACGGTGAGGATTATAGCGTTAATTTATCGTTAGATATTAATGATAATATTATTTTAAGCGGTGCATATTGTTATGGTTCATTTACAGAATTTCAAACAACAAGATTAAAAAATCATGGGGCAACTAATACTATAGATGGATTTCATGCAAAATTAAATAAAAACGGAGATATACTTTGGGGATATGGAATTGGTTCCACTTCAAATGATTGGGCTACAACTTGCACTTATGATAATTTCGATTATAGTTATTTTGCCGGAATGTATCAAATTCAATCCGATTTTGGAAATGGTCAAATATTGAAAGCAACAAATAATTCGGCTCATGGATACTTAATAAAATATAACACAAATGGTTCATGCCAATGGGCAAAGACAATCAACTCGACCGAAAGCATGATGTACATAAATTCCGACCATTTAAACAATATTTATGCTACGGGATATACAATCGGACCTTCGGATTTCGGTAATTCCAACTCTACAACAAATATCGGCAGAAATGTATTCATGGCAATATATGATTTGCAGGGAGTCTGCCAGGAATACTATTCCTCGAATAGTTTATCAAACGGTAAGGCTGAAGGCTCGAGTATATGCAACGGCAATGACGGCAGTATTTATATTACAGGTTCCTTCTCCGGAACTGTAGATTTTGGAAACGGCAATATTATTACTGCAAAATCCAATAATGATATATTCGTTCTGAAACTCACATCCACCGGTTCATGTACAGATGATAACTTTGAATATCCCAATTTTTCTTCAATCGATAACCTTAAATTCGTCTCCAATGCCAGGCAAGCCGGTAAAGCCATTCGCCTGACAGAAGCAACTCCAATGACTCAATCCGCAATTTGGTATGGCGATTTAGTTAATGCCGGCAAAGGATTCGAAACCGTATTCAGCTTTCGTATGAGTCAGGGGTTCAATGCCACAGATGACGGCTCATCTCCCGGCGCCGAAGGTATTGCATTCGTTATCCAGAATTCATCTCTTAGTGCTCTCGGTTTTCCGGCAGGGAATATAGGTTTCGCAGGCATTCCGAATTCCGTTGCTATTGAATTTGATACTTATAATAATAAAACCGATATGTACGACCCCGATGGCAACCATGTGGCTGTTTTTAGCAATGGAATTAAGGGTAACTATGCATTCCACAATCCACAATTCTGCCTTGGCACAAGCTCCAATATCCCTCAACTGAGAGCCGATAACACACTTTATTATGCAAAAATTGATTACAACATGGAGCCGGGCAAGCTCCGCGTATGGCTCGATAATACAGACAAATTCGATGGCAATCCTGCTCTTACTATTGATAAGTTCGAATTGGCAAAAGCTATAAACTTAGACAACGGCAGGGCTTATATTGGCTTTACCTCAGCAACCGGCGATTCATACCAAATTCATGAAATCCAAAGCTGGAAGTACTGCTCAAATGCTTTTCTAATTACAGGAGTTCCTGAAAACAAAGAACTCCAAAGCGGACAGCCGCAGCTAATGCTCAATCCCAATCCTGTCGATAATATTGCATATCTAAGTTTTTATATACCAACCGGCGGAGATGCGGAAATCTCAATCTTTGATATATTAGGAAATACGTTGTACACAAGCCATGAGAGTAATTTGAATGTCGGACAAAATTCCAAAGCAGTGGATTGCAGAAGCATTCCGGTGGGAATTTATTATGGTTCGGTAAAAACGATGAATGATATTAAGGTTGCTCCATTTGTGATTCAAAGGTGATGTGATATAAAAAAGTGTCATTCTGCTTGACTTAGAAGATTCACTCTATATTTGCATGGATTCTGAATCAAGTTACCAATGACAGATTTTTCTGTGGTCTTTATAATACTATTTACAAAAAAATCCCGAACGGTTGAGCCATTCGGGATTTTTTTTTCTATAATTCAATGACCTGTATTATTCCCTTAATAGCCAAATTGTTTCAATTTTAGTATTACATTCGGTAAATTGAATTGTTCCTTCGAATACGGTAAATCCATCTTTAACTACCCTGATATTATATGTAGCAGGTGCGCAAAGCCCTGATTTAGAGAATTTGCCTTCTTCATTCGACCTGCCTTCGGCAATAACCGTACCATTATGCTTGATCACAATGTTTGCACCGGTTACTATTTCCTCATCTCCACGATTACGAATATAAAGTTTCAGAGCTGCTGTGCAGCAGGTAGTTGATTCGAGATTTTTTACGATTTCATACCTTTGATTGCAAACAACAACATGATAGAATTCAATACCTTTATAACCTTCTTTTGTTATGGATATGCTATATTTACCTGCGCAAAGTCCGTCGAATCCCGCTTTGTTGTTGGTGACGGTTGCAGTACCGATGAGTTTACCATCTTTCCATAATTTAACGGTAGCGCCATTCAGGTAAACCGTATTTTCCTTATTCTTCGGAATGACGAAAATTACGCCTTTGCAGCATGTATCCTTAGTTTCCAATAATTCGAGATACTTTACAATTTCCTGCTTTTGGTTGCATCCAACTTCAACCTTGAATTCAATTCTTTTGTATCTGTCGGTTATAATTTCAATAACATATAAACCTTTGCATAAACCGTCGAAACCGGCTTTACCGTTAGTAACAGTGGAAGTACCGATTAATTTATCACCTTTCCAGAGTTTAACCGTAGCGCCGTTAATAATTTCATTGTTGGCTTTATTTTTAGTAATAACGTGTATTATGCCTTTGCAGCATGAATCGGATGTATTGTTGCCTTCCAATTTCTTCACAACTTCCAATTTCTGGTTGCATTCCATTGTAATGCTGAACTCAATACTCTTATAACCTTCCTTCATTATCACAAAGTTATATGTACCTTCGCAAAGACCATCGAAAACTACTTTATTATTAGCAACCGTTCCGGTACGGAATACAGCGCCGTTTTTGTAGATTTTAACAACAGCACCATTTAGGTAGAGAGTATTCTCCATATTTTTTGGAATTATTGTTATTACCCCTTTGCAGCAGGTGTCTTTTGTAGAGTTACCTTCTAATTTTTTAACGAATTCTAAACGCTGGTTACATTCCATAGAAACGCTGAATTCGATTCCTTTGTATCCTTCTTTTGAAATCGAGATGCTGTAGGAACCTTCGCAAAGACCATCGAAACCTGCTTTACCATTTGTTACAGTTGTCGTTCTGATAAGAGTACCATTCTTCCAGAGTTTAACGGTTGCACCATTTAATACTTCACCGTTGGCATTTTTGGGAATAACATGGATAATGCCTTTGCAGCATGTATCCTGTGGATTTGAATTGTCAAGCAGTTTTGTTACTTCCTTGTTTTCGTTGCATCCAATTTCAACCTGGAACTCAACTCCTCTATAACCTTCTTTTGTAATATCGACACCATACACGCCTTGACACAAGCCTGATATAAAAGCGACTCCATTAGTAACAGTAACGGTCCTGAATAGCTGTCCGTCTTTCCATATTCTTACGGTAGCACCGTTTAATACTTCCTGGTTTCTATTTCTTGGTATAATGGTCAGAGAGCCGTCGCAGCAGGAGTCAGACGAAGTTCCTTCGTATAGCATTCTTTTTGTAATTCGGAGGGTATCATTACATTCAATATTGAAGAAAAATTCCTGAGCGCGATACCTGTCCTTGTTAAATGATATCTTATATTGTCCGGGGCATAATCCGCGGAATATAATCTTACCGTCCCCGTTGGTCTGATAGCTGTTTAACCGCGTATCACCCTGCCAAAGGTCAACATTAACGCCCGGTAATAAGTCATTGTTTGTGGAATCGCGTATAGTAAATTCTACTACGCCGTTGCAGCAGCTATCGTCCTGAGGACCATTTGATATGGCTGAATAATTGATAAATGTTGTATCCGTACCGGCAAGAACAAATTCTCTTTCTAATACTTTAAATCCGGCTTTTGCTATACGAACCCAGTAGCTACCAGGGCAAACACGCTCGAAGACTAATCTGCCATCAGTGTTTGTGAATGATTTCCTGATTAGTTTAGTACCGCGATTCATTCGCACTTCTGCATTGCCTAAAGCAAGATTTGTGGAATTCTGGGTTAATGAAATAATTACGGTTCCCCAGCAGCTATCGCTGTTTTGCAGACGTATGGGAGTCTTTTTACCATCGACGGATAATGACATAACATTGGAAAGTGGAGCATCAAAAGCTTTAAAATCACTATGCTCAACGCTTAAGCCAATTTCTTTATTGTCCTGGGGTAAATTTGAAAAGGTAAAATTCCCATCCTCATCCGATGATGTTGTTGCGATAACATTATTGGATTTAGAATCGACTGCTTTCAATTGAGCGAGCGGTACAGGAACATCCTGTGGGTCGGAAACTACACCATTTAATGATTTCGTTTGCGGTGTATTTACGTTTGTGTCCTGGCAAGAAAATAAAACTAATATTACTATTATTGGTAACACAGCTATTAAATTCTTTAACATTTTTTTCATCTTTTCTCCTTTGTTCAAAATTATTTATATTATATCTTTTTATTATCTGATTTCTTCAACAATATAAATAACACACCAATTTTTCATTCGTTTCATTTAAAAAAAATTTTTTTTTACCTTGCAACAACCATCTTCTGAACGAAGGTATTGACTCCGGCAGTCATTCTTAAGAAATACACCCCTGATGGCATACTGTTAGCTGAGAATGAATAATTATAATCCGCAGATTTAAGGACTTCATCCACCAAAGTAGCCACTTTATTACCAAATGAATCATAAACTTCTAATTTGGTGTTACATTCAAAGCCGATACCGAAATTAACCTCAAAATTGGCATCTATAGGATTAGGATTCGGCTGCGAGAGCGAGAAATGCGTCTTCCCGAAAGTAACTAATCTGAGATATTTGCCACAAAAATCACTAACGATGATTCTCGCACCTAGTGTGTCAACCGTATTACAGGTACGCATTATTGGTTTGAAATAGAAGGGTGCAATTGTATCCCCGGCTAAAAATACTTCCCAAACCAAAGTAAATAATTCACCATCGAAAGGTGTTTTCAAATTTGAGTAGCCTTTAACCTGGAACTTTCCAAGTTCTTCAACAGGAACATCCCATTGCCAGGTATCACCTAATTTGTTAACAAAATTTGTATTTGATAATGGTCGTTGCATCTTTGGGTCATAAGTAATCTGTACTTCAATTGTATCAACGAACTGATTTGTCAGGTTATCGATTTTTGCTTTTACAGGAATAGTTACATTCTGACCGGGTTTTTCACTGAAATATTCTTGGGTCGTATAAAGATGAATAATCTCTGTCGAACCATTCAAAGTAATAGCAACATCCTGTCCGATTGAATTAACCAAGTGCAGGACAGTACTATATTTCCGGTATTCCTTAGGTTTGAATATTATATAAAATATTTTGGAATCTTTAGGTTGAATAGTGAAATTAGCAGCCATTTGAACATCAAATGCCGATGAATCAGCACCATCAAAATAATATCTTTTTATACTAATCGATGCTTCATCTGCGTTATTGTTAACCGTAACAGCCATTGGAAGTTCGTCACAAATTAATATGGTTCCCCAATCTATGGGTGTTTTGGAAAAGAACTCTACTCCATCACATTTTGCATCGGTAACGGTATCTTTTCTTACAGGGTCATTACCCGGGGCGGCATCGTGGGTTATATTAAATTGAATGTTTCGATATCCAGGTCCTGTAGGTTTAAAAATAACGTCGAAAGTCATGAAAGAATCAATCGGAACAACGAAATTTTTAGGATTAGCGCCGGTCCATAGAAATTCCCCGGAATTCGGTTGTTTGAAATCAACTGAGGAGACAAATAAGTCCATCGACTTGCTCGGATTGGATACTGTGATGGTCCCTTTATCGGAGTCGCCGGGTCTTATATCCCTGACTGGACATCGCCAATCGACAGCTATTTTAGGCAGAATGCCGGTACCGCTTATAGGCGCTTTAACTAAGGAATCGTTATTATCCACCTTCATAACAAGGGTATTGGTATATGTACCCTCTCCCTGGGGAGTAAATCTTAAAATATTTGTAAATGTACTGGATTGTTTTGAATTGATTTTTACGCTGATGGGAGCAGCGGTCAATTTGAAATTCGGGTCGTTCTTATTTTCCAATTCAATGTATTCAATTGTAGCATCGAAAGTACCGTTATTTGATACCACAACATTGGTATCTTTATCGGAAAGTACTCTTTGATTCGGGAAATGAACAGGATATATGGCTACATCCGAAGATATTCCGTTGCCGGTAAGCGTAGTAAATTCTTTGATACAACCTTCGGGTAATTGGAAATCAATTTGTGCTGTTCGTATGCCTATTGCTGTCGGAATAAATTTAATCATAATCGCCATGCAATCGCCGGATACTAATGTTTTTTGGGTGATTTGATTTCCCTGTAAATCGAAAATATGAAAATCGGAGTTCGATGGTACTACTTTTGGGCTGAAAGTCATTAGGCTTGGTGGCGGATTGATATTTTTGATAATGCATGTTATACTCGTATCTCTCCTGCGGTTTAATTCTACGCTGCCCATATCGACACCCGATATTATCTGCGAAGTACAAATGCCCGTACCGGTTAAATCAACCTTAGCTTCAAGGGCACAATCGGTTTTTATAGTATATACAGCGGTTCTAAGCCCTACATCTGTAGGAGCAAAGCTGAGTTGGAGCTGTTTTGTTTGACCTGAATCAATGGTTGTTCCCCTTAAAGGCCATTCGGAAATAAAATCGGCTGCATTGTTGCCTGTAACCGCATCGCTAATGAAGCTAATTCTTTTTGGAGGACCCAAATAAGTTACCGTTATAGGAGTAGTCATGCTTGCAGAATTACCAAGTGTACAATTGCCGAATGCTTCGTTCGTTGCCGATACTGTCAGTGTTGGAGCAATGAGTGAGAAATCCCCGGTACATTCATCGCTGCTGCCGGGAGGACCTCCGAATTTATAAATATATGCATCAGATGAACCATGGTTTGTAAGCCTGATATTTCCGAAAGAAGTATCCCTTCTAAACCCGCCGGTGCCATACAAATTACCATTAGCGTCCCTGTCGTTATTTGTGGAATAACCTGCATAATTCGGGAAAGTGATTTTGGTAAGAGTATCCCAATCAAAATTTGGTTTCACAACTCCCCAAAAAAGTATACTATCTAAAGGTTTTATAGGAGCGTATGTCAGGTTAAGAGATGGGTCCCTGTTGGGATTTTTACTGCTGAATTTGTATCTATAAGCCCCATAAATAAAGGTTTTACCGCTTACTTCATCATGCTTAATCCTATTTCCCCACATTTCAAAATTAGGATTTAGTTTATCGGCTCCGAATGTATTGTAATTCATGGGCCAACCGTCACTCTTCCTGAATTTTGCAACGAAACAGTAGGGTCTATCATCGAGAAGGTTACTTGGCATGGCTGTACCAAAAACAACGCCATTATAACACACTCCCGTAACTAATGCATTTCCTTCCGCATCGACACATACGCCTGTTATGCTGTCTCTACCGGGACTACCAATTTTTGTTGCCCATCTGAAATTAAGGTCTTCATCATACTGTACAATAAAGCCATCCCTGTATTTGACCGGTTCTAATTGTTGAGTACCGACATTGAAAGTAGAATCGAAGTATCCTGCAGCATAGACAAAGTGTCCGTCCTTGGTCAAAGCCAAACTCAAACCTTTTTCCGCAAGTGAGTCACCGAATCCGACCGCTGCCATATAAGACGGTTGCGGCTGGACGGAAACTTTTACTCTTAAGTTCTTACCCTTAGGCGGAGGCGGATTGTAATTCTTAGACCAGAAGAACGATAAACCGGTAGCGTTGTTCCGCAGTAGCTTCCAGTTGTTACCGGAATCGGTTGAATATGAAATAGTTATAGCAGTAGTTGATTCAACGCCAGCCCATTTGATATCGATACCTTCATCGCAACTGGAATATACCATACCGCTCTGGGGTTCAACAAGCATAACCTTTGTTAAACCACCAACTAATGTTATTTCCTGGTCGCAGGGCGATGCCTGAATTGTTGCGGTACAATACCTGTAAATTCTTTCTACCCCTTGATTGAACTGTAATGTAATAGTTCTTGACTGATTTGTATCCAATACAATAGGAGGCGGCGAACCACCCCAGTCAAAAACCTGATAATATCCCGGTGGTTTGAAATCCATGCCGGTAATTATAGCTTTTTGTTCGCGAGCAGTTATTACAACCGTCATTTTTACAGATGTAGTTGCGGGCGGGTCTCCAAAAGAAATAATAGTATTAGAAAGTTCGATACGGGCAGTGCTTTTCGGTGGAGCCGTATATCTGCGTTTTTTAGTTTCCATCAATTTTTTGAAGGTTACCGAAACATCTCTAATCCTGTCCAGTTCTTTGCAGCCGAATTGCGATATCCATGTTAAATCACAAACCCTTTTTGTCATCAGGTCTAAGGCAATTAAGTGATATATTTCTCTTAATTCTTCTTTTGTATAAACGGCATAAGCCTTTCCCCCGGTATTCATAGAAACCTTGGTAAGAGAATCATGCATAGGAAATGCCATTGTTATACAATATACATTGATAAAATGGTCATTGCAGTCTTTTATTATTCTATCCGCATCAGGCTCCCTTGTTGGTTCCCCATCCGTCAGGAATACAATTACCCTTTTTATACCGGGTGGTTGATTTCCTATATCGAAATAAAATGCTGCAGCTGTATCAGGTAATGGATTACAAAAGGCTTCAGTATACCATGTTTGACCCACCCATTTTATGTATTTTAATGAATCAAGTAATTCTTGTTTATTGTTAGTGAATTTACATTTGACGGAGGGTGAATTATTAAAGGTCATAATTGCAAGTTTTGTTCTTCCGACAAATTTAATGGTATTGATAAAAGCTTTTGCTCCTTCCAATGCCCATTCAAAACGTTTACCACCCATACTATCGGGCCAACCCATTGATGCTGTATTGTCTATGAGTAGAATAACACTTAGTTCCGGGTCAACCGTGTCCTTACGGCATGACATAGACATTGATGCAGACATATTAATACCATTCTCGAGAACGGTAAAGTCATCCAGGGTTAATCCTTCATAAGCATTACCTCCGGCGTCGGTTGCCGATACCGTAACGCCGACCTTCGGGAATGTACTCGATGAAACGGGAGAACAATCGAAACTCTGGCTGAATAAATTACTGCTGATAAATAATAACGGCAGTGTAAGAAATAAAGTAAATATCGATTTCTTCAGGAATCGATGGCTCATTCCGGGGTTTGAATGTTGAGTCTTCATTTTTTCACCTTTTATTTTATAATTCTTTTTTGTCATATTTAAAGTGATAATAATTCATCACTTATTTATACTATATTAACACATTAAATGCAATATCATTACAAATTAATAAAAGTTACATTAAAAACCAATTTAATTATTAGTGATTACTAAGAATTAAATATTTATTATTTTTTTCCTTAAATTTTCCTGTTAATGAATCCCTGAAATTATTTTCGGCTTTTTTATTTAAGGGTAGTTCTATAAATTGTCATTCCCGCGAATGCGTGAATCCATAAAATCGTTCTGGGAGTGGATTCCCGGTTTAAAGTCTGTGTAAAAAGTCTGCAAGAATATCATTCTGAGCGAAGCGAAGAATCTTCCCATAAATTCTGATTAATTAATTATTAATGATTTCCAAAACAGTTCAATACATATTTTATGAATATAGTAATGATGCGGTTCTCGAAAG
This sequence comes from Ignavibacteria bacterium, assembly GCA_016844745.1. Taxonomy (GTDB): domain Bacteria; phylum Bacteroidota; class Ignavibacteria; order Kapaibacteriales; family UBA2268; genus JAERMQ01. Next base: position 51,358 of record JAERMQ010000014.1, on the reverse strand, counting down.
ATTAACAATATTTACCAAACTCAAAATTACATTCATCATTTATTGAAGAAGATTCTTCACTTCGTTCAGAATGACATTCTTCCTGACTTTTTACACAGCCTCATTCGCAGGAATGACAATCCTAAAGTAAATTAACATAATTTTTTAATTTTTATGAAAATCAAAAACAATTAATTAAATTTGTACGATAATATCATAATTTAAAATTTATACTATAAGAGAAAAAAAATGGCAGAAAAAGAAAAACCAATGGAAAAGGTCACTCCTAAAATAGGCGAAGAAAGGATGAAAGCCCTGAAATTTGCAATGGAACAAATCGAAAAAGCCCACGGAAAGGGTTCCATAATGATGTTGAGCGATAAAAGAGTTGTTGCCATAGATTGCATACCAACGGGTTGCCTGTCGTTAGATGCTGCAATCGGCATTGGCGGTGTGCCGCGCGGGAGAATAGTGGAAATCTTCGGACCGGAATCTTCCGGAAAAACAACGGTATGTCTGCATGTTATAGCCGAAGCCCAGAAACGCGGAGGTATTGCGGCATTTGTTGATACCGAACATGCACTCGATATTAATTATGCCCAGAGAATCGGCATCGACTTAAATCATTTATTATTATCTCAACCGGAGTTCGGTGAGCAGGCATTGGAAATTGTTGAAAAGCTTGTCCGAAGCGGCGCTATCGATGTTGTGGTAATCGATTCCGTAGCCGCCCTGACGCCTCGCGCTGAAATTGAAGGTGAAATGGGCGATTCGCAAATGGGCTCTCAGGCAAGACTAATGTCCCAGGCTATGCGCAAATTAAATGCTGCAATAAGCAAATCGAATACAACCGTGATTTTTACTAATCAGTTGCGAAGTAAGATTGGTGTTGTTTACGGTAATCCCGAAACGACGACCGGCGGCAATGCATTGAAATTTTATGCTTCCGTTCGCTTGGATATAAGGCGCAAAGACCACATTAAAGAGGGGCAGGATATTGTTGGCAATCGTGTTAAAGTAAAAGTCGTTAAGAATAAGGTTGCACCTCCTTTCAAAGAAGTGGAATTCGATATTATGTACAATGAAGGAATTTCGAAAATCGGTGATATGATTGATGTCGGTACTGAATACGGTATTATCCAGAAAACCGGTTCCTGGTATGCCTACAAAGCCGACCGGGTGCAGGGTAGGGAAGGACTACGCAAGTTGTTTACTGATGACCCCAAAATTATGGCTTCGCTCGAGGCTGAAATTCGAAATGCCCTTAAAATGGACATTGTTGATGAGCCGAATGAAACGGAAGAATAAATAAAGAAATATTGAAACTTAAAAAATTTCATTCCTGCATTCAAGTCCGTGTGAAAAGTCAAAACAGTAATGAAAATAAGGAAAATGAAGAACCCCTCCCTAACCCTCCCCAGAGGGGAGGGAATTTAAAAATTAGTCAGTAATATATTCCCTCTCCTTTGGGGAGGGTTAGGGAGGGGTTCTTCATTTTGTTGAAATTGTAAGTAATTTTGGTTTTTCACACGTCTCATTTACAAAAGGGTCTTGCCATTGAAAAATACTTTTTTTCAAGCTTCTTCTTACCAATAAATTTTAAATGAAAATTAAAAAAATCATTGCTAAAAATAAAAAGTCAACTTACTTATTGATTTTCAATGATGGCGAAACCATGGAAATCCCTATGGATTTGGCTTTTAAGTATAATATCAGTTCCGGTATGAATCTCGTTCCGGAAACATATCAAAAATTATCACAGGAAAAAAGAATTTATGATGCTAAGAATTCTGTTTATTCTTTTGTCTCTTACAAACCAAGAACGTTTAATCAAATTGCCGGTCAATTAAAGAGAAAAGGTTTCCTACCCGAAGAGATTAATATTGCTATGGAATTTGCCGGAGAATTCAATCTATACAATGATGAAAAATTTGCAACTTTATTTATCCTTGATTATTTAAAACGAAAAACGGCTTCGAAGCAGAAACTGATTATGGAACTTAGGAACAAAGGTATTACAAAGGAAATTGCTGAAAAAGCAGTGACGGAGCATTACCCGGCTGATTCTGCATTTGATATTGTTCGCCGTTCGGCAGAAAAAAAGCTTTCGAAAGTCAAATACAAACCGGCAAAAAAACAAATCGAACTATTGAGGACTCACCTGATTCGCGAAGGATATTCATACAATTTAATCAAGCAGGTAATGTCGGAAATGAAAATTGAAGAGTACTAAGAATGATTAGAAAAGGAATTAGTAAACGATATCATCAAGAGAAATCCCCCCTACCCCCCTTTTTCAAAGGGGGATAAGAAAAATATTCTTCAATCCCCCTTTGAAAAAGGGGGGTAGGGGGGATTTCTCTTTTTAGAATGACTTATCATTACATATCGGGATTTATTAATTCTGCTTCATTATTTTTACGGATTTCAATAACCTTCATTTCGGCTGCTGATAAATAACGACGGCATAAACGGGCAAGCTCCATTCCTTCTTCGTACTTAGCAATAAGTTCATCCAAAGGGGCTTCCCCTTTGTCGAGTGTTTCGACAATATCTTCTAATAATTTTAATTTTTCTTCAAAACTTAGATTTTGATAATCCATATTCAACTTTTTTTTTGTACAAAACATGAATTTTCAATTTAACGGAATTTTCTCATCAAATCAAATAAATTCGTAATAAAAACTTCTATATTTATAATCAAAAAGTAAAAAAGGCATGAATCCTGAATTTTGCTAATGACTAAAATAAATAGTAATTTTGTAACTTGTATAAATTTAACGGGAGCTTGATTTGTCCTGGAACGAGCAACAAGGCAGCGAAGATAAGAATATTCAGCAGGAGTTATTGAAAAACGGCAACCTGCCCAAACATATTGCTATGATTATGGACGGTAACGGACGTTGGGCAGTGAAGCAAAACCTAAATAGAATTGCCGGTCACCGTGAAGGTATCGAAACCGTTCGCGATATCGTCAAAGCCTGTTCGCAGCTTGGAATAAAATATCTTACTTTGTATGCCTTCTCAATTGAAAATTGGAAACGACCTACCTCCGAGGTGGGAGGATTAATGAGATTGCTTGAATTCTACCTTCGCCGTGAACTTAAAGAATTGAATGAAAACAAGGTAAAAATGTTCTCTATCGGTAAAGTAAGCTCACTGCCTAAATCAGTTCAGAAGCTGCTGCACAGAGCTATTGATACTACTAAGGATAACGACGGATTAACCCTGACGTTAGCGCTTAGTTATAGCGGAAGATGGGATATAGTCAGGGCTGTCCAGATGCTTTCCTTGGATGTCAGGCGTGGAAAAATTTCACCTGAAGATATTAATGAAGAATTTTTTGCCGGTTATTTGCAGACTAATCCATTGCCTGACCCGGATTTCGTAATTCGTACCAGCGGTGAAATGAGGCTCTCCAATTTTTTACTTTGGGAAAATGCTTACAGCGAATTTTATATTACCGAAAAGTATTGGCCCGAATTCAGGAGGAACGAACTATATAAGGCATTAGCAGAGTTCCAGCATCGTGAGCGCCGTTTCGGTAAAACATCTGAGCAAATTACAAATAAAGAAATAGAGGACCAGAATACTTACTTAAAGAGAATCCTTAATGCTATCAACATGTCGTAAATACTTTTGCTTGTTTTTTATATTTTTTATTTCTGCTTTCCAATTGTTTTCTCAACCGGATGGCAAAACATACATTATCGCAAACGTCAGGGTAGAGGGAACAAAGTTTTCCGATGCTGAAACAATAGTTGCTATTTCAGGTCTTCAAATCGGCGATAAAATCAATCTCCAGGCTGATGCAAAGCTGCAGACAGCACTTAGAAATCTTTGGAAACGAAAACAATTCTCAAATATTGAAATTAAAGCTGAAAAAATTACTACAGCCGGTGTCTTTCTTGTTATAAAAGTACAGGAAAATCAGCGATTATCTCAAATTATATTTGAAAATAATGATAAATTATCTCAAACCGAACTGAATAAAACTGCATCGAAAATGAGGGGCGACATTATTTCACCTTACGATGTTTATTTAATCAAACAGAAGTTAAAAAAACTTTACGAAGGCGAAGGATTGATGTTTGCCAATATCGAATCCAAAGTTGTACCTACCGATACTGCAAATTATTCGAAATTAATTTTAAATATTGACGAAGGCGCACAATTCAAGGTTGAAGCAATAGAATTCTCCGGAAATAAACTATTCACCGGAAGTGAATTAGCATCATCTTTCGAGGATACTAAAGAAAATGTTTGGTGGAAATTCTGGTCTTCAGGGAAATTCGATAAAAATAAATATGAAAAGGACAAGGAATTGCTGCGTAAATACTTTAAACAAAAAGGATTTATATACGGCGAAATGGTTAAAGACACAGTTATTTATGATAATGATAAGAAGAATGTCACTATCAGGATAACGGTCAATGAAGGTCCAAAATTTTATATCAGGAAAATCGCATTCAAAGGGAATATCGTATTCCCATCGGATTTGCTCCGCAAGAGATTGGATTTTAAAGAGGGAGTCGAATACAATGTCGAGCGGTTCGATATGAACATGAACGGTAACGAAGACCAAACCGATATTCGCTCTCTATATATGGATAATGGATATTTGACTAGTTTTTTGGAGAAAGAAGAACGCGCTGTTGGTCAGGATTCGATAGATGTAACAATAAAAGTAATCGAAGGAACACGTATAACAATAAGGAAAGTAGATATTGTAGGCAATTCCAAAACAAAAGATAAAGTTATAAGAAGGGAATTATATACTCGTCCCGGTGATTATTTCGATAAATCTGCGGTCATTAAAAGCGTTCGTGCGCTCGGAGTGCTTAATTATTTCAATCAGGAAACCCTCAAGCCCGATATTAAACCTGTCGAACAGGATAATACTAAGGTAGATGTAGTCTATAAAGTCGAAGAGCGTTCAACCGATACATTTAATGCTTCTATAGGATTTGCAGGTACTTTCGGACTGACGGGAGCAATCGGATTTACGTTCAATAATTTCTCTTTAACTGAACCGTTCAAAGGGGGTTCAGGACAGATTTTTAATTTTAACTGGGAATTCGGACAGGCAAACCGCTATCAGACAATATCAATCGGATTTACCGAACCTTGGCTTCTCGATGAGCCAACTACCGTTGGATTTAATATTTTCGATACCCGCCAGAATTATATATACAATATTCGCCGGACAGGTACAGCTATTAACTTAGGCAGGCGCTTTCATTGGCCCGATGATTATTTCCGTGGTGATTGGAGTTTGCGCTTCTCAAGAAACGACGTCGGTACTTCCGGAAGCGCATATTGGAGACCGGGTATCAGCACAGAATTTACAATTGCCCAGGCTTTTTCCCGTATCAGTTTAAATAATATATTTTTCCCGACAGTTGGTTCGCGATTTGCATTTTCAACGAGTGTGGCTTTGGGTGCATTGGGGCTAAGCACGACTGATTACTTTAAGAATGAAATCACATTCGATATGTATAATCCATTATTTCAGATTGACGGCAATGACCGTCTGGTGCTTTATTTAGGAACCAAAGCCGGCTATATTACGGGTTTTAAATCCGATACGGCAATCTCACCGATTGAATTATATATGATAGGCGGTAATGGACTTGGAGGATTTGGAGTAACCCCCCTTCGGGGATATCAGGACCCACGGGTCGGCGCAGTCGATGCAGGCAGGGTGCTTTCAAAATATACTGCCGAGCTACGATTTGCAGTTACATTGGCTCCGATGCCAATTTACATTTATGGGTTTATGGAAGCAGGAAATGTATGGAAGAGCCTGAAAATTACCGACCCATTTGATTTAAAGCGCTCAGCGGGATTTGGGGTACAATTAATGATTAATCCTATCGGGGTTGTAGGATTTTCTTATGGTTACGGATTCGACAAAGATTATACCGGAGCTATTTCCGGTTGGCGCTTCTTATTCCATTTGGGACAGCAATAACATGGAATTTAGAAATTATATGGTTAAAATGCAAAACTTACGAATGACATTTTTATATTTATTTAATATAACTTAGAAAATAACAGTTTATATACTAATTTAATTTAAGGTGTGAATATGACAAAAATTTTTCTCTTAGCAATAGCAGTTGTGCTATTATTTTCGGCAAATTCTTATGCCCAGAAAAAAGAATCCGGAGTACCGGTTGCTGCCGTGGACATTAAAAAAGTAATGAAAGAAATGCCGGAATATGCCGAGGCGGAGAAGAAATTGCAGGAAACAGGGCAGAAATACCAGGATACATTATTGCAGATGAAGCAAGATCTGGAAGCACGCTTAAAGCAATACGAAAAGCAGAAAAGCCTGATGGATGCCGATAAGCAAAAGAAAGAAGAGGAAGCTTTGCAAAGCGCAAATATGCAAATGATGCAATACCGCGAACAGATTTTCGGACAGCAGGGTGATTTGCTCAAATTTCAAATGATGCTGTTAGAGCCAATTCAGGATAAGTTATTGAAAACGATTCGCGAAGTAGCCAAAGAAGAAAATATTAGTCTGGTTGTCGATAAAAGCAATTCATCATCGGTGCTTTATGTCGAAGAAAAATTAGATATTACATTTAAAATCCTGGATAGAATGAAAAGAAATACTAAGTAATCGGAATTTTGATAGTTTAATGTTTGGCTGAAATTAAGAGTAAGGATTTGTTAGTAAGTATAATGAGTAATAACTTTAAACTGCTAAAAAATCATAAAAATTATAAAGATGAAGAAAATCCCCCTAACCCCCTTTTTCAAAGGGGGAATTTCTTATCCCCTTTTGAAAAAAGGTGTTAGGGGGATTTTCCTGTTATTTATCGATAAATCAGGGATTAACAAATTTCGTAAAATTAATAGCTATTCAAATATATGTGAATTTGTGCCGGCTTTGAGCTAATTGGTAATTTTAATTAATTATGGAAGCATAATGTTCAATAAACTTTTTTTTGCAGCGGCAATAATAGCATTTTTCTATCTTGCCATACCTGATACTTTTGCTCAAAAAGTCGGTTTTATATCATCTGAAACAATACGCGATAAATTCCCTGAAGCAAAGCAAACCGACCAGCGCATCAATTCTATGGTCGAAGAGTGGAAAAGGGAAATAGATGCTCTGGAAAAAGAGATTTCTGCTCTTGAATTCGAAATCCAGAAAAACCGCCTCGTTTGGAGTGATGACGAGAAAATTGAAAAAGAAAAAGACCTTGAAGGAAAGCGTTCTAAGCGTCGCGATATGGCTAAGATGAAATTCGGTTCGGGTGGTGAATATGATAATACCGCAAGAATGTTGATGCAGCCTATCGAAGACAAAATCTATGCAGCTATCCAGGAAGTTTCAACCGAGGATGGGTACGATATAATTTGGGATTTAAGCGTTCAACCACTTGCTTACCAGAATTTTAAATATGATATTACTGTAAAGGTGTTAAGAAAACTCGGTGTTGACGTTGAGCAGTTGGAAAAAGAACAAAAAGAAAAAATTGACCGCGACCCGAGAAATCAAAAGAAAGAATCAGCCACGCCGGCAAGTAAACGGAAAAAATCCCGCTCAGGAACCGAAGAAAAGGAATTCGAGCAAGTACCGCCACCTCCTCCCGGTACAGTACCCGGTACAGTCATGCCTGCAATGCCACAATCCAATCCATCGGATAATCTTAAGCAGGATACAAGTAAACCAAAGGTGGATTTTGAAAAACCTAATAAATGAGTTTTTAGTTAGGCTTATATGAAGTATCAAATATCATTAGCACCAAAGGATATAGCCGATATAACCGGAGGAAATATTATTGGTTCTACTACAAAGATTTTCGATAATATAAATCGCATTGAATATGCAGGGGAAAACGACCTTACGTTATGTATGAACCAGGATTATGAAAAATATCTCGAAGATTGTCCCGCAGCCTGTGTTATTATCGATGAGCGAATTACAAAATTACCCCGCGAAAACCAGGTTTTCATTGCAATGAGCAATCCTTATGAGAAATTCGTTTCACTTTTAATTTTAATACAATCTCAACAACCCATAAAACCATCATTTTTCCATGCTTCGGCAGAGATTTCACCAACTGCTAAAATCGGAGAAAATTCAAGTATTGCGGAATGGTGCGTCGTAGGAGATAATTGCGAAATAGCCGATGATGTTGTTCTTTATCCCGGAGTCATTCTGTATGACAATGTGAAAATAGGACGCGGCACAAAACTTCATGCTAATGTTGTTTGTTGCGAGGATACCATTATCGGTGAAAATTGTATAATTCATCCGGGAGCTGTAGTTGGCTCGGACGGATTCGGAAATATAGAGAATAAAGATGGTTCATATAGTAAAATACCACAGCTTGGTAATGTAGTGATAGGGAATAATGTTGAAATAGGCGCTAATACAACTATTGACTGCTCGATGGTGGGAAGTACAATAATTGAAGATGGAGTAAAAATAGATAATCTGGTTCAGGTAGCTCATAGCGTCGTTATTTGTGAGAACTCAGCTATGGCAGCGCAAGTTGGCATAGCAGGCAGCGTCAGGATAGGCAAGCGAAACAGGATTGGCGGGCAAGTCGGATTTGCAGGACATTTGGATACTGCAGATGACGTAACGATAATGGCACAGTCCGGGGTTGCAAAGTCTGTTCCGTCAAAAGGTGTATATTTTGGTTCACCGTTAAAAGAACGATTGCAGGCATTCAAAATCGAAGCTGTAATGCGGCAATTACCGCAATTCTTTGCCGATTTCCAGGATTTAAAAAAGAAGGTAATCGAAAAATTGGGAATAGAGAAATGAGGCTATCTCAAAAGCTAGGAAGAATGTCATTCAGAGCGAAGCGAAGAATCCAGAAGCGGCATTGGGTCTGGATTCTTCGCTTCGCTCTGAATGACATTCTTCCATTTTTATAGACTTCTGAGACATCCCCTATTCTTTATCAAAATGCTGATAATCCTTTAGTGAAGTGAAATTACCTCCCCAACGCCATCCCCTTTTCAGGAATTCCTTAACGATAAAACTGTTTGCTTTAATTGTTCCAGGCTTTGAAACGTTATATTTAGCACCATTTGGAGAGATTTTACCATCGGAATAAACTGCCGGATTCTCGTAAGGATTAATATCGATAGCCTTGCCGCGTGCATGATTTGATAAGCGTGTAGTATTGGCAACAAATCGAAAATTAAAGGCAGATGTATTGTCATCATCCATAGAAACTTCGTCCAACCAGTCGTACTTAACAATTGGAATTACTTTTGAAATGGGAAATTTTGCTTTCAGTATTATTTTGAAAATTTCTTCGATATCTGCCTTAACTGCAATATTTACTATAAGCTGCCCCTGATGCAGCTTGCCGTCGAATGATATATATTTAACAGAAACGATACACTGGGAGTCGAGAATGTTTTTAGGCGCTTTAGAGTCTTTCAGAGCTTCTTCCAAACTCATATTGCTATCAACCAGAGGAGTGACGGCAGCAATAGTAGTAATAATAAAAACAACCATAATAAGAGTAATAAATGATAAGTATTTGAGCATAAAAGTTAATATCCGAATTTTTAAAAAATATAAATTTAGTGAATTTACAATTATATTTTATAAAAAAATGATTAATTTTGAAGTTAAATAATTTTGGATTTGGTATGGGAAAAGGAAAACCACAGCAAAAAAGATACGATAATAAAAATACAAAAAAGCCCGTTTCAGCGCAAGGTTCGGAACAGCATATTGCTAAGGAGATTAAACATACCGAACCTAAAAAGCAGGAGCCAAAGCCGAAATTCGAATGGAATTTAAAAAATCCGCAAGTTAGAGTATTAATTCCCTATTTTATCGGTATAATCATTTTTTTTACAATTTGGACAGAGCCAGGTGTTGTAGTTATGGACCCATGGTTCAGGGCAGTCAAGTTGGTTGATTCGTCCAGACGTGTGCAGGACCCTGCAGAGAAATCAAGATTACTCGAAACCGGCGGCAATCAGCTTCGCGAATTAATTGCAAAATATCCCAAACATGCCCGTGTACATTTCCTTTTAGGCTACTATTATATAACAGCTCAGAAATTTGATTCGGCAATGATACATGAGAAAATTGCAATACAGTTGGATAGCGGCTCGACAATCAATCCCGTTTGGCTCGACGCACAAAATCACCTTGCATTATGTGTTGCTAATCTCAATAACGATTATCTTAAAAAAGGACAATACGGGTTGGCTTTAAAATTACTTTCCGAATGTAAGCCTTATATCTCACAGAATTTCGAATTTTATAATCAATGTGCTTTGGTTTATCATAATCTGGGAGTTTTCGACAGCGCTGAGGTATATTATGACAGGTCGCTTAGAATCAATCCCGAACAGGAACATATAAAAAAGAATTTTTCGAATATACTGTATTCTAAAGGTAATAATGACCTGATGAAAAATAATATCGATGAAGCTATAGATTCCTTCAATAAAGCCGGAGCTTTGAATCCGGCAAATCCTGATATTTTCAGCAATCTCGGCATTGCTTACATGCGAAAAAATGATAAAGCAAAAGCAAGAGCCAGTTTTGAAAAGGCTCTTTCCATCAATCCCAACCATCCAACTGCCGGTATAAATATAAGATTATTGAAATCCCAAAATTAATAATGAGAACAATTTTTTGATAATATCAATTTTTACAAATTTTTTGGTTATAAAATGAAGAATATAATTAAAGTAGTAACAGCAATTATTTTCATATTAACGGTTGATTTATCAGCTCAATACATGACTCCTGAAATACTGCTTTCACTTAAAAGAGTCAGCGAGATAAAATTATCGCCTAATGGGAAATGGGTCGCTTATAACTTGGGAACGCCTAACATTAATGAAAATAAGGTCTATAAAGATATCTATGCCGTTTCATTCGACGGCAAAGAAACAATACGCCTGACAGACGACCCTGCATCGGATTTCAACGCTTGCTGGTCGCCCGATGGGAAACAAATTGCATATATCTCTACTGCTTCCGGAAAAGCCCAAATCTGGATTATGGATTTTCCTGATGGAAAACCCCTTCAGGTTACCAATATTTTAAATGGTGTGGAAAACCTTGCCTGGTCGCCGGATGGTAAATATTTTAGTTTTACTTCCGATGTAAAAATGGAACAAACCGTTGCAGAAAAAAATCCTTGCTGTCCGAAAGTAAATATTCGTATATACGATAAACTTCCCGTTCGCCATTGGGACGAGTGGAGGGACGAATCATATTCCCATCTTTTTATTATTCCCGTGTCCGGCGGAACTCCGAGAGACCTTATGGCAGGTGAACATTTCGATACACCTTTGAAGCCATTCGGAGGGGACGATGAAATCTGCTGGTCTCCCGACAGCAAAGAAATCGCATATACCTGTAAAAAAGTTGACAACTTTGTTTCATCGACAAATTCCGATATATACACAGTAAATATTGAAACCGGGGCAACAAAAAATATAAGTAATGGATTGATGGGATTCGATAAATCGCCGCTGTATTCTCCCGATGGTAAATGGATAGCTTTCCATAGCCAGGAACATGACGGCTTTGAATCCGACCGGGTAAGATTAATGGCTTTCAACAGAAAAACCGGTGAAATTGAAGAAGTCTCAAAAAAAATCGACCAATGGGTAGGTCAAATGGTCTGGTCGCCGGATAGCCGGTGGATTTATTTTTCCGCAGAAGAAAAAGCTGTCGTGAGGATATATAAAGTATCTGTCATTAATTTTGATTGGATAATTATTACTAACGGGTGGGAAAATTATGATTCCGGGTTGCAAATAACTCACAATGGATTAACATTTGTAGCAGGCAGAAGAAATATGCTGCGCCCGGTTGAAATTTATACATTATCGGTGAGTGGAGAGAATATTAAACAAATCACGGATGTTAACGGCGATATTTATTCAAAGCTGAAATTACCGACAATTACCGAACGAATATTCAAAAGCACGGACGGAGCCAATGTCCAGGGATGGGTGCTGTTCCCGCCCGACTTCGATTCGACAAAAAAATATCCAATGATTACCTACTGCCAGGGAGGTCCGCAATCTACAATCAGCCAATATTTCAGTTTTCGCTGGAATTATTGTTTGATGGCTTCACAAGGGTATGTGCTATTGATGCCGAACAGACGCGGTGTACCGGGATTCGGTCAGGCATGGAATAATGCAATTAGCCGGGATTGGGCAGGCAAACCGATGCAGGATATTTTATCGGCTAACGATGCAATGCTGAAAGAAAGCTATATTAATCCAAAGGGAGTTGCAGCAGTCGGGGCAAGCGCCGGTGGTTATGCAGTATTCTGGCTTGCAGGCAATCATAATAAGCGATTTTCTGCTTTTGTATCGCATTGCGGCGTATTCAATTTGGAAAGCATGTACGGTGCGACCGAAGAATTATGGTTTCCTAACTGGGAATACGGAGGTCCTTACTGGGATTTGGATTTGAGGGAATCTTATGATAAAAATTCACCCCATCGTTTTTCCCAGAATTGGGATACACCAATAATGATTTCCACCGGAGAGCGCGACTACAGGGTTCCTTTTACCCAAAGTTTAGAAGCTTATACAGTTGCCCAGTCTAAGGGGATTCCTTCTAAATTTATAATTTTCCCGGAAGAGAATCATTGGATTTTAAAACCACAAAATGCATTAGTTTGGAACAAAGAATTTTTCGGTTTCCTGAATAAATATTGTAAAAAGTAGGCTATTAGGCTATTAGGGGTTTAGGCTGTAAGTATTTAGGAATTAGGAATTAGGAAACTCAAAGCCTATAGCCTAAAGCCTAAAAGTCTAACCGGCTAAAAGCCTAAAAGCCTAAAAGTCTAAAAGCCTAAAAGTCTAAAAGCCTAAAAGTCAAAAAGCCTAAAAGTCTAAAAGCCTAAAAGTCTAAAAGCCTAAAAGCCTTATAGATAAAATAATCAAAATAGTTACGAAAATATGGCGACACTCGGACTTAAAATAGAATATGACGGTACGGATTATTGCGGGTGGCAAAGGCAGGCTAATTCAATTACAATACAGGAACGAGTGGAAATTGCTTTAGAAAAACTTATCAATAAATCGATATCAATAATAGGAGCCGGAAGGACTGATTCCGGTGTTCATGCACGCGGTCAGGTGGCTTCTGCTCTCATTGACGACGATTTTCCCATACCGGAAAACAAAATAAAATTGGCGTTAAATTCCGAATTACCAAAAGATATAAGAATAATTGAAGGTAAGTTTTTCAATTTTCCCTTTCATGCACGTTTTGATGCTGTTGCAAGAGAATACTCATATACTGTTATTAATAAGGAAGATGTTTTCAGAAGACGATTTTCTGCTTATTACACCCATAAGATGGATGAAGAAAGTTTGTTTTCGTCGGCTGAAATGTTTTTAGGTAAGCATGATTTTACTGCATTTTCAAAAAAAAATCCTGATGTTAAAAACTATATTTGTAAAGTAGAGATATGTAAATGGGAAAAAATGGATGATAACTCTTTTAGATTGAAAATAAAATCCGACAGGTTCGTCTACGGAATGGTACGCAGTTTAACTTCCGTTATGCTGGGTTTAGCTGCCGGAAAACTCAAAAAAAAAGAAATTCAGGAATCATTTATGGAAAATAAAAGAAAACCAATTGCTGCACTGATGCCGCCATCAGGATTAATTCTTGAGAAAGTGTACTATAATAATATAAAATTTTTGGATTGAAATGTTACTGTTTTTATAAAAAAAAGTTGCATATTTGTAAGTTTAATGTTAATAAATATTTTGGGTATTAAAATGAGAATTACTTTAAAACTTTGTGTTTTAATGTTACTATTTATCGCTAAAATTTACGCTCAGCCGACCATTACAACGGGTCCGGTGTCGGATATTATGTTATGCCCCGGAGCAAATTTCAGCATTACTTTTACAACGAGCGATTATTTTAATGCCGGAAATATATTTACCGCACAGCTTTCAGGTCCTTTCGGTACATTTACAAGTCCTGTGAATATAGGACAGTGGCCCGGAAACACATCCGCAGTGATTGATGCGAATATTCCTGCTAACGCAACTCCGGGAACTCAATACCGGGTTCGTGTTACCGGAAGTGTGCCTACAGTTACGGGAAGTGATAACGGTGTTGATATTACCATTGCCAATTTACCAAATACTCAAATAACACAAGGAAGCGCAACTGTATGCGAAGGTACACCTGCAAATTACACTGCATCATCAGTTCCAACAGGCTTTGTTAATGAGTGGTCGGTTACAAGCGGTCATATAGTTAGTTCAAGTACAGGTGGAACAGTAACAGTTGTCTGGGAATCCTTTAGTAGTGGAATAGTTACTTTAAAACAAAGAATACCGTCGGGTTTATGTGAAAAGATGGCTTATTACAATGTTGTAATTAATTCCAAACCAATGATTATGGCTGCAGGCGACACTTTGGTATGTGCTCGAACGAGCCACACATATTCAACGTCCGTACCGGCAGGATATGCAAACCTTTGGCTTTTCCCCGGAGGCACATCACCATATTCAAATACTTTAACTAAAGTTCCAATATCATGGGAAAATTCAGGAACTTATACCGTTACGCTTATTCAAACCAAAACGGCAACAGGATGCAGTGCCACTTATACGATTCCCGTTAGGGTGCTTGCAATCCCTAAGGTTGAAGTAAATGGTCCTCTTAATGCGTGCCCTGGGGAGATAATAAAATATACTACCGTTAAAACACCTGGAATAATAAATTACTGGGAACCGAAATACGGAATAAGACTTAAAGAAACAGAAACCGAAATAACAATTCAATGGGTGAAAAATTTTCCTATCGGTGAAGTAAAATTAATAAAAGTAATTTCCCAAACCGGTTGTAGTGATTCATTTTTACTGAAAGTTAATGTCAATCCTCTACCGGCTCCGGCTATTAGTGGTACTAAAGAACCGTTTAATAATGAAATTTCGGTTTATACTGTTAATACTCCTTCAAACATATCAAATATTTGGTCAGTTACAGGCGGTTCCATTCAGGGAAGTTCCAATCAATCTACTGTAGTCATTCTTTGGGGAGTGGCTGGAGTTGGAAGTTTGCAGGTTAATCAGGTTAATTTAGTCACACAATGCAAAGATTCAAGCAAGATTCCAATCACAATTAAAAAAGGCTCAAGCCTTGTTATTACAGGTTCAGAGAAGGTTTGTGCGGGGGATTCCAAAGTTTATTCTACCCAGAAAAAAGAAGGTAAAAACCATGAATGGTTTATTAATGGTACAAATGGGAGTATCATAGGCGATTCAACCGGTGAAATAATAAATGTCTTATGGTCTGCATCGGGTTCCGGTACTGTAAATTTAGTAGAAATAACCAAACAAATAAATACAAGGGATACAATTTTCTTACCGGTTACTGTTTTTGATAAGCCTCCTCAACCCACAATTAGCCGCAGTGGTGATACATTATTTTCAAGTTCCACCTTCGGTTGTCAGTGGTTTATCGGAGGTGTGGAATTAACTGAAGCCAAGGGGCAGTATTTTTATATTCCTAAATTAAAAGCTGTTTATACACTGCAAATCACCGATTCAAACGGTTGTTCATCGCCAATATCAAATAATTATGATTTTGAAACAAATGTCCCAAATCCGGATATAATTAATAATTTAAACCTTTTCCCGAATCCTGTGGATGCAGAATTGAATGTTGATTTAGGTGATTTATTACCTGACGGACTTTCCATTCAAATTAAGGATATACTTGGTGAAACGGTTTATGATTACGATTTTGCTTCACGTAATGTAAGAAGATTGAATTTAAATACCAGTGGCTTTGCCGAAGGTTTTTATATAATTATTATAAAAACCGGGGAACAGAAATATTTCATGAAAATAATAGTAAAGCATTAATATTTTAATAGGATAAATTATTTATTTTCTAAAAATTAATTCACTTTTTTATGGTTTATTAATTTAAATAATAATTGAAATAAAGAAAAACCCCCTAACCCCCTTTAAAAAAGGGGGAATTTATAATTCCCCCTTTTTTAAAGTGGGTTAGGGGGTTTTTCTTTTCATTTAGAATGGGCAAATACTCCGCAGTTTGCAGCGTTAATGTTTCCAGAACTTGATTTGGGGTAAATACCATTTAATGTAATAAATCTTTTTCTTTGAGTACTGTTTAGTAATTTAATCACCATTTGCTAATTTTAATTAGGGCTTAGAATGATAAATCGCAGAAAATTCATCATAAACACCGTAGCGGCAGGCGCAGGACTGATTACTTCTAATAAGCTGCTATCACAAGTCGAACCTGAGAAAAAAGAACCTGTAATTCCCTCACAACCAAGATACACTAAAGGACTTGTAATTTCCACCTGGAAACACGGATTAGCTGCCAATGAAGCAGCACGAAAAAAAATCGAAAATGGCGGCAGTTCTTTGGATGCTGTCGAATCGGGTGTCATGGTTTCGGAAGCCGACCCAAAGGTAACGAGTGTAGGATATGGCGGATTACCGGATAGAGACGGTAGGGTTACTCTGGATGCTTCGATTATGGATGAAAAGGGCAATTGCGGCTCCGTTGCTTTTATAGAGCATATAATGCATCCTATATCTGTAGCCAGATTAGTAATGGAAAAAACACCACATTGTATGATTACGGGCAAAGGGGCATTAAAATTTGCCCTGGCAAACGGTTTTAAGAAAGAGAATCTGCTGACCGATGAATCAAAAAAAAGATGGGAAGACTGGATGAAGGAGAATAATTATAAGCCTGATATAAATGAAATACATGATACAATAGGTATGTTGGCTATTGATAAGGCAGGGAATTTGTCGGGTGCATGTACTACGAGTGGATTGGCATGGAAATATCATGGCAGGGTAGGCGATTCGCCTATTATCGGAGCAGGTTTGTATGTTGATAACGATGTCGGAGCGGCGTGTGCTACCGGTAAAGGGGAGGCTGTAATAAAAATATGTGGTAGTTTTCTCATCGTCGAATTGATGCGAAATGGAATATCACCTCAAAAAGCCTGCGAAACGGCTGTTTTACGAATTGCTGCTAAACAACGTGATTATTCCCAATTCCAGGTTGGATTTCTTGCTGTTAATACAAGCGGTGAAATTGGAGCATTCAGTCTTCAAAAAGGTTTCGAATATGCTTTATATTCTGATGGGAAAAATGCTATGCACGAAAGTGATTATTTTTTGAAAGTCAAATAACAGATTTTTCTACCCTTTATTTTGAAGAACTTATAGTTTATTAAATAGATGCAACAAATAACAATAAGAGAAATCCCCCCTACCCCCCTTTTTCAAAGGGGGATAAGAAAAAATTCTTTAATCCCCTTTTGAAAAAGGGGGTAGGGGGGATTTCTCTTGAATTTGTCATTGAATATTTTTATTAAATTCCTTATTTTGGAGTTCAGAATGACATTTTTCAGAAGTCTTATAAAGAAAATCTTGTAGCATAAGAATCAAGCCTTTAAATGACCGAAATAAAAAATAAAGACATCAAAGTTTGCGGGTTTACGATTGTTCGAAATGCTGAAAAATTCGATTATCCGGTGGTTGAATCAATCAAATCCATCCTGCCGGTTTGCGATTGTTTTATTGTATCGGTTGGCAACAGCAGCGACCGAACGCTTGAAATGATAAAATCTATTGATTCAAAGAAAATTATTATCATGGAAACCGTTTGGGATGATAATCTTAGGGAAGGCGGGCGGGTGCTTGCAGTAGAAACAAATAAAGCCCTCGATGCAATTCCTGATGAATATGATTGGGCATTTTACATTCAGGCAGATGAGGTTGTCCACGAGAAATATTTAGATGAAATTCGAAAGCAGATGATTCGGAATGTTGATGATAAGCTGATTGAAGGATTGTTGCTGAAATACGAACATTTTTACGGTTCATATAATTATGTTTGTGATTCCCGTAAGTGGTACAGACGGGAAATAAGAATAATTAAGAACGATAAAGAAATTCGTTCATGGGGCGATGCTCAGGGCTTCAGGAAAAACGGGAGGAAATTGAATGTTAAGCTGATCGATGCATGTATCTACCATTATGGATGGGTGAAGAGCCCGGATAAACAGCAGCAGAAACAGAGGTCATTTCATAGATTCTGGCATCCTGACGAGTGGCTTAAAACAAAAGTAACTCCTTCGGAAAAGTATGATTATTCTGGTATAGATTCAATAAAATTATTTGAAGGTACTCATCCTTCAGTAATGCAGAAAAGAGTAGAAAATCAAAATTGGGAATTTAATTTCGATATCAAAATGAAAAATATGAATTGGCTGAATAAATTATTCTATTTTTTCGAAAAGTTAACGGGGATGAGGCTTTTCGAGTATAGAAATTATAATTTGAAAAAATAATTTCTTTGACATTAGAACCTCCCAAAATTAAAAAATAAATATGTTGAATTTCATTGAGTGATTTACAATGGATATGGAAAAAGAAGATATTAAAAAATTAGCAATGGCGCTCTTAGATGAAATGGATAAGCGTCATTCCGCCGAATTAGCCCCAAAGTGGGAGGGTGGTTCCATATTTTTTATTCCCCGCGACAGCTCATCGAAAGACCATGAATTGCCGATTGATACTTTGATGCACAAAATTGTTATGATTCGGGATAACCTCCGGGTACTAGAACAAAATATAAACTCCTCAGAAAGCTTATCGGAAGGCGAAAAGCTTAAGCTCCAGGGTTATATAACCCGCTGCTATGGCTCGCTAACTTCATTCAATTTCATTTTTCGGGAAGAAAGTGATAAATTCAGTTCGAGGAAATAAATTCTTATCAGGAACCTACCCCATGGCACAATTCTTGCTAAAATTCAATTAGTAAAAATTTAATAGAAAAGCTATGGAAGAAACGTTAAAAAGAAAGAATTTGTTCGTCTCGATTTTGTTGGCAGGATTATCTGTAACAGTAGTGCTGATGCTATCATCGTTTTTATTCCGGACGGTTATATCTCCACCCGTTGACCCGAATTTAGACGATAACATCCAGAAAAATACCGTGGAAGAAGTAATTCAGGTCAATGTTTTGAATGCTTCGGGTGTACAGGGTTTGGCAGCAAGAGTAAGGAATTTCCTGCGAGCCAGGGGATTCGATGTTGTGGAAATCGGCAACTATCCGGAATCATCGGAAAATTCTATAATAATTGATAAAGTAGGCGATGTTAATTCTGCTTTGAAGGTAGCTTATGCTTTGGGTATTGGTGATACATTGGTAACAACTAAAATTGATTCGGCTTTATTCCTGCGAACGAGCATAATCATAGGAAAAGATTTTGCTTCGCTAAAGCCTTTTAAATAATAAAAAGAATGACTATTCAAGAAAAACCCCCTAACCCCTTTGAAAAAGAGGGAATTTTCTACTTCTATGTTCTACTTCTATAACCGGGGGTTAGGGGGTTTTTCTATGTTTGAATTTATTTTTGACCTAACAATAATATCAGAAATACCATGAATAAAAAACATAAATTTAATTAAATGAATTATACGACAATAATAGGCTTGTTAGCAGGCGCCCTCACTACATTTTCATTTCTGCCTCAATTCCTGAGAGCATGGAAAACCCGCAGTACGAAAGATATTTCTTTGGTTATGTATATTATCTTTTCAGCGGGAATACTTATGTGGCTTTTATACGGAATCCTATTGGGAGAGTTACCAATAATTATCGCCAATATCGTTGCTTTCTTATTTAACCTGATGATAATCTACCTGAAATTAAAGTATAAGTAGTAAATTCATACTTCACCAAAATAATTTGCATCTTTTTCCTGTCTTACTTGTTTATATAATTGACGAAGAGATAATTATATAATAATGCAAAAGCTTGAAACATATACCGACCAGGGATTGCTGGAAATGATGCAAGGCTCAAAGCCCAAGGCAGACGCTGCTTTTACCGAAATTTATAACCGGTATGCACGTAGGATTAATACGTACTGCATTGGAATGATTGCCGACCGTGACGATGCACAGGATATTTTCCAGGAAACTTTTGTCAAATTTTATAATAGTGTTAGCGGCAGAACTCATGCAGGGAATCTCGGAGGACTGATTTATACTATTGCCCGGAATCTTTGCATGAATTACTTCAACAGGAAGCACATGACTGTTCCATTCGACGGACATGATATTATTTCCGACTATTCACGGGATTACGACAAAAACGAACTATTCAAACTGATTCTAACATCGCTTGATTTATTGGATGACAAATATCGCGAAGCATACATCCTGCGGGAATTGGACTGTTTGCCATACCAGGAAATTGCAGAAATTTGCGGGATAACGCTTTCCAATGCCAAATCACGTGTTGACCGTGCAAGGGATAAGATGATGAGTATATTGGAACCTTACGTCAAGGACCTATGTAAATAATTATGAAATTAAATAATAAAATGATATAAAGGGATTACCCAAATGGATTACAACCAAATATTAAACGACTTTTCTAACGGTGAAATTGCTCCGGAAAATGAAGAAAGTTTGTTTCTCGAACTATCGGCAAATGAAGAATTGAGAGGCAAATTTCGTCAATTATTAGCTATAAAAAATTCCGTAATGAGCAATTCCCGTTATTTTGACCCGTCAATTGCATCGACTGCGTCTATTTTCTCGACTTTGGGAATTGGTATGCCGGTATCATTACCCTTTAATCCAATCCAGGCTAATTCCAAATCACCGATGAAGAGCAGACTCTTTGGTAAATACGGATTGGCTGTCATGTCGAGCCTTGCCACAGCAATTATTGTTACAGCGCTCAACTTTGCAATTTTTCCAAGACAGGGTTACAATCCGAATTTAAACGAAAAGGGTATTCTTCAGAGTATGGAAAATACCCCTCGTGATATACCCGAACAAAAATCTGTAATAAAAAATGATAATTCAATTAACAAAACCAATGAAGCAGTTGTTGGTATTGTTAATGAAGAATTAAAAAATAATGCTCCTTTGAAAAATATGGTTCATATTCAGACAGGTCAAATAAAAGAAGAATTTTCAAATGAGGTAGCTGATGCAAAAGAAATTGAATTGTTAAAATCACCTGTTAATGTAAGTAATAAATTGACAATGGAACAATTGAGCAATCACCGTTCTGAAATAGCTCAAATTAATAATTACCAACATTCTCCTGAAATTATTTCTAAAAATACGGTAGCATCCGATAAATCATTTGGAATTACTCTTGAAGTACGGAATCAAACTGTTTGGAATTTACCTGCTGCGACTATTGCACCCGATGAATATGCAAAATTCAACAATACGGGATTAGCGGTATTCTACAATCTTTCTGAAAAATTTTCTTTCGGACTTGATATACGCCAGGAAACTTTTTTCCAGGTTTACAAAGGCGTTGATGATTTGGGTTTGAATAATATTTATCAACAGCAACCTAATTTCAGGACATATTCGGCTTCAGTTAGATTTCAATTGAATGAAGGCAGTACAATCAGGCCATTCGGACAATTATCAATTGGGGGAAATGTTGTCGGATTAGTAACAAGGGCAATGACAGGTATTTCCTATTCACCTTATAAAGATATAAAATTATTGCTTGGCATCGAATTTCATAATTTAACATATCAATACCAGAAGCAGATTTTCAATTCACCGAAAATCGGACTTAATTACGGTATTGCTTTTTATTATTAATTTTTATAGATTAAACTGATTGTATGAGGGTAAAATGAAAATTTATATTATAGCAATTCTTGTAACTTTGCTGATTGTATTATTCACCGGTTGCGAAAGCCCGATGAATCTTGCTCCTGCTGATGTTTCAACCGAACCGAACAATTATTTTCCATTAACAATGGATAATTACTGGATTTACCAAACATCATTGGATTCTAAAACCTCTATTGATTCTTTGGTAGTAACCGGAAATAAAATTATCGATGGGAAAAAGGCTACTGAAATAACCGTTTACCGCAATGGCAGCCTATATCTTTTGGCATACTTCCTGTTTGATAACAGTAAAATCTTATTATATTCTAAACTAATGGAACCTTTTATCGATACAATTCCAAATAATTTTACTAATAGTTTGAAACCTGCCTGGCGAATGTTAGCAAATTTTAAAAATAACTGGTCGGTTATTGATTCTACATCCGGAGAAGTGATACCTTATTTAGATTCAATTGGAAATTGGTTAAATAGTAACGCTAAAGTGAAAAATGAACTTAGTGTATCGGGCAATAATTCAAATGAAACCGTAAAAAGTTCAAACCCTCATACTTACGATAATGCAGGTATTACAACAATATTTACTTATAATTTTTCAATTAAATGGCTTTACAAACTCATTGCACCTGATTACGTGACTTTTTATAAAGACAGAAGTTTAAGATATTTGAATGACCAGACTATTATCAGGCAGGAATTGAATTTCGAAGTTACTTTTGAAAGAAATATCGGATTAACCCAAGCATCAGGCACTATCATCGATGAACATAATCAACCTCATAATTATATTAGAAAATTATTGAGGTGTAGAATTAATTAAAAAATTTATTATATTTGTTCTTTAAATAAATGTATTTGAATTAATTGAGGGAAATCAAAAATTCCGTACATTGAACTTATCATTATCTTTAAAGAGGTGCAAACATTTTTGATATAATTAAAAATTTATTCACTCATTCAAATAATTTTATGAAAAGAACAATTAACCTTGGGATACTCCTGCTCGGATTATTAGTCACTTCAGGTTCTGTTATCCTGGCTGCAGAGAAAGTTTACTTTCCACAATTCGAACTCATTAATGTACATTCGGATTATCGTTATTCCACATCCAAATTATTAAAAAACTACGTAGATGAACAAGGCTCATTTACTATCGTAATGTCTCAAAAAAACGATTCAACTTTGAGCCAGCTTCCAATCAATCAAATACAGGAATTAGCCAAAGCCGCCGATTGCCCGTATTTCCTGGTAGGCGATTTGAATCGTATGGGCGAAACCGTTATTATTTCTATAACGTTATACAATACAAGCGATGCATCTCAAAGATGGAAAGACAGATTGAAAGCTTCATCCCCGGATGATATGGACCCAATTTTGCAAAAAATTGCACGTCAGATTGGTACCGAAAAAAAGGCTGGCGCTGATGGTGATATTTATAGCGTTACCGATTATGAATCCCGCCAGCTAAAACAAATGAAATCCATTAATTCTTTTGGTATGGCATTGGGTGGTACGGTTTTCATGTCGGATGCCTTTACCGAAGACCCATTTTCTGCAGGCGGAGGTATTTTTTGGTTATATGATGCCCGAACCCTATTGTTTGAAATTCACGGGCAAATGTATTTTACAGGGAATTCATATATGACAAACATTAGCATTGAAGCATATAAACCATTGGAATCTCTCGCTAATTCATTTTTTATTGGTGGAGGATTAGGTTTAGGGCATACATCTTATGATAGTTCGGAGAATAACTCGGTATTTTCAGACCCGGATTATACCGGGGATGGATTAATGCTAATTCTTGGTGGTGGTTATATTTTTGGAAGAACTTCATCTGTATCCCTCAGGATTCATGCAAAATACTTCTTTGGTATTCATAATATGAAAGGATATACCGGTGGATATTACAACGAGAATCCTCAAAAAAAGCCTGATAAATCCTTTCCACATGGTTTGGTATTAAACCTGGAAATATATTTCGGCTCGGGCGGCTCATTCTTTTAATGTGATATGCTAATGCGAATTTCCATAATTATATTTATTTTAACTTTTGCATGTTCTTCCGATGTAATTATAGATAATGAACCTGAACAGTTCTTCCCGATGGAATTGGGGAAATCCTGGACCTATACAGTCGAAGCAACGGATTCTACCGGTAAAAAAATAGCTTATGATGACATTTCCGATTCCGGTTCTTTATTTACTATGATAATTGATAAGGATACCAGCATAAACGGTGTGTGGTGGTATGGCATGCCTTCATTTACCGAAAGGGGGACTTACTGCTTTTATAATAATCAAAATGATGGTATCAGGGTTTTTCAACAATCTTCTCTTGGCTCATCTTCTCCTGCTTTATACTTTAAATATCCAGTTGAAGATGGAGCGAGCTATAAGATTTATGATTCGATATTAGTCGATGTCAATGGCTTGAATAATTCTATTGAAGTACCCCGCGGTAAATATGTTTGTATTAAGTATTCTTTTAAAAATCAATTAAATAGTTCCTTCAACGAGGAGAATTATTACATATCCGTCCTTTTCGGTATTATAAAATATGAGAACTTGTTCAATATCAAAAAAAATAATAAATTAGAAAAAATAAAAATAACCTGGGAACTTTTTAATTATAAACAATGAGTCAACTCTAAAAAGCATATAATATGAAAATTACATTTCAAAAATCGGAATTTTGGAATGAGATATATCAAGGACTTACTAATTCCAAAGTTGTACTTTGGAATTCAATTTTTGATTATTTCGATTGGACTCAACAATAATAAATTTTTTTATTTAAAAATAAATCAATAAGTTTATAAGTTTTTGGTAACAGAATTTGAGAAATGAAAGTTAAAAAGGTAAATATAGCAGCAATTTTAATTAATACAATCTTAATAGTATTGATTAATAGCTGTGGCATGCAAAATTCACCACTTAGTTCCGACTTTCAGGTTCCAAAGATAAGGACTGTCGCTCAATGGTATGTTGATACACTTACACAAAATAAACTGACAAAAATCAATTTTAAAGAATATGATAAAACCGGAAAACTATTACATTCGGAAAATTATTCCAATGACGGGATTTTAAAATCACAATCAGACTTTTCTTATGATAATAATGCTAAATTCGAGGCGGTAACTTTTTTTGGTTCTGCCGGACAAGTTGATTCCTCATATAAATTAACCCACATATTAAACAATAACGGAAAAGTTGAAAAAGAAACAAAAACTTCATCAAAAGGCGATACCCTAACCTGCAAGGTTTTCGATTATGATAATAAAGGCAATGTAGTTAAAGAAACCATTATTAATTACAGTGAAAATGTTAAGAGCGAAACAAAATACTCTTATGTTTATAACAATAATGGCTACCTGAATGAGAGAATTACAAACCTGGAACCCGACGGCAAATATTCTGTGCGTGATAGCCTTACTTATACTAATGATAAACTGACATCTATTAAAGTCTTTACTTTCAATTCGAGTGGCTCCATTCAGACTATATCAACGTACAGTTATAATACTTATGGATTTATTTTATACGAAAGTATTTTCGATATATCCGGCAAAATTCTTAAGAAAATAAAATACGAATACACGTACTATTAGTGAAAGTGAAAAGTGAAAGTGAAAAGTGAAAGTGAAAGTGGAAAGTGGAAAGTGGAAAGTGGAAAGTGGAAAGTGAAAAGTGAAAAGTGAAAGTGAAAGTGGAAAGTGGAAAGTGAAAGTGAAAAGTGAAAGTGGAAAGTGAAAAGTGAAAGTGAAAAGTGAAAGTGGAAAGTGAAAAGTGAAAGTGAAAGTGAAAAGTGAAAGTGAAAAAATAATTAGAGAATAGTTCGGATAATCCCACCATATACTATTCCAAAATAATGCCAGACGCAAAAATTACTAAAGAAATAAGTCCTCTTCAATTCACTAAAGGAATTGGACCACATCGTGCAGAGGCTTTTGCTGCAGAAGGACTTCTTACTTTAAGAGACTTTATTTATTATTTTCCACGCTCATATATCGACAGGAATACGGCATCTTCCATTCGTGAATTAACGATGAGCCTCCAGAAGGACGATTTATTTACTTCCGACTCAAAACCCGAAAATATTAAGTTTTATTCTGAAATTACTATCCTTGCAAATATTACTCTTAAAAACGTCCGTCAACTCGGTGGTAAAAGGAAAATGCTCTCTTTAACCCTGAATGACGGCAGTGGCGCTATTGCAAAGGTAGTGTTTTGGAACCGGTCCGAATATTTCGATAAAGTTTATAAAGAGGGTGATTTCGTTGCTGTCAGCGGCAGACCTGAATTTGATTATGGAAAAGTAGTTTTCAATCATCCTGATATTGAGGTAATCGAATCCGAAGATGAAAAACTCTATCGGGAAGGAGCAATTCTGCCTAAATACCGGATTACCGATAAAATGAAAAGCGCCGGTATTTCCAAAAAACTCATGAGTAGTGTGGTAGCAAAGGCTTTCGAGGAATTGGAAACTGAAATCATGGAAACCCTACCGGAATTTATAATTAAAAAATTTGAATTACCATCGGCGAAAAGCGCTATAAGCCAGTTGCATTTCCCTCAGAATCCTCATGAAATCGAACGAGCAAAATACAGGATAAAATTTGAAGAACTATTTTACTTCCAATTATTTATCGGATTGCGTTACAAAGGAATGAAAATAAAGGAAGCCGGTATCAAATTACCGAACAGAAGCTCTTTAGCACGAAAACTATTCGATACTCTTCCATTCAAATTAACCGGCGACCAGAAAAAAGTCCTCAAAGAGATTGATGAAGATTTTAATTCGGGAAGTCCGATGAATCGTCTCCTGCAAGGAGATGTAGGTTCGGGTAAAACCATAGTTGCGATATTAACAATATTAATGGCAATTGATAACGGCTTGCAGACTGCTTTCATGGCTCCGACTGAATTATTAGCCGAGCAGCATTACAAAAATCTGAAAAACTACTTAGAACCATTAGGATTGCATATAACCCAATTAGTTGGAGCCCAGCGTGTGAAGGTTCGCCGGCAGGCACTTGAAGATATTCAAAGCGGTAAAACCAATGTTATTGTCGGAACTCATGCAATGTTCCAATCCGAAATCGAATATAACATGCTGGGTTACGTAATTATAGATGAGCAGCATCGTTTCGGGGTTGCACAGCGCGCAGAATTGCGTAAATTAGCCTCAAATTCTTTAGGAGACGGCTCTTCGCCACATGTTTTGGTAATGACGGCTACCCCAATACCACGAACGCTTTCTATGACGGTTTACGGCGATTTGGATGTATCTATAATTCGGGAAATGCCGGCAAATCGAAAGCCAATCAGGACTGTGATAACATTCGAGAGTCAATTGCCTTCGGTTCATGATTTTATCAAATCACAAATTCAATTAGGCAGACAGGCATTTATCGTTTATCCATTGGTTGAAAAAAGTGAAAAGCTTGAATTGAAAGCTGCTACGGAGCATTTCGAGACATTGAGGACTGAGATTTTTCCCTCAATACCTTGTGGTTTGTTGCATGGGCAATTGTTCTGGTATGAGAAAGACGAAACGATGCTCAAATTTTTGAATAAGGAATTTTCCATTCTCGTTGCAACTACCGTAATCGAAGTGGGAATTGATATTCCCAATGCTACTGTAATGCTGATTGAAAATGCCGAGCGCTTCGGATTATCGCAGTTGCATCAATTACGCGGCAGGGTGGGGCGCGGCTCTGAGCAGTCTTATTGCTACCTTGCTACCAAAGACAAGTTCCAATATCCCCTCAAGAACAAATCCATTGCCCAGGAGGACAGGAAAGCAGTATTTGTTCGCTTAAAAACGATGGAAGAAACGACAGATGGCTTTAAAATTTCCGAGATTGATTTGAAATTGAGGGGACCCGGTGATATATTGGGAACACGTCAGGCAGGGCTGCCGGAATTCAAATATGCTGATTTGGTGACTGACGGCGATATAATCACTGCTGCCAGACGTGAAGTATTTTCAATTATCGATGCTGACCCGCATCTGCGCAAGCCGGAGAATGAAATAATCAAATTGAATTATAAGAAAACTTATGGTTCGGGTGATAATTATTTTGATGTGGCGTAGGGTGTGGTATAATAAATATTAAAGAAAAACGTTGCTTTTAATGAAAAAACAATATATTTTTGTATTAAATAATTAATATTGTATAACCTATGAGGGGCGAGGTTTACGATGGCAGATATTATTCAAGTTAAAGATTCTGATTTTAATCCTGAACTTTTTGGTTCTGTTTTTAGTAAAAACGAAGGGGTTGAACTGACAACCGAAGGTATTATTGAGGGGTTTGATAATCTAATTAAAACTTTAGATGCAGATTTTTTTGAAGAAATGAAAGTACCTCCGTATTACATTAAGGGAAATGTTCATGGATAGTCTGTCACAGGTAGATTTATTGCGACTGATACTATATGTAACAAATTATTGTGAAAAATCATTTAAAATCCAAACAAATATAGATGCGGATATTGTCGGAGAAATTTATAAGCAGGCTCAGAATAGTCTAAAAAGTTTTCAATCAGAACCTAATGAGGCAAAAATTGCCGGTATTATAGTCTTTTGGATTAGAAAATTAAAACCTATCCATCATAAAGCCGAAAGCCCAAATAAACAATTATTAATTAATGAAAATGTTGCATTATTGGTTGGTCTTTCTATATGTAATAAAAATAGTTATCAATACACTAAAGCCAATTTAATATCAATTCGTCAACGTATTTATATTGATTGGGTGAAAAGTCTGCGAATGCAATCTCATTCTCCCAACAGCATGGCTATAGCATTTGAAATCCTTACTTGCAAGCAATGATACCTAAAGTCAGAAGTTCCTATTGACTGTAGGAAAGTGATTTGGAATAAATTGAAAGAAGAACATGGAAAAAGAATATGGAAAAAGAACATGAAATATTAAGAGATAAAGTCATGAGGGGAACTCAAAGGGCAATTGATAAATTAATAATTCAAAGCAAAAAGGATGGCAGGGAACTTGTTATTTCTGAGAATGGTATTATTAAAAAAATAGACTTCTCTAAAGAAAGTAAAGAGAATCATTAATCCAATTTGCAATTATACCTTTCACGTAAAGGATCTATTGATTGGAGGTTTGTATTGCTGGAGATAATTATTTCGATATGAGGTAAAGTGTTTTAAATACAATTTAATGTAACTTTTGAAAAAAGAAAAATTCTTTCATCTTAGTTTTTTTTCTTTGCGGCTTTGCGTGAAAAAATACTAAAGAAAGTTGTTATAAAATTACTCTCTTTGCGGCTTTGCGTGAAAATTTTTCTCGCAAAGTTCGCAAAGCCCGCAAAGGAGCAAAGTCGCAAAGCAAATTCTCTTTTAAGTCAGGATTCTCACTTTATTCTGTACTATTGTTATTCATAGCTAATCCATTTTAAAGCCTGAGAAAACCTCAACTCCCGTAATCCTCTCCACAATTCTGCCGATTCTTTTTCGTAACGGTAATGATAATCCGAAGAATTGGCGGAATGCGCTTCTGCTCATTTTGTATGCATGTGTGGTTAATCTGGTATTAGGTCTGGTTTTATAAATAAATTCAGTTCGGAAGCCATTCTGATGAAATAAATTATTTAATGAATCGCAAGTATAATGAAAAAGGTGATTCTCGTGTTGGAACCAAATCCAGCGTTCCTTCAAGGTTTGAGCCCAAAATGAATCAAAAGCCGGAACACGAACGAAAAGCATTCCATTTGGATTGAGGCGGCTTTTCAGTTCAAATATTATTTCATTCGGATTTGGGAGATGTTCTAAGCAGTGCCACATTGTAATTACATCAAACTTCCCATCGAAATCATCAATATCCTTCCTGACATTTAATCCGGTTTGATGGCAATATTCCACTGCTGAAATGGATTGCTCCGTTCCGCAGCAATCAAAGCCATGTCTGCGCGCTTCATCAATAAAATATCCTCTGTCACAGCCGAAATCCAGCAACCGTGCAGGTGTCTTTATATAATGAGAGATTTTATTGATAAGAAAAAGTTGTTCGGGAAGTCTGTGTAGGCGTCTTTGTTCAAGGAAAAGAGAATCGCCTTTCTTTAATTGATATTGCTTTGAATAGTATTCATCGAGATATTCGTTTGAAGGGAATTGGCTTAAATAAACGGCTTTGCAGTCATTACATTGAATTAATTGTGTTTTTCCGAACTTGAATTGCCCGGTATTTCCCGAATTACATATTCTGCAAAGCATGATTTTAACTCAATTTTAAATATTTTTTATATAAGTAATTTAAAATGTAAATCAATAATGTTGTAGTATTTAAAGTAAGAAGAAAGTCATTCTGAACGAAGTGAAGAATCCAGTAACAGGATTGGGACTGGATTCTTCACTTCGTTCAGAATGACTTTCTTCTATTTCTTAATTTTATTAGCATAAAATAAAAAGAACATTTATTAGAATTCTCAATAATTTTACTTCTTTTCTTCCAATTCAACTTCGAAAACATTGGGCCAGTTCTTGCCGGTAAGATAAATTTTGCCGGTTTCAGAATCATAAGCAATGCCGTTCAGAACTTCAATATCATAGCTTTTATCAAGAGCATGGAGTAGAGATGATGCATCGATTTTTCCGGTAACGTTGCCGGAATAGGGGTCGATAATCATAATTTCATTCGACTGCCAAACATTAGACCAAATCATTCCATTTATATATTCCAACTCATTCAGGTACATAACAGGTTTACCTTCGGACTGAACCGCTATTATTCTTCTGACTGAATAATCCTCCGTGGAAAGAAATCGTATAACATTCGTACCATCGCTCATAATAAGCTCTTCGCCATTATGAGTCAAACCCCAGCCTTCACCTTGATAAACGAATGTATCGGAGATTTTCATACTTGGGAAATCATAAACGAATCCTGTTCGGGTTTCCCATGTCAATTGATAAAATTTATCTTTATAAATTGTCAGTCCTTCAGCAAAGTAGCGCGGCTCCAGACCTATTAATTGAAGCACTTTTCCTGTCTTGATATCGACTTTTCGCAAAGTGGAATGATTGTGCAATCCCGTGCTTTCATATAAGTAGCCTTTGTAATAAACCAAGCCTTGTGTATATGCCTTGTTATCATGAGGATTCTTTGCAATAATTTTGACTATATAATTTTTTACTTGTTTAGTTGAAGAAATAGTAGGAATATTCTTATTAATTGATTGGTTTGAATTGGTTGAATCTGTTGCGTAATATGTCTTGACTGAATTATTTGTTTTGAGATTACCTTCGGATAAATCTTTCCTTTCGCTCGTACAACTAAGCATTTGAGAAGCAGAAAGCAATAAAAATACTAAAAATATATACATAGAATTATTTTGCTTTTGACATTTTATCAATAAGCGAACTTGTTGACCTGCCTTCGAGTAATGGGATAACAACTACTTCGCCGCCATTTTTCCTGACTATATCGGCGCCAACTATGTCGTCGGCATTATAATCGCCACCTTTTACCAAAACATCGGGTTTGATTAAATCAATCAGGTTGAGAGGCGTATCTTCTGAAAATAATACTATAAAATCTATTGCACGCAAGGCTGAAAGAACCTCAACTCTATCATCCTGGGAATTAATCGGACGTCCGTTTCCCTTAAGCTTTCTTACAGAAGCATCGTCGTTTAATCCGATAAACAGGCTGTCACCTAATTTAGCCGCTTCGTTGAGATAGCGCACATGACCTGCGTGCAGCACATCGAAGCATCCGTTTGTAAAAACTATTTTTTTACCTGAGCTGCGATAATAATTTGAAAGAGTAAGAACTCGTTCCGTGGTTATTAGCATAAAAATCCTTTTTTTTATTCAATATCCATCATTATTGTTAATTTATCCAAAATTTCATTTCTGCAAGCACAACAGTTTATCAAGTCAAGAAGAATGTCATTCGTAAGCGAAGTGAAGAATCCAGTCCCAGTACTGCTACTGGATTCTTCACTTCGCTTACGAATGACATTCTTCTAATATTGACTTTTCACTCAAGCTCATGGAAAGAATGAAAATTTGTTTTATAAAAAAATTTAATTAAATAATCCTGTCTAAAATTTCATTAACCGTGACGGAAACAATTCCGGGCTGCTCGCAAACTATACCGGCAGCAGTATTTGCCAGAGTGGCAGCTTCCTTAACCGTAGCGCCGCCTGCCAAAGCTGCGGCTAATGATGCAATTGCCGTATCTCCGGCTCCGGATACGTCGGCTACCTTAAGCGCTTTTGTTTCGACCGATGATACATCGCCATTATCCTCGAACAAAACCATGCCGTCTTTACCAAGAGTTAACAGTACATTTTTACATGATAATTTTTCGAGCAGCATTTTGCCGGCATTTACAACATCTTCCTGGCTTTTTATTGTGAATCCTAATGCCCTTTGGGCTTCCTTTAAATTCGGTTTGAAGACTGTAGTATTTTTAAATTCAAAAAAATTATCGAATTTCGGGTCGATATAGACCTGTACATTGTTTTGGTTTGCCCATTTAGTTACTCGCCTGATAAGGGAAGCTGTCACCACTCCTTTATTATAATCCTCAAAAATTAATGAAGTAAGTCCGGTAGCGTTTTTCAAAGTATTTAGGATAAAATCTTCGCAGTCGGATTCTATACGTTCACGTTCTTCTCTATCGAGGCGGACTATATGCTGATTATTTCCGATTATTCTTGTTTTGACTGTAGTCGGGCGTTTGTTGTTAATATATATACCGGTATCCGGAATGCCTGCCTGCTTGGCTATATCGATGAATATTTTACCGGAGAAATCCGAGCCGACGGTCCCGCATAGCAAAGGATTAATCCCAAGGGATTTCAGATTGCTTGCAACGTTAGCTGCTCCTCCTAAATGAGCCGTTTCAGATTCTATATCCACAACCGGCACGGGTGCTTCGGGTGAGATTCGCGAAACATTACCCCAAAAGAAACGGTCTAACATTACATCGCCGATAACCGCTACTGTTGCACCCTGGCAGAGTGTTAAAATTTCCTTTGCCCTATTTAACTCAACATTTACCATAATCCCTGATTTTAGGTCTTCCAAATAATATGCAAAAATAAGACAAAGTCAGGGATTTAAAAAAGGAAATATGCTTATAAATATGACTTCGCAATATTGTGAAGGAAGTTTTGCAAATGTTCTAAATAGCATTCTTATTGTTTCATGTAAATAAATAATTTATTAATTTGCTACATTGGAGGAATTAGTAATGACAAAAATATTATGAATCAACAGGAATTATGGAATTTTACCAATGGTTGAAATCTCTGCTCTGATATATGAAAAAATAAATAAATTTCTATCGGAATTAGAAAGGAATCAAATCCATATTCAAAAAGCCATTTTATTTGACTCTTATGTAAAAGGGACGAATGATGAATGGAGTGATATAGATTTGGCAATTGTTTCTGATGATTTCACAGGTGATAGATTTGAGGATAAAAGCAGGTTGAGGAAATTCAAAGCCGTTGCAGAATGGGATGTATCACCTTTACCATTTCGCCGGGAGGACTTTGAAAATAGCTTCTTTGTCAGGGACGAAATATTAAAGAATGGGATTGTGATTATTTAAATTTTTTAATATTCGTTTTAAATCTCTTTCGAGGCTGTCCCAAAAGTAAAGTAGAATGTCATTTGTAAGCGAAATGAAGAATCCAGAAACCGCATTGGGACTGGATTCTTCACTTCGCTTACAAATGACATTCTTGTTAAATTGTTAAATAGCTATTTATCTGGAATAACATTTCTCCTTGCGTCAAGAGTTCCTCTTGATGCAATGAAAAATATTAATTTAAAAGCCTTCAGCCTTCAATTCCTTATCTTTATTCTTATGTATATAACCTGATAATTTAACTTTCCATTTATCGAACCATTGATAAACAACCGGTACTAGAACCAAAGTTAAAAACAGCGAGGATGTCAATCCGCCGATTAATACTACCGCAAGCGCTGATTTCGACTCGCTACCGGCAGACTTGGATAATGCTATCGGCATCATACCCATAATCATTGCAAATGTTGTCATAAGAATCGGGCGCAGCCTGGTTTCACCTGCTTCGACCAATGCATCGAATGTGGATAAACCTCGTTCCGTTCTCATTTGATTTGTACGGTCAACTAATAATATTGCGTTTTTAGATACCAATCCGACAAGCATGATAATTCCAAGAATCGAATTAATATTGATTGCCTTCATCGATAGTGCCAATGCTAAGAATGCGCCGACCATTGCAAGAGGAATTGAGAACAGCACTACAAACGGATACATGTATGAATTATATAAAGCTACCATAATCAAATACACAAACAAAATTCCTGTCAAAAGGGCGATAAATAAGCTTAAGAATGCTTCCATCATAAATTTCTGCTCACCGGTAAACCCTGTCACTGTTCCGACAGGTAACTTCAAGGTTTTTAATTTCTTTTCAATTGCAGTACGTACGCTTCCCGAAGTTGAGCCATAAATCTGCGAAAATACATTGACTGCCGATATTCTGTTTTCCCTTTCCAATTTGGTAGGCCCGGTTGTTTGATAAACAGAAGCGAATTGTTTCAGTTCTATCTGTTGCCCTTTCATATTCATAAAGGTGAATCTGCCTAAATTATCAATATCAGAGCGGTCGAAATTATCTAATTGAACACGAATGTCAAATTCATTAGCTCCTTCGCGGAATTTGGATTCATTGTCTCCGGTTAAAGCTATTCTGAGGTTAGCTCCTATTTCTCCAATTGTTAATCCGAATTGTGACATTTTCTTTCTGTCGATATCGATTCTAAGTTCGGGCTTGCCTTCTTCCGTGGAAAGCCGTACATCTGTGGTTCCGTCAATCGATTTAACAAGCTCAGCTACTTTTTTAGCGGCAACCATTGCTGAATCGATACTGGGATGATTTACCAAAATTTGAATAGGGGAGCGATTGGCAACACCAAATAATCCGATTGGGCTGACCCTGACTTTTAAACCGGGGATTTTCATGATTTCCCGTTTCATATCCTCTGCTATAAGGTCTGATGCCTTATCGCGGAATTTTTTATCCACTAACGTTATATCCAATTCAGCAGCATTGTTTTGATACATTCCGATAAAACCTTCACTCGAAGCTCCCACATTAACCATGATTTTATCGATTTGCGGGAATTTATCGAAAAGCATTCTTTCTACTTTATTTGTCAGTTGATTTGTATTTGCAAAGGATGCACCCGGCTCAAGCTCTATTGTTGCAAGAAGTTCGCTTCGGTCAACGACAGGAATAAATTCACTTCCAATAAAACCGAATGGAAATAGCATGAGTGACATAATAAATAATATAGTCGAAGCCAAAACTACTTTCCAACCGTTTCTTAGGCTCCATCTGACAGCATGTAAATATAATTGGGTAATTCTTTTGAATAATTTTTCAAACCATATTCCAAAGCGTCCCATCAATGATTTGTCGCTAAGATGCTTAATTTTTGTAAATCTTGATGCTAATAAAGGAGTGACCGTAAATGAGACAATCAAACTCATAAGGGTTGTAAATACTACTACGAGGGCATATTGTCTCAAAAAATTACCGATAATACCTATTATCATTGATAATGGAAGAAATACAACAATATCGACCATCGTAATAGAAAGCGCAGCGAATCCGATTTCATTTCTCCCGTCCAGGGCAGCTTTCCATGGACTTTTCTTCATATCCATGTGCCGGTGTATATTTTCCAGGACGACAATCGAATCATCCACCAAAATTCCAATAACCAGTGACATTGCCAGGAGTGTCATCATATTTAACGAGAAATCGAAAACATACATCATTAAAAAAACCGATACGAGAGAACAGGGTATTGCTACCAATACAATTAGTGAATTGCGAATGCTGTGTAAAAATACCAACATAACCAAACCAACTAATAGAATCGCAAGACCTAAATCCTCCTGAACGGCATGGGCAGAAGCCATAATGTAATCCGATGCATCCTGGGCAATATCGAATTTCAGGTTGACATCTTTATAATCCTTTGTCATTAAGTCAATTTCATTCCGGATTTTTTTACTAACATCGACTGTGTTGGCATCGCTGGTTTTCTGGACAATCAGACCGATACTGGCAATTCCGTTCAATCTGTTGATATTGTGTGTTTCTACGGTTCCATCGATGATTTCCGCAATGTCGTGAAGAAAAATATCTCCATTCTGGCGGGAACGACCTACAACCAAATTGCGTAAATCTTCGAGGTTGATAAATTTTCCAGCGACCCGGACAACATACTGATTGTCTTTCTCAATAATATTCCCGGTTGGGAAATCGATATTTGAGGTTTTAATCAGTTGAGTGACCTGGGTAAGTGATAAACCGTAGCTTTTTATTTTCTGATTATCTATACTCACCCTGATTTCGCGCTGCTCGCCACCAATTACAGCTATCATACCGACTCCGGCTATTTTGGAAAGCCTCGGATGAACCCGGTCTTTGACAAATTGAAAAAATTCGGTTTCGGTAAGCGAACTGCGAACAGACATTCGAAGTACGGGTATTTCATCGAATGAAATCTTTGAAACAACCGGTTTTTTTGCTGTAATAGGCAATAAATCAGTTACCTGATTAACTTTTCTTTGGGCATCCTGCAATGCTAAATTAATATCTATATTCTGCTCGAATTCCAGATTGATAAATGACCTGCCTTCAGATGAACTGGAGCGAACCGTTGTAATTTTCTCCAATCCGGTGATGGCATCTTCAATCGGTTTGGTTACGGAGTTTTCTACTTCCGATGGCGAACCCCCGGGATACATAGTTGTAATAAGAATAACAGGCGGTGTCATTTTCGGGAACAGGTCATATTTAAGCAGTGAGTATCCGTAAATGCCAAGCACACCAAGCGCCGAAAATATAACTACGACAAGGGTTGGACGTTTTATTGCAAGTTCCGTTATGGTCATTTTTTTACCTTTCTTTAAATTTAGTTTTATTTAATAACCTTAACGGCGATTCCGTCTTTCAGATTCATTTGCCCGTTAATAACTACTTCATCACCATCTTTTAGTCCCTGAGTAACTTCAAGGAGTTTTCCGGCATCATCACCGATGGATATTTTTTTCAACATCGCTTTTCCGTTTTCAACAACATAAACTTCCGGTTGACGAATGCTGCCGATGAGAGCCATTCTTGGAATAGTGAGTGTGGCTTCTTTTTCGACTGATTGAAATGTAACACGAGCAAACATCCCTGCCCGGAATGGATTTTTTGAATTATTCTGAAATACGATTTCAACAGGATATGTATGGGCTTCATCGGCTTTATCGCTTATACTCTTGATTTTTCCCGTAACTTCCTTACCGTTATAAACATCCGTTGTAATAGTGACTTGGTCGCCGGTTTTCAATTTAACTACATCTTTTTCCGATACGTTGACTTTAACCTTCAATGAGCTTATATCGACAATGTAAACTAGGGGTGTATTTATACTGATTACTGAGCCTAATTCTACTGATTTTGCTGATACGACACCAGAAATCGGGGATGTTATCCTCGTATCGTTCAATTGTCGCTTAGATATAAGATAAGCCGATTCGGAAGCTTTATATGCATAACGGATGGCATCTAACTGGGCTTCGGATATTGATTTTTCTTTATACAACTGTTCGTTGCGTTCCAAATCTTTCTTTGCTTTTTCGTAAGATGCTTCTGCATTTAAGTATGCCGCTTTTTTAATTTCATCATCAACTTTGGCAATTTCATCCCCAGTCTTCAAATGCGAGCCTACATCTACCTTCAATGAAATAATTCGACCCTGAGTTTCGGATAATACCGATACTTCGGTGATTGCATTGATTGTACCGACAAGAGATAGTTTCTCGGATAATTTCTGCATGGAAGCATGCTCAGTTGAAACAGGAAACTCTGAGATTTTTTCAGCACTTTTTGCTTTTGCAAGGTTGGCGGCTCTGTTCCTGAAAAGAAGAAAAATTATTCCTGCAAGGGAAATAATAATAATTATTGATAAAATTATTTTTTTCATAGACTACCTTAGTTTTATTTATTTAATTTTCAAATTCTAAATTTATTATTGTTTTTCCAGTGATATTGATAGTGTCAGCACTATAATACAGGGAAAATTGTCATTCTGAACCCCAAAATAATGGAATTAATAAAAATATGCAATTACAAATTTAAGAGAAACCCCCTAACCCCCTTTGAAAAAGGGGGAATTGGTTGTCCCCCCTTTTTCAAAGGGGGTTAGGGGGTTTCTCTTTGTCGGAATTTGTTTCATAATTTTTGTTTACTAATTGATACTTTAAGTCCTTTAAATTAAAGTGCAAAAAAATTTGTCATTGGTAGCGTAGTGAAGAATCCAGTCCCAGTGTTGATTCTGGATTCTTCACTACGCTTACGAATGACATTCTTGTAAATTCCAACATTTTTCTGAACTCTCATAATATTACTTAGCTATTGTCCGTTCTAATTTAGCTAATGAGATTTCATAGTCTGCTATTGCCGTTGCGAGATTGATTTTTGCATTTAGTAGAGCAGATTCCGCATCCAATAAATCGGAATTAATTGCTACACCCGATTTGAATTTTTCATTTGTTACCCTGTAATTCTCTTCAGCCTGTTTGACTGCATCCTGGGATACGCTGATTTTTTCCTTTGAACGAAATAAATTCGAATAACTTTGAGCAACTTCTAAAGTGATGGCATCTTTTAACTGCTCCAATCCAAGAGTGGCTTGATTGAGATTTTCGACCGCCTGCTGGGTCTGGTGTTCGTAAGTTTGCCAGTTCCATAAATCAAAAGACAAATTGAAGCCTAAATCCCATGTTCCGTTGAATTCATCCTTCATTGGAAATATTCTTTGGTTTGGGTTTAAGTAATAAAAATTTGCAAGGAAGTTAATCTGTGGATACCAACCTGACTTTGCAATCCTGATTCCGTCTTCGCCCATCTTTACACGATATTTCATTGCGTTAATTTCCGGTCTTTCCGTTACGGCAGTGCTAACTAATTGATTGAGATTTTCCTGAGTGGATTCTTTAAAATCTACTGATGCTTTCAATTCGGTATTAGTAAGAACGGGCATACCCAGAGTATTATTCAAAGCCATCATTGTAATCTGTGCTAAATTTTCGGCATCGATTTTTAGAATCTGCAAATTTGATAACTGCACTTTTACTTTTAATACTTCATTATTGGTTGCCATGCCGTTCTTATAAAAACTTTCGACATCTGCAAGGTGGGCTTGGGTTTGGCTTATATTTTCCTCGATGGATTTCCTCATCTCGTTTGCTTTATAATACGACCAGAAATTATTTTTAATATCGAAAACAAGCTGGGATTTATCTTTGTCAAAATCTTTAGTTGTTGCTTCGGCTGAGTGTTTCTGCAAATTGCTCGATGCCGACAATCGGAACCCGGTAAACACAGGTTGCGAAAGTGTTAACCTTACATTGTAATTGTTATAAATCAGGGGACTGAAAGTATTAATTAACGAAGCAGTTCCGGATGTTAATGTGGAACTTGAAAATGAACTAAAATCCCTTTCGATTTCGCTTAGTCTTGAATAACCGGCATTTAATTTCAGGGATGGTAGTGCAGCAGCATTTGCCTCTTTTGATTTCGATTCTGCCGACTTTAATTTCGACCTGGAAATCTTAAGCAATTTGCTGTTTTCCATTCCGATTTTCAGGCAGTCATCGATAGTCAGTTCTTTCTTGTCTTGTGCGAATGATGAATAGGGCAAATTCAGCGATAAGAGAATGAATAGTGCAATGAAGAAATTAAATTTTAATCGTTCAATTTTATGAAAATCATTTCCGTATCGTTGATTTGATTCAATATCACTTGTAATTTTTTTGGTTCTTTTTTTACTTTCAAGAATCATATAAACTCCCATGTATATTTTATTATTTTTTCCGTTTTGAAAAGAATCTATATATTTTTATGCCCCAATCCCTTAACGCCACTAATAAATATAGTTGCAATGACTTCAGAATAATTCGAATAAAAATCTTCGCCGGTGCTGATACCGTTGGCTTCCAGGGCAAAATTCCCGAATAAAAAATGAGAGTATATCATACTTATCAGGACAGGTCCAACAATTGTATGCCTATACTTATCCTGAGGAGCCAATTTCATAGGTATACTGTGAAAATTCTCTTTAATGAAACTTATGTGCTGGCGTAGCATTTCTACTTTAAACTCACGAACTTCAGGCACATCATAAGGCATTTCAATTATTGCAACCTTGCATAAATCCGGTTTCGAGCGAATCAAATCGACTACGCTATGAATAAATACACGTGTATTCTCTTCGGTGCTGAGTTTCCGTGTGGCAATGTCCTCGATTACTTCCTTAAGATTAAGAAAATATTCTTCGATAATAGCTTTCAGTATTCCGATTTTCCCACCGAAATAATAAGAAATCATCGATACGTTTACATCGGCACGAGTTGCTATTTCCCTGACACCAACGGCGCTATAACCTTTTTGGGAAATTAATCCGGCAGCAGCTTCGAGAATCCGGTTTTTCGGTTCTTTATTTTTTATATCATTCATAATCTCAAACAAACGTTTGTTTCAAAATTACGGAACATTTTTCAAATAACAAAATGCCGACCAAAGCTGATTTTTTGAAAAAATTTCTTAATTTGTAAGGTTA
Organism: Ignavibacteria bacterium; assembly: GCA_016844745.1. GTDB lineage: Bacteria > Bacteroidota > Ignavibacteria > Kapaibacteriales > UBA2268 > JAERMQ01. Next base: position 11,028 of record JAERMQ010000014.1, on the reverse strand, counting down.
TATTTAGGAGTCTGATGAAAAACAAATAAAATGGAAGAATGTCATTCTGAACGAAGTGAAGAATCCAGTCTCAATGTTGCTACTGGATTCTTCACTTCGCTTACGAATGACATTCTTCTTGACTTATCAACTTACACCTAACAATTGAAATTCAAAGTATATAATAGAAAAAAAGAAATTCCAAAAAATATAAAGGTGTTCAATGACAAAGACAAAATTAAAGGTTGATTCAAAGCGTGAAGAAATAGAAACTGCGCCACTTATAAAAGAAAAATATCAGGATTTTGCATTTATAGGATTATTGGTTTTATTCGTATTTATTTTTTTTGGCGGTGCTGTATTCAGCGGTGGTTTTGTTGTATCGGACAATCTTGCTTCTGTTAGCTTCAGACCTTATGTTGAGCAGGCAAATAAAAGCGGCAACTTTCCTCTTTGGCTTCCATATATTTTCTGTGGTCTTCCCGGTTATGCTGCACTGTTGACATCCGGATTCCGCTGGTGGGACATAATTCCGGAAATTTACACCGGTATCTCTGTTTTTATAGGTCAAATATTCGGCAGCGATGTAGCACGTGTTCTTTTCTTTTATTGCCTCTATGCAGTTGGAATGTACATTTTCATAAGAACTTTAAAACTGCACCGTTTCGCTGCATTTGTAACCTCATTCGCTGCGGTTTTTTCTACGACCGTAGTAGTCTGGATTATGATTGGGCATAATACCAAGCCAATGGTGTTTGCTGTTTTACCATTCATTTTCATTCTTTTGGAAAAACTGCGGGAAAGATTTTCCCTGATGTATGCTGCTTTATTAGTTGTTGCCGTACACCTGATGTTTGTGGCTGGGCATTTGCAAATGATTTTCTATTCTTTCTGTGCTATAGGAATTTACTTTTTGGTAGAATTTATTTATCGTTTAAAAAATAAAACAAAACCCCTGAATGTATTGCGTTCTTTATTATTATTTATCGTTGCTACCGGGATGGTTTATTTAATGACGGCAGACAGGTATTTCAGTACACAGGAGTATATGCCTTACTCGACGAGAGGCTCTGCCCCGATTGTCAATGCAAAAAATCAAACCCAGGACCAGAGCGGGGGTAATGATTATAATTATTCTACTATGTGGTCCTTTTCGCCGCAGGAAATCATTACTTTTTTTGTTCCCAATTATTATGGCTTCGGGAAAGTTGATTATAAGTATAATGGCAGGGAGATTAAGGTTCACGCTTATTGGGGGCAGAAGGAATTCGAGGACGCAGCGCCTTATATGGGTATTATTGTGTTAGGGCTTGCAATATTCGGTTTCGTTTTGAACAGGAAGAAACCAACAGTACAATTTCTTGCCGTACTGTGTCTATTTGCTATGCTTTTATCATTTGGTAAGAATTTTTCCCTGCTTTATGATTTCTTCTTTTACTACGTTCCGAATTTTAACAAATTCCGGGCGCCCAGCATGGTTCTTGCAATCATGGGATTTGCAGTACCTATTCTTGCCGGATATGGCATTCATTCGATAATTGAAGCAAGAAAAAACAGCGACCAGGCAAAGCAGAAAAAAATATTATACTTTCTTTTCTTTTCGATTGCATTTTTCCTAATAGGAATAATATTTGCAGGCGCTTTTAAAAGCAGCTATCTTAGCGCAGTTAACCAAAATCCTAATATGAGTCAGTATCCTCCCGAATTCCCTGATTTTATATATTCAAACATGATTTCCGATTGGTATTTTACTGCACTATTGAGTGTTCTGGCATGGCTTGCTTTTTACTTTTTTAGCAAAAGGAAGTTAAGTAAAAACGTCGTATTCGCTGTTATTACTTTTTTGCTGCTCTTCGATTTATGGCGCGTTGGCTGGCGACCGATGGAACATTCAAAGAAATCTATGGAGAAGGAATATTTTGCTAAAACGGATGTTATAGATTTCTTAGAAAAGGACAAATCTGTTTTCAGGATTGCCGATTTTGCAAAACCGTCTCCCAACATGCCTGCTTATTTCGGTCTGGAAAATATTAACGGTTATCATTCAGCCAAGATGAGAGTATTTCAGGATTTGTTAGATGTTGCAGACCAAGGCTCTACATCACAGGTTACAAATCCATTCTTATGGAATCTGATGAATGCAAAATACCTGATTGTTGATAAAGAATTACCTAACTCACAACCATTATTTCAATCACAGCAGACCGGCGAGTTTATTTATTTGAATAACAATTATTTACCTCGTGCTTTCTTTGTTGATAGCTTTGTGGTTGCTCCTCAAATCGATATTTTAAAACACCTTAAAGAAGGAGATTTCAATCCGCGGCATATTTCTTTCCTTGAAGAAAAACCTGTTGAAATCATTCAACCTGTTTCCGAAACATCAACTGCACTGATTTCTTCAAAACGAAACGAATATTTGAAAATAGATGTAAATACAGATGCAAGTAATTTGCTATTTGTAAGTGAAATTCATTATCCGGTGTGCTGGCAGGCTTATATCGACGGAAAAGAGACAAAGACTTATAAAACAAACTTTGCATTTCGCTCGGTTGTTGTTCCGGCAGGCAGACATTCTGTCGAATTCAAATTCGTTTCTAAAAAATTCGAGCAAGGTAAAGCAATAAGTCTTCCCATTAATATCGTCCTGTTCCTTGCATTAATCATCGGCGCAGTATTTGAATTTCGTCGAAAAAAGAAACTCAAAAATGGATAAAATTACAGTACATAAATTCGAAACTAACCAACGCAACGAATGGGAGGCTTTCGTTGCTAATTCAAATAACGGCACTATGTTTCACATGCTAACATTTTTGGATTATCATCCCGAAGGTAAGTTTGAATTTGAACATTTATGCTTTCGTAGAAACGGCAAATTGATTGCTGTTTTGCCGGGAGGATTGACCAATAAAGGTGAAACGTTCTGGTCGCCGGTCGGAGCAAGCTATGGCGGGATTGTAACTAATGATTTACCTTTTTCGGATTCGCTCGCAATTGTCGATGCTATGATGGAACATTTCCGGAATGAAAAAGTAAAAGATATTTTTTTAATACCCCCGCCTTCGATTTATAGCACAAAATTCTCGCAGCACATTGAATACGCTATGCTGTATCGGAAGTTTGATTTCGAATTGCATTATATTTCTCATGCAATTGATTTGAGGAATTTCGATAAATCATTATTAAATTTTGACAAAACAGCAAGGAAAACCATTCATAAAATTCTTCGCGAGAAAAAGCTAACAATCTCCGAAAGTAGTGATTATGCAACATTCAATGATATATTAATCGAAAATAAAGCTCGTCATAACGTTCGACCCACTCATACTTTGGAAGATATGCTGCGGTTGCGGGAGCTTATGCCTGAAAATTTACGTCTTCTAATGGTTGAATATAATGGTAAACCTATTGCCGGGTCTCTTTTATTTCTCTGCAATCCAAATGTAGTGCTATGTTTTTATAATATGCTGTTATACGAATATGAGCAACTGCGACCAATTTATTTAATCATGTATGAAACAATCAGATGGGCTGTTGAGCATAATTATAAATGGGTCGATATCGGAGTGTCGCAGGATACATCAGCAGTTGACCCAATGACTCCTTCGCTTGGTTTGATTAATTTTAAGGAAAGATTTGATGCCCGGGGTGTTCTTCGCAGTACTTACCATCTGAAAATAGATTAATTAAATGGGGGTTCAATAAATTATTAAATTGTCATCCTGAGAATGAGGCTGTGTGAAAACTAACAAAAAAGGAAGAATGTCATTCTGAACGAAGTGAAGAATCCAGCCCCAATGCCGCTACTGGATTCTTCGCTTCGCTCTGAATGACATTCTTCCCATTATCTATGTTTTCACATAACCTCATTCGCAGGAATGACAAATTTTAGAACTCACCTAAAAAATTATAATATTTACATATTATTAAAAATACTAACTAATTTTGTACTTATTATAATTTTTGTAAATTGTAATATGAAAAATAATTCACTTTATTTTTCTTTCTAACTGTTCTTTGAATTGACTTATAAATTTTATATTATTTTATTTACTTTAATATTATGAAAACAAGCAAATACAGTATATTAAAACATAGCTTACCCAATATTTTCAATCTCTCAGACAAAAAATTATTTAAATAGTAAAAAATCAATTATAATTATTCATCGTAGGAGTTATTATGAAAAAGCTAATCATACTATCGCTATTCTTGCTTTTAGGTTTCTCAATCGAATCAGTTTCAAAGCCTATTACAAAAGGTAAAAGTGTAAAAGCACTAAAAGCAGTTAGTACTGTTAAGAAATTAGGACATCCTTCAGTATCCGTCCAACCGGTAAGCAAATCTTATATTGAATATTTGAATAAATTGGCTGTACAACCCGAACAATATACGTCCGAAGGTCATAGTCTCGGTTATATTCCACCCCCTTTTACTTATTCAACAGCTTTACCATCAAAAAAATACATTAATAAAATCTTAATTGACTTACCGAGCTCCTACGACCTGAGAAATGTCGGAGGTACGTCTTATGTAACTTCGGTTAAAAATCAAAGTACATGTGGCGCCTGTTGGACTTTTGCTACTTATGGTCCGATTGAATCCGCTTGGCTTTTGCAAGGCTATGGCACTTACGATTTATCCGAACAAAACGCCAGAACCTGTCATGGTTTTGTTTGGGGTCCATGCGATGGTGGTAATGCTCAATTGGCTTCGAGCTATTTAACAAGAATAGCCGGACCTATATCAGAAAGCAACGACCCATATAATACAAGTACAACTGCTCAATGTACATCTACATATACACCACAGGCATATATTAAAACAGCATGGTTTCTTCCGGTCAGAACTGATAATGGAGTAGCTACAGCCCTTAAAGAAGCAATCTATACTTACGGAGGAATATATACGGCTTTTAATATGACTGAAACCTCGCAATTTTATAATTCCACAAATCACCATTACAGATACACAGGTACATCAAATGCTAATCACGCAGTTACAATCGTAGGGTGGGATGATAATATGTTAATAACAGTTAACAGTACCACCTCAACTGGAGCCTGGATTTGCAAGAATAGCTGGGGTACAAGCTGGGGGGAAAGCGGATATTTTTATATTGCTTATAATGATACCAGAGTTAATACCGAAACAGCCGTCTGGCCCCACCGGATTCCTTACAATTCAAACGCAAGGATTTATCGCTATGACGAACTTGGTGCAATTGGCTGGGCTTCTTATAGCCAAAATACAGCGTATGGGAAATTAATTTATACTGCAACAGCAGACCAGAAAATCATTAGATTAGGCTCATGGGCAAAAAGCCCCGGTGTTCAGGTTACAATAAGCGTTTATAGTAATTCCGGATTAACTAATTTGCTTGGTTCGGCATCTTTCACAGCATCCTATGCCGGATACAATACTGCTGATTTAACTACACCTATAACTATTGCCAACGGAAGTAATTTTTATCTTAAAGTAAAATATTATACTCCTGGAACCGACTACAGTATTATACCGGTCGAAATGGTAGCTTCAGGTTATGCCAATCCGACTATTGAGTCTAACAAATGTGCTATAAGTTATAATGGTACCGACTGGACGGATATTGGAGACCAGACAGCCAATAGTAAATGGGATTTATGCGCTCGTGTTTATTCGGCAACGCCCTTAGCTGCCCCTACATTAGCATCGCCATCGGACGGCGCTACCAACGTTTCTCCAACGGCAACTTTGTCATGGAACTCTGTTACCAATGCTGATGGCTATGCCTTGCAGGTATCGACCTCATCAACTTTTCCTGCACAATCCATAATAATAAATAATACTCCTTCAACAACTTCTTATTCAATTCCAAACGGTACATTAAATTGTAGCACTGTTTACTATTGGAGGGCTGCTTCAAGGCAGGACTTATTGACCGGCAGTTGGTCATCATCGCGAAGTTTTACAACCTCAGGCGCTGCATCTCCAAGTATATCGGGAAGAACATCGGGTATAACGGAACATGATAGAATTACTTACACTGCATCTACCTCCGGAGCATCTTATCAATGGAGCGTTACTTCAGCCGGAAGTATTGTCGGTTCCTCAACAGGACAATCAGTTTCTATTCAATGGACTACACCCGGTTCAGCTTCATTTACATTAGTTATTTCCTCCGGAAGCTGTTCCGGTACTACTACTCAGGCTATAACTATTAATCCCCTGTATAGTTCCGTTTCTTCGGATATCATTTCGATAACAATCGGCAGTGTAAAAATGTGCGATTATGACAGGGATGGTTATCTCGATTTGGGAATAATGGGGGAAGATGTTAATTTCGAACAGTTTTCAAAAATATATAGAAATAACAGTTCAACTTTCGAGGAATTAAATCCTGACCCCGGTATTACCGGTTTGTATTTCGGGGAAATTGGCTGGTGTGATTACGATAACGATGGTCAAACCGATATAGCTGTTTGTGGTATTGATTTCTTTAACGCTTATCATACTGAATTATACAGAAACATAGGCTCAGGTAGCTTTTCACAAATAAGTCAAACATTTACGCCATTGGCTTACGGTAAAATTGCTTGGGGTGACTATGATAATGACGGTGATAAAGATTTACTTATAACAGGCGAAACATCTTCTTCCCAATTTACAACTGCACTATACAGAAATGATGGAGGGGGTGTATTCACCAAATTATCAAATAATTTGCCACAAGTTACAAATTCATCAATACATTGGGCTGATTTCAATAATGATGGCAAACTCGATGTTGTTATTGCCGGGTATAACGGAACATCCTCCGTTTCAAAAATCTTTCTTGGAAATGGTACAAGTACTTTTACCGAAGTAAATAATACTGTTCTTACGGGAGTTTCATATGCTTCGATTTCGGTTGGTGATTATGATTCGGATGGTTATTTAGACCTTGTTATCACCGGTTCGGTTGATTTTCAAAATCGATATACTAAAGTTTATCATAATACCGGAACCGGTGGTATATTCGAGAATTGCAATGCTGAATTTACCGGTGTCGATTTTGGTAAAGCTATCTGGGGAGATGTTGATAATGACGGCGACCTTGATTTATTCGTATCCGGCGATTATACGGGAGGGGAAGTACCGCTTTCAAAGATTTATTATAACGAGGGTTCCGGCAATTTCGCTTCATCACAAACTTCCCTGACTAATCTTACTTATGGAGGAGCCGAATTTGGTGATTATAATAATGATAATAAAATTGACCTTATAATCAATGGAAAAGATGTTGACCTCAATCCTCAAACTGTATTGTATTCCAATAATGTTTATGCTACAAATTCAGCTCCAACTACACCATCGAGCTTAACGGCTACATTATCCGGCAGCTCTGCCACTTTGAGTTGGGCACGCTCCACCGATACTGAAACTCCCCAAAACGGATTGTCGTATAATGTTTATTTGGGAACTTCTGCTAATTCATCCTCATTTATTTCACCAATGGCAAACGTCTCGACCGGATTCAGGACAGCCCCGGGATTAGGCAATGCTTTCTCAAGAAACTTTATAACTATAAATAATCTTCCAAGCGCTAATTTCGTGTGGAGTGTCCAGGCTGTAGATAATGGTTTTAAAGGTTCGACATTTGCAGCATCAGCCACATTCTCAACATTGCCTGTTTTAACGACCGGAACAGTTTCATCCTCATCATTTTGTGCTGGTGCGAATATTTCCATCCCATTTACAATTTCAGGTATATACGAAAGTAATAACAGGTTCATAGCGCAGCTTTCCAATTCCGCAGGTTCATTTGCTTCATCAAACACTATAGGTTACATTGACGGTGCATCCCAGGGAACTATAAATGCAACTATACCGTCAAATCAATCGAGTGGCAGCGGTTATAGAATTCGGGTTGTTTCGACTAATCCGGCCGTCAATGGTTCTGATAACGGAAACAATTTGACTATCAATTCATTACCAACACCGAGCATAACAGGTAGTACATCGATTTGCCAAAGCGCTACTGAAACATATTCAACATCAGGTTCCGGTGTAACTAATCAATGGTTTGTAACCGGCGGGACGATTAATTCAACAACAACTAATTCTGTTAGTATCACCTGGGGAACCGGCTCGACAGGAGTTGTAACATTAATCCAAACAATAGTTACAACAGGCTGCAGTAATACGGCTACTCTTTCGGTATCATTAATTACACTTCCGGGTTCGGCAACGGGTATATCAGCATCGCGCTGTGGCAGCGGCTCTGTGACCTTATCGGCAAGCGGAGCAATAACGGGTGAAGATTACAAATGGTATTCAGCCGCAACCGGAGGAACTTTATTGCAAACCGGCGGCAGCACATTCATTACTCCAACCCTGACAACAACCACGACCTATTACGTCACGAGATACAATACGACAACGAATTGCGAAAGTGCAACAAGAGCATCGGCAGTAGCTACGATTAACTCAACTTTGAGCGAACCGGTAGCAACGGGCGGCTCACGTTGCGGCAGCGGTTCGGTAACATTATCGGCAAGCGGCGCTCAGGCAGGGGAGAATTACAAATGGTACAGCGCACCAACGGGAGGAACTTCTCTTCAAACAGATGGAAGCACATTCGCAACTCCTACAATTACAACATCGACAACTTTCTATGTATCGAAATATAATTCAAATTGCGAGAGCGCAACACGTGCATCGGCAGTTGCAGCAACGGTTAATCCATTGCCGACTCCAAGCATATCCGGTAATACATCGGTTTGCCAAAGCAGTACCGAAACATATTCTACGTCCGGTTCCGGTGTAACTAATCAATGGTCTGTAAGCGGTGGAACGATAAATTCAACAACGACAAATTCTGTCAGCATAACATGGGGAACAGGCTCGACAGGAGTTGTAACATTAATCCAAACAATAGCGACAACCGGCTGCAGTAATACGGCAACTCTTTCGGTATCATTAATTACTCTTCCGGGTTCGGCAACGGGTATAGCGGCATCACGCTGTGGCAGCGGTTCTGTGACGTTATCAGCGAGTGGAGCGGTAACAGGTGAAGATTACAAATGGTATTCAGCCGCAACCGGAGGCACGTTATTGCAAACCGGAGGCAGCACATTCATAACACCAACGCTGACAACAACGACTACTTATTACGTAACAAGATACAATACGACAACTAATTGTGAAAGCGCAACTCGTTCATCGGCAATAGCTACGATTAACTCAACATTAAGCGAACCAATTGCAACGGGTGGTTCACGCTGCGGCAGCGGTTCGGTTACTTTATCGGCAAGCGGCGCTCAGGCAGGGGAGAATTACAAATGGTACAGCGCACCATCGGGCGGCACTCCTCTTCAAACCGACGGCAGTACCTTTGCTACTCCTACAATTACAACATCGACAACATTCTATGTATCGAAATATAATTCTAATTGCGAAAGTGCAACGCGAGCTTCTGCAGTAGCAACAGTTAATCCGCTGCCAACACCGAGCATAACAGGTAATACATCGGTTTGCCAAAGCGCAACAGGAACATATTCAACATCAGGTTCGGGTGTAACTAATGAATGGTTTGTAACAGGCGGAACAATAAATTCTACAACTACTAACTCTGTCAGTATCACTTGGGGAACCGGCTCGACAGGAGTGGTAACATTAATCCAAACAATTGCGACAACCGGCTGTAGCAATACGGCTACTTTATCTGTGACTCTAATAGCACTTCCGGGTTCTGCAACTGGAATATCTGCATCGCGCTGCGGCAGCGGCTCGGTAACATTATCGGCAAGCGGCGCGGTAACAGGTGAAGATTACAAATGGTATTCAGCCCTAACTGGAGGCACGTTATTGCAAACCGGAGGAAGCACATTCATTTCACCAACGCTGACAACAACGACAACATATTACGTAACAAGATACAACACGACAACTAATTGCGAAAGCGCAACTCGTTCATCGGCAATAGCTACGATTAACTCAACTTTGAGCGAACCGGTAGCAACGGGTGGTTCACGCTGCGGCAGCGGTTCGGTTACTTTATCGGCAAGCGGCGCCCAGGCAGGAGAGAATTACAAATGGTACAGCGCACCATCGGGAGGAACTCCGCTTCAAACAGATGGCAGTACATTCGCAACTCCGACAATAACTACCTCAACTACATTTTATGTATCGAAATACAATTCGAATTGCGAGAGCGCAACACGTGCATCGGCAGTAGCAACGGTTAATCCACTACCAATACCGAGTATTACGGGTAATTCATCAATTTGCCAAAGCAGCACAGAAACATACAGCACATCAGGTTCGGGAATAACGAATCAATGGTCTGTAACAGGTGGAACAATAAATTCCACAACAACCAACTCTGTCAATATCACTTGGGGAACCGGCTCGACAGGAGTGGTAACATTAATCCAAACAATAGCGACAACAGGCTGCAGCAATACGGCTACTCTTTCGGTATCATTAATTACACTTCCGGGTTCGGCAACGGGTATATCTGCATCGCGCTGTGGTAGCGGCTCGGTGACGTTATCGGCAAGCGGCGCGATAACAGGTGAAGATTACAAATGGTATTCAGCCCAGACCGGAGGAACATTATTGCAAACCGGAGGAAGCACATTCATTACACCAACGCTGACAACAACGACTACTTATTACGTAACAAGATACAATACGACAACTAATTGCGAAAGCGCAACGCGTTCATCGGCAGTAGCAACGATTAATTCTACCTTAAGCGAACCTGTAGCAACAGGCGGTTCTCGTTGCGGCAGCGGTTCGGTAACATTATCTGTAAGCGGCGCTCAGGCAGGGGAGAATTACAAATGGTACAGCGCACCAACGGGAGGAACTCCACTTCAAACGGATGGCAGTACATTCGCAACTCCGACCATAACTACTTCGACTACGTTCTATGTATCGAAATATAATTCGAATTGCGAAAGCGCAACGCGTGCATCGGCAGTAGCAACGGTTAATCCATTGCCGACTCCAAGCATATCCGGTAATACATCGGTTTGCCAAAGCAGTACCGAAACATATTCTACGTCCGGTTCCGGTGTAACT
>JAERMQ010000052.1 GCA_016844745.1 Ignavibacteria bacterium | reverse complement strand
AAAAGGGGGAATTGATTGTCCCCCTTTTTCAAAGGGGGTTAGGGGGTTTCTCAGTGTTGAAATAGTTGCCATTATTTCGAATTAAGAAAATCTGTCATTTTATTCATCCACAATAAATAATTACAAATGTAACTTATTTCAAAAAAGAAAAACCCCTTAAGCAGAAATTCAATTCTTAAGGGGTTTTGAATATCTAAAAACGAAATTTACTTTATAACCTGCATAGGTTTGGTAATAGCTACAGAACCTGATTTTAAAGTAATGAAATAAGTGCCTTGATTAAGATTTTCAATTTGTAACGGTATTGAATATGAACCGGTTGCAAGAGTTTCGTTTGCAAGAGAAGCTACTTGTTGACCTAATAGGTTGAAAATACCAATTGAAACATCACCGGGTTTGGTAATAGAGAAGTTGATTTTCGATGCATCGGTTGCCGGATTCGGGACTATCTCCAAAGTATTGTTCGATGCATTATCGTTCAATGTTTCAACACCTGCAGTCCATGCCTTGAACGGGAATAAATTGAACATTATCTTTGGTTCATCGGTCATATTGCTAACGAATCTATTAAAAGTAATCCAATTGAAAGGATTTTTATCATATTGATAAATAATAGGAATTTTGATTTCTCCGTTAATCATAGGGGATTTTTTTGATACACTCGGATAAGCACAATCATATCCAATAGGAGTAATATTATATGGCTCAGACCAAGTGAAGGTAGTCATATCCATTCTTGTTACAAAAATATGCCTGTTAAAGAAATAATATTGTCTTGTAGGGTCATTTGTCGCAGTGAATAACACCTCATCCGCATCAGCATTTGGATTAAGGGAATCCATAACAGAAGTATAAACAAAATACAAAAATCCATCTTCACCAAAAGAAAGCTGAGGGTAACCAACTGCGTAGCCTGCAAAGCATTTTGCGCTGTCGTCAAGATTTCTGTCCGTATTTGGAAATGGGTAATAATGCCCGATTGTCCCTTGCTTGGGGTATGCTAATCCTATACCGGCAGGAGTCCCCGCAGCGTGATATACACTTTGTTCTGTCGTTGAAGCGGGAATATATTTATAATTAAAACCCCATCTAAAATAATAACCTACCCCTTTAATTGTATCCTGACCGGGAACAAAATACCATTCGCTGTTATCATCCAAATCAACATCCCCAGTTCTAACCACATTTATTATATTGCAGACAGTATGAATATTGCCGTTATCATCAAGAATGGCATCGATATGTAATCCTGCTGATGGAACCGTATCCGAATGACCTTTATAAGTTGTAGAATTAGGATACAGTACCGTATCTAATGAACCATTATAAAATACGTAATTAGGTGTGTCCCAATTTTCTCCCTTATCCGTTGATTTCCTATAAGCAAAGTTCAGGTTTCTGTCAATCCAGGCAATTACAACATTACTGCCATTAGCATCGATAGTATAAGCATCATGTCCGGCTGCTGAATATTGACCTTGAGCTGTTATATCAAAAGCATTAACACCAGTCATAACTAATTCCTGTGACCAGGTATTACCTCCGTCAGTGGAACGCATGTAACCTATGTTATTAAAATTAGTAGATGTTGGATTCCTGTGATTAAATATGAGATGAAGATTACTTGACCCATCTATTGCCAGGCGAGGGAAATACCCGTCGGGAGTAACAATTGAGTCGGTTGTAAAAGTATTCACGAAAGCCTGATTTTTTGATAAATTCATTGGACCGCTTAAAGTAAGTCTTCTGCCTTGTGCAGAAACCATTGTTGCGCATGAATGTGAAATTGTAAATACGCTGCCATCGCTTTTTTGAACTATACTTCCTGGTACAGCAATTCGTTTTTCGGCTCTTACCCAAGGTCCTTCCGGTGATGGTGGTGTAGTTGTTCCGTCTAAAAAATTAAAATATGTTCCTAATGAAGCATAAGTACCATTTGAACCGAATTGTCCTCTTCCGACAGAGCCGGACTGTGTGCCGACGGAAGCAACGTTGAAAACGGCAGCATTTGCGTCGGGTTTGTACATTGTTACTCTTCTTGGCATAGAGGCTGTCGTTTGTTGGTCATACCAGCAGGAACCAAGCGAAGTGCCGTCCGGGTTTGCACCTAATAATTTATTGCCATTTTTGTCCGAACCAACCAAATTAAGATTATTCGGATAAATGTCCTGCAGAATTTTGTTCAAAAATTGTGGTGTTTGAATTTTACTAACCGTCATTCCGGTAGGAACGGTTAGTCTTGAATTGGCTCGATTATCATTTCCCTGCTTACTATAAACTGAAATAGTCAGAATTGTAAATATTACGAAAAAGGACATGATAAAAAATTTGGTCTGTGATGTTTTCATAAAGTGCCCATATAAAATAAAAAAAATATATAATAATATCCTCTAATTAAAGATTACAAAGTTACGTGTTATCATATTTACATCCAAATTCCTTCACTATGTTTTATTTAGAAATGATAAAAAAATCTATTTCGTATTTTTCTCCATAGTTAATATATAGACACCGGATACTATAAAAAAGTTACAAAATCCCGACTGAAAAATAATATTAGTTGACTAATTCTTATTAATTTTGTAATAAATTTATGATATTATTTGGATTAATTTATAAGTTTAAAAAGGAGTAACAATGGCAAAAAAGAAGGATTTCCTTAATCCGCAAATGGTTGTAGAGCATATCGATATAAAAAAATTTAATACCGTACTATTACTCGATGCAATGAGCAAAACGGCTTTTCAGGCACGGAATCTGCATCGGGCAGCATCGATTTATGATATGATGCTAAATGATACAAAGTGTACAATTTTCCTAACTCTTGCCGGGTCTTTATTCAGCGCCGGTATGAAAAAAATTGTCGTTGATTTGATTACCAACAACATGGTCGATGCTATCATATCTACCGGAGCAATTATGGTTGACCAGGACTTTTTCGAAGGGCTCGGATTCAGGCATTACCAAGGCACACCGTTCATCGATGACGAAAAGCTTCGTAAGCTGGCTATTGACCGTATTTATGACACATATATCGATGAAGACGAACTGCGTGTGTGCGATATGACAATTGCGGAAATTGCCAATTCTTTAGAGCCTCGTCCGTACAGTTCAAGGGAATTCATCGAGGAAATGGGGAAATGGCTTGTATTGAATAATCAGGGTAAAGATTCCGTCGTTCGTACTTGTTACGAAAAGGGAGTTCCTGTCTTTGTTCCGGCATTCTCGGATTGTTCAGCCGGATTCGGACTGATTCATCATCAATTTCATGCTAAGGGAGCTACTCTATCACTTGACTCTGCCAAAGATTTTCTGGAACTCACGAAGATTAAAATTAAAGGCAAGCAATCCGGTATTTTTATGGTTGGCGGCGGAGTACCCAAGAATTTTACCCAGGATGTGGTCGTAGCAGCCGATGTTTTGGGGCATGAGGAGGATATGCATAAATATGCCATTCAAATTACCGTTGCCGACGAACGTGATGGCGGTTTATCAGGCTCTACCCTGAAAGAAGCCAGTTCATGGGGTAAAGTTCATACAACTTATGAACAAATGGTTTATAGCGAAGCAACAATAGCTCTGCCCCTGCTTTGCAGCTATGCGTATCATAAAGGAGGCTGGAAGAAGCGTAAAGAGAGAAGATATAATGATTTCCTGAATAAATAGTTTAAAAACTGTCAATTCTAAAAATGATACTTTATCAAAAATCAAGAAGAATGTCATTCTGAACGAAGTGAAGAATCCAGTCCCAATGTTGTTTCTGGATTCTTCACTTCATTCAGAATGACATTCTTCTAAACATTTCGTAAAGTCTATGATAAGAAAAAACATCTTATTCAATTTAGAAACACTAATGAATAATCACGCTAAACCTGATGAATATTATATGCAACAAGCGCTGTTCGAAGCAGGGAAAGCGCTTCTTACCAGCGATGTTCCAATTGGTGCAGTAATTGTAATAGATGGTGAAATAATTGCCCGGAACAGGAATCAGGTTGAGAACCTATCGGATGCAACAGCCCATGCGGAATTGCTTGTTATTCGCGAAGCTATTCAATTTACCGGATATAAACATTTATTAAACTCATCATTATACGTAACTCTCGAACCATGTGCAATGTGCGCCGGAGCAATGGTTCTTGCCCGCATTAAAAGATTGGTTTATGGCGCTCGGGACCCCAAAGCCGGAGCTTGTGAGTGCTTGTACCGAATAGCTGACGACGAGCGCCTGAACCATCGTTGTGAAGTAATAGGAGGTGTTTTGGAAAAAGAATGTTCATTGATTATTAAGAATTTTTTTAACGAATTAAGAAATAAAAAATGATTAATCAAATAATTTGTCATTACTTCATTCGAGACTGTATCATATTTCAAGATGAATGTCATTCTGAACGAAGTGAAGAATCCAGAAGCATCATTGGGACTGGATTCTTCACTTCGTTCAGAATGACATTCTTCCATATCCCAAATTTTGATACAAACATAATCGAAAGAATGACATTTCAATTTATTTAAAACCAACTTTTAAAAAGACTTTATCAAATGAAATCAGTGCAAAATTTCAAACCTATCCTCACGATTGTTCCGACTCCTATCGGTAATATGCAGGATATCACGATTCGTGCTATCGAAACCCTGAGTTCAGCGGATTATATTGCCTGCGAGGATACACGGAGAACCGGAATGTTGCTTAAACATTTCGATATAAAGGGCAAAAAGCTGATTAGCTGCCATGATAAAAACGAAGAAGTCAGGGCTGCACAAATTATTGATATATTATCAAAAGGCGGAACGGTTGCTTTGGTTAGCGATGCCGGAACTCCTGGTATTTCAGACCCGGCTTATAGAGTAGTTCAGGCTGCAATCGAATCCGGCATTCAAATTATTTCGCTACCGGGGGCTACTGCATTAATACCCGCATTGGTTGCAAGCGGGCTCCCAATTCACAATTTTACATTTTTAGGTTTCCCGCCTCACAAAAAAGGCAGAAAAACCTTCCTTGAAAATGCTGCATCACTTAATACTACAGTTGTTCTTTATGAATCATCACATAGGATAGTTAAATTATTAGGTGAATTATCACTTTACTGCGGCTCTGACCGTAAAGCAGTTGTAGCAAGGGAAATAAGTAAAATATATGAGGAATATTTTCGTGGTACAATAACTGAATGCTATAATGAATTTGCCGGAAGAAAGGAAAGCGCAAAGGGAGAATTTGTAATTGTCATCGATTGTAAATCATTGGCTGATAGCAACTAAGATTAAAAGATTTTTTTTGCAATTACATTATTAAGAGCCTGTTGAAAAAGTAAAGAAGAATTTCATTCGTAAGCGAAGTGAAGAATCCAGAATCGGCTTTGGGACTGGATTCTTCACTTCGCTTACGAATGACATTCTTCCATATAATTAGTTTTTCCACAGACTCTTAATTATTATAATAAATTAACAATTGGATTTAAAATTTTTTCTTATATTTGAAGAATTTATTAATTAATATATTTACTGTTTTTTTGAGGTTTCAATGTATTTTCCTTCCTTAGTATTATTGAAGAAAGTTGCTTTGTATATAGTATTTGCCTATATAATCTGCTTGCCTGATTTATATAGCCAGATTCAGGGTGAATATCAAAATCCCATGACTACTGCAATTGAATTTACTGAAAACGTCGGTCAATTCACTGATGTTAATGGTATAGTACCAGAAGAAGTTTTATTTGTAACTAACATTAATGGAATAAAAATTTATGTTCGCAAGCAGGGACTAAGTTTTGTCTTCCATCAGGGAGATGATAATGTTAAATCGAAACAACAAGATTTCGGGTTAACCAGACCGGTAAAGCCAATCAAAAAATCAGTTAAATTATGCCGAACCGATTTAGATTTTATTGGTGCAAACCCAAATCCCAGGATTTTTAAAACAGACGAGTTATCTGCATATAACAATTACATCATTGGCGATAAAGAATTTTACTTTGTAAAAAACTATGGAAATGTAATATTAAAAGATGTTTACAAAGGGATTGACCTTGTTCTTTATGAAAACCCCGACGGAAGATTTGAATATGATTTTGTAGTCTTACCGGGAACATCTCCATCAGTAATTAAGATGCGTATAAAAAACGCAATAAATTCAGGGATAACATCCGATGGTTTATTAACAATAACTAATCTTTTCGGAAGTTTCGAACAACCTAAGCCAATAATCTATCAAAATGAAAACAATAAACGAATCAAATACGATGGAAATTTTATAGAATTAAACGATGGTACCATTGGTTTCGACATTGGCAGTTATGACCGCTCCAAGCCACTTATAATCGACCCTGTCGTTAGATTATGGGGCTCCAATTTTGGCGGCGACGGGAACGAATTTGCACATGGACTTGCTATCGATAGTCTGGGCAATTCATATATGGTTGGTCAAACATATAGTACAAATTTAATAGTTAATACCCAACAAATCGAATATACCGGCAATGGTGATGCCTTTATTGCAAAATATGATAAAAACGGTAAAAGGATTTGGAGTACATATTATGGTGGTTCTTCCACAGATGAAGCCAGAAGTATTGCGGTTGATTTGGAACAGGGTATATATGTGCTTGGCTCCTCCCTTAGCAAGGATATTAACGGAACAATAAATCAAATGTATCCTCGTGGAAATATAGATGCTTTCATTCTTCGTTTAAATCCGAACGGAACACAAAAATGGATGACTTTTTACGGAGGTGGCGAAGATGATACAGGTTATGGAATTGTCGTTGACAGCTTAAAGAATTGTTACGCTACCGGTTATGCTTTAAGTACTAATTTAAAAACCACTTCTAATAAATACCGCGGTTCACAGTCCGAATCCTTCGTACTTAAATTGACGCCCGAAGGCAATACGGTTTGGGCAATATACCTCGGTGGTGACGGACATGATTGGACCCGTGGCATAACATTAGACAAATCTTTAAACGTCCTGGTTTGTGGAGGTACTACCAGTTATTTCTATCCGGCAGCATTATCTTATTCCTCTCAAAAAGGTTATACGGACGGATTCATTGCTAAATTGACCAACAACGGTGAATTGCTTTGGTCGGTATATTACGGTGGTGATAGTGTTGATGTAATAAACGCAGTTGCCGTTGATAAAAACGATTTTATCGTTGCAGGCGGAAATACATTAAGCCAACATCTAAGGGTGAATTATGGAGTTGATACCCTTATGGGTGAGCAAGACGCCTTCGTTCTCAAGCTGAAACCTGACGGATTTTATTTATGGGCAAGGTATTTCGGTGGAAATAAAACAGAAAATTGCGGTTCTATCGTTTTCGACAAATCAGGAAAAATTTATATAGGGGGTTCAACCGATAGCAAGGATTTACCTACAAATTTCTTATATAAAACTTCACTCGGTAGTCCCGATATATTTATTTCGAAATACCTGACAGATGGTATAACAGATTGGGCTTCATATCTTGGTGGCAAGTTGCAGGAAAAATTCGGTTGTATGGTAATTGACAATCTTGATAACTTACATGTCACAGGCTGGACGGAATATGATTCCCTGACCGGCGGATTAAATACCGAGCATATCTATGACCCTAATGAAACGGCATTTCTATATAAAATCGGACAACAGATCATACTTAATTACGATGCAAAATATTTATGCAAAGGTACGGAAATAAACGTACCTTTCATACCCCAATTGATTTTCAAAGAAACTAATGTCTTCACCATTCAGTTATCTGATGAGTATGGCAATTTTAATTCTCCAAAAATTTTAGGTTCATTAAATACAAATCAACCGGGTATAATCATAGGTAAAATTCCTGAAATATTACCCGATGGTTTACAGTATAGAATTAGAATTGTGTCCTCTGATAACATTATTAGCAACGATAACGGGAATGGATTATCCGTAGCTTTCCCACCAAAATTTGATTTTACCGGCGATACAGCCTCATGTGAGAATAATATGAGTAGTTTTGCAACCCCTGATAAACAAAAAATATTATATCACTGGTCCGTAACAGGCGGTAAAATTTCAGGCAGGAATGATACCAGTTTTGTAGCTGTCATTTTTGATTCAACCGGTACTCAATCCGTCACACTTATCGAATCGGACAAAAATACCGGATGTACAAAATCAATAACAAAAAATATATCCATTATTGCAAATCCTAAGATTTCGACTGATACACTGCCAACAATTTGTCAAAAGGATGGACCGATAACATTACAATTTGCCTCGCCTGCAGGTGGTAGTTACTTCGGAATTGGAGTGCAGAACGGAATATTTGACCCAACTGTGGCAAATGATGGAATCCATACAATCACCTACTCTTATACAAATTCTTATGGCTGTTCCTCTACAACTTCACAAAATATTAAGGTCAATCCAAATCCGGTAAAACCTTCAATTTTGCAGATAGACCAATATTTGGAATCAACAGAAAATTCAATAAAATATGAATGGTATTTTAACGATACTTTGATGATTAACTCAACAACAAAGAGAATTTATGCTGAAAAAACCGGAAAATATACCTTACAAATTACCAATCTATTTGGCTGCAAATCCGAAATTTCGGATATTTATAATTTTATTTCCGGTGTAAATGATATTGATATTCAGTATAAAGTATCAATCTATCCAAATCCAACTGAAGGTTTGCTTCAAATCTATATTATTGGAATCCAAGGAAGACTAATTGATTTGAAAATCACTGATTTGTTAGGCAAAGAAATTTTAGCGAATGAATTTCGGATTAATTCGGAAAATTGGAATGAAAAGATTGACTTATCGCTTTTATCGAAAGGGATGTATATCCTACATATTTCAATTGATAAAGATTTTTATGTCGAGAAAATAATCGTAAAATAAAACCTTGTATAAATGAAAAAGATGAAAATATTGGTTTAGCAATGATGGTCAAAAATGAAAATATGCCTAACTTCGATGAAATTGAAGACTGGAAGCAATTTCAAAGTTTAGTCGAAGCCTATTTCAATGAGTTAAAAAATGACCCTAATAATAAAATTTATCAAATAGAAGTAATAAAATCCGGTGTTGGGGGTGATGGAGGCAGGGACATTCTATTAACAATGAATTTGGATGATGAGATATCTACTTATTCAAGAAAATGGGTGGTTCAATGCAAATTTAATGATAAAGATCTAAATTTGGGAAATCTTGATAAAATAAATATACCTTCACTCGTCCATTCGCTTGGTGCAGACGGGTATTTATTAATTTGTAGAAAATATTTTACTAATAATGTACAAACTTTTTTTGCAAATTTGAACGATAATTGTAAATTTAAATATAGATACGAATTATGGGATAAAGATAATTTTATAGATAAATTGATAGATAAAGATAAAATATTAATACATTATTTCCCTAAATTTTATAAATATACTAAATCAAAAAAATTATTTACAAATAATGATAATTGGAGATAAATAATGAAGGCATATATATCTCATTGCTTTAATGAAAACGAATATTATATCCTGACAATATTATCAAGAGAATTGTCAAATTTGGGGTTCGTTACAACCAATAGCTTGGGTAATATGAGACAATTATATGATTTTCAAACTTTTTCAAATATTGTTAACTCCAACCTTTTCATTGGTGTAATTACCGGATCAGGAAGAAATAATGATGGTGTTATTAAAGATTGGAATTTTGCAATAAAACATAAAATCCCTTCAGTATTGTTAATAGAGGATAATGTACAAATCCCAAAGAATCTTAATCATCCCAATATTATTACTTTCAATAGAAAAAATCCTCATGATGCACTTGATAAGATACTCCAAAGAAGGAAAGAATCTTCAACAATAATTGAACAACCTAATAAAACGATTAACGCCCTTGCATGGTTAATTGGCGGAGGTATTGCTTTAGGAGCCTTAATTTCTTTGTTGTCTAACGAAGATGATAAAAAGGTAAAGAAAAGACAAACTAAAAGAAAAGGTTCACATTCATTGCCGGCTAAAGTTAAATAATTTAAAATGATTTTGATTATTTCTTATAAGTAATTGGGTCAATCCTCCCGGCTTCCCTGAATCCTTTTAGCCTCAACCGGCAGGAATCACACTCACCACATGCTTCATCCGAATTTTGATAGCAGCTCCATGTAAGTTCGAATGGAACTTTCATTTCCAGACCAATTCGAACAATATCCTGCTTTCGATAATTGATTATCGGCGTTTTAATTTCAATCTTTGTTTCAGGCTTTGTACCTGTTTGAATAGCTTTCCCGAACGCTTCGAAAAACTCTTCCCGGCAATCGGGATAACCGCTGTAATCCTGCTGCATGGCTCCAATATAGATAGCTTCTGCTCCTATTACTTCAGCCCAGCTTGTTGCAATAGCCAATAAATTTGCATTTCGAAAAGGAATATACGTGTTGGGAATGGAATGTGATTGACCTGAATTTAAATGTAATTCAATTCGTGAATCAGTGAGGCTGGAACCTCCGATTTTCGCTAAATAATCTATATCCACAACCATGCGGGTTAGCGCTTTGAAATAATCTGCCAAATCATGGAAAGCCTTTTGTTCGCGTGCTTGTGTTAATTGTCCGTAGCTAACATGAAGAGCAGCAAGATTAAATCCTTCCTTGCGGGCAATTGCGGCACAAACGGCTGAATCCATGCCGCCACTCATAAGGACAACGGCAAGTTTATTATGTAATGACATTTATTTTTTCGGCTTCTTTACAAATTTCTTCGATAACCTTGCCAAAGATTTATTTACTGAATCCAAATTAAAATAGTTTGGGTCAAAGCCCTTTTTCAAATACGATGAGTACTCTTTATGATTTGGATGGGATTTATCTTTTACGGCTTCCAGCAAACCATAATAACCCCATATACCGCCGCTATCCTCCGGTGGGCAGGCATTTTCGCCATCGGTACATACAGGATATACAATACTATCATCAATATCAATAAATTTATCCAATTCTATCTCGTGTTCCCAATCGTCGCCGTAATCGTAAGTATAGGTTATATTATCCCCTTTAGAGTTGAAAACTTTTGAAATTAATTCAATATCGGGGTCAAGTAACTGTTTATCCGACACACCGCTCCCGAATAAATCATCGAAGGGGTCGTTATCAATTTTAGGGGTAATATCGAATTTCTTGCTTTCAAATCCCCACATGTGGTAATTCTTCCAGCCCATTGCAACCTGAATATATAAATGAAGCTGGCGGAAGGTAATATCCGGCATAACCAGAATGCTTCTCCATATTTTGGGTTGGCTGCCTAATAATAAAATCTTTAATTTCAAAATTTTAGTAGAGACCTGCTTTAAATCGGTCGTTATCCTTTTTGTATTTGGAGAGCCTGTCTTAGTACCTGTCTTTGTTTGAGCAGTACCTTGTTTAACTCCTGATTTCCTGACTGATGTTTTCATTTTTATATCCAATAAGTAAATGAACCCAACTTCAAATATTTTTTTACATTATTTAATTAGTTCAAATTAAATCAATAATCCATAATATTCCAAAATAATTATTTATATTTCTTATGAGGGGTTCTAAAAATTCCATTTTTGCTGTCATTCTGAGCGAAGCGAAGAATCGATCTTATTGATTTTAAAGGAATATAGATTCTTCGCTTCGCTCAGAATGACAATTTTTAGAAGTCCTCTTATGGAAAAATAAAAAAGGATTGTTACTGATACTAAATTCTTCCTCTTTAGAATACAGAAACTTTTTGCTTAATCCCCAAATTTTTACTTTGAGCCGTAATCTTTCTTCCATTTAAATCAGAATATTAAAAAATTGCCTTGCAGCCGGCTTGGACACAAGGCAATCTAATAATAAGGAAGAATAAAAGGAGATTTTATTTAACAATTACCTTAACTACCTGGCTTCTACCCTCTATTGTCAGCTTCACAAAATAAACTCCTGCCGATAAATCCCGAACATCCCAGTTGTAAACAAAAGTTTCATTTTGATTCGATAGGTTGAAATTCACGACTTCCTGCCCGAAAATATTGCTGATTGATAATAGACATCCAATGTTTGACAAACATTGGATGTCTTTCTTCATATTACGAGCAAATATTATTGCACTACCTTCAACCGGATTCGGATAGATTTCAAATTTTGATTGTGAAGGGATTCTATCATCAACAGATACGGAACCATCACCGGTTGTGAATTTATGCGGTGGTGTCCATGCACTATTGCTATTTTTCGTTACAGCCTGTACCCGCCAAAAATATACTTTATTTTTCTCAAGCGTTTTGGTTACTTTATAATTGTTTCCTTCAATATTATCTATTGAAACAACCGGATTATTGAAATCAGGTACTTCATTCTCATCAGCAAGTATATGGTTTAATAATTTCTTTTTACTTGCAGTAGCTATTTGCAGGTTATAATTCATAGCACTTACATTCGACCACTCAAGAGTTGGATTGAGACTTACATTATTATCTCCGTTTGGTTGCGGTAAGGTAATTGGTGGAGGGACAACCGTATCTGCAACGGTAAATGTATAGTCGTTTGGATATTGACCTACTTCCGTATCATTATATGCCTTAACCGACCAATTATAAACTCCGCTTAACTGTAAACTATCAACTCTTACAGAATTTGTATTGGTTTCTTTATATTGATATGTCCCTTGAGAAATCTTATAACGAAGTTTGTATTTGGTGGCGCGCGGAACGCTGTCCCATTTGAACTCAATATTATTCTCGCAATTTACAGCGTTATTTTGCGGATAAGTCATTGTAGTGCTTGCCAAACTCACATCTTTTGTATAAAATTTAATAAGGTTAGTCCATTTAGTTCCGTTTGGATAATTGGCTTTTACCATCCAGTAACATTTTGCATTTGGTTCTATTTCAATTGTTATTGAGTTTGAACTAACCTTTAATACATATCTGTTCGTGTCTTTAACACTGGAATATACATAATCAATATAATACCCCCCACAATTCGGAACGCTATCCCATCTGAAATTCACAACCGGATATACTTTTATTGAGTCGTTTTTCAAAGGATACAATGGTGTTGGTCCATTAGGTGTAAATGTAGCTGTTTTAAATGAACAAACATCCGACCAGGGACCATATATGTAATCGTTTGTTAATCTAACTCTCCAATAATATATTGTTTTATTTTTAATTGAATATTGAATTGGAAAAATCGTATCCTTCGTTGTTAGTTTTTGTTCTTTGATTGTAAAAGTTGAATCTGATGATACTTCAAAATGGAAATATACTGATGGTGAATAAGATGAACAAATCAATACAGGTACATGTTCAACATTTGTAGAGGAATCAGGAGGGAAAATTCCTCTAATTTTAGGATAAATTGGGACTATTGAAAATCCTGAAAGTTGAAAAGGAGAAGCTACATATAACCAGTCACGGTCTTTATCATAGCACATTCCCTTGGGAGCCCTGAAATTATCATAATTGAGGTTCAATGGAGTGAATGTGCCGCTTAAATTTTTATCAATACTCAAAATATTCTGATTGGTCTTAACATAATAATCATAAGCAGATATATAATATTTATCCTTGCCTTCAACAACATCTATCATCTGATAGTCGGTTTGGAATAATGTGCTTAAAATATTATTGCTTAAATTTAATAGTTGTATCGGGGCTTTTTTCCGGTAAGATACCAGAAGCAATTTGCCGGTATTATTTGAATCTGTAATAAACTCAGCGCCACATGGCATCATCAGGGTATCTCCCGTAATGCTTAATTTTGTAAGCGCCCTTGAACCTAATTCATATTTGTATATCGAGCTGCTAAATTCTGCAACTATATAAAAATTGGAAGATTTATCATAAACAATATCTGTAAAATTGGTATTGACAACCGAAGTATCTTTAATTTCAAATATTTTTGAGTTTGTCTGGAGGTTGAATGCAATAAGTTTATTATAGGTTGTTATATAAAGGGTATCTTGTACAACAATACCATGACTCGGACTTTTTATTTTAATACCCGGAACTGAATCGAATGCCTGGGTTACCGGATTATAGGATAATACAAATCCCGAATCGTTTTCAATGAGCGGTGTGTCATTGTTATCTTTTTTTTCAAATTTATCGGGATAGTATCCTTCATAATAAGCATCTATTACCAGATACCTGCTACGTGCAGAATCCCTAACAACTGCTACCGGATGCCGCAGTAAATCCTGGTTGGCGAACAGTGGCTGAACTCCCTCTTTCTTCATGGTTTTGAGGGTTTCAATTGATAATGGCTGGTCGGCTTTGTCGCCAGCAGCGGCAAAATTGGCTGCCGTCAGTAATAGTAGAGCGGTTAGAATTAATATGTTCGTTTTTAGCATTGTTTTGCTCCTTTATATTTTTATTATAATATTCTTTTCAACTTTATAATTTAATTTTTAAGTCTTTTTATTAAATTTTTATTTTTAGACTACCGTTTATATCAAGGTCCTTTGTATAATAATAAGATATGTAAAAAACAAATGTCTCATATTCAGAATAAATAAATTTTTTAAAACCAGATTACCAGTAAAATTTATGGGTTCTGTAACTTGCTGAATCACCATTTTCAAAATCAATTATTAAAATGTTATAAGAAATTATACTTTTTTTACAATCAATTATTTTTCCAATAAACTCATAAGGTTGTTTGTTAAATATTCTTCCTATAGAATCAATCATATAATGACCATTAGTATCAAAATCTAAATAATTTGGAGTATGTAATGTTCCATGAAATGTAGAATGACGAGTCCATTCATGATTCAATGCCAATTTCCTACAATCAACCGGATATAATATTAATATTGAAATAACAATAATAATAATTAAGAAGAATATCTGAACATATTTATTTTTAATAAACATTATTTTTTGTCTCCATCTTGATATGATTCTGATTTTTTTGTACCATTCGAAAATTCAATCATCTTATAAGCTGGTACTGGTGTAAAAAACATTTTTAACGAAAATCCGTCTTCTTCTCCAACCATGTATAATTTATTTACATCATTTGGATCTAGAATTAGAGTTCTATAATTAGTATATTTTGATGTATTGCTGTAATTACTTTGTCCCCAGACAGAAACATTTCTAAAATTACCTAAAAAAGAGATATTTTGAGCAAAAGAAATGAAATGTTCAACATTTGAAACAGCAGTTCTACAACCATAAAAAAAGGCTCTGTTTGTTTTTGGTTTTGGTAAACCTTTTTCTTCAGAAGTCCAATTAAAATTAATTTGATTCCAACCATTAATACTCATTTGATTTTTATCTCTTTTATTTAAAGGATATTGTTCACAATCCTTACTACCCCTTGGCCCTTCTATACCTGAGTGAGACCAAAGTCCAAATTCTACAGTTTGTCCAAATTTTGGACTTAACTCTTTAACCTTTTCTTCAACTTTTGATTTTATATCTTCAAGATTTTGAACTTCAAGTATAACAACACAATCTCTTTTTTTATCGTATGTTTTACTTTTTTCAATATCAAATTTCCTTGTCTCAGCTGCCTTTTTAAAAGTTTCATCATCCTTTTTATCTTTGTGTCCACTCACAAATATTTCAAAATATAAACTGTCTCCATTCATATCAGCACCGGCTATAGGAGTATTTCCGGCAAATAAATAAGGCGAATAATATGGAAAAGATGAAACTGCTTTATCCATACTCATAAACCTAACTAACCTCGAATCATAAATCCTTGCGCCGAAATCGAGCGAATTCCCCAATCCTTTCATTTCATCATCTTTTTCCATACCATTGTAGCCGAAGCGGTGCGAGTAGTTCTGCTTTTCCCAATGCCGCCCTGGCTGAGTCATACCGAATGGGTAGTAGTTTGTGGCGCTCAGAAAATCGAGGTTGAGTTCCGGCACATTATTGTTATCAAACGTAAACTTCAAATCCGAGAAAGTTACCCTGTTATTGCCTAAGTGGTCTTTTAACTGATATTCCGTGATTATCCTTTTTGTATTTGGAGAGACTGGCTTAGTTTCGGTCTTTGTGTGAACAGCGTTTTCATTAATAACTGATTTCCTGACAGATGATTTCATTTTTATATCCAATAAGTAAATGAACCCAACTTCAAATATTTTTTTACATTATTTAATTAGTTCAAATTAAATCAATAATCCATATTATTCCAAAATAATTTTTTTTATAATCCCAATTCCACTCCTATAAAGAATGAACGCTCTGCTGCAGGGAAAAATTCTTTTCCTTCACCGCCGGCAGTGTATATTTTATCGAATAAGTTAATAATCTGGCAACGCAATCTGATGCTCTGCATTGAGAGTATATTCCGGAAGGTATAGGAAATATCTGCATTGAATACAGTTGAACTCTCTACTTTGTTATCGGTATAATATAGAATGTTGTAAGGATTCGAAGTCAAATGGCGCATGATGACAGGATTCGATAGCATGTCACCAAAATTATCGGTACGGAAATCGCCTAAGTATTTACATATAAACGATAAATACAAATCCATATATAAATAGGACAGGCGCAGATTTGCCATAAAATCAGGGAAACCGGCAATCGGATTATCCTTCAACGAAACACTTTCCCCGGAATTTGTCTCCAGATTGTATTCAACTAAGCGATTTCTGCTAATGGTCGAATTACCCGATAATACCAGTTTCCCATAATTAAAATTCATCACCTCGGCTGAAGCTTGCAATTCAACCCCGAAATGACGGGTGCGCGGAGCATTAACGTCGATTGGATTACCGTTAATATCAAGATTCCCGGTTTTCACAAATTCATCCGAATATTCCATTAAATAAAAATTTACAGATGCAAAGTATTTGTCAGTCCTGTAATTACTACCCAGTTCAATATCAATCATACGCTCAGGTTTGGCAATTGGTTTGTCGAAATTATATCGATAAGTATTATCCTGATGTAAAGTTCTTTCGAATAATGGGTAAGCTCCGAAGAAAGAATCATCGGCAGCATAAAGATTACGCATTCTTGGCTCACGGGATGTATATGCAGCCATCAAATAAATATTCTGATAATCATTGATATTCCAGTTAGCGCCTATTCTCGGATTAAAGAAATAGTAATTAATATTAAAAAGTGTAGAGCCATTTGTTATTGACTCTCCATTATTATTTACGAAGGTTGCATAAATATTCCCTTCTTTGATGTTTCTCAAGCGTAATGATTGCCGGACAAATTGACCTTCCAAATTCAAGGTTAAATCTTTTGTAAGGTTGTACTGCTCTCGCACGAAGGCAGACATAATGTCCCTTTCTCCGTTATTATAATAAAATCTGTAATCGGGGTTGAAACCATCAGGCAGGTTTTCAGCATAACGAATTTTCCCCCAATGCTCGGAGCGGTGGAAGCGCAGTTCCGCACCTGCCGTGAATTGTCCGTCGCCATGCTCCCATACAATCCTTGGAATCCAGCCCCATTGCTTATTTCCTACGAATCCTCTTATCAAGGCATTTTTAGGGTCGGCTGCATCAACAGTATCATACCCCTGAGCTTTTGTCATTCGGAAGGATTGAGCAGTAGTCCAACCGGCTCCGTTATAATCATAAAATCCGCTGCCGGTATAATAGAACAGTGTCGAGAGGAAATTAAATTTTTCATTTATTTTCCAATCATTGAGCAATTCGATATGTGGCTGGGAGAACTCTTCGATTTCCTGCTTACGGCGAGGAGTGTTGTAATTGGTAACAAGATTTTTTCCGGTCGAATCATAAGTAAAATAAGAAAAATTCTGTCTTCGTAAGCTCAAATCATTCATGTATGATTTCGGCAAACCGTTATAAACAAGTCCATCGCTAAAGGGACCACCGAAAACATTGATTTGGGTTGTTAAGTTCGAATCGAAACGCACTGTGCTTAGAAAAAAACTGTTCAATTTTGCATATGAACCATCCCGATACCCTTGTGTATTTATCATCGATAATCTGCCGTAAAGTGCATATTTCCCCA
This sequence comes from Ignavibacteria bacterium, assembly GCA_016844745.1. GTDB lineage: Bacteria > Bacteroidota > Ignavibacteria > Kapaibacteriales > UBA2268 > JAERMQ01. The sequence continues at coordinate 21,572 of JAERMQ010000052.1, read as the reverse complement.
CTAAACCGGAGGATACTTCTATCCCGGATTTATCTGTAATTGGAATATATTTATCTTCGGCACCGAAATGCTGATAGCCAACTCCATAGTTGAGTTTCACGAATTTTTCATTAGCAAAATTCGAAGTTGTCAAATTTATACTGCCACCAATCGAAGCTGCGCCAAAAGTTGTTAACCCTGCGCCACGCTGCACCTGAACATTCTCCAGACTTGAGCTTATATCGGGAAAGTCCACCCAATAAACACCGTGGTCTTCGGGGTCATTCTGGGGAATACCGTTTATCATTACAGCGATACGCCTCTGGTCGAATCCGCGCATAGTCAAATTCGAATAGCCAATCCAGTTCCCGTTTTGCGAATATGCCATAATCGAGGGCAAATCAGTAAGCTGGTGGGTAATATCGAGTGTAGTATAATTAACCTGAATATCACTCTTAGTAATTTCAGAGAACGGCACCGGCGTTCTTCGTTCGATAGCGCGCGATGTTGTTACAGTTACTGCAGGGACATTGTAAAGCCTTAATGAATCGTTCTTTTCTTTTTGAGCCAAAGCAGGCAGGGCAATAGAAAAGAAACATATAATAAGAAGAATTCTTGAATTCATAGAAATACTCCATACGAAATAATTTAACATAATAATTACATTCGTAGGGGAGCTTTTGCTGAGAGTACTTTATTTTTCGTTCGTTCACCCGTTTTCCTACGCAGGTATTATCCTGTTCAGGTTCGAGGAGTTTTCTCTCAGCCCCGCCAATTTATCAGCGAAGCACCTCCAACGGAAAAACAAATATAACCAGATTATTTGGAATTGTCAAATTAAAAGTGAAAACAATGCTGGTAGAAATAAAGTTAAATCTTTTGCGGTCTTTGAGAAACTTTATCACGCAGAGTTCGCAGAGAAAGCCAATTATCTTTGCGAGCTTTGCGTGAATGATTTTTCTCGCAGAGTTCGCAGAGAAAGCCAATTATCTTTGCGAGCTTTGCGTGAAATTATTGTATCTTTTTATATGCGAAGAGAACGCTAATAGAAGAATAAAGTTGATATTTAATAAGAAGTGAAAATTCCAGCCCACTACTTAAAAGTAGTTGCAATACATTTTTTCATTAATTATTTTTCAAAAATATTCCTTATATTTGTAATCCTTTTTGAAACGAAGAATTGAATTCTTTGTTTATTGGGCAAATAGTTCAGTTGGTTTAGAACGCGTGCCTTACAAGCACGAGGTCGGGGGTTCGACTCCCTCTTTGCCCACGGCTTTAGAAGTTAGAACATAGAAAAAGAAGTAGAAGTAGAAAAAGGTGGATTTTTATTTGACCTTTAAAATTGAAGTAAGCATTGAAATAAAGTAGAACCGTATATCATAAAAATCGACCTTACTCTACTTCTATTTCTACTTCTATGTTCTACTTCTGAAACCGCAGAAGTGGCGGAACTGGTAGACGCGCTGGACTCAAAATCCAGTGGCCTTTAAAGCCGTGAGGGTTCGAGTCCCTCCTTCTGTACGAATACGAAATATAAACCTTGCAAATTCAATTACTTGCAAGGTTTTTCTTTTTATACTTACATTTTACATACACTTCGCTTAATTTGCTTTTATCTTTGCAGCATAATTTGGCAGCATGGTGTAAGTTTAAAGTGGAAATATTACAATATAAAGGTTACACTTTACACTGATTAAATTCAAAAAAATTTCTATTCCTTGATTGTACGTTTTTCTAAATGGTAATTAATTGGATTGGCAATGATATTCAAAGAACGCCATTTATCCTCGTTTAATAACTTATAAACAATTGTAAAAGTAAGTTCTTTATTAATAAATTTATTCATATCATTTCCTAATTTATCCCAGTCCATTATATATTCATGTCCACCTTGTATGTAAATTCTATAATTTCTATTTATTGATAATCTTGTAAAGATTGAATTGTAGTAATTGCTTATTTTATACTTCAATTTCATTTGAGCAGGTATCACAAAATAGGGCTGCGGATTCTCATTAAGGGACGTACTTTGATTAGAGCCATATTGAGTAGTATAAAAATCTAATCTATTATTGCCAAAAAGATACGGTGACGTTTTACTATCAGTAACAGATGTAGAGTAATTCATGCTGACTGTGATATTCGGATTATACAACGCAATCGGTGACATTACAACTTCACTATCGGCAGACATAGCAAATAATCTTTCGTCAAGTAATACCATATCGTTTTTTAAATTGGTTATTTTCAATACTATCGGATTATCTCCCTCAACTATGGTCATTAATTCTACTTTCAATATACCATCAATTGTAACACCACAATTCAGACATTGTAATTGATAACTTAAATCTCCAACGGTTCGTGTAGTAGTGCATGAGGTAAAAAATAAAAGGAAAAATGAAAGAATTACAAAAGTTAGATTAGATGATGTTTTTGAGAAATTCATTTTAGCTCCAAAATATTTATGATTAAAAATTATAATCGTTATCATGGATTTATCTAATATTATATAAGTTAACAATAATTTTCCAAAATACAACTTGAAAATAATTCATACTTTTCTCCAAATTTTTCAATTGACATGATTTTATACAGTCTTTAATAACTCATTTCTATATTTTGCCCGGAGTTTTTTATATGCGTCAATAGATTCTTCTTCGGAATCAATATCGAAAACAAAAGTAATTTCTTTGTAATTTTTCATTGTTTTGAGGTATTTCATAGCTTTATCTATTGTAAATATCAGGTGTTCTTTCTTGAATGGTTTTGTTATATAATCAAAAACACCCTTGGAAAGAGCCTCCATAGCCGTGTCTAATGAGCCGAAAGCAGTAATCATAATAACAATTTCATTTCTTTTATTATCCTTTATAAAATTAAGAATATCCATCCCATCCATACCCGGCATTTTCAGGTCGGTTATAATCAGGTCGAATTCTTCTTTGTTTAAGATTTCGGGGATTTCAAGCGGATTATTTGTAACGACAATATCATAATTAGTTTTCTCAACAATAATTCTTTTCAACAGACGAATCAGGTCCGGTTCGTCATCAACAGCTAATATCCTTTGTTTCATATATACTCCGAATTTAAAATTTAAAAAATTTTGTTTGTATAATTATTTAAGTATGGTTCAAAAACTACCCAATTGTCATTCCTGCGGATGCAGGAATCCCCACCCAGTAGGTTTTATTGATTCTGAATCAAGTTACCAATGACAGATTTTTCTTGATACAAAATAATGACAACAAATTCAAGAGAAACCCCCTAACCCCCTTTGAAAAAAGGGGAATTGGTTGTCCCCCCTTTTTCAAAGGGGGTTAGGGGGTTTCTCTTGAATTTGTCATTGCATTTTTTTATTAATTCCATTATTTTGGGATTCAGTTTGATAATTTTTTTGACTTTTCACACAACCTCATCCGCTGGAATGACAGTTTTTAGAACTACTCTTAATTAATCACCGGCATCTCTACAATAAATGTTGTTCCTGATGGTTCGTCGGGGAAATCTATTTTCGATACGCTCCTGAAACTTATCTTTCCACCGAATTTGGAAACGATTCCATAACACAAAGATAAACCCAAACCGGTTCCCTCACCAACCTTTTTGGTTGTGAAAAACGGGTCGAAAATTCTTTGTTTGTATTTTTCGCTAATTCCATCGCCTGTGTCATTTATCTCTAATGCAACAAAATCTTCATGAGTTTTTGCCTCGATGGAAATTTTTCCACTACCCGTTGACTTCATTGCATCGACTGCATTATTAATTAAATTAAAAACCACTTGCTGATATTCCCTGACATCGCCCCGGACATGGGGAAGGTCATCCGGAATATTAACTTCAATTTCAATTTTCTTAGTAAATAAAGTATTTTTAACAATTTCAATAACTGTTCCCACACTATGTTTGATATTAATATTATCGTCTAATCCTTCTGTAATCCTTGCAAAACTAAGCAAATTTTCGACAATTTTTTTTGCATTGTTGGCATTTGATTCAATTACCTGCAAATCCTGGTAAATTGTTGAATCCTTGGGAAATTCCTCAATAAGCAGGTCGGTATATCCAAGAATAATAGCAAGTGGATTATTGATTTCATGAGCAACACCGGCGGCAAGAGTACCGATTGATGCTAATTTTTCGGTATTGTAAATTCTTTGTTCCAAAGCAGTTTTTTCTGTTTCGTCACGTATAATAATTGAATACCCCAAATTTTCACCTTTTTCAGAATTAATCTGGGTTTTGGAAATATTCACCCTGATTTTTTTCCCGCTTTTTGTAATTCTCTGAGCGATAAAATTACTAATATATCCGTACTGGCTGACTAATTCGTTTATCCTGGACAGTTCATTGATAGCATCCAACTCATGTGGTATAATAATATGAAATGTTTTTCCTACCATTTCCTGCGAAGTGTAACCAAACATTTTTTCAGCGCCCTTGTTCCATACCTTGATAAAATTTTCATTGTCCGTAAAAATTATTGCATCCATAGAATATTCAAGAATCGAAGAAATATATTCCTCCTGCTCTGTAACCCGTTCTTTCAAAGTTTCAGCAATACGCCTTTGATATGTCAGAAATAAAATTGCAAACAGGAACATCCCGACTATGATAAATGCTTCAGCACCGAGATGACGCAAATAAGCCTTGTCAAGGATTTCGGCAACTTCATTTGTCGGCGCTACAACTGCAACAGACCACATTTTGTTATCCGGCAAAGACCTGTGTGTTATTGGGCTAAATGCTATAAGTTTGGTAATCTGCCCACTTAGTTCCCTGTGCCACCAGCTATCATAAACAGCCATTCCTTCCTCACCCTTCATCATTCTTTCTTTCATAATTTCATTTATCCGGCTGAAATTTACATAAGGTTTTTTCTCCTTTCTTGCCTCAAAAATATTCCTGCCTATAAACTCATTTTCTGGGTGGTATAGCGCTACTCCCTTATCATCAATCACCCAGGCATAACCTGTTTTCCCTGAGCGTACCTTTCCGTTTATTTTTTTCATTAATACGGACAGGTCTAATCTAATTATTAAAAAACCGGGCTGCTGATTTTCGGGATATATCATTTTAATAATGGTACTGGTTATGAAAACCCTGTTCCTGGAATTTCTGATTACATCCGGTCGGGTAAGTTTAAGACTGTCGGAAAACAAATTAGCAAGTTGAAAATATTTCTGGGATTGTGGACTGGGGATTGATGATTGAAGATTGGTTTTTCCAACCCTGATCCCCGACCCCTTACCCCTTTTTGAGCTTTCGACTTTCGACTTTTGACTTTCTACATTATTAATTACTTGTTTTCGGGTATAATTAATTATATCATCTAATTTCAATTCCGGAATTCCGGCTTCATGATAATAATTAATATTTTTAAAATCACTATCCGGTGGAATAGTATTATTAAATTTCCCAAACTGATATAACTTGTCTAACTGAATATATCCAATATCGATAACTCCCATTTTATTATTCTGCTCAAAAAAAGCCCGTAAGGCTTCTGCCCGGATTTCATTGTTTTCCTGACTACAAAACCATTTCAGGTTTTTGAGTTGAATTTCCAGGTTATTCAGGAATAAATCAATCTGGGCAGAAGATTGCCTTGCCAAAATAAGCTGTTGCTGATTGAAATCATTGTGGATTTGCGCTTTTACTTCATCGGAATCTGAATAAATCAGGTAGAATGCCGTACTGAATATTAAAAAGAAAAGAATGGATAGTATAACTGAAAAATATCTCCGTTCGGAAATATTTTTCATAAATTTATTAATTGTAATAAAAATTGTTCTCAATTTGCCAAGCCCAGTTTTATTATTAATTCGTCAGTATAATATTCGGCTTCTTCATCATCCTTCAGAGCCAAATCAAGTTGTCTTGTGAGCATGGTTAGCCTCCCTAAAATTTTCAACTTTCTTGTGGATTCCATACAAGAGTTATAATTTGTAACAGCCTCTAAATAATCTCCCATGATTGTTACTTCAAATCCTGCAGCTACTAAAATATCTTTTATTAAATTTACCCTCCTTAATCTTCTTTCAAAAGAAGCACCACCCTCTTTAATTCTGAGTTTTATATAATTTTTATTAATCGTTGAGGAACACATTGATTCAATTGTTGTAAAATGATAACCTAATTTCAAATTCAAAATCATAAACTCGCTTGAGATTGCAGCATAACTATTTTGAATATCAGTTTTGAACTTTTGTTTTGTCATATCGGTAGCCATTACAGTTGCAAATCCGCTAAAATCAGCCGCTGCCGGAGGTAACTGCCAACCTTCCTCAAGTACACCATCCCAGAAAGCTTTAAGAGGAATGCAAGGCAATTCTTCTTCATTGAGATTTTTTAAATTTCCTGAATTATCATCATCAAGACTGATAATTTTAATTTTCAGTGGAATTGTACTTTTTAATTGAATTCCGATTTGATTACTTCCTGCTAAGTAGTCCGTATTTTCGAATATTTCTTCCATTGATTTCTGATGAATGAACCTGATTATATCATGAAAAGTTCTACATTCGGAAATTTCAAGAACTGTATTTTCCTGGAAGTGCCGACTTAAAGGGGTTACAAATTCAGCAAGGTTATTTAAAAGTATCTGCAAAGGCTCATCATTGAAATAATCAAATTCGGGTTGTGAGGAATTTACTAATTCTTCAATATTCCCTTCATATATCGTACATTCACTCGCATCCACCGTTACCGGCTCTCCTTCGATAAATACTGAAATATCGCTTATCCCGACAATTGCAGGTATTCTGTATTCACGTGCAATCGTTACCAAATGGCTTGCAGGGCTTCCGTTTTTTGTAAGCAAAGCAGAAGCATTGTTCAATGCAGAAACTAATCCGGGGAATGGGCTTTCAGCCACAATAACAGAATTTGGTTCTGTGCTGTCCAATTCATCCTGAGTCCTGATAAAATGAACATTACCGGCTTTAATACCGGGGCATGCAGTTGTTTTGCCTTTTGTTTTTATGGTAAAATGTGTAGTATCAACCGGATTGGAAGGCTTTTCATGAATGATGATTTTCAAAGGTCTTGCCTGCAAAATATATATTTTTCCGTCCGAAGAAATAGCCCATTCGATATCCTGGGGTTTGTCATAATGATTTTCGATTTTCAGGGCAATTTCAGCTAATTTGATTGCCTCATCATCATTCAAAGATGGCAATTCTCTTTCATTTTCCTCAATATTAATTTCTTTAGTTCCCAAATCAGGCAATAATACCAGTTTTTTTGACTTATAAGAAACATATCTGTCGGTTATTTTGAAATTATTCCTATCAACAACGAGATAATCCGGCTCGACAGTTCCATCAACCAGATACTGCCCTAACCCGAAAATTGAATTAATATAAATAGAGTCGTCCCCTGAATCAACTGGATTTCTTGAATAAATTACTCCGCTTCTGCCGGCATCAACCATCTCAAGACAGCAAACGCTCATCGCAAGGTTGGTTTCTTTCAGATTGTGATTCAGGTAATAATAAATTGCTTTGGGTGTGAACTTGCTTGCCAGCACCAGCAAATAGCTCTGAAATAAATTTTCCCTCGTTACTCCAAGTATAGATATGTATTGACCGGCAAAGCTCAATTTCGTATCCTCACCTATTGCACTTGAACGCATCGCAACTTTAGTTGTTTTTATATTATTTTTAAATATTTTGTCAAAACTATCTAAAATCTCATTTGAAATATTTTCAGGTAATTTTGTATTTAATATCAAACTTCTCAAGGTCTCCGATATTTTTTTCAAATCATTGATATTTTTTAAATCTATATTATAAATTAATCCTGAAATTTTTTCCTGAAGTCCGCTTACTTCCATGAATGTTTTATAAGCGAATGCACTAATAGCAAAGCCGTCCGGCACAGGGAGAAGGAGAACTGACTTTAATTCTCCCAGATTTGCGCATTTAGCTCCCACACTTGATTCCTTATCTTTAGATATGGAATTGAGGGGAATAGTAAATGAATCCTTAGGTATAATTGATTTACCGGAGATGAGATTTTCAATTTCAGAGTTTATCATTTTGTATCTGTCATTCAATCCGGAATATTTATTACCGCCTAATTTTAGGAACAAATTGATTACAGAACTTATATTCTCCTTAAGTTTATTTATACTGTTTGTGATATAATTCATATCAAATAGGAAATTCCCTTGTTTTTTTTCTTCGATGTCGGAAATTATTTTAAGGATTTTATCATTGTATTCCAGTATATCTACAAAACAGCAGTATCTTGACTTTAACTTCTTAATTATAGTACCGGTGCTTACTTCCGGTTTTTTTTCATGAGTTAAAAATATCTTTTTAAGAAAATTCATTGCCATTTTATCAGCAAAAATTTTAAATCAATACAACATTATCTTTAATGTAATTAATTATAAGATATTATACAAGTTGAGAATTATTATTATAGCCCAAATTGTTCATCAGACATGAATTCTAAGTCAATAAATTGGAAGAATGTCATTCGTAAGCGAAGTGAAGAATCCAGAAAGAGCATTGGGACTGGATTCTTCACTTCACTTACGAATGACATTCTTATTGTTTTTTGAGACATCCTCATTTATGGTGGAGGGTTTGATAGTATCAGCCCTATGAAGTTAGTAATAATTTGAGTTCCCTCTAAAAAGCATTTTCTGTGAAAATTCCATTCCAAAATCTGAATTTTGGAATGAGTTTTATCAGGGACTTACTAATTCCAAAGTTGTACTTTTGAATTGACTTTTTGGTTTTTAGAGTGGACTTAAGGGGGCTTCTAAAAATTGTCATTCTGAGCGAAGCGAAGAATCCAGTCTTCTTTAAAATCAACAAGATAGATTCTTCCCTTCGCTCAGAATGACAGTCTAAATTGAATTTTTAGAACCCACCTTAATAATTTAGTAATTAAATTTTGAAAAATGACTCAAATTTTTCAACAAACTCAATGGCAACAGAAATACTTTACAATTTGAAACAATTTTTTATTTTTCGTAAATTTTTTTTTTAAAAAGTATTAAGGGTAAATTTTATGAAAAAAAATCTAACCGGAATCATAACATCTTTGTTTTTTATTGTTATAAATGCAAGTTCACTATTTGGCGAAGGAAAACCGGCAACAGAATTGAACAAGAAAGTAAAGACCGAAGGCTTAACCGGTTTGAATTATTTTCTTGCTACGAATTATAATGATGACAGGCTGATGTATGCTCTCATATCAACCGGTTCAGTTATTGTTTTGGGATTAATATTAACATATATTGTAGGTTTGGTACTCAAACCTCATGCTGCATTCAATAAGGAAGAAATATAATATGGGAAGTTTTAAAATATACAAAATGTCATCCTGAACTTCAAAATAATGGAATTAATAAAAATAAGCAATGACAAAATAAGCAATGACAAATTCAAGAGAAACCCCCTAACCCCCTTTGAAAAAGGGGGGACAACCAATTCCCCCTTTTTCAAAGGGGGTTAGGGGGTTTCTCTATGTTGAAATTGTTGTCTTTATTTTGTATCAAGAAAAATCTGTCATTTGTACCTGATTCAGAATCCATAAACCGCACTGGGAGTGGATTCTGAATCAGGTACAGAAGGACAATCTTGAACATATTATTATTCAGAGGTCTCTATAAGAAAAGAAATTATTAAAATTAAATTAAAGAGGAATTATGGATTTTCTAAATTCATTCAGTATTTACCTGCCGATTGCAGAAATGCAGTTCAACGTAATATTGTTATTAGTTATTGGTTTTTGCGTAGGAGTACTCGGTGGCTTTTTTGGAGTTGGTGGCGGATGGATAGTAACTCCGGCATTAAATTTATACGGCTTTCCGATGGATTATGCTATTGGTACGGATATAACTCATATATTCGGGAAATCTATTGTTGCAACTAAAATTCACAGCGGTCTGGGAAATGTTGACTGGAAGCTTGGTTTTTATTCAATTGCCTGCTCTGTGGTAGGAGTTGAAGCCGGCGCCCAGATTATTATGTATTTCAAAGATATTTTTGGAAGTGAGGGGCTTGACGTTATTGTACGGTGGAGTTATGTTGCTCTTCTGCTTATTCTCGGTTCATTAATGCTTGTTGATTACTTTTATGTTTCTACGAAACCGGAGAAAGCAGCGAAATTGGAAGCGAAAAAGTACAAATCGCATCCTGAAAAGGAAAAAATTATTCTTCATAAAACCAAAAAAGAAAAAGAATCTTTTCCCCATAGACTTCAAAAAATGAGAATTCCTCCAATGATATCATTTCCAACATCAGGAATAAAAGAAGTGTCATTTTGGGTCGTATTCACTGTATTTTTTATTGCAGGAGTTTTACAGGGATTCCTTGGAGTAGGGGGCGGATTTATTAAAATGCCTGCTATGATTTATTTACTGGGTACACCGACGGTCATAGCCGTTGGCACAGACCTTTTTAACGTCCTTGTAACATCGATTTATGGTGGTTTTACTTACGCAATGAAAGGCAGGGTGGAACTGATAGCTGCTTTAATAATGTGTGTCGGTGGCGCTTTCGGAGCTGTTTTCGGTTCAACTGCCACAAAATATGTCCGTGGTTATGGAATCAGGTTATTATTTGCAATAATGATTCTATTAGCAGGGGGTTCAATTATTATCAAGCAGTTTGAAAAACCTTTGGACATTCCGTTTTTAAATGCATTATCAGGTTATCTGGTGGTTGGTTCATCTATAGTAATGACATTATTAGTCCTTGGTAAGTTATTAACAAGTTATTTGAAAAGAAAAGCCCTCGAAAAGTCTTTCGACCCGGCGCAATTTGAGTGAAGATTAAAGTTAATAAATATTATTTGTTTCTGAAATGGCAATTATAAAATCCCTCTTAATCCGACCTTTGAAAAAGGAATAGAGGGATTTTTCATTTTTTGATGCTCGCTTCGGATTTAATTGTATAAGGAAAAAATGCTGAAATTTCTGAATATATTGTTTTCTAATAAAAAGAAGCATACACTAACTTTCAAAAAAAAATTTCAGTATTTTCAGGCATTACTATCCGCTAATGACGATGCTCACAAATATTTGTCGGAACTTGGAGAAATACTGCTTTCAGGCAAGCATTTTTCAAAAGGTCAGGTCACAAAGTTATTCCACGGATTAGCCGGTAGGACAGAATTTATTTGTAAGCAACTAATTCTCCTAAGTAATGGCAAGTATATTGATTTATTAGACAAATTCAAAGAAATTGAATCTAATAGTAGTAAGCTGCTGAATGCTCATGTTTACTGTCCTATTGGCTGGAACTGCAAAGACATGAATTGCTCCGACTGTAAAGAACAGCAAAACCTGCCTGAATCCCAACCATATTTTATTAATCTTTACGATGCGGGTAGCTCAAATGAAATCCTGATAGGAAGTAAGATGAGCAGGCTTGGTGAAATCAGGCATTTGCCAGGTATTAATATACCTGATGGATTTTGCCTAACTGTCCGTCTTTTTGAAGATATTATGCTTAATGATAATATCCGGGAAAAGAAAAATAAGATATTTTATGACGTGGATTTTCAGGACTTGTCCGAGGTTCAAAAGGCTTGCGTGCAGGCTCAACAATTAATTCTTTCATCGGGGCTGCCGCCTCATATTGAAGAAATTATTCTTAAAGCTTATGAAGATACATTCGGTTCTGAACCAAATGTAAAATTAGCAGTACGGTCAAGCGCCAGGGGCGAGGATAGCGCTCATTATTCATTCGCCGGACTCCACCGCACAGAATTGAATATAGGGAAATCCAATTTAATTGATGCTGTGATTGAAGTGCTGATTTCAAAATATTCACTTGAATCAGTTATTTACAGATATTATACCGGACTCAGGGATGAAGATATGCCTATGAGTGTTGGTTGCATCAGGATGATAAATTCACAGTGCGGAGGAGTTTTATTCACAGCCGACCCTTCGGGAAAACACGATGGGATAATTATTCAGGCTGTCAGGGGTCTTGGCTCAATTGTCGTAGAGGGAAAAGCACAACCGCAGGAATACCTTGTAGAACATTCAAGAGAAGCTGAATTAATTTCATTCAAGCCGGGCCAACAGGTTTTCAAAACAATTCCGAATGTCTCTGATGGTCTGGCAAAGGTTTCCATAATGCCTCATTTAAGTATTGAACCATGCCTGCAGTCTGAAAATATTAAAGAACTTGTGAATGTTGCAATTACTATTGAAGAATATTTCAATTACCCTCAGGATATTGAATGGTCAATTGACTCAAATGGAAAACTATATATTTTGCAGACCAGACCCCTGATTTTTGAAAAAGAACACATAAATGAAAAATCATTGAATTACGATATTAAGGATTTGGATAAAAAGTATGAAATTCTTTTCAATGGCGGTGAATGTGCATCGCGTGGAGTTGCTCACGGAAAAGTATTCGTAATTGATAAACTGAAAGATATAAAGGAATTTCCAAAGGGAGCCATATTAGTTGCAAAAAGGAATATCCCTGAATTTGCAAGCCTGATTCATAAATTATCAGCCGTAATAACAAATATTGGAAGTACAACCGGTCATTTATCCATAATTGCAAGGGAATCCGGCATTCCGGTTTTAACTAATACCGTAAATGCCGCATCAATTCTGAAAACAGGAGATGAAATAACCGTATTTACCGATGAAAAAAGAGTTTATAAAGGCAAAGTTGAGGAAATAATGGATTTGTTCAAATCTTCGACTTATGAAGATGATTCCTTCATGAACAGTCCATTATACAGAATTTGGCACAGCATGACTAAATTTATTTTCAAATTGAACCTGACCAAAATGAATGTTCCGAATTTTGCTCCGAATTATTGCGAAACGATTCATGACGTTATTCGTTTTTCACATGAATCAGCAATGAGGGAAATGTTTTCTCTTTACGAAAATTCACAGGACTCAAATAGCGATACTCATCATTTGAAATTCGAAATACCATTGGATATCTATATGATAGACCTTGGAAACGGTTTGAAAGAATGTAATTCTATAAATGTAACTACTGAATATATTCTTTCGGAGCCATTTTTAGCCCTGATTAAAGGATGGAAGTCGCCGGGAATACGGTGGGGAGGTCCGTTGCCGGTTGATTTCAAAGGTTTTGCAAATATAATGTACACAAATATCAACGATGCTTCCAAAACTGAAAGGAACATTGGCAGCAGAAGCTATGCACTAATTTCCAGGGATTACCTGAATTTCTTTTCCAGGCTTGGTTATCATTTTTCAAGACTTGATGCCCTGGCAAGCGACGAGATACATTCCAACTATATTAATTTTCATTTCCGCGGCGGTGCAGCCGATTTTACCAGACGTGTCCGCAGGGCAACAGCTATACGAAGAATTCTTGAAAGCCTTAATTTTACTGCATTCAGGAATGACGATAATGTTGTAGCTAAAATAATGAACGTCGATAAGGAATCAATCCTGAATTTACTTTGTGAAGTAGGCAGACTAATGGGTGCAATAAGAAACACTGATGTGACAATGCTTAATGATAAAAATATTGATGAGTTCGTTCAGTATTTTCTGGAAGGTGATTCCGCTCCTGCTCTCAGGTTGTCCAAATAGTTGGTAGGGATTACAAACCAAAGGTAGTTCTAAAAACTGTCATTCCTGAGGATGAGACTATGAGAAAACCATATTTACTTCCATATTTAACTAAATGAAGAACCCCACCCTAACCCTCCCCGAAGGAGAGGGAACTTGTAACTTTGTTATTTATCAATTCCCTCCCCTTCGGGGAGGGTTAGGGTGGGGTTCTTCATTCTCATTTTTTTATCACTGTTTTGACTTTTCACACAGATTCGGATGCAGGAATCTCCTGAATCGCTATGGCAGGGGATTCCTGCTAATTATCACTGAGCTGGGGAGTTGATATTTACTCTATTTTATTCTTCCAGGCAGAACTACCCATTTATTCTTTTGAACGCCTTCAAAAATTATTTTGTCTTTCCGGTAAGGTTGGGATTTAATATGGCAATTGGAGCAAAGGGCTAAATCCGGCTTTCTTGCTTTTAAAACCACATCAGATTTAATCAACGAATCGTGGCATCCAATACAAAGATTATGCATAGCATCGGAATATGATACTGTTTTGTAGGTTTTCAAAAGCCTGGTTTTAGAATTTGCCGGAATTAAATCATTATGACAATTAGTACATGAATCTGTTACAGATTTCATATTATGGAGATATTCCTTCCCTTTACTATTCCCTTGTTTATGACATTTGAAACAATCCAGATTTGCTCCCTGGGCTGATGTATGCCAATCATGACGGAAGGCATCCCCCGTCAGGTACATATCATTATGGCACTCAAAACATTGTGTATTCTTATCCTTGGGTTTGTTCAGGTGATGACAGGTTACACAAGTAATATGAAGTGAATCGGAATGGAATTTGTGTTTGAATTGCACTCCATAATTATCCCTGTTGCCATCAATTACAAGGGTATCACCACCTTTAGCTTTTGTTACCGGAGTTTTATGGAATCCTTCACCATAGACTTTTTCTCCTGAAATAGCTGCGAAAGCCAAACCAAAGGCAAACACAAAAGCAAAAGTGAACTTAATCCTGTTAGTTACCTTTGTAGTTCCAAGATAAACATAATTTGTATTGAATTTTGGTACTGCAGTATGCCCTGAATCAAGGTCAATTGGTTTATTATCCCAAACTTTATAATTTTCAATAAAATAAAAGAATAATAACATAGCTAAAGAAACCACACCTAAGGAAACAGATATTTCCATCCATGAAGGAAAATAAAAAGTACCGATACCGGATAAATTATTGAGATGAGTAAGTCCTCCAACATTTAACCTGTTAAAAACAATTCCCATAACACCCGTAATGGCTCCAATATAAAGAATCGTTGTATTTTTTCTTATAGCCGGAATAATAAAAATAATTAAAGGAACAAATATTGATACAATTAACTCAAACCAGAATAAATATGTTCCCCAGCCGGAAACAAATAAAAATGGCGCTGCACCTCGTATAATAATATCTGAAAATCTTAATATCATATAGAACAATAACATAAACGAAGCTATTTTACTCAATTTATCAAGTATATGAGTTTCATACTCTTTTTTATACAAATAGCTTGAGGTCATACTCTCGACAATTACCATCATCAATCCGAGGCAAATTGCGGATACTAAAAAAATTAGCGGAATAATCGGACTCCACCATAACGGATGCAGACGGTATGGCATAGTTAGAAATAGACTTCCAAGTGATGACTGATGCAAAGTAGATAGCATTATACCTAAAACAACAAGAGGAATCCTTATTTTGTTAAGGGTGTGATGTAATTTTGCTAATATATTAAGATTTGGAAAACGCTCTAATATTACAGGCATAAATTCAAGAAACAACACTGCCAGATAAAGCATTACACACCAACCGACTTCGAAAAGCGGAGAATGTGGGTTCCAGAAAATTACCATGTGCCAAATATTCCAGGGTAAGCCTAAATCGAAAAGTAATCCGATTACAACAGCTAAATAGCCTAAGAAAGCCGTCAGGATTGCTGCGCGTGCTATCGGCTGGAACTTTTTCTTCCCGAAAATATAATTAAAAGCGGCTATGACAAAGCCACCGGCAGCTAATGCAACTCCTCCCATTACATCGAAACCAATCCAGAAACCCCAGGGAGTATTATCTGTCAAATTTGTTGTAGCTCCCAATCCGAAAATGAGTCTTGTAATCGCAACGGCAGATGCAATACCGAGAATACACCAAAGCACAAATTTAAATCTATTAATCCTCTCCATCTTCAATTCCTTTATTTTCTTTTTCGATTTTCTTTCTTCTGTTAATTACCCAATAAATTCCTGTCATAACTGCACCCATCCCCACAAATGCAATTGGAACACTGTTCATTGCAAATTTTGATAATTGCGGATAAGGTTCATTGAAATCAGGTTGCCCGAGTAGTTTTACATCTTTTTCTATTCTATTATTATAATAAAACAGAAAATCAAGTGAACAATCCTTTGAAGTAATATATAAAACATTCGTTCCTCCTACTTCTTTTTCACCATAAATTAAATCAAGATATTTGTCGGGCTCTTGTTTAATTCTAAGTCTGGCTATATTGAGTAAATCATTTCTTTCGCCATAAATTGTAGCTCCTGTCGGACATCCCTTTGTGCAAGCCGGCTGGGTTATTTTACCACTTTTTAAATTATCATAGCAGAGAATACACTTCCTGATATAAGGAACTGCCAATTCCCAATCATACCGTGGAATACCATAAGGGCATGCCATCATGCAATAGCGGCAACCGAGGCATTTATTGCTATCATAGACAACAGCGCCTATACCTGATTTATTCAATGCTCCAACAGGGCAAGCAGTGACACAAGCCGGTTCAATACAGTGACGGCATTGCTTCCTTACATTAAATTTATCATTATTCAAAACAGATGTCCAGTTCCTTGCAGATAGACCATCGTTTTTCTGCCATTCCCGTGGTTTATCCGGAGGAAGATGATTTATGACTTTGCAGGCTGAAACACATTCCGAACAACCTATACATTTGGTCACGTCTGTCAATATTGCTTTCATAACTTTTGTCCTTCCTTACCAAGTATTTTTTCGATATTTTCACCGGCTTCGGGAACAAATTTCCAGGCTCTGGCTGTTATCCACTGACTTATTGGCAGTAAAACACAATGAGCTATTTTAGTTAAAGGAATTAATATAAAAATTAAATCCCCGCTTAAGATATGAATCGTTAAGAATGTTTTATAAGTTAAAGGGCTTATTACAACATTCCCACAAACGTATCCTGTTATGAAAGGTACAAGTAATAACAGGGGCCAAAGAAAATCCTGCTTTCTGCTAATGAACCGGGATTTTTTATCGGAAATTCTTAAAATAATTAATAAAATGCCTGCCGATATTGTGAATAATGTAAGATTAGAAGCAATCGTTCCGGAAAGAGAAATATTTAACCAGCTAAAACCAATTGAATTATCAAAAAGCAAAGCATGGTCAAAAAGTAATATTGGAGTTAATAATAATCCGATATGAAATAGAATGGATATAAAGGAATAAACCGGTTTGACCCTGAAAGCGCGAATTGGTAAAATAAAGCCTAAAGTCAATTTAGTAACAAAGTTTTTTGGTATAACTTTATCTTTAGCTTTTGATTTTGCTTCAAAACCATTAATTAATGATAATATAAAAACTCTTATTAAACCCAAAATCATAACGGCAAAAGAAAATCTAAACAGGGGTCCTTTAGCAAATTCAAGTAAACTATCCATCTTGTTTTGCTCCTTTAATTACTATTGCCTTAAGAATTAAATCATGCAATCCGATAAGTTCTCCGTCCAGATTATTATCTGTCAAAGTTTCACGGATTTGTTTCTTACAGTTTGCACAAGGCGCTACTATATAATGAGCGCCTGTTTGTTGAATTTGTTCGGCTTTTTTCTGACCTGCAATTGTTGTCCTGTATTTACGTATTTCATCGATTGAAACCAATCCGCTTCCTCCACCACAACAATAATTATCAGCGCCGCCCGGGTACATTTCGACATAGTTTCTGCAAAATGACTTGAGTATTTCCCTCGGTTCCTTAACAATCCAATTCTGTCGGGCAATATTGCAAGGGTCATGATAAGTTACCTTTTCCTTGATTTTATCCGGGTCAATTTTAATTTTGCCCTCCATCACAAGTTTGTGGGTAAGCTGAAGAATATTGACAATTTCCGGATTATCGTCCCCATGCCAAAAGGTCTTGAGAAAAGTTGCGCTACGGGTTGCATGCCCACACTCACCAATTAATACTTTCTTTGCCCGAAGTCTTTTAACTTCTTCTTCCATTTTATTCAAAACCCTGCCAAGAACCAAATCGCTATAAAAAAGTCCGTAGTTAATCGCATCAAAATACTTGGAACCGATAGTCCAGCTAACACCGGCAGTATGAAGAACCGTAGCAATACCCATTAAGGTTTCCGCCTCCATTAAATAATCGGAAACCGGTGCAAAAAAGATATATTCAGCATCCTCAACATCTAAAGGAAATTTAATATTTACACCGAAAGCCTCGAAAAGTTCTTCTTCAAGAAATTCAATTGAATTCTTCAATGCTATTAATGGAATAGCCGATGTATTTTCTGTTAAACCAAATAACTGCTCACGTGTTGAAATAACTAAAGCTCGCGGTGTCAGTTTCATTTCAGAAAGTATATACCGGGTTAAATGAGTTATCAATCCATGGTCAATACCGGAAGGACACTCCAATAAACATTTCCTGCAAGCCGTACAATTCCAGAATGAATATTGCATTTTTGAAATGTGTTCTTCAGTAAGTTCGAATCCACCGAAAATACGGGCATAAAGCGAACCCTCGAAAGAGAAATAGCGTCTATAAACACTGAGAAGAAGTTCTGAACGATAGCATGGAATATCCCGAACATCCTGAGTCGCATGGTAAACATGACAAACCGTAGTACATCTGGCGCATTTAGCGCTAACTTTTGTATATTGGTCTAATGCTGCCCTGTAATTTGATTCTTTCAAAATAGCGGCAAAAATATTCAGGAATTGAGTAACCCTGTCGCTATCAGGTGTTTTTTCAATATTATATTTCATTTCGGGGATTTTAACCGTACTTTTTTGTTTTGTTTTAATCTTTTCTGCAACCATTATATTCTCCCTTTTGCCTTACCGGATTTTCAGGATTTCATTGATTTTATTTAGAAGTTCATCTTTATTAATTGGTTTTTCGAAATAAGCAATTGGGGGATGAACCTGTTTCCTTGTGCTGATAAAATTCTCGAAATCATGGGAAACTCCCGTTATAATTATAACAGGAATATTTCTAGTATTTTCATCCTCCTGAAGGTCCCTGAATGCCCTGACCCCGGATTCAAGAGGCATTGTAATATCGAGTGTAATTAAATCCGGTTTTTCGCTCACTGCTTTTTCGAAACATTCTTTGCCGTTAAAAGCAGGGATTACTTCGAAGTTGTTATCCATGAGAAACGTTGAAAGATATTTTACAATATCAGTTTCGTCGTCAACAATCAGAATTTTTTTCATTAATATTCTCCAATATAAATTATGAAATTTCTTTAATTTTAATATAATAAAAGTATAATATTAGTTTATTTATAAAATAGTTAACAGGTTATAGTCTAATCATTATCATCATACATTGAATAATAAAATTTTAATTGAATAACATACTTAACATCAAATTTTCATTAAATATAAAACCTTTATCAGTTATTTTGCTATCTATTTCATTACTAAATTAGAAAAAGAAGCCCCTTGAAAAAAGGATATTTTGAGTAAATAAATTTTAAATTTCTTCTTTGTAGCCAATGTGTTGCATGAGTAAGTTACTGTAAATCAATAAGTTGTAATCAATATTAATTATTATTCATCAATTTAAGATTACCATTTTTTTAATATATTGTACTATAGTTGAAGTTAATTATTTTTTATTAAATTTTATTAATATTAGGTATAATTAATTTTTTATTTATTTTGAAAAAAACTAAAGATTTTCGTTTTTGACTGCTAAATTAATTATGAAATAATTTTTTGTATTTTTGTTGAAAAGTAAAAGAAAGGTCAATTTGTGATTTCTAAAATAGAGAAACTTATTAGTAAACAATTAATTGAACTGCTTCCTAACAATGTAGCTTTCATTGACAGGAATTTAAATATTGTTCATGCCAATAAAAATTTTACAAACTATTTTGGTGAGTGGAAAGGAAAAAAATGCTATGAAGTATATAAAAAATGTGATTTTCAATGCAAAGGTTGCAGAATTTCCGAAGTATTCAATTCCGGTTCAACGATAATATCAAATGAATCGGGTGTGAATAATAAGGGGAGATTATGTCATTATATCGTTCAGGTGTCACCGCTTAAGGATGACGATGGCAAAGTCCTTTATACAGTAGAAATGTCCACTGATATTACAAAAACAGACCAAATACAAAGGGAATATGATTTATTATTTGACAGTGTTCCGAGTTACGTTTCTATTATAGATAAACATTATAGGATTATAAAGGGAAATAAAAAACTAATAGATACATTTGGCGAGGTTCACGGGAAGCATTGTTATGAAGTTTATAAAAAAAGAAAGAAAAGATGCAAACATTGCCCTGCATCGATGACATTTAAAGATAAACAAGAACATATTTCGTCGGAAATAGGAATTACATCCTCCGGTGAAGAAACCCAATATTTGGTTAATGCAACACCATTGTCTTATAGTGAGGGAAATGTAAATCTTGTAATCGAGATTGCAACCGATATAACTGAACTTAGTGAACTGCAAAACCGGCTTAGGAAAACCCACGATTATTATGTTTCTTTAATCGAAAATGCAAGTTTGGGAATAATCGCCCTTGATGAAAATAATAAAGTTGTAATATTTAATCCTTTAGCCAAAAAGATTTTTTACTGGAATTCTTTCAGGAAACCCGTGCTTAATCAATTGAAGAAGATTCTTCCTGCACAATTTTTTGATGACACCGGAAAAGAAGCTGAAATAGCCAATGCCCAGGAATCTTTTATTACTACTTTGTCAGGTGAAGTTGTTCCGGTCAGATTCTCAGCTATCCGGTTATTCAGTAAAAATAAATTAATAGGTAAAGTAGCTTTTTTAAGGGATATCCGACAATTAAAAGAACTTGAAAAGCAGATGTTCGATGCTGAACGGTTAAGCGCTGTAGGGCAGACCGTAGCTGGTCTGGCTCATACAATAAAAAATCTGTTAATGGGATTAGAAGGAGGAATGTACATTGTCGATTCAGGTTTAAGAAAGGCTGATGCAGTTAGAATAGTCGAAGGCTGGGAAATACTTCAGAGAAATTTTACTAAAACAACTGATTTGGTAAAAGGTTTTTTAAGTTTTGCAAAAGGAAGGCAACCGAAATTAAAATTAATAAATCCTAATTCATTAATTAATAATTTAATCGAATTATACGAGCATACTGCCAAAAATCAAAATGTATCGCTCGAATCCTGTTTCAAAGATGATATCCCTGATGTTTATCTCGACCCGGAAGGTATGGAAGCCTGCCTGACCAATCTTTTATCAAATGCAATCGATGCTGCCATGATGCGGGATGATAAAAATGGTCATGTATTGATTAAAACAGATTTATCCGGTGACCAGATAATTTTCGAAATAATCGACAACGGTTGTGGAATTGATTCCGATGTAATTCAAAATATCTTTACTACTTTTTTTACTACAAAAGGAAATAAAGGTACCGGTCTTGGTTTGCTTACTACTAATAAAATTGTCAAAGAGCATGGAGGGTATATGAATGTTGTTTCCGACCCCGGAAAAGGTTCAACATTCAGTATGACCTTTTCTATTGAAAGATTAAATTCAATATATTTTAATTCACAGAATAATGGTATTCAATATAGGAATGAGTTCTAAATATAAGTGGGTTTTAAAAATAAAATAATTGTCATTCTGAACTCCAAAATAATGAAATTAAGCAATGACAAATCCAAGAGAAACCCCCTAACCCCCTTTGAAAAAGGGGATATCAGTTGTCCCCCCTTTTTCAAAGGGGGTTAGGGGGTTTCTCT
>JAERMQ010000051.1 GCA_016844745.1 Ignavibacteria bacterium | reverse complement strand
TGACTACGTGGACGACAAGTACAATGGGAAGGCACTTCACAATAATCGGGTGTGTTTGTTTTAAATTAACTATTATTTATTGGAAGCTATAGTTAAGTATAAAGTTGAATTTATATTTAAGAGTGTATTATAAAAAATTCTGACTAATATATTAATTCTTTACCAATCAGGCAATAAATTATGAATAATGACATTCTGAATAAAATATCGGAGTTAAAAAAACAGTTCTTGGCTGAGGGCTTTATTATTGAAGGAATATTTGGCTCTTACGTCCGAGATGAAAATAATCAGCTTAGTGATATAGATATTCTATATGATTTGAACCGGGAATTTAAAGAAAAGTTTAAAGGTTTTAAAGCTATTGCTCGATTAGATGCTATTCAAAAAAATATTTCTTCAATATTAAATATCGAAACGGATTTGGTTCAAAAAAGTTCACTCGGTAAAATAAGCGCAAAATATATTTTGCCTGAAGTTTATTATGTTTAATAAAAAAGATAAACCGATACTGGAGTTCGTTCTGCAAATGATTGACGAAGCAGAAAGAGTTATTGAAAGACACGGCAATTCATATTTAGCATTGGACGACTTTGAGGGAAGAAATTTGCAGATGCTATCAATCCAAAGAGCATTATACCTATTCATACCTTTACTAAAAATGACTACAAAAAGATTTTCGATCAGAAAATAATCGAGCTAAATGATGGTGAGGTTTGTGAGTTATTTTAATATATTTATTTCCACTCGGCTTCCGCTCTGTGTAAGGATTTCCTGCATACGCAGCTATGACAATTCAATTAAAAATATTTATTTAGAAACCTTATTTATCAACCCTTAACCTTAGTAGAAAATTACTTGAAACATTGTCAACCTTATTACCTTATTTTATATAGCGAACAAGAAATAATAAGGTTAAATGGAGACTGAAACTGTTTTCTACTGAGGTCTATGGTTTGAATAAGGTTTATATTTTTTGAATTATTTATTATCTACATTATTACTGGATTCCTGAATTCACAGGAATGACAATCTGCTGTCAGCGGATACCTGTATTAGCGGGAATTTCAATTTATTGCTTCATATCCACAATTAAATGGCGACCCCATATTCTACCATTTGTGGTTTTTCAATTCTTTTGGAAGCATCGAGTATTTCTATTCCAACAATATTACCATTCTTATCATAATCCAAAATCATTCCGGGCTTCTCTTCGTCGCTTTCTTCAATTTCAATATCATTAAATTTTATACTTAGAACATCAACTTCAGGGTCATAATTAATTTTCATTTTCTTTGCTCCAATATTTATTTATTTTAGAGGTTCTATATATCGTAATAATATGCAAAACGTCTCTCTTTGCAACGATTATCCTTATTAAGTATTGTTTTCCATTTTCAAATTTAATAATTGATTGATAAATTAATTTATCCTTGTCAAGTTTTATAACTTGCTGCGGTTGAGATAAAATTTCCTCTAAATATTTTATTGGAATCTTTCTATCTATCAACTCCAACTTAGCATGATTTGAAATAGTATAATCCATCTTATGCTCATTTACTTACTTTTTCAAATATAATCAATTTTTTGTTAATGGAAAGCTATGCTATTACTGCCAGATATAGTATAACATTCACCCTCTAAAATTTTAATCAAAAAAAAATGCCTTACCAACGGGGGGATGTCGGCAAGGCATGCAGCATAAAGAGGAAATGACGATATCACATCGTCGAGCGAAAGACGAGACTCGAACTCGCGACCCTAACCTTGGCAAGGTTATGCTCTACCAACTGAGCTACTTTCGCTTTTTAACGAACTACAAAAATATAATAAATTTTCATAGAACGCAAGAAAAATTTTTTCAAAACTTCTCCTTAAATATTTCAATGCACTTCCTCTCGACTGAATCTATCTCAATAACCGTGCCAAGCTCCTTTGCAAAAGATGTTACTTCTTTGCCTACCAATCCGCACGGAACAATATAATCAAATTCATTCAAAGCATTATTCACATTGAGGGCAAAGCCGTGGGTAGTTATCCAGCGCGAGCAATGAAGCCCGATTGCGCATATTTTTCTTTTACCCGATGCCCATACTCCGGTCAAGCCCTCCACCCTTTCGCATGGGATTCCGAATGAGGCTGTCAAATCAATTATACATTGCTCGATTTCCCTCAAGAACCAGTGTAAATCCGGCTTGTAGTCATTCAAATCAAATATGGGATATCCGACGATCTGCCCGGGATTATGCAGCGTAACGTCTCCCCCACGGTCAACTTCGAATACCTTGATTCCCATTAATTCAAGGAATTTTCTATCAACTGTAATATTATCATTCGTTCCGTTCCTGCCGATTGTGATTACGCTTGGGTGCTGGCATAAGACAAGTGTACTGGCTTGTTCATGATTTTTTATTTTTTCTGCAATCTGCTTTTGCCGCTCCCATGCTTCTGCATAATCAATCAATCCCCAATCTTCTATATTAAGCATATTTTTCATATAATTGAAATCAAGAGAAACCCCCTAACCCCCTTTGAAAAAGGGGGGCAAAAAATTCCCCCTTTTTCAAAGGGGGTTAGGGGGTTTCTCTTCATTGTTTATTGATAATCCCTCTTATATATTCACTGCCTCTCCCCACGCCGCAGCAGAAGCCTCCATCACAGCTTCGCTCAAGGTAGGATGGGCATGAATTGTTTTGAATATCGTTTGCGCTGTGGCTTCCAAAGTAAGTCCCAGCCCGATTTCGCCAATCAATTCGGTAACATCTGGACCAATCATTGATGCGCCTAATAGTTCACCGTATTTTGAATCGAAAACTATTTTTACAAAACCGTTTGCATCGCCTATTCCATGCGCCTTCCCGCTGGCAGTAAACGGGAATTTACCGACTTTCACATCATAACCTAATTCTTTGGCTTTGGCTTCCGTCAGACCTACGCTTGCAACCTGTGGATGGCAGTAAGTGCAGCCTGGAATATTCCGGTAGTTTATACCTTCTGTTTTCTTTCCTGCAATGAATTCGACTGCTTCGATTCCTTCTGCAGATGCTTTATGTGCCAGCCAGGGCGGTCCGGCGACATCGCCTATTGCAAATATTCCTTCGATATTTGTTCGCAAATGGTTGTCAATCCTGATGAATCCACGCTCGACGGTAATGCCTAAATTCTCGATACCTAAATTTTCAATATTTGCCTGAATACCAATAGCATTCAAGGCAAGCTCAGCAGATATTGTTTCTTCGGAACCATCTTTCTTCTGAATTTTAATTTCAGCAACGCCATTCTTTAAAATGGCAGATAAAACCTTGGTTTGCGTTAATATCTTCATTTTCGATTTTTTGTAATGCCGTTCCAATTCTTTTGAAATTTCCGCATCCTCGATTGGCAGCAGCCTGTCTTGCATTTCAATTATCGTAACCTCCGAACCGAAAGCATTGAAGAAATATGCAAATTCTACTCCTATGGCTCCTGCGCCCATGATGATAATGGATTTCGGGACTTTGGGTTGAATCATTGCTTCAGTGCTTGTAATGATTATTTTTCTGTCAACATCGATCCCCGGAAACATTCGTGGACGCGCGCCTGTAGCGATGATAATATTTTTAGCTTTAATAATATCTGTTTTATTATTTGATGAGTCAGAAACTTCAATCACATCTTTGATTTTGATAACCGCGGTTCCCTTAACATGCTGAACATTATATTTCTTGAAAAGAAATGCAACACCATTAGACATTTTTTGCGAAACATCCCGGCTGCGGCTGATTACCTTCGGGAAGTCTATTTCATACTCTTTAATATTGAGTCCAAAATCACCTGAACGCTTAATAAAATTAATATATTCAGCGCTTTTCAGCAAAGCCTTCGTTGGAATGCAGCCCCAGTTCAGGCATACGCCACCTAAATTTTCGCGCTCGATACAAACCGTATTGAGTCCTAATTGAGAAGCTCTTATAGCAGCTACATATCCGCCGGGACCGGAGCCGATTACTGCCACATCACAGGAAATATTATTCATTGTTTATCCTTTTATTATTCATTAATTGTTCTTAATAAAATTTGCGTCCTATAAAAACATTTTGACGAATTAATAGCGATTTTTCTTTTAATTTTGTTGAATATATTTATGAGGATTTGTTATATATTCAAGAGAAATCCCCCCTACCCCCCTTTTTCAAAGGGGGATAATTTTTATCCCCCTTTGAAAAAGTGGGGTAGGGGGGATTTCTCCTTAGTTTATTAGTATATTGAAATGGAAATAAAAAAATAAAGAATAATTTATGCAAGTCAAGCTTTCAGTCGTCATTATTACATACAACGAAGAAATTAATATCGGACGCTGCTTAGAATCTGTGAAGGAAATTGCAGACGAAATCGTAGTATTGGACTCATTTTCCAGCGACCGGACAGAAGAAATCTGCCGTAACTACAATGCAAAATTTGAGCAACATGCATTCGATGACTTTGTTCAACAAAAGAACAGGGCTGTAACGCTTGCAACTTTTCCTCATATTTTATCCTTGGATGCCGATGAAGCGCTTTCGCCTGAATTATTCGATTCGATTAAGGAAATAAAGAATAATTTTAATTCCGACGGATACTATTTTAATCGATTGACTAACTATTGCGGGAAATGGATTCGGCATTGCGGCTGGTATCCTGATCAAAAATTGCGTATTTGGGATAGCCAAAAAGGTAAATGGAGTGGAGTGCAAATTCATGAAAAGGTAGAAATGGAGCCAGGTGCCTCAATTCAATTCATCAAAGGAGATTTGTTACACTATTCGTATTATTCAATTTCCCAACATATTAAACAAGTAAATTATTTTACGGAAATCGGCGCTGATGCTGCCTTCCAGAACGGAATGAAACCTTCTTTAATGATAGAAATATTGAATCCGCCCTGGAAATTCTTTCGTGATTATGTAATAAAGCTTGGATTCCTGGATGGCTGGCATGGCTTTGTTATTTGTGTGATTTCTGCGCATGCAACATTTCTAAAGTATGTGAAATTGAGGCAACTACATAATAAACGAATAGTGAATAATGAAAAGTGAATAGTGAAGGTGAAGGTGAAAGGGAAAGGGAAAAGGAAAGGGAAAGGAAAAGGGAAAGTGAAAGAGAAAGGTAGGTAATTGTGATTCATTAAAGGTCATACCATTGAATGATGCAGTATATAATGTCAGGAAGGATGTCATTCGTAAGCGAAGTGAAGAATCTTGTTGTTAATTTTCGACTCAATTGTATTAATATGAATATTGAAAATGAATATTTAATTATGCGATACAATAGATTATTACTCACAATTCAAAACTCTAAAATAAAAATTCTTCTTAAAATTGAAGAAGATTCTTCACTTCATTCAGAATGACATTTCATGGTTTCCCTTATATTCCAATCGTAGGGATGTAATATTAATCTATAAAATGTAATGAAATGAATAAACGAGGAAAAATAATAATAAGCAGGACTGATGGAATTGGGGATGTAGTGCTGACACTGCCTTTAGCCGGTATTCTTAAAGAGTGGTATCCGGATTGCAAAATTATTTTTCTGGGTAGAGGCTATACTGAACCGATTGTTAAATGTTCTAAATATATAGATGAATTCTTAGATTGGGATGAAATTGAAAATCTTACTGAAGAAGAGCAGAAGAAGGCTTTGCGTAAAACCGCAGCAGATGTCATTATTCATGTGTTCCCAAATAAAAAGATAGCACGTACTGCAAAGAAAGCAGGAATACCGCTTAGAATAGGAACGAGCCACAGAATATATTCTTGGTGGTTTTGCAATAGAAACGTGAATTTATCAAGAAAGAATTCGCCTCTGCATGAAGTACAGCTTAATATGAAGCTGTTAGAACCGCTGGGTATTGTAGGGGATTTCAGTTTGGAAGAAATTTCAGGTTATTTTGGATTAACGAAAATAGCTCAATTGCCTGAATGGAATTCAGGGCTACTTGTTAAAGATAAATTTAACTTGATTTTACATCCGAAAACTAAGGGCAGCGCACGCGAATGGGGTATTGAGAATTTCTCTAAGTTAATTGATTTTCTTCCATCTGAGCAATATCATATTATTATTACTGGTACAGCAGATGAAGGACGGCAGCTTTCAGCCTTGTTTTCGGAAGAGAGGAAAAATGTAATTGATGCAACAGGCAAGCTGGATTTATCTGAATTAATATCGCTAATCAATTCTGCTGACGGATTAATTGCAGCAAGCACAGGACCGATTCATATTGCTGCGGCTCTTGGGAAAATTGCTCTTGGGCTTTATGCACCGATGAAACCAATTCATCCGGGAAGATGGGCGCCTATTGGGAAGAATGCCTGTTTCTTAGTTTTGGATAAAAACTGTAATGCTTGTAGAAAAACACTCGATTGCGAATGTATCAGGTCAATATTGCCGGAGGCTGTGGCGGAAAGGTTGATGGAAATGAGGAGGAAAAAGTATATTATTTAAAAAAATCAACTTTGTATTAATTTTATTATTAATCTGATTAAATTTGGCATTATAGCTGCATTAAAAAAGAAAAGTCCCCAGAATATTCTCCTATACTTTCTAAAAATTAGATATTGTTCCCATACTTCAGGTTTATTCCGAAATTTCTCTTTATTTGTAAAACCATATTTTATTTTAAATTTTGATAAACTTTTTGAATATATAAAACTTGCTTTTGCCATACAATATAATAGATATGGCGCTGAAATTAATAAATATAGTTTATAATAATAATCCATGAATTTAAGTCAATCAGATTTTGAAAAAGAAATCTATATTGCAGCCAAAATTTTAGAGATATGCAATTCCAGCATATCCAAATCATTTTTTATTGTGTTCCATACAATTTCATAATTAATGCCAAAATATTCATGAACGATAATATTACGAAATCCAATTATAGCTTCCCAATCAATATCCGGATTCGATGATTTTATACCATCAGTTAAACGTGCGGCAGCTTCGCTAATGATTTCCAATTGCCTGACTGTTGCGTTTCTCATCATCGAGTGGAGTATAAATTCGTCAAAATCACAATTGGTTATGTAACTTTTTATTTCTTAGATTGCTTCAAGAATATGAATGAGTCTTGCTTTATCGCTAATTGGATTTTTCATAAATTTTAATCATATCTTCCTGTATGAAAGGTTTTATATACTTAGAAAGGGCTTCATAAGTAAGTAGGTCAACGCTATGATTTACAACCTTTTCAATTTCAATTTTCATTCTTGAAAACTGGATTAATCCGATTTTAGCTTCTTTATTGAACTCCAATAATAAATCTATATCACTATCTTTATTTTGTTCAGAACGGGAGTATGAGCCAAACAAAAATACCTTTTCAACAGGCTGTGTTGCAAAAAACAATTGTATTTTTTCTATAATATCATTATTTAACATTGTTCTTTTTAATTTTTGTTCATTTGTATAATTCCAATAAATATTCGATTTAATCTAATGTTTCAAGATAAAGTTCGACAGCTTCATTTAAATTTTCCATAGCCTCTACGAATGTATCCCCTTGAGTCATACATCCCTTTAACTCCGGGCAATATGCATAGTAACCATATTCATCTTTTTCAATAATAGCCGTTATTTTACTATTTGGCATTTAATACTCCTCAAATTTTCTATATTTTATAGACAATAGAGTTGAAAATTTATTTTATCTGATTTGAAGACACTTTCTTTAATCATTTCAAGGTAGGAGAGGGAATTTTTGTTTTACCTTTCAAGACCTATTCTTCTTGCGAATATTTTGATTCTCACTCTTCTCATATAATACTTCCGGACATAAATCAGCTCCATTTATCCATTCAATTGTGTCAAAACTAATTTTAACGGAATTAAAAATATTTATATCCTTTAATTCCTGAAAAATTCCGTGATTAAGATATTCTTTCATATCGAATATTTTAGTTTCGCTATTGTTAAATTCAAGTAATAACATGTAATTATCTAAGGGTTTTACTTTACATACGCTAATCATAATTCACCTCAAAGGTTCTATTTTAAAAGGCAACTCGCCGTTTTGAGCAAGTTCCCAGTCTTTGAGTAAATCTTCCTGATGAAGTTCTATCCATGCTAAAACCAATCATTTCTGTTTGACTGGGAATTCTCCCTCAATGAATTCAATTTTCGAAATATCAACCTGGGCTTGATAATCCTGATAAAAAACATGTATATGCAGGGGATTATGTTCGGATTTTCCCAGATACATTCTGACTAATATACCAAAAAACAAAGATATTGTCGGTATTATTCCACCCAAAGTATAAAAAAATGTCATCCCTATGAATACCTGAATCCCCTTCAAGAGCGGTTCAGGGAATTCCTGCATTCGAGACTGTGTGAAAAGTCAATAAATTGGATGAATGTCATTCAGAGCGAAGCGAAGAATCCATAAACAGCATTGGGACTGGATTCTTCACTTCGTTCAGAATGACATTCTTCCTTATTTTCACCAAACTCATTGGAAGGAATGACAAACTATCTTAATGATTACATGAAACATTATTTCTTTATTATACTTCCGCTTCCGCTTACTGACGTTTTAAGTTGTTTTGGCTCGCCGTAGTAGTAAATATCACCACTGCCGTAAATCGATGCTTCAAGAAGGTTTTTAGCTGCAATATGACATGTTCCGGAACCATAAATCGATGCTTCGCAATTATCAGTTTCACATTCCCTTGCATTCATCTCTCCCGAACCGCTGATTTTCAGAAACATTTCTCTGCACGTGCCTTTACCGATTTTCA
Source organism: Ignavibacteria bacterium (assembly GCA_016844745.1). Classification (GTDB taxonomy): domain Bacteria; phylum Bacteroidota; class Ignavibacteria; order Kapaibacteriales; family UBA2268; genus JAERMQ01. Next base: position 18,929 of record JAERMQ010000051.1, on the reverse strand, counting down.
CATCACCCGAACCGCTGATTTCAGCTTTTATTCCATCAGCCAATATATCATTCAATTTTATATCTCCTGAGCCTTCTATGTATAAGCTGATTTTTCCGGTTTTAATTGGTGAGTCATTTCGAATACTACCGGAACCTTCGATTTTCAATCCTTCGATATTTTTCATAGTCAAATGGATAATGAGCTTTTTTGGGGAAATATTTTCGTCCGAATCTATAGTTAATACACCTCCGGAAACACGAGTAGTAATATATTGCATTATATTATCATCTGTTTCGATGTTCACAGATTGCGTTTCTCCCTGCTTAACGATTACGTCTCCCTGTCCTTCAACAACAACCTTGCTGAATTCCGCAACATTCCTGTCCTGCCGGATAATATTACCCGAACCATGAATTCCTGATATGCAAGGCAGGCAACCAGGCGTTGTAATCATTAAAACCATTATTAAAAAAAGCCCGAAGAAAGTAAAATTCTTTTTCATTTTTTTCCCGTTTTAAATTTAATTTAACATACAGACTAATTTACGAAAAGAACTGCAAAATGTTTCAATTAGTCGATAGTAATGAAGAAAGTCAATTTGAAACAAGTCAGAATGAAATTCTTCCTGACTTTTTCAACAGACTCTGAGCTAATTTAATGAGTACCAATCGATACTCTCTTAGGGCTGTCAATAGCAAATCCAAGAAACCTCCCTGCCAATTCGTTAAATATTGACGGCAGGTCGGTTATATAGAAATCTATTTCGGGTTTAATTACAAACTCATGTCTTTCATCGGCAAGCCAATCATTATCTGCAAGAAGGCGCAATGCCGTTACCGAAGCATGTTCTCCAGTATCAATTAGTGAAATGCCAGGCATTATTTCCATGAGTAATTGCGACATTAACGGATAGTGCGTGCATCCAAGTACAAGAGTATCTATTCCTTTGTTTTTCACTTCTTTTAAATATTCCTCCGCGATAAGTCGGGCTGCCGGATGGAAGGTCATTCCTTCTTCTACCAATGGTACAAATAGAGGACAAACCTGTGAATAGACCTTAATTGATGCTTCACCGGCTAATTCTAATATGGCATTATTATAAGCGCCGCTACCAATTGTAGCACGAGTACCAATCACACCGATTTTCCCAGAAGAACTCGAACGCAGTGCAGCGGCAGCAGCAGGGATAATCATTCCTATTACGGGAATTTCTCCCGCATGTTTACGAACGGCTTCCAGTGCTACCGATGAAGATGTATTGCATGCAACAACAATTAATTTTACTCCTTTGCCGAGCAGGAATTCCGTACATTCTTCGGAATACTGAATTACGGTTTCGGAGGATTTATTACCATAAGGAACGCGGGCAGTATCGCCTAAATAAACATATCTTTCATAAGGCATGAAGCGTATTAATTGACGCAGAACGGAGAGTCCGCCGATACCCGAATCGAATACACCGATAGGATTTTGTTTCATATTATTAATTTATCCTGATTCTTATTCTGCAAATTTAAAAAAATATAAAATTACGGTTTTTCTGTGGAATTTCTGAATGGAAAGGCGGTTTATGAGATCATTTTATTTCATTTTTTTCAAATTGGAGAGATTTTTTTCACGCAAAGCCGCAAACTTAAACATCTTTCTCTTTGAGCTTTGCATGAAAAATTTCACGCAAATCCCGCAAAGGAAAATTACTTTTTTGGCATTGCATTGTTTAGCATCAAGCGTAGCAACTTTAAAGAAATTTAAATGCCAATTTTTAGAATTTACATTGATTTTTACATCCCGAAATTATGCTTCTTTGCATAATCCATCAGCTTTTGAAAATTCTCTTCATTCATTTCCGGACATTTTAAAACTCCGAATCAAGGCAATTAGACAAATAACAAAATTCACAGTTCCGACAACTGATGAAAGTAAGACCACGCTTACAAATATTTAGGATTTATGCTATAGCAAGTTCCTTTCTTTTGGATTTTCTTAAATTAATTTTAACAAACTCAACTTCCCTTCGTTTTGGTTTTGGGACATCATATCCTTTTTCAAGCATTAATTCAATGTGAAATTTCAAAGCTTCTTTCATATTTGCTTCACATTCCTGCTTAGAATCTCCAACGGAAATACATCCATCAATATCCGGTGAATATGCAGAATAACCTGTTCTGGTTTTTTCTATTACAATTAAATATTCGTTCATTTTTTCAATCCTGCCTGTTTAAAAATACTTTTTTCTGTACCTTTTGCTAAATCAGAACTTAGTTTTCCGAGTACAGTTACAATTCCTTTTTTTGTTTCATGAGAATAGTGTCTATGACTACCATTTATCCTATCTAATTGCCAACCATCCTCTTCCAAAAGTTTGATAATATTTTTGACTTTTAGAACCATAAATAATTTTATCTAATTCTTTTTGTACAGTTTTAGGAAGAATAACCACATACATTTGCTCTTTGTCTTCGTTTTGCATCATACTGCCTAAAGCTAATAAAATCCGTGGCTTTTTCTTTGGCTTTCCTTAAGGATTCTCTGTCTTCAATTGCTTCCAATACCTCCCGATAGTAATCAATTTTATACAACTCATCCCATGTATGTCTGGAAAAAGTGATTTTATCTTTCGTCTTAATCATAATTGAGCCTTTATTATAATATTCAAAGATGCTTAAAATGTACTCCATTATTGTGCATATTCAAAATTACATTTTTTCCATAAGTTATTCAAATTATTTTTTTTGTAAAAAAATAGCAAAACAAACATCATTATCCGATTGCTTTTAAAATTAAAGTCACATAAGGCAATCTGCACTACAATTAATCAAAATACGTCAACAATATCAATTAAAATTATTATGACGACAAAAACAAAAATATTTTTCTTCAGCTCTCTCATACTTGCTTTGGCAGTATTTACCGGTTTATCCGTTAAAGAATTGCGTTATGTTGCAAACGATGCTTATGGTTTCGGTGAGAAACTCGAATACAAGGTCGGCTATAAATTTATAACTGCAGGAACCGGCTACTTTTATATTCTGCCGAAACCCGTATCATACAATGGCAGGGATTGCTATGATGTCCGCTTCCAGGTTCGTTCTCTTAAAGCTTTGGAATGGATTTATAGAGTTAAGGATGAATATCGTACTTTAATCGATGTTTCAGGAATATTCCCATGGCAATTCGAGCAGCATATCCGCGAGGGGAATTACAGCCGCGATTCCAAAGCGATATTCGACCAAATCAATAATTTTGCTAAATCGGAAAAGAAAACTATCAGCACACCGGAGTATATCCACGATATAGTCTCAGCCTTCTTCTTTGTCCGAACACAGGATTTGTCATCGATGAAAAACGGTCATGTTTTTTATTTACGTAATTATATCGACGATTCAACTTACAAACTTGGAGTAAGGATTATCCGAAGGGAAACCATCGAAGTCGAAGCCGGGAAATTCAGGACTATCGTTATCCAGCCACTCGTTAATGAGGGGGGGCTTTTTAAAAGTGAAGGCTCAATTTATATCTGGGTATCAGATGATAGTCGCAAAATTCCTGTTAAAGTAGCTACGAAAATATTAATCGGGTATGTAGGTGCTGAATTAGTACGCTTTAGCGGCACACGCGGTCCTGTCGATGCTAAAATTGAATAAATGATTTTAAGAATTTTCAGTATTTAAATTTCTTTATTATTAATATTATAAAGAACTATAGCTGAAATATTGATGATTACAAAAGAATTTCTTTGCGGCTTTGCGTGAAAATTTTCTAGCAAAACCGCTAAGAGGAAAAGTCGCTAAGATGAACAATCCGGTTTAAAGAAAGTAACGAACTTTATAAAATTAGTTATTAAAATATAAAAATGATGAAAAATATATCCTTGATAATATTCATATTGATTTTTTCAATCACGGCTACTAATGCTCAAAACGATAAAGATGAAGCCTATAATATGCTTCTGGAGAAATACGGGAAAGCAAAATCGCTTGCATTGAAATTCAAATATAAAAAAGACCTGACTACATCCGTTATTGAGTGCAGTCTTCGCATTGCCCAGAATAATAAATACATTTTAGAGCAAGGGAACAATATTATTTATTGCAACGGAAAGACGCTCTGGAACTACTTTAAGAAAGAAAATAAAGTCATCATCAGCAATTTTGAAGCTAATTCGGAAGTTCAGTCTTTTGAAAATCTCTTCTTTAATTTAATCAAGCTTTATAAACCAACGGGAATGTCGAAGGAGTCTTCCTCTACGGGAGTTTCCCTCTACTGTCTCGATTTGGCGCCTACTGATGCAAGTCAGATGAATGAAGATATTAAATCAATAAAACTGAAATTTGATATTAAAACCTATCTCATTCGGGCTGTGGAATTAGTAAGGGAGCAAGGGAGAGAAGAAGTGCGGTTTTCCAAAATAGATATAAATCCTAAGTTTACAGCTCAGACCTTCGATTTTACTCCGCCAAAGGACGCAAAGGTAATCGACCTCAGATGATTTGCAGAATATAACTACCCTGCCGGGGATAATATATTTCTCCGGCATTGGATTGAGTACGGATAACAAGCTCCAATTCATATCCTGATTTAGATTTTGAAATTCCATTGAACATACTACCCTGGGAAAATGCAAAGTCAAAAGCTTCACCCGTTGCAAATTGAATATGGCTGGGTGTCTTCCCGTGGGAATTGAATGTAACTGAGTTCCCGTCAAATATCACCGAAAATTCAACAGGGGAAATGAATTTTATTTCGATTGTATCCTCACCGGTAAGCGGAGAAACAGCCCTGCAGCGGAAGAACAGTTTATCGCCTGAACTGCCGAACGATAGATTTTGAATTATTCCTCCTATTTGATGCATAGCCGACATGGAGGCTGCCGTATCGATTAGTCCGGCATTGCTCCAATGGTATTCATCGCTTATTTTGCCTGTTACCGGTGGATTGATTTTTTCTTTTTGCGGCTCAATTGCTTCTTTATGTCCTGCCTGACCAATAGGTACATTGACATCTTCAGGAACTTCCAGCCCTATAATTCTATATACCTCCGCAATATGCCAACGGAACAACACATCGAAATCATCTTTATTATCTGCCGTATGGTCGTCGCCATACCACCAGCACCAGTCGGAGCCTTCGGCAATATATATAGCTTCCATAACCTTAGCAAGCGATTCGGGATTCAATTCAGGTTTGGCAAGCTCGACTGCAGAACGAGCCTTAGCAAGCATAGACCATGCTGCCAGGTCGTCCTGATGCCCAATCCATATATCGAAATTTGCATTTATCCAGGAGCCTGCTCGAATATGTGTTAGGGTATTCAGAAATCCGGTATGCTGCTCCTGTGCAGCTTCGGAATAGGTAACGGTTTTTAAATCTTCGGTTTCGGTTAACATCCGGAAAAGCTGACGGCGGAATTCCATACCGTCTTTGTTATAGTATTCCCAGCAATTTTCACCATCTAAAATAACCGGTACAACTGCATGTTCAAGACAATCCTCGCCGTATTTTTCGATTAATTGAGTTCGAATCGAGCGGAGTCTTGTGCAGAAGTCCGCCGCTGCATCGAAGGGCTGCCAGCGGGAATAAACAAAACCTATTGCATCGGAAAGGGTGTGGTCACGGAAAAACAGGATGACATCACCGGACTTCGATGAATACTTATGCGGAAAATATTTATCAGTAAAATGATATGTCTCCTTTGTGCTTGCCTGGAGTATTTCTTCGTCGGTAGCTGCCCATCGGATGCCGTTTTTAATAAACAAATTCAATACTTCATCCGAAATTGAACCTTCGGAGGGCCAGAAGCCATTTGGTGTTACATCGAATGATTTCTTTATAAAATCAATTGAATTTTTTATATGCTGTTCCGCATCCTCCGGATACATGAATCCGGGATTAGGCAATGCCGCACCGGGCATAGCTTCCAAATGTGAAGATGTATCGCATAGCAGCGGAAGGATAGGATGATACATAGGAGAACAGCTAATCTCGACCTGGTCTAAAGATTTAAGGATTTTAAGCTGAGACGAAATCTGGCTTAGAACCTGCTTATGTAATTCGAGAGTGGAATACTTTTCTGCTTCGGTAAAATTTTTCCCTTTATCGAATAAACGCTTAATAGCAGGATTATTTCTTGATAAAATCCCGAACCATGTTAAATTGTACCATACCTGCAAATCAAGCCAGTCCTGCGTTGCGAAGTTTGGCATTTCTTCGCCGGATTTGGTAACAACCTCGAATAATTCGCGATACCGTTGGTATGGCAGAATCATGTTTTCGGTATTGCAATAGAAAAATTCTTTTTTTATTATTTTTTTATCTTCGTCTCCTAATTGTGCAGCAGGGATTCTTGTGAGCCTCTGAACTTTATCCTCAACCGTACCGTTAATATATGCATCTAACTGCATCTGGAGCGAAGGAACAATGTTAATCGTATGCTTCAAAGCCGGGAATTCATGCGATAACAGAGGAAGGTCAAGATAATCTTTAACACCGTGAAACCTTGCCCAGGGCAAAATAAATTCATTGCCTTTTTTGTAATAGGGTTGATGAAAATGCCACAGAATCGCTACTTTAAGAGGTTTCATATCAAAACAAATCTAAAAACCATAAGAAAAAGATAAACCAGCCAACATATTAATATGATTTTCAATCAAATCCAGACATACCGTAGGAGCAAGTTTCAAGCCTTCGATATCGAAAGCATAAGACACTCCTAATCGAAATACAATATGATTGCCCGCCTGGACTTCTACGCCAAAATTATTGGTAGTATCAGAAATTGTCTCGGATTTGGATGGAATTTCGATAAAAGGCGCAATCCAAACTTTGAACTCTTCGTTGGGATGGATATATATTGGTAATCCAAGCATGGTTGAGCCTAATTTCCCGAAGGTAAATTCCAATAAACCGCCAATACCAATAATAGGTTTTGTATCGAATTTAAATTCGTAATCCAAACCGAATGTAAAGCCGGATGCAGCGCTGGCAGAGCTTTTCACATATCCGAGGAACATGCCGGCTTCGTGCTGCTCTTGTTCCTGTGCCTGCAGATTAGCATTAAAAATAATAAGAATTAGAATTGGCAAAAGTTTCAAAAATCTCATGACTTATTCCGTTTTAAATAATATTTTTTATTTATCAATTCTTAAAAACATACATAATACTGATGTTTTGCGAAATTTCCAAATAAAATCAATGTTAAAATTATATAAAGCATACGCAAACAATATGTTAATTTCGGATAAATTTCTTAATTTTGTATTCCTTATATTGAAAAAAGATTGAGAAGTATGGATTTGGGATTTTTTCCAACGTTAACATTCGAAAACCGCAAGCGTAATGCTAAAGAATTAGCCGAAATAGCATTAGTAATCCGAAGAGATATAATAAATAGTCTTGTATTGGCAAAGTCGGGTCATAGCGGAGGTCCCTTGGGTATTTCCGACTTTATGGCATCTCTTTTCTTCGGTGGGTATATGAAATACAATCCGCAAGATGCTACATGGGCAGAAAGGGACAGATTCGTTTTCAGCGCGGGTCACTACTGCCCTGTTCAATATTCCTGTCTTGCAAGAGCTGGATATTTCCCGGTTGAGGAGCTTGCTACACTGCGTAAATTCGGCAGCCGTCTGCAGGGACATCCGGGAAGGGAAGTCAAATTACCCGGTATCGAAACTTCATCCGGCTCGCTTGGGCAGGGCATTTCCATTGCAGTTGGCATGGCAATCAGCGATAATTTAATCGACAAAAATAACCGCAAGGTATTCGCTGTAACAGGCGATGGTGAATTGCAGGAAGGCTCCTGCTGGGAAGCGGCTATGTCGGCTGCACAATTCAAATTAGATAATCTTTGCTGGATAGTCGATAATAACGATTGCCAGATTGACGGCAGGGTCCGGGATGTTATGAGTATCTATCCAATAGCACAAAAATTCGAAGCATTCGGATTCGACGCAATTACAATCGACGGACATAATTTTGAACAGATATTTGAAGCATTAGATATGTTTGTTTCGAATCATGCTAATAAAATCCGAAAACCTACGGTAATTATTCTTCAAACCAAGATGGGCAGAGGTGTTTCATTCATGGAAGATAACTATGAATGGCACGGAAAACCTCCGACTCCTGCGGAAGCTGAAATAGCTTTGGAACAATTGATATAAGAATATGAAAATAGAACCATTGAAATTATTAGGTAGTAAACCTACAAGACACGGATTTGGTGAGGGATTGGTCGCATTAGGTGAAGAAAATGAAAATGTGGTGGTTCTGGGAGCAGACATTACAGGTTCAGTCTTAACTTCATTCTTCCAGAATCGCTTCCCAGAACGCTTCTTTTCTATTGGCATTGCGGAACAAAATGCTACGACTATTGCAGTAGGTCTTGCTTTATCCGGCAAAATACCTTTTTTCTCGAGTTACAGCGCATTTGCTGCATTCAGAAACGCAGACCAAATGCGGATTTCAGTTTGCTATAACGAAGCTAATGTAAAAATAGGCGGGGGACATTCCGGAATAACCGTTGGTCCCGACGGCGCTACACATCAGTCTTTGGAGGAAATTTCTTTCTTACGGTCACTTCCGAATATGACACTGATTGTGCCATGCGATTACCATGAAGCCAAAAAAGCGACGATAGCTGCCGGAAGAATGACAGGTCCTGTTTATATACGCTTCGGACGTTCGGCAGTTCCTATGTTTACAACTGAAGAAACACCGTTTGAAATCGGCAAAGCGCAAATATTTAGGGAAGGCAGCGATATTGCAATAATAGCGTGCGGGCTTATGGTTTGGCAGGCATTGCTTGCTGCAGAAGAATTGGAAAAAAGAAAGGGAATTTCTGCACGTGTCATTAATTTAGCTACTATAAAACCTATAGATGTTGAAACTGTTACTCTTGCAGCACGCCAATGTGGAGTAATCGTTACTGCCGAAGAGCATCAGATTTTCGGTGGAATGGGGAGCGCCGTTGCTGAAGTTGTAGTCAAGAATTGCCCAGTTCCAATGGAATTTATCGGCATACCCGACAGATTCGGCGAAAGCGGCGAGCCGGACGAATTATTGGAAAAGCTTGGGCTTACATGGCGAGAAATATATAATGGCTGTCTCACGGCATTGAAGCGAAAAAAATCGGAATTTTCATCCTTCAGAAGACCTACGGATTTAACTTTTGAGAATAAAGAAGTTTAAAATAATTAAATGTTGCTGCTAATTAATTACTGTAATACTATTAAATCGGATGAATGTCATTCGTAAGCGAAGTGAAGAATGACAATCCTGAGGGATTTATCTTTTATTTCATTCGTAGGAACGACAATTTCATAAATAATTATTTTTTTTTGTTGCATCGTATATAAAAAATTACTAAATTAAATTATTGAAATGAATAAGGAATTCAACTGACTACTAAGTGAAAAAATTAATACTTCTTATTGTGACAGGATTGATTGATTTTGTTTTTATTGTTATGGTACTCTTTTCTTCATCTCAGGACAGGCTCGATATAAAGGATATTTCATATCGTCCACCTCAATTTGCAGGCTCTTTCTATCCTTCCCATCCTGATTTATTGCGGAAAAACTTAGATGATTTTTTGAAATTAGATTCCCCCCTAACGGTAGAAGATTCAATAATAGCGCTCGTAGTTCCGCATGCCGGCTATGTTTATAGCGGATGGGTGGCAGGGAAAGCATACCGTCAAGTCAACGGATTGAATTATGACGCAGTAATCATCATAGGTCCAAGCCATCAAAAATCATTCAAAGGCTCTTCTGTATTTTCAGGAGATGCTTACGTAACGCCGCTTGGGAACGCAATGATTGATAAGAAACTCTCTATCGAAATTGCATCGGTTAATCAAAATGTACGTTTGTCGTTAGATGGTCATGATTGGCGAACTCAACAAAGCGAACACTCTATCGAAGTGCAAATTCCCTTCCTGCAGCGCGTTCTGCCAAATGTTCCCATTGTGCCTATTTGCATGGGTTCGCAAGATAATTCCAGTATTGATGATTTAATGAAGGCAATTGTTTTTGGTATAAAAAATTCCGGCAAGAATATACTGATTGTGGCATCCAGTGATTTATCGCATTACCATGATTTATTATCGGCAAAAAGTATGGATATGCCTTTAACATCTGCCTTCGGAAGATTAGATTACTTTAAAATAGCATCCCAATGCAGCAGCCGCAAATGGGAAGCCTGTGGTTTTGCACCAATTGCAGTTGCTATGATGGCAGCAGAACAATTGGGTGCAAACGATGCCAAACCGCTTCTATATTCAACTTCTGCGGGTTCCCCTTATGCAAAGGCAAGCGAAGATAGAGTAGTTGGTTACTTATCCGGCGCTATTATAAAAAATGAAAATAAAACTCTTGACATTCTCCCGAAATTATCGGAAAAGAATAAAAAAACACTTTTGAAAGCAGCCCGCCAAACGGTAGAAGCCTGCTCAGGTAAAAAGGAAAATTACTCACCTGGGAAATCCTCTCCAGAACTTTCCGAAAACTATGCTGCTTTCGTAACTTTAAAAAAGAAAGGCGAACTTCGTGGCTGCATGGGACATACATTCTCCAATCAGCCTCTTATCGATGAGGTAATCGAAGCGGCAAGACTTGCCTCTACCCATGACCCCCGGTTTCCTTCCGTTCGCAAGTCGGAATTGAATGATTTGGTTCTTGAAATTTCAGTCTTATCACGATATAAGAGGGTGCTCGATACCGGCGAAATCCAAACTGGCGACGATGGCGTTTATCTTAGACTTGGCGATTCAACCGGCTTATTTCTGCCGCAGGTTGCAAGGGAACAGAAATGGGATACTAAAACATTTTTGGAGCATCTCGGTTTGAAAGCCGGCTTAAAGAAAGATGCCTATTTGAATCCCAATGCTGAATTGTACAGATTCAGGGCATTGGTTATTAAGGAAGATTGAATAGAAAAATGAAATCGTCATTATTTCCTATGATACTATATAAAAAATTAACAAATTTGAAGAATGTCATTCTGAACGAAGTGAAGAATCCAGTATTAACATTGGGACTGGATTCTTCACTTCGTTCAGAATGACATTCTTACAGTCTTTTAAAATTTATTTTTGAAAATAGAAATGATAAATTCTGAACTTTTGAAAAATTTAAAAACGAAAAGAAAAACAATTATTTTCAAATATTAATCGAATTATTAAGAGCAATTATTAATTAGCAGGAAACATGGAAAATACAGACCAATTAGCTCAAAAGCCCAAACGTCCCAGGATTTCGACTCAACATACCGTAGTTTCGACAACCAGCGTTCTGAATAAAGATTTCGTAATAAAAGAAGATATTCTAAAAGAAATCGGGCAAATAGCAGATAATAGCAATACTGAAGTTTATGTAGTCGGTGGATACGTTCGAGACTATTTCCTTGGCAGGGAACAAACTGACCTCGATTTTACAGTCGTTGGCGATTCAATTAATTTTGCCAAGGAAGTTGCCCGCCATTACAAAACAAAACCGATAATTTATGAGAAATTCCGTACTGCATTGGTACAAACCGGTCAGTATAAATGTGAATTCGTCGGTACAAGGAAAGAAAAATATTATCATGATTCCCGTAATCCTGTCGTTACGGAAGGTTCATTGGATGATGATATTCGCCGGCGTGATTTTACTATAAATACCATTGCTGTTTCCCTGAATCAGGATAAATTCGGTACAATAGTAGATATCTTCAGCGGAAAAAAAGATATTGACCGGAGAATTATTCGCACTCCGCTCGAACCCACTATTACCTACAACGATGACCCATTGCGAATGGTACGCGCTGCACGCTTCGCAGCCCAGCTTGGCTTCGAAGTAGAGGAAGGTTCGTTTAGGGCAATCAAGAAAATTGCCGACCGGATTAATATCGTTGCCCAGGAGCGTATCACAGAAGAATTCCTGAAAATTTTAGCTGCTAAAAAACCCAGCAAAGGTTTACGATTACTTTATGAATCGGATTTATTTCTGCATATTTTTCCTGAATTGCATAAGCTGGCAGGCGTTGAATCCAAATTCGACGGCAAGCAGAGTTTTGCTCACAAAGATATATTGAGGCATACCTTTAAGGTGTTGGATAATGTCGCGGAACGCTCGACTAATCTATGGTTACGGTTTGCCGCTTTGGTTCACGATATAGCTAAACCTGCAGTTAAACGGTTCACTCCGGGAATGGGATGGTCTTTCCATGGTCATGAAGATGTTGGAGCGCGTTGGATTGAGGATATTTTCAGGCGACTACGCCTACCCTTGGATAAAGTTGATTATGTTGAGCGGCTTGTACGCCTTCATCAGCGACCAATGCAATTAGTCGATGAAGGTGTGACGGATTCCGCAGTTCGCAGGCTTGCTTTTCATGCCGGCGATGCGTTAGAGGATTTATTCCTGCTTTGCAGGGCTGATATTACAACTAATAATCCGCATCTATCCGAGCAATACCTGAATAATTATGAAATTGTTTTCCAGAAAGTAGTAGAAGTCCAGGAAAAAGACAAGCTTCGAGAATTTCAATCGCCTGTTCGCGGTGAAGAAATTATGGAACTATGCGATTTGCAGCCTTCAAAGCCGGTTGGTATGGTCAAATCAAGAATAGAGGAAGCTATATTAGATGGAATTATTCCAAATGAGCATGATGCCGCACGCAGCTATTTATTGGAGAACAAGGATGCCTGGCTTGAGGAGATTAATAATGTTTTGAATGGTTGAGTTGGAGTTGTGAGATTTGGATTAAATTATATAAATTTGACCATTTTCAACATTTGGTAAAAGTTCAATTATATGTGGTAATAATGGCTCTATATAGGACCATTTGAGTAATAAAACATCCAAAACAATTACGGCTATTTTAAATTTTTTAATATTCTGCTGAAATTGCAAATTTTTATCGGTAGTTATAAGAACATTAAAACCACTTTGGATTGCTGATTTCAATAAATCACCGTTTTTATAACTATCCCAATTCATATCACGAACTGTAAAAACTTCAAAATCGCTTAATTCCCGCTTCAAATTAATGGGGATATTTTCGTCCAAAAGTATTTTCATTAAAAATCGTATCGGTTGTTTTAATAAATAAATCACCCATCAAAGTCATTAAAGCATAGACTTGTTCTTGAGTTATATAAGGGTAATCCTCTAAATATGATTCTATGGTTTCACCGGTTGAGATGTAATCAAAAAATGATTTTATTGGGACTCTTGTTCCTGAAAAAACAGGGCTGCCACTCTGAATCTCAGGGTCTATTGTAATTATTGAATTTGTCATAAATATACCTCCTCCTAAAGTGCAAACTTACTGAATTCATCTATATATTTTATCGTTCTCCTTTTAAAAATTTAAGAGGACTTCTAAAAATTGTCATTCTGAGCGAAGCGAAGAATCTATATTCCTTTAAAATCAACAAGATAGATTCTTCGCTTCGCTCAGAATGATAGCAAAAATGGAATTTTTAGAACCACTCTTAAGATAATTGATGGTAAATTTCAAAATATATTACAGAAATGATTTTCTACATCTGACAAATGTAGGACACCTGTAATTGCCCTTCAGCAGGAACGATCGGGACGGTTTGTTCTCTGCATTTCAAGAGGTAGGGAAGGAAAAAGCTGTTCAGTTTTGTAAAATGATTGGCAGTTTGTCCTTAGTCATATCTGAACGAATGAAAAAAATATTTTAATAATCCAATTCGTCAATAGTATTTTATTGTAAATGGATTGAAAAAAAAATGAATTCATCACAAATATTATTACAGTATGAGCAACTTCCTGATGCTTACAAGCAGGAGGCAATTGATTTTATTGAGTTCTTATTCTCAAAATCAAATCAAAAGAAAATTGAGAAAAAAAACCATAAACGAAATGCTTTTGGTAGTTTAAAAGGCAAAATAAAAATGGCTGATGATTTTGATGAGCCGCTTGAAGATTTCAGGGATTATATGTAATGAAAATCATTCTTGATACTCATGCCCTGATTTGGGATTTGGAAGGGAATTCAAAGTTAAGCAGTATCGCCAAAGATACTATTGAAAATTTGGACAATAATATTCTACTTAGTATTGCCAGTTTATGGGAAATGTCAATCAAAATCAAATTAAACAAATTAACCTTGAAAATACCATTAACCGAGTTGAAATCTCATTTAAACCAAAAGAAAATAGAAATACTACCTATTGTTTTCGAGGATATAATAGTTAATTCTACATTGGAAAATCATCATAATGACCCATTTGACCGGATTATTATTTCACAGTCTATCAATAATTATTTTCCGGTAATAACAAACGATAAGAATTTCAAGAAATATGGGGTGGACATTATTTGGTAATTCCTATAACCCCAGCAAAAATCCTTAATAATATTATCATTCATCTATCAAAGTGCAATAGCTGAATCCTTGGCTCGCAGGATGGTTCCGGTCACTTTGTTATCTCCTTTTCAAAAGGCAGGGAAGAAAAAACCCTTCTTATGGGTAGAAGATGTCCTACATCTGGCAGATGTAGGACATCTGAAATTAACAAGATGTAATAGCAGAATCCTTGGCTCGCTGGATGGTTCCGGACACTTTGTTCTCAGCATTTCAAGAGGATGTGAAGAAAAAGTTGGAAACATATTAATTATTGCACTTTTTCTAACCTATTTCCCAGATTTAGTTCTATTGTCAAATTTGCATAACATTTGACAATTTTCTATTACAGTTTTGCCTCCTTCATGCCAGGGAATTATATGGTCAGCTTCCATTTCATTCAGTTCATAATGTTTATTACAAATAGGGCAGATTCCATGTTGCTTTTCATAAACTTTTCTTTTTGTTTTATCGTCAAATTGGCGAAGGTTTAAATGCTTTTCTTCTCTTGAAAAAATATAATAATAAATTCCTTTTATGCTTTGAACATCATCGTCATCTATCAATATTAAAATTTCATCTTCTAATTTTTTTGTATCATAAACTTTATCTTTGTATTCATTATATAATTTACCCCAATCTATTCCTTTCATTTCCGACCGGTAAACAGGAAATGTTGCACGAACCCATGATATAACATCTTGAAAATATCTCCATAAAGCGCTTGCATTTGGATCGTGCTGATGAATTGACATATAATCTTTAATTTCTCCTTTAGAAAGCCAATCAATTGCTTTTTCTAAATAATCCTGGCGAATTGATGAACCTGTAAGATAATCATGTCCGATTTGATATGCCGCACATCCGGTTTTGCTGAAATAACGTTTTGCATCAGTAACCCAAGTGCCTGAATAAACTGCATTAAGTAATTCCTGTTCTGTTAATTCTTCTCCTGCTATATTAATTGTTTTATACCAATCTAATCTTTCACTATCATTACCCCAGCAAAAATAAACCATTAATTTATAATTTAGTATTTGCTCTTTCTTGTCGTCTTGCAGATTATGAATATATAAATTCAGAAATGAAAAATCACCGTTTATATATTGACAGATTGAAATTGTACGCTGCTGCCCATCTATGATTTCAAAATTACCATCTTCCCGGACATGCCAATACATAACATTCAATGGAAAATTATTTTTTATAGTCTCGATAACAGCATCACGCTGTTTATCCTTATAGATAAATTCTCTTTGATATGGAGGGCGGATATCGAGCCTTCCACCATAACCAACAACGCCGTCTTCGGAATTATCTTTATAGCCTTCTGCCAATTCTCTGACTGTAATTTCTTTAAGTTCGATTTTCATAATTTATATTCTTTTATTTTAATAATTTTCTGTTTTCTATGTTTTGCAATATACACATTTGCTGAATGGCTATTTGATTCAATTTGATTAATCTTTCTTTTTGGAGCATTTTTTCATTAATAAAAACCGCGTTCAGATTCTCCATATTCGATAAGCAAATCAGTTCGTTGATTGATGCGTAATCCCGTATATTTCCATTTAAACCGGGATTAGTATCACGCCATTGTTTGGCAGTTACTCCGAATAGCGCTACATTCAATACATCAGCTTCGGTGGCATACACTATTGAAGTTTGAGCGGGAGAAAGCTCTTTTGGAACCAGATTTTGCTTTATTGCATCGGTATGAATATGGTAGTTGAGCTTAGCAAGCTCCCGCTTGGCTGTCCAGCCGAACTGTTTTTGTTTTTCTTCTTTAAGCCGTTGAAATTCTTTTATCAGGTAAATTTGAAACTCTGGGCTAAGCCACATAGCAAAATGAAAAGCAATATCTTTATGGGCATAAGTACCTCCGTATCTGCCGGATTTAACTATCAATCCATTGGCTTGTGTTCTTTCAATCCATTGTCCTACCGACATAATAAATCTATTTACTCCTGCTTCCTGTTCAATTACCACGAATTCGGTGTAATTGAATTTGAAGTTGTTTATTTTTTCCCAGATACCAAGATACTCAAGTGTATTTTTATTAGTAATCCACTTGCCAATTAATCCACTACCTTCTTTAAATCCGCTTGTCATATCCGTAAGACATAAGAAATCTATGTCGTTTTTAGCGACTACGGTTATCTCTGTGCCTTTTACATTTATTCTTGCCATAATGCACTCATTTCTGCAATTCTCTGACCGTTATTTCTTTTAGTTCGATTTTCATAGGTTTTTCTAAAATGATATTTTATTCCATTTTAATTAAATTCCATTAACATCAAAATTACTTTTGATTAAATTTAAGAAAGCCGAGTTTCTTAAATGTGCATCTTCAATAACTGCATTGATATCCCAAATAAAAACTCCAATTGGTAGAACTTTTTTCGGTTCTAATGAGATGGCTACAGTTGTTTCTTTATAATACATTTTACCTGATGAATAAAGTTCTGTATATTCTCCTGAAAGTGCTAATTCTACTTCATCATTAAATTCAATTATCCCATAAAACCAAATTCTTTGTATTTGATTATTATAGTAATGCATTAATTTTCTTGCTCTTTTTTCAAGTTGAGTAATAACTTTCATATTCTCTTCTATAGTAATACCCTTTTTCTTTATTTCAATAATTACGACATCAAAAGGTATAGAATTTTTAGGATTATTAGAAAATATTAAAGCAATATCAATTCTGTCATCATCTCTATGTACTTCATCTTTTGTAATAAATTCTATTACATCGGTCAATTCTCTATCACTTAAAACAGTTTCATAAGTCATGTATTTATCATCAAGTAACCAAGAATTATTTCTATAAATATCATTAATGAAATTCAATTTTTCAAATTTTCCTTCTTTTCGAGTAGTTGCGAAGAGTTTATGTAGTTCAAGTTCACTATTATTTATAGTAGTTTCCCTTAATTTTTCAATTGTTAATTGCCTAAATAATATATATTCCGTCAATGATCTTGAGGATATGTCTAATGCTTTATTAAACTGCTCATCTGTTAAACTATTTGCATCAAGCAATTCTTTCTGGTCTTTAAAAAATTCATTTTGAGCATTTTTTATAATTTCTTCATTTTTAATATAACCAATATTTTTTTTATCAAAATATCCAATTAAATGAGGGTATCTTTTTGATAATTTTGTTTTTGTATTGAGGTTCCGTTCTTTTATTTTTGGAATTTCTTCTTCAATAATTAATGCAACTTTTCTTCTGAATATGTTTTCGATATCTTTAAGTTCACTTTTTGAAAATGTTAAATCTTTCCTCTGAATATCAACTTTTCCAATGAAATAATCAGAATATAAAAGAAATACCATTTCATAACTTATTGGAATATTTTCTTCATCAACTAAATTGATTTTTACAGTTCTATTGTCAACATTTATTGCTGCAATAAATGATTGTGTATTGTTAACTTGATTAATTGAGTAATATAAATTAAATTTATCAGTTAAATTAATTGTATTTTCAATTTCAACAACTTTGAATTCAGGTATATCTGAATTATTTAAAATTACATCATTTCTATTTTTATCAATATCTGTTATAATCTTTATTTCAAAACTATGACCATCTTTTTTTAAATGAAAAAGACGTGAATAAAATTCTTCCAAAACTCTTTTTTTTAAATTATTGGAGTTTATGTATTCACTTTTTGCAATCTTTTGTAATGTATAACCTTGCATTTTAAAAGTAGTGCTTGATTCTCTTTCTGAAACAGTCACTACATTAGAATTTGACTCATCGAATTTTTCATCAAATTTAAAAAAACGATATTTAGTTTTATCATAGTAACTTAGAACTTCTATATCATTAAAGTAGCACAAATAAACTAATCTACCTAAGCCTTTATGAGTGCTTTCTTCTACATCAAAAAGATTTGAAAATTTTTTATATCTTTCATCTGTAAAGCCTTCTCCGTTATCAGAAATTTCAACTTGTAAAGTTTCTGGATTATTTAATGCATTAGCAGTTATTGTAATAATAATCTTGTTCGCATTTGCATCAAGTGCATTAGAAATTGCTTCAATATATACCATTTCTAAAGAGGAATTACTAAAAAACATTTTTACAGCTTGATCTAATTTTACTTTCATATATTACACCCGCTTATTCTTTATTAAAACTCTAAAATATGTTGATTTTCCATTAATCTCTGTCAAATGAAGATGATTCTTTACAGCATTAACATTTAGACCTGCAACATCCAATATTGTATATCTATTTAATCCATCAATTATCTCAAATTGCTCAGGATTATATTTATCAAGAAAAGTAATCGGAACCCCCATAGCACCATCATAATCCATCGGAATATCTTTTGTTTTGTCAACATTAATGGCATCGTAATTGTCATATTTAGGATATTCTTCCGAATTATATTTTTTATAGAGAATTAAATCTTCGTGGCGTTTTTCTAATTCTAAATTTGTAAACCAATTGACTCCGGACACACGTATCATACCTGTTTTGCACCAGATGAAAAACAACAAAATATGGTAAGAATTTTGTTAATAATCATTTGGAGGTTAAATGAAAAAGAAAAAAGTTTACACAGCCGAAG
>JAERMQ010000095.1 GCA_016844745.1 Ignavibacteria bacterium | reverse complement strand
TCCTGTCATTTATACCTAAGAAAACTCATTGTTTTTTGAATTTTAGTACACATTATTTTTTTATCAATTTTGTCCTTTTTACGCTGGTGCAGTACAGTAGAATAGACGCCTTCGTCTGTTCATTTTCCAAAATACGAAGAAACCGTAAAAAAGTGTAGAAAATAGGTGAAAATGGGTGAAATTAGAAAATTATTTCAAACGTTTTGCATGAATAATATTAACTATGACAATTTCATGTTTCAAGATTTTGTAAATAAAAATATAGTTCTTTTCGAAAACGGCACACCTGAGGTTTCTTGCAGCGAATTGATTAGAATGGCATAATCCGTATTTTTCAGGAAAAGTTGTAAGCGAATCTCCAAATTCGAGTATTCTTTCATAGAATTTATCAGCATTAATAGGATAACCTTGTTCCTCAATGTATAAAGTTGCGTTTAAAATAGCAATCCTGGCTTTTTTGCGGTATTTAACAATCATTTTCCGGCTCGATATTTTGATAATTCTTCTTTCACAAAGATTCTAACTTCATCTTTCGTAGAACTTTCAGTATCGAGGTCAAATTCATTGCAAAGCTTTTCAATTTCTTCTTCGGTAGCAGGTCTTCCGGGTTTTATCCAATCCTCTTCAGAAAGAGATTCAGAATTTTTCGTTATTATCCGGGCATTTTTTACAAATTTCAAATTCTTGGCAAGATAAAGAAATTTGCGTGCATTCGGTTGGCTATCTATATCTACTGTTATTGTTGGCATAGTTTTTCAAATTAATAGTTAAACAAAAATGAAAATTACAAAAATTTTATTTCAAAAGGAAAAATTTTGTAATCTATTATTTCCAAATCTTTTCCAAACCATATTTAAACTATAACATTTCTTCTGATTATTTTTGTATTTAATTGTTATTTGAATAGGAAGTATCAGAAGCTTTGTGTCCTTTGTGCTTACCTTTGCGCCCTTTGTGGTAAACAAACACACCATAATTAAAAGAAGAATTTTTAACACAAAGTACACAAAGGTTTCACTAAGGTCACGAAGAAATTGTTAATGGTTAATATGAAGAAGTAGAACAGACGCCCTCGTCTGTTCTTTGAACCGAAAAAACACGAAAATTCATAGTCAAACATAGTCATTCATAGTCAAAAGCAGTCAACTTTCCGAAAGTAGGGAAACTTTCTGAAAGTCAAAAAAAAGTAAAAACCGGTGAAAAGTGGTGAACATAGGTGAAAAAAGTCATCCGATGACTGGGAGTCATCGGATGACTAAATACAATATAATCTTATTCTTCGTCGTGTCGTTTCTTGTAATCATCCATCAACTGCTGCTGGACGCTTGGCGGAACTGATTGATACTCTGCAAATTCCTGAGTGTAAGTTGCCCGTCCGGCTGTCATAGAGCGCAATGCGGTTGAATATTTATCCAATTCCGCAAGCGGCATCCGCGCTTTTATTTTCTGGTAGCGCCCTTCGGAATCTATACCGAGAATCAGTCCTCGCCTTGTCGGAAGGTCGCTCATAACATCGCCGACGGAATCTTCCGGTACGCGGATTTCGACATTATAAATCGGCTCTAAAATCTTTGGACTTGCCTGAATGAAATTATCTTTGAATACCATCATACCGGCAGTTTTGAAAGCTGCTTCGTTGGAATCGACAGGGTGCATTTTCCCATCGTAAATACAAACGCGAATATCACGAACGTAAGAGCCGGTCAATGGTCCGATTGTCATCTTATCCATTACACCTTTCAGGATTGCCGGCAGGAAGCGCTGGTCAATGACTCCGCCAACGATGCAATTGACGAATTCCAGTTTACCGCCCCAATCAAGCTCGATGAGGTCTTTGCCGCGAACCGACATGTCTTCCGGTTTTGGCATATTTTCATGCCACGGGTCAATCATCATGTGAACTTCGGCAAACTGACCTGCACCACCAGATTGCTTCTTATGGCGGTAGCTGCCTTTAACTTGCTTCTGGATTGTTTCACGATATGGAACGCGTGGCTCAATGAATTCGGCTTCCACGCGGTAACGATGTTCCAATCTCCATTTAGCAATACCGAGATGAAGTTCACCTTGTGCATGAAGAATTATTTGACGCAATTCCTGTGAGTGTTCTACTCTGAGTGATGGGTCTTCCTGTGATAAGTTATTAAGCCCGATACCGACTTTATCTTCTTCGCCTTTGGTCCTTGGCACTACTGCTGTCCTGACTTTCGTAATAGGATAAACCATTTTAGGAATAGTAATTTGTTTTCCTTTTTCATGGAGTGTATCATTAATGCCGGTGTTTTTCAGTTTTACCGTTGCGCCGATATCGCCTGCACAAAGGGCAGGAGCTTCAGCTCGCTTTTTTCCGTTAATCACGAATATCTGACCGAAGCGCTCCGTACTTGAACGATGCTCATTATACAAATCAAGACCGCTTTTCATTGTTCCGGAATATACCTTGAAGAATGTCATATCGCCAAGATGGGCTTCAGATGTAAGTTTGAAAACGAATAATGACACAGGAGCGTGCGGATTAACTTCAATTTTGTCGCCTTCGACCGACACAACAGGAAAGGCATCGAGCGGGGAGGGAAGGAATTTCTCGGCATATTGCAAGAATAACTCGGTTCCGATATTATTTTTTCCTGAAAGGCAGATAATTGGAAAAATCTGGCAGGTTGCTACGGCAACTTTTAAGCCCTTCCATATCTCTTCTTCAGTTAGTAAGCCTTCTTCCAGGTATTTATTCATTAATTCTTCGTCAACTTCTGCGATTGATTCAATTAATTCATTGTGTAATTTCTCGGCTTTTGCCGTTTCGGAGGCTGGGATTTCAATTTTATCGAAACCAGTGTCGCCTGAAAATTTATAAGCCGACATCGTCAATACATCAATTAAGGTATTGAAATTGGCGCCGGTTTGCAGTGGGTATTGGAAAATCGTTGCACTACGACCGAAACTTTCCTGTATGTCGGTTACATTTTTATCAAAGTGAGCCTGCTCGACATCTAATTTATTAATGGCAAACATCATGGATTTGCTTGATTGAGAAGCAACTTCCCAGATAATATTTGTTGCTACTTCGACTCCGTTCTGCGAGTTTATTACCATCATACCGGTTTCGCAGACCTTTAGGGCAGCGATGATTTCCCCGATATAATCATCATAGCCGGGAGTATCGACCATATTAATTTTAACGTCATTGTATTCAGCGTAGAGGGGAGTACAGAGGATTGAACAGCCTTTTTCATGTTCTATATCGTTATAATCCGAGACTGTATTTCTATCATCTACTGTGCCTCGGCGGTTGATTGCGCCGGTTTGAAAAAGGATTGACTCGGAAATTGTTGTCTTACCCGAGCCGGAATGCCCAAGGAAGGCGATATTCCTGATGTTTTTTGGTTCGTAGGATTTCATTTGTTCTCCGAAAAATGCAAATACCAAAATATTAATAATAGCTTATTTTCAGTCTTGTTGATTGAGTATAAATCTAAAAAACTGGAAGAAAGTCATTCTGAACGAAGTGAAGAATCCAGAAGCCGCATTGGGACTGGATTCTTCACTACGTTCAGAATGACATTCTTCTTAACATTTTACTCAATCTCATCTTTCTTTTCAACACCTTTGTCAGGATTATCCCTTGACTTGAAGTGTAAAAATAATAGCTTTTTACAAAGATTTGCAAATTAATAAAAAAAAATGAAATGGTAAAAATCATTTTGAAAATTTAACAATTTGAAATTTTGAAAATTATACCTCGTAACAAGAAATAATTTGTTTACGATTAATAATTAAAGTAATTTTGTTTTGGATAAATTTTATTAATTAGTTGTAACAAAATATTTAATAATGAAAAGATATGAATCATTTAACTTTATCTAAAATAAGATTACTATAATCAGTAATTAATTGGAAGCTGAAAGTAAGATGCTATACTATTGTAAATCTAAGAACACAATCCTGAAAAACAAATATGAACCAACAGACAAGCGAACAAATACGAAAGACGATGCAAGCCGTAAAAAGTTCAGGTTCAAAAATTGAAACGATGTTGTCTAAAGCTCTTTGGATTCGTGGACATCGTTATAGGAAAAATGATAGAACAGTTTTCGGCAAACCTGATATTGTTTTCAAACGAATAAAAGTTGCCATCTTTGTTGATAGCGAATTTTGGCATGGCAAAAATTGGAGAGTTCATAAACATGACCACAAGACAAATATAAAATATTGGCATAATAAAATTGAGGGCAATATAAAAAGAGACAAAGAAGTAAATCGAAAGTTGACAGAAGATGGTTGGACTGTATTGAGGTTTTGGGGAGCAGATATTGAAAATAATTTAGAAACTTGTGTAAAAAAAATTGAAAAAACTCTAAATGAATAGACATAATTATAAAACAATTGACCTCTTTGCTGGCATTGGCGGCATAAGACTTGCATTTGAATCTTACGGCTGCGAAAATGTTTTCACTTCTGAGTGGGACAGTGCTGCACAAAAAATGTATGAAGCAAACTTTAATGAGAAACCATTTGGTGACATTAACGACATTTCGCCTCAAGACATACCCGACCACGACATCCTACTAGCAGGGTTTCCATGTCAACCATTCAGTATTGCAGGCAAGGGATTAGGATTTGCCGATACTAGAGGAACGTTATTTTTCAATATAGAGGCAATTTTACAAAATAAAAAACCCCAAGCATTTTTACTTGAAAATGTAAAGCGACTAACTACACATGACAATGGAAGAACCTTTTCAGTTATTTTAGATAAATTAAAAGAACTTGGCTACACAGTTTTTCACAAGGTCTTTAATTCTCTTGATTTTGGAGTTCCACAAAAGAGAGAAAGAATTTACATTGTAGGTTTTCGAGAAGCAATACATTTTAAATTTCCAAAACCTCTAGGCTATTATAAACCTCTAACAGAATTTTTAGACAAAGACGAAGATGTTCCCAAAAATTTTTTTGTAACCGAAAATATGAAAACTAAAAGATTTGCAGCAGTAAAAGGCATTCCACCTTTTCCATCTGTTTGGCATGAAAATATCGGTGGAAATATTTCTGCTCTACCTTTCTCATGTGCATTGCGTTCGGGTGGAAGCTATAATTATCTTTTGGTTAATGGCGTGAGAAGATTGACAGGAAAAGAAATGTTGAAACTACAAGGGTTTCCAGATGACTTTATAATTAATGTTCCTTATTCACAGGTTCGCAAACTTGCAGGTAATTCTGTTACTGTTCCAGTAATTAAGGTCATTGCAGGAGAAATGATAAATGCCCTCAAAAACAAAAAGGTATACAAAGAATCTGTTCAGTTAACATTATTATAATTTAAACATGGATATAAAAGAAGCAAAACAAGCATTAGATAAAATAATAACCAAAGCGAGGGTTCATTTATACAAGCCCATTCAAATAGCTGAAATACTTTACAGAGATCGAACTGAAAAAGATATTGAGCTTGGTGACCTTTCAACATATCGAAATGTTTCAAAACGATGGAGAAATATAATTTGTATGAAATTTCTTGGTAGGTCAAGCACTTCATCAGCAAGATACCAAGATGATATTTTCAATGACAATGCTATTCCACCATCAGTATTAGTTGTTCTAGGAAAAAATAATAGAGAAAAGAAAGGAATTGTAGAAGCTTACATCTATCGAAAATTTTCTGAACGATTTTCTCAAATGTCAACTGCAAATGGTTATTGTGCTTCTCATGACAAATCAAATTTTAAACTTGATGAGTTCATAGCTTTATTTTGGAATGAGCCTGGTTTGAGAAGAAGTATTGATAAAATTTATGAAATGATTGTTTTCGCACTTTTCTCTGCTATTGTAGATGCATTAGATGTTATTGTTGAAGTGAGCATGAACCCAGCCAGATATGATATTTTAAAAGAGTTTGAGGACTTTGCACAAAAAATTATACGGCTTACTTTAACACAAAATAAAATTAGTGTTCCTGCAAGAATAAATCGTGTTGGTGTGACAAATGCCGCAGATAGGGGACTTGATATGTGGGCAAATTTTGGACTTGTAATTCAAATTAAACATTTGTCTTTGACAGAAGAACTTGCAGAGAATATTGTTTCATCAATATCAGCAGATAGAATTGTAATTGTTTGCAAAGACAGCGAACAAAAAATCATCGTTTCACTATTAAATCAAATTGGTTGGAAATCTAAAATACAAAGTATTGTTACAGAAGGTGATTTATTGATTTGGTATGAAAAAGCATTGAGAGGAAAATATTCAAAACCTATTGGTGATAAAGTTATTAAGAATTTGACTGAAGAAATAAAAATTGAATTCCCAGCTTCCGACAATGTTGAGTTTATGAAATTCTTTAAGCAGAGAGGTTACGACAAACTAACTGACAAAATTTGGATATAACTTTTAATGATCTTTTTTTCTTTTTGGAAAGCAAAAGTAGGTTTCATGGTTTAATTAAAAAAAAACTCGCATTCTACAGCTCTAATCCTCTGAACTTACATTAAATATAACTATCATTAAGGATTCTATTTATCATTGCTTCTCATTCCTCACCACCACCGTCCTACTGAAAAATACTCGCGGTCTGCCTGTAATTTCAAATCCGTTCTTCTCCAATCTGCATATCATCTCTTCAAAAGATTTCTTTGAAACATGAAACTTTGGCTCGATGATATATAACATTCCATTTGGTTTCAAAATCGATTTTATTTCCTCAAAGAGTAGCTCTTGATTCGGCACCTCATGAACCACATAAAATGCCAATACAAAATCAACTTTTTCGGTAACGCCAAACGCGCCTTCCGTACACTTATGTAATTCAATTCTTTGCTCTAATTCCGTTCCCTGGAGCTTCTGCCTTACCTTTTCCAACATCCCATCCTGTAAATCGGCAGCTATCACTTTGCCAGAACCGCACAACATTTTAGCAATCTCCAACGTAAAAACGCCGGGTCCGCAACCAAAATCAAGAACTGTCATATCTTTTTTGATATACGAACCTAAAATTTTCTTTGGATTTTGCAGGAATCTCCGAAAAGCATTATCAAGTATTCCTGCATGTTCTACAGGGCAAACTCTTGTATTTTTCTCTTTATTCATTTTTGAATTTTAATTGATTAATTGGAATATAGAAAAACCCCCTAACCCCCTTTAAAAAAGGGGGAATTATCTACTTCTATGTTCTTCTTCTAAAACCGGGGGTTAGGGGGTTTTTCTTTTCATTTTTACCTAAAGAAATCATCTCAATACAACAAAACTCTTCGTTATTATATTCATTCCGGTAATCATTGAACAAAAATAAATGCCGGACGGAAATTCAATTGTTGATATATTGATGCTGTTTTGCCCCGATAATTCCTTATAACCAAATCTTTTGACCTCGATACCATAAGAATTACTAATCGATATATTCATTTTAGTAATTCCTGGAGATGAAAATGCAATGATCATTAAGTCAGATGCCGGATTTGGAGAAATATTAAAATTAGTTTGTTCAGTCAATTCATTAACTTTAATACCTGTGCTAATACCCTCCCATCCTGCCACCCGTGCAAGCATCCACCAGAAAGCCTTACCCTTCTGCTGACAATTCAGACATTTTGAGTGGGCGCAACTGCAGGTAGTATTGCAGAGCGTTGGATTGGCTTTGCACCATTCATCAGCCCAGTTGCCGCCTTTATAATTGCATCCGTCATCGGCGCCTTTATCAAGAAAATATTTACCGTCCGGGTCATAACTTTCAATATCTGCGAAATCAAAAAGTATTTTACCATTATCCCGGCAGAATTTCCTGATTTGTTCATTTCTCTTGTTCACGTTGCCTGTAACACCCGTTCCATTCAAATGCCCGGTCATATAAACGAAAGTAATATTCGTAAAATCCTTCTCGAGCTGGTTCATCAAATTAAGATAAGTATTGATGTCGCTTTCCGTACCATCGACCTGCCCACACCATGACCACATTATCATGTTGATATTCGAAGTATTATTATTCAATACAGTTCTTGTTCTTGTAGCCCATGTGGTTCTGTCGGGATTGCCTAAATCACCCGGCAATAAAGAAGCATCGTTAATATATAACGAACCCTGTCCTTTATTATAGGTGTAAATTGAATTTGGAATATTATTCAACAGACCTATGCCGGTAACAATCTGGCTTCCGTGCGAGGTATGTCCGTATGCAATGCGAAACCGATTCTTGGAAATACCTATCCAATTATCCGGCACTTTGGCAATATTGCAACAATTATGGTCAATGATAATTGCTTGCTTCTGGCTATGAGCCGAACTCGAGACTATCAGGAAGATAACCAAAAAGCTAAGTAGAATTTGAATTTTCATAAGAACTCCAATTTTGTATTCAATATTAATTCATTTATATATACACTTCTATTGCTTAGTAGTTACTATTTGTTAAAATTAATATAAATCAAAATAATCTGATTATATTCATTTGATTAATTATTGTCTTACTGAAAAATTTTTCTCTTTTTTGAATATTGTTATAAATGAAGCAAAAATTGTAGTTAATAACTGTAAAAAAGGTGATATGCAAATCATTAAAAAGAACCAGTCAATTAAACTTAATTTAGGTTCGAAAATAATAAAAAGTCAAAATCAACTTCAATAATTTTCAATTTGATAACTCAATATTTTGTTACTTCGTTGTTTTTCCGCCCATCTTAGTAAAAACGCTGTCGATGGGCTCCCAAAGTTCGATTTTATTCCCTTCAGGGTCCATGATATGAATAAATTTTCCATATTCAAAGGTTTCAATCGAATCTAATATAACTACTCCATTTTCTTTTAGATTTTTCACCAAAGCTTCTATATTTTGTACCCTATAATTTATCATAAATTCTTTTTTAGAAGGTTCGAAATATTTAGTATCCTTTTTAAAAGGAGCCCATTGAAGATAATTGATTTCCTCCGGTTTGTTGGCATTCCTGAATTCGAAAGAAGACCCGTAGTCACCAATTGCAAGTCCTAAGTTTTTCCCATACCATTCCTTAATCTCTTTTGGACTGTTCGAAAGGAAGAAAATACCGCCAATACCAGTAACTTTTGGTGTTGTGTCGTTATTTGCATATTCCTTTGATTCCTGATTATTTATTTTATCGTTCATAGCGTTATCCTTAATTTTTATTGAGATACAACCTACAACTAAGATTGCAAGTATTAATAATTTATAGTGATGTTTCATTTTCTAAACTCCTCTCCGCAATTCTTGCATTTATATAATTTTTTATAATAAATAGGAAAAAGCAAAAATAGTAAAGAATAAACAAATAGAATTATCCCCGTAATGCTTTTAATTGACTTAAATCCTAAAATAATATCATTTGAATCACACTTCGGACATCTTATTGCATTATTTCTTTCATCCGTAAGCAAGGTATGGTTTATATCTTCAAATATATCTCTTGCCTTATCAATATCCGCCTCATTGATTTTGAGTTTAATCCCTCCAACTGCAACGTTATAAAAAGGCATAATCGAAACCGTATTTTCATCAAATAAGAAACATTCAATTCCTTCATCCTCCAATCTCGATTTCAATAAATTGGCTTCAAAGCTATTTTCAAATGTTTTTATTGTTATTAATTCCATAAACACAATGCTTAATTTGATTCGGGATAATTGTTTTACTGTACTGCACCAGCGTAAAAAGGACAAAATTGATAAAAAAATAATGTGTACTAAAATTCAAAAAACAATGAGTTTTCTTAGGTATAAATGACAGGA